>NZ_JAKGSD010000025.1:63481-120574 GCF_021654135.1 Amycolatopsis tucumanensis | reverse complement strand
GTCCGCGCCGGCAACAAGTCCTCGATCAACGCCCACTGCTCATCCGAGAGCAACTCAAACCGCGACACAACCAGCAGCATCCCAGCCACCAACCGCGATCTTTGTCAGACACGCCCTAGGCGCGTCAGCGGTAGCGGCCCACGGAGCGGGTCCGGAGACAGCGCCGCGCGGTGGCGCTGTCTCCGCGCCGGGGAAGCGCTCGTGCCCAAGCGATAGGAACAGCCCGCCGCGGCCGGAAAGTGCCTACGGGCGTCAGCGGTAGCGGCCCGCCGAGCGGGGCGGCCAGCGCCGCCCCCGGGTGGCGGCGCTGTTTCCGCGCCGGGAAGCGCGCATGCCTCGGCGATTGGGAGCAGCCCGCCGCGGCCGGAAAGTGCCTACGGGCGTCAGCGGTAGCGGCCCGCCGAGCGGGGCGGCCAGCGCCGCCCCCGGGTGGCGGCGCTGTTTCCGCGCCGGGGAAGCGCGCATGCCATCAGTGATGGGGAACAGCCTGCCGCGGCCGGAAAGCGCCTACTCGCCTCAGCGGTAGCGGCCCGCCGAGCGGATCGCCGCCAGCACCGCCGTCAGGCTCGGCAGCCAGCGCTGCTGCGGGTCCGGCGGCACGATCCACCGCGCGAGGTCGGCGGGGCCGTGGGTGCCCGGCATCGGGATGGAGGTGCCCGCCGTCAGCACCCGCACGTCGCGGGGGAGGAACTCGGCGTCGCTGCCCAGGATGTCGGCCTCGACCAGGAAGATGACCACCGAACCGTGCTTGGTGGGCACGCTCAGCGCGGGCCCGCGGCAGCCCTGGCGCGCCAGGTTCTCCAGCACCTGCTCGGCCCGGGCCCGCGGCACGGCGACCGCGCCGATGCCCGCCCCGATCACGAAGTTGAGGGTGCCGTTCTGCCAGTGGACCGGCCAGCCGAACGTGCGGCGGTAGTCCACGGGCGTGCTGGCCGGACGCTTGGTGCCCAGATCGTGATCGACGCTCATGACGAGCCCCCTTCCCGGTGAGGCGGGGCACCAGAGCGGCAGTGCCCGAGTCGGCGGTGGATGACTGTGATGCTAATGGCACTGCGTGCCCTTAGCAAGACCGGCCTGTTAGTTTCGTCCTCATGTCCGACGAGTCCCGGTCCGCGCCGCGACCGCGGGTGGGCAGGACCACCGCGGGGCGCAGGCGGCTGCGGCACGCCCTCACCGTGGCGGCGATCGAGAAGTTCTCCGAGCAGGGGTACGACGCCACCACGGTCGACGAGATCGCCTCGGCCGCCGGTGTCGGCCGTCGCACCTTCTTCCGGTACTTCCGGTCGAAGGAGGACGCGATCTTCCCGAACCACGAGGAGGTCCTCGGGCGCATCGAGCAGCTCTTCGCCACCGCGGACGAGCGGCAGAACCCCCTCGAAGTGGCGTGCGCCGGGGTCGGGCTGGTGCTCGACTCCTACCTCGCCGACCCGGACGTCTCGGTCAAGCGCTTCGCCCTCACCCGCACCGTGCCTTCGTTGCGGGACAAGGAGGTCGCGAGCGTCGACCGCTACCAGCGCGTGCTCGCGACCTTCCTGCGCGCGCGGTTCCAGTCGGCCGGCGACCCGCTGTGGGACCTGCGCGGCTCGGTCGCCGCGGCGGCGGTCGCGGCGGCCCACAACCACGTCCTGCGCCGGTGGCTGCGCAGCGGCGGCGCCGAGGACGCCCACGCGCACGCGAAGGAGGCGTTCGCGCTGGTGATCGACGCCTTCGCGGACACCGCGGCCCCGCGCGCGGACCGCGACGACGAGTCGGTGGTCGCCGTGCTCAAGACCTCCGCCCCGCTGTCCGAAGTGGTCCGGCAGATCAGCCAGGCGCTGCGCTCCGCCGACTGAAACGGCACGGGGTGCCACTCCCGCAGGAGTGGCACCCCGTGCCATTAGTGCTGGTGGCGACGATCACTCCTCCGGCGCGAGCCAGAGCACCCCGGACGGCGGCAGCTGCAGCACCGCCGACGCCGGCTGTCCGTGCCACGGCTCCAGCTCGGCCTCGACCGCGCCGTAGTTGCCCACCCCGGAGCCGCCGTAGATCTCGGCGTCGGTGTTCACGACCTCGCGCCACCGGCCCGCGGCGGGCAACCCGACCCGGTAGTCGTGGTGCGGCATCCCGGCGAAGTTCGCCACGCACGCCAGCCGCGAGCCGTCCTCGCCGATGCGCAGGAAGCTCAGCACGTTGCCGCCCGAGTCGTTCGCGTCGATCCAGGCGAAGCCCTCCGGCGTGGTGTCCGCGCTGAACAACGCCGGCGACGACGTGTACGCGGCGTTCAGGTCCCGCATCAGCTTCTGGATCCCGCCGTGCAGCGGCTGTTCCAGCAGGTGCCAGTCCAGCGACCGCTCCTCCGACCACTCCTGCTCCTGGCCGAACTCGCCGCCCATGAACAGCAGCTGCTTGCCGGGGTGCGCCCACATGAACGCCAGCAGCGACCGCACGCCGGCGGCCTTGTTCCAGTCGTCGCCGGGCATGCGGCCCCACAGCGAGCCCTTGCCGTGCACGACCTCGTCGTGCGACAGCGGCAGCACGAAGTTCTCGCTCCACGCGTACACCAGCGAGAACGTCATCTCGTTGTGGTGGTAGGACCGGTGCACCGGATCGTGCGCCAGGTAGTGCAGCGTGTCGTGCATCCAGCCCATGTTCCACTTGAACCCGAACCCGAGGCCGCCCAGGTGCGTCGGCCGCGTCACGCCCGGCCACGCCGTCGACTCCTCGGCGATCATCACCGCGCCCGGGTGTCGCTTGTAGACGGTCGCGTTCAGCTCCTGCAGGAACCGCACCGCGTCCAGGTTCTCCCGGCCGCCGTACTGGTTGGGCACCCACTGGCCCTCCGGCCGCGAGTAGTCTAGGTACAGCATCGAGGCCACCGCGTCCACGCGCAGACCGTCCAGGTGGTACTCCTCCAGCCAGAACAGCGCGTTCGCGACCAGGAAGTTGCGCACCTCGTTGCGGCCGAAGTCGAACACGTACGTGCCCCAGTCCAGCTGCTCGCCGCGGCGCGGGTCGGCGTGCTCGTACAGCGGGGTGCCGTCGAAGCGCGCCAGCGCCCAGTTGTCCTTGGGGAAGTGGGCGGGCACCCAGTCCACGATCACGCCGATGCCGCGCTGGTGCAGCCGGTCCACGAAGTACCGGAAGTCGTCCGGGTGGCCGAACCGCGCGGTCGGCGCGTAGTAGGAGGTGACCTGGTAGCCCCACGACCCGCCGAACGGGTGCTCGGCGATCGGCAGCAGCTCGACGTGCGTGAAACCCATGTCCCGCACGTAGTCGGCCAGTTCCTCGGCCAGCTCGCGGTAGCCCAGCCCGGGCCGCCACGAACCGAGGTGCACCTCGTAGACGCTCATCGGCGCGTTCGCCCAGTTGGTGGCGTTGCGCTTGGCCAGCCACTCCTCGTCGGACCACTCGTAGGCCGACGCGGTGACCACCGACGCGGTCGCGGGCGGTTTCTCCGTCGCGAATGCCATCGGGTCGGCCTTCTCGTGCCACTGCCCGTCGGCGCCGAGGACGCGGAACTTGTAGTGCGTGCCGATCTCCACGCCCGGGATGAACACCTCCCACACCCCGGACGAGCCGAGCGAGCGCATCGGGTGCGACCGGCCGTCCCACCCGTTGAAGTCGCCGATCACCCGCACCCCCCGCGCGGTCGGCGCCCACACCGCGAACGACGTGCCGGTGACGACCCCGCTCGGCGTCTCGTAGGACCGGGGGTGCGCGCCCAGCACGTCCCACAGCCGCTCGTGCCTGCCCTCGCCGATCAGGTGCTGGTCCAGCTCGCCCACCGTGGGCAGCCACCGGTACGGGTCGTCGAGCGTGCACACCTGCCCGTCGTAGTCGACCTCCAGCCGGTAGTCGCCGGGGTGCTCGGGCACCGTTCCGGCGAACAGGCCGTCCACGACCCGTTCCAGGTCGAACTTGTGGTCGGCGGCGACCACGCTCACCCGGCGCGCACCCGGCCGCAGCGCCCGCACCACCACCGCGTCGCCCACGGTGTGCACACCGAGGACCGAGTGCGGGTCGTGGTGCGAGCCGGCCAGCAGCCGGTCGATGTCGCCGGGCGGCGGGGCCGCCTCGGGCAGTTCGGCTGGGACCGCGTTCACGGTTGTTCGCCTCCTGCGGTGATCCGTGCGATGGATGCCAACGGCACGGTCAGCCATTCCGGCCGGTTGGCGTGTTCGTAGGCCACCTCGTAGACGGCCTTGTCGAGCTCGAACGCGCGCAGCAGGTCGCCGTGCGCCCGCGGGTCGCCCACCGTCTCCGGCGCCGCCTTGGCGTAGCCGTCGCAGAAGGCCGACCGGTTGCGCCGCGCCCACTCCAGCGCCCGCTCGGTGAGCCGCGGATCGTCCTCGTCGTGGCCGATCAGCATCTGGTGCGCTGCGTAGTCGAACGAGCGCAGCATCCCGGCGACGTCCCGCAGCGGCGAGCGCAGCGCCACCCGTTCGGCCGCCGGCGCGGCCGGCTCGCCCTCGAAGTCGATCAGCAGCCACCCGGTGACGCAGCGCAGCACCTGTCCCAGGTGCAGGTCACCGTGGATGTACTGCATGGACACCGGTCCGCGCGCCTCCCGCAGCTTCTCGAAGGCGGCGCGCAGCGCCGGGGCGTGCTCGGCCAGTTGCGGCACCGCGCGGCTGACGGTGTCCAGTCGATCCCGCATCGCCTTGACCGTGCGGTCGAACTCGCCCTCGTCGGCGATCTCGTCGCCGAGGGCCCGCCGCAGGTCGCTGTGCACGGAGGCGACAGCCTGGCCGAGCCGCTGCGCCTCCCCGGCGAAATCGCCGCCCACCTCGTCGGGGGGCAGCTCGGGATCGGCCATGAGGTCGCGGACGCTGGTGGTGGCCATGGCCCAGCCGTCCACCGCGTCGGACACGAACTTCTGCAGCATCCCGATCGTGACCGGCTCCCCGTCGAGTTCGCCGGTGATCGAGCCGAGCAGGTCGGCGATGTGCTTGCTGCCCACGTCGTGCAGCGCCCGGTGCAGGCGCAGGTCCGGGTTCTCGCCCGGGGTGAGCTTGCGGAACAGCTTGAGGATGTAGTGGTGACCGAACACGAGCGAGGTGTTGCTCTGCTCCGCGCCCACCGGCCGGGCCCGCAACCCGCTCCGCAGCTCGGTGCCCGGTTCGCGCTCGAACCGCAGCGAGCCGATCCGCGCGTCCCCGGCGATCAGGTCGAGCAGCTTGCTCGTCAGGTCGGCGTCGCCGGTGGCCTCGTAGCAGGGCAGGCCCTTCTCGGTGCCGATCCAGCTCGACCCGAGGTACTCCGGCAGGTGGGCCTGGCTCCCGATGAGGAGCTGGTACGGCTCGCGCCGGTCGTCCTGCGCCACCTCGACGACGAGGTGGAGCAGGAGCGGGTCGCCCGGCATCAGGACCGTCGTGCTCAGCGGGCGCACCGCGGTGATCGGGCGGTCCTTCCCGGCGAACCACCGCTGCGTGGGCAGCCACTCCGGCAGTTCGGTCACCAGCGCGCCGACCAGCTCACGGGGATCGGTCAAGTCACTCACCTCGCCTCGCCTTCGCGTCCGCGTCCAGCAGCTGGAACCAGTAGAAGCCGTGCCCCGGCAACGTCAGCAGATAAGGCAGTTCCCCGATGTCGGGGAACTGAACACCGCCGGTGAGCTCCAGGGGCGTGTAACCGTGATGCTCCGACAGGTCCAGCTCGACCGGTTGCGGGAATCGCGACAGATTGTTCACACACAGGACGATGTCGAGCCGCCCGTCCGGCCGGATCCAGGTCCGCTTGTAGGCCAGCACGCTCGGGTTGGACCCGCCGAGCTCGACGAAGTCGCCTTCGGCGAACGCGTGGTGCTGCTTGCGGACCTCGATCATCCGCCGCGTCCAGTTGAGCAGCGACGACGCGCTGTCCCGCTGGGCCTCGACGTTGATCGCCTGGTACCCGTAGACCGGGTCCATGATGACCGGCAGGTAGATCCGGCCCGGGTCGCAACCCGAGAAACCGGCGTTGCGATCGGGCGTCCACTGCATGGGTGTGCGCACCGCGTCGCGGTCACCCAGCCAGATGTTGTCGCCCATTCCGATCTCGTCACCGTAGTACAGAACGGGTGACCCGGGCAGCGAAAGCAGCAAAGCCGTGAACAACTCGAGCTGGTTGCGGTCGTTCTCCAGCAGCGGCGCCAGACGGCGGCGGATGCCGATGTTCGCCTTCATCCGCGGGTCCTTGGCGTACTCCGCGTACATGTAGTCGCGCTCTTCGTCGCTGACCATCTCCAGCGTCAGCTCGTCGTGGTTGCGCAGGAAGATGCCCCACTGCGCGCCGTCCGGGATCTTCGGCGTCTGGGCCAGGATCTCCGAGATCGGGAAGCGGGACTCCCGGCGCACGGCCATGAAGATGCGCGGCATCAACGGGAAGTGGAACGCCATGTGGCACTCGTCGCCGCCGGTGGCCGGGTCGCCGAAGTACTCGACCACGTCCGAGGGCCACTGGTTGGCCTCGGCCAGCAGGACCCGGCCCGGGTACTCGTCGTCGACGACCTTGCGGCAGCGCTTGAGGAACTCGTGCGTGCGCGGCAGGTTCTCGCAGTTGGTGCCCTCCTGTTCGAACAGGTAGGGAACCGCGTCCAGACGGAAGCCGTCGATGCCCAGGTCCAGCCAGAACCGCAGGACGTCGAGCATGGCCTCCTGCACGTCCGGGTTCTCGTAGTTGAGGTCGGGCTGGTGGGAGAAGAAGCGGTGCCAGTAGAACTGGCCGCGCACCGGGTCGTAGGTCCAGTTCGACGTTTCGGTGTCCACGAAGATGATGCGCGCGTCGGCGTAGCGCGAGTCGTCGTCGCTCCAGACGTAGTAGTCGCCGTAGGGCCCGTCGGGGTCGGACCGCGACTGCTGGAACCACGGGTGCACGTCCGAGGTGTGGTTGAGGACGAGGTCGGTGATCACGCGGATGCCGCGCCGGTGGGCCTCGTCGAGGAGGTAGACGAAGTCCTCGACCGTGCCGAACTCCGGCAGCACCGCGCGGAAGTCGCTGATGTCGTACCCGCCGTCGCGCAGTGGCGAGGCGTAGAAGGGCGGCAGCCAGAGGCAGTCGACGCCGAGCCACTCCAGGTAGTCGAGACGGCCGGCCAGGCCGCGCAGGTCGCCGGTGCCGTCGCCGTTGGAGTCGGCGAACGCGCGCACCAGCACCTCGTAGAAGACAGCGCTCTTGTACCAGTGCGGGTTGTCCGGGGCCTGTTTCGCGTGCTTGAAGTCGTCGGCCTGCGGCTCGACGAGCATCCCGTCGGGGGTCATCGCCTCACCGGTGTGCGGGATGCCCTCCAGACCGAGCGCCGCGTCGGGCCGGGCGTCTTCGTCCATGAACTCCACCTCTCCCCACCTCATCCGGGTGCGTTCGACTACCCCGGCGCCGGTCGGTGCGCGGGGTTCTCCGTGGAAAAACCGTGTTGTGTCGGGGCCGGATCAGTCGCGGCCGGCCAGGCGCCGCTGGACGCCGACGACGTGCGCGACCGAACGCCAGGGTTCGAGCCGCACGTAGTTCGCCTGGCCCCAGTCCCAGGTCTCGCCGGTGACCTCGTCGTGCGCGATCAGCCGCTCGTGCCAGTCGAAACCGAGCGCGGCCAGGTCGAGCCAGAGGGTCCCCTCCTGGGCCTGGTGCGGATCCAGGGTCACCACCACGACGACGGTGTCGCCCGTCGCCGGATCCTGCTTGGAATACGCCAGCAGCGCCGGGTTGTCCACGTGGTGGAACCGCAGCGTGCGCATCTGCTGCAGCGCGGGGTGGGCGCGGCGCACCGAGTTGAGCTTCGTCAGCCACGGCTCCAGCGAGCGGCCCTCCGCCAGCGCCTGGTCGAAGTCGCGCGGGCGCAGCTCGTACTTCTCCGAGTTGAGGTACTCCTCGCTGCCCTCGCGCACCGGCTCGTGCTCGTACAGCTCGTAACCGGAGTAGACGCCCCAGGTCGGCGACAGGGTCGCGGCGAGCGCGGCGCGCAGCGCGAACATGGCCGGGCCGCCCTTCTGCAGCGACTCGTGCAGGATGTCCGGCGTGTTGACGAACAGGTTCGGCCTGCCGACGTCCCAGTGCTCGACCAGGTCGACGCCGAACTCGGTCAGCTCCTCCTTCGTCGTGCGCCAGGTGAAGTAGGTGTAGGACTGGGTGAAGCCGAGCTTGGCCAGGCCCCACAGGCGGGCCGGGCGGGTGAAGGCCTCGGACAGGAACAGCACGTCCGGGTGCGCGTCCTTCACGGTCTTGATCAGCCAGGCCCAGAAGTCCGGCGGCTTGGTGTGCGGGTTGTCGACCCGGAAGATGCGGACCCCGTGCGAAACCCAGTGCAGCACCACACGCAGCACCTCGGCGTAGATGCCCTCGGGGTCGTTGTCGAAGTTGATCGGGTAGATGTCCTGGTACTTCTTCGGCGGGTTCTCGGCGTAGGCGATGCTGCCGTCCGGGCGCGTGGTGAAGAACTCCGGGTTCTTCAGCACCCACGGGTGGTCCGGGGCGGCCTGCAGCGCCAGGTCGAGGGCGACCTCCAGGCCCAGCTCGGTGGCGCGGGCGACGAAGTCGTCGAAGTCGTCGATGGTGCCCAGCTGCGGGTGGACCGCGTCGTGGCCGCCCTCGTCGGATCCGATGGCCCACGGCGAGCCGACGTCGGTCTCGTCCGGGGTGAGGGTGTTGTTGCGCCCCTTGCGGTTCACGCGGCCGATGGGGTGGATCGGCGGCAGGTAGACGACGTCGAAACCCATGCGCGCGATGCGGTCCAGGGCCTTGGCCGCGGTCTGGAAGGTGCCGTGCACGGGACGGCCTTGCTCGTCCCAGCCGCCGGTGGAGCGGGGGAAGAACTCGTACCAGGACCCGAACGCGGCGCGTTCCCGGTCAACCCAGATGCGCATCGGCTTGCCCTTGGTGACCAGCTCGCGCACCGGGTACTCGTGCATGATCCGGTCCACGTCGACCGACAGCGCGGGGCCGACGCGCTCGGCGAGGTAGCGGTCGGTGTCGCGCAGGGCGTGCGCGGCGCTGGTGAGCAGGGCGCGCTCGCGGCGGCGGTCCGGGCGGCGCGAGACGCGGTCCAGCAGGCGGGCGCCGGTCTCCAGGTCGTTGGCCAGCTCGGTGGCGTCCTGCCCGGCGGCCACCTTGACCTTGACGGCGTGCTTCCAGGTCGACCAGGGGTCGCTCCACGCGTCGACGCGGAAGGTCCACAGGCCCTCGGCGTCCGGGACGATGACCGCGCCGAAGCGGTCCAGACCAGTGCCCTGCTCGGTCATCCGGGTGCGGCGGGAGATCCGGTCGTGCGGGCCGCGCCAGGACACCGTGGCGGCGACCGCGTCGTGACCCTCCCGCCAGACCGTCGCCGAGATCGGAACGTGTTCCCCCACCACCGCTTTCGCCGGGTAGTGGCCACAGCTGACCGCTGGGGTCACGTCGTCGATGCCGAGCCGGCCGGTCATCGGCAGCGCCCCTCTCACCGTTGTTGTCGAATATGCAGCCCCACCCGACGGCCCGGTGGGGACGTACAGGTCTTCGGAAGGAGGTACCCAGCTGCGAACGTGCGCAAACTACCGCCTCGAGTGTCACTCTCCGTCGGCGGGCCACGTGTGTCCAGTGTGGTCATCGACTGGTAACCCACGCGTCACGGCGTGGTTCGCTTCGGCGCCTTCCACGCGCACTTTCGACCCCTCAACGGCGTTCAGGCAAGTCGGGTAACACCAACGGGCGTCAGCTCGGAAGGGCTTGCCACGCCTGGGATCGGGGTGCCCCGTCGTACCCGCCGGTAACCCTGGGGGCGCTGGTCTGTTCCGGTGGTCGTGGAGAGGTGCGGGTGGTGCTGGTTGGTGGGGGAGGAGGATCGGGCGGTGGTTGCCGGGGTGGTCACGCTCCGGCGTGGGCGGATGGTGCTCGCCCCGCCTGCACCGCCTGTGGCGCCGCGCCCGCAAGAGGGGAGCGCGGCGCTGGCGTTCGCGGTGCCACCTGCCGCCACACGTGTCGCCGCGCGGCGTGCTCCTGCCGCACGGTGCTCCACCTCTGTGACAGCGCTCGGCCGGTCTACCTCGGCGTGATGTCGCGGGGGGCGCGGAGCAGCAGCAGCGCCCTCGCGGGCAGGGTCAGCCTGCTGCCGGGCGTGAGGGCACCCGGGGTGGCTGGGCTGCCGTCCGGTGTCGTGGTGTCCAGGGTCGGCTTCAGGGTCGCGCCGAACTCCGGGCCGGGCAGGGTGACCTTCACGGGCTCGTCGCCGGAGTGGAGGATCAGCAGCCACGAGTGGTCGGCGATCAGTTCGCCCTCACGGGTGCGGGACTGGCTGTTCGACCCGTCGATCCACATCATCAGCGTGCGGCGGCCGCCGTCGAACCAGTCCTCCTCCGTCATCTCCTCGCCGTCGGGGCGGAACCAGATCAGGTCGGGCCGCCCGGTGGGCGTCGTGCGGCCTTCGAAGAACTCGGGCTGCCTCAGGGCGGGACTCGCGGCCCGCAGGTGCACCAGCCGTCGCGTGAAGGCCAGCATCGCGGTCGCGTCCGGGTCGCCGGACCAGTCCAGCCACGACGTCTCGTCGTCCAGGCAGTACGCGTTGTTGTTGCCACCCTGGGTGCGCCACAGCTCGTCACCCGCGACGAGCATCGGGGTGCCCGTCGACAACAGCAGCGTCGCGAGCAGGTTGCGCGCCTGCCTGGCCCGCAGCTGCCGGATCTCCGGATCGTCGGTCTCGCCCTCGGCGCCGTGGTTCCACGAGCGGTTGTCGTTCGTCCCGTCGCGGTTGTCCTCGCCGTTGGCCTCGTTGTGCTTTTCGTTGTAGGACACCAGGTCCCGCAGCGTGAAGCCGTCGTGAGCGGTGATGAAGTTGACCGACTGCCACGGGCGGCGCAGGTTGTGGTCGTACAGGTCCGACGACCCGGACAGCCGGAACGCCAGGTCGTCCACGCCCACCGCGCCGCGCCAGAAGTCGCGCACCGTGTCCCGGTAGCGGCCGTTCCACTCCGCCCACTGCGCCCCGAAGTCGCCGACGCGGTAGCCGTGGCCGGTCACGTCCCACGGCTCGGCGATCAGCTTGCACCGGGACAGCACCGGGTCGGTGGTGATCGCGGTCAGCAGCGCCGAGTCGCGGTCGAACGCGCCGCCGCCGGGCCGCCCGAGCGTGCTGGCCAGGTCGAACCGGAACCCGTCGACACCCATCTCGGTCGCCCAGTACCGCAGCGAGTCGGTGACCAGCCGGATCACCGTCGGCGAACGCGGCTCCAGCGTGTTGCCGCAGCCGGTCAGGTCGATGACGTTGCCGCGGCCGGCGTGCAGGTAGTAGGCCGGGGCGTCCAGGCCGCGGAAGGACAGGGTGGGCCCGTCCAGGCCGCCCTCGCAGGTGTGGTTGAAGACCACGTCGAGGATGACCTCGATGTTGGCCGCGTGCAGGGCGGCGACCATGGTGCGGAACTCGGCGACCTCGCGCCCCGGCTCGCTCGCGTACCCGGCGTGCGGCGCGAAGTACCCCAGCGGCGAGTACCCCCAGTAGTTCTTCCGCCCGGTGCGCACCAGGTAGGGCTCCTCGGTGAACCAGTGCACCGGCAGCAGCTCCACCGCGGTCACCCCGAGCCGCACCAGGTGCTCGATCGCCGCCGGGTGCGCCAGGCCCAGGTAGGTGCCGCGCAGGTTCGCCGGGATCTCCGGGTTGCGCTGCGTGAAGCCCTTCACGTGCATCTCGTAGATGACCGACTCCTCGAACGGCACCTCGGGCTTCACGCCCGTGTCCGGGCCGCCGTGCGAGGTGACCACCGACAGCGGCACGCTGCCCAGCGAGTCGACCTTGGAGCGCCGGTGGTGCATCGGGTCGCCCGCGTGGCCGAGCGCGGCGGTCAGGTCGGTGAGGGCGCCGGTGATGCGGGTGGCGTACGGGTCGACGAGGATCTTGTCCGGGTTGCAGCGCAGGCCGCGCGACGGGTCGTACGGGCCGTGCACGCGGTAGCCGTACTTCTGGCCCGACGTCACGCCGGGCACCAGGCCGTGCCACACGCCGAAGGTGCGTTCGGTGAGCTCGACCCGGCGTTCGGAGCCGTCCTCGCTGATCAGGCACACCTCGACGGCGTCGGCGACGGTCGAGGTGACGGCGAACCGGACGCCCCCGCCCTCCGGGTGCGCGCCCAGGGGGAAGGGGCGCCCGGCGAGGACGAGGTTGTCGGTGGCAGGTCGGATGGCCATGGCCCGATTCTCCCAGCACCCCCCGACAGTTTCGTCACCGCCGAACGGTGTTGATCAGGTGGGGGTGCGGGAGCCGGTGGTGACGGCGGGTGGCCGCGGCGAGGGGACGAGGGGTTGTTCGCGCAGGTCGGTGGCTTCTGCGCGGGGGGATGGGTGGCGGGTAGGTGGGGCTGGTCGCGGGGGTGGTGAGGGTTTGGTCACCGCCGCAGAGTGCTGATCAGGTGGGGTGCGGCGGGTGTGGGTTTGTCAGCGCACGTCGGTGCCTTCTGTGCGAGGCGGATGGGTGGTCGGTACGTGGGGGCGGCCGGGTGGGTGGTGACCGGGCGTGGCGGGTGGGCGCGTTCGCCCAGGTCGGCGCGGGCGGATGGTGGTCGGTATGTGGGGGCGGCCGGGTGGGTGGTGACCGGGTGTGGCGGGTCGGCGGGTTCGCCCAGGTCGGCGCGGGCGGATGGTGGTCGGTAGGTGGGGCGGCCGGGTGGGTGATGACGGGGTGTGGCGGGTCGGCGCGTTCGCCCAGGCCTGCAGCCCCTTCGGCGGGATGGATGGCAGGGCGGTGGGCTGACCGCGCGGGGTGGTGCGGGTTTGGTCACCGCCGGGCGGTGGCGGTCGGGCAAGCCCGCGGGCGGTCGGTGACCTGGCGTGATCAGCCGAGCGTGTCGATCAGGACGAACGTGTCCGGGGGCAGGTGGGTGGCCGTGGCGTCGCCCCACGAGAGCAGCACCTGGCTCGCCGGTTCGCCCAGGTCGGCGGCCTCGGGGCCGAAGTTGCACACCAGCCGCAGGGCGCCGCGGTCGACGGTCAGCAGCGGGCCGTCCGCGCGGACCTCGAACCGGTCCAGCCAGGGGTCCGCCAGCTCCGGCCGGGACCGGCGCAACGCGATCAGCGACCGGTACAGGTCGAGCACCTCGCGGTGCCCCTCCTTGCCCGGCTCGGACCAGTCCAGCCGCGAGCGCTCCACCGTCGCCGGGTCCATCGGGTCCGGCACCTCGGCCTCGCCCCAGCCGTGGCGGGCGAACTCGCGGCGGCGGCCCGTCCGGACGGCCTCGGCCAGCTCCGGGTCCGGGAACGACGCGAAGAACTGCCACGGCGTGCGCGCTGCCCACTCCTCGCCCATGAACACCATCGGCGTGTACGGCGAGCAGAACACGATCGCCGCGCCGCAGGCCAGGCGCCCGAGCGGCACCGAAGCGGACAACCGGTCGCCGGTGGCCCGGTTGCCGATCTGGTCGTGGTTCTGCAGGTAGATCAGGAACCGGTGCCCGGGCACCGTCCGCGTGTCGACCGGCCGCCCGTGCGTCCGCTCCCGGAACGACGACCACGTGCCGGCGTGGAAGAACGCCTGCCGCAGCGTCCTCTCCAGTGCCCCGAGCGCGCCGAAGTCGGCGTAGTACCCGCTGGTCTCCCCGGACAGCGTCACGTGCAGCGCGTGATGCAGGTCGTCGCACCACTGGGCGTGCAGCCCGTACCCGCCGCCCTCGCGCGCGGTGACCAGCCGCGGGTCGTTGAGGTCGGACTCGGCGATCAGCGTCAGCGGCCGCCGCACCGCCGCCGACAGCGCCTCCACCTCCACCGCCAGCTCCTCCAGCAGGTGCGTGGCCCGCCGGTCGCTCAGCGCGTGCACCGCGTCCAGCCGCAACGCGTCGACGTGGAAGTCGCGCAGCCAGCCGAGCGCGTTGTCCAGCACGTACCTGCGGACCTCGTCGGAGCCCTCGCCGTCCAGGTTGAGCCCTGGACCCCAGTCGTTGCTGCCTGCGAAGTACGGACCGAACCGGTCCAGGTACGCCCCGGACGGCCCGAGGTGGTTGTAGACGACGTCGAGCACCACGGCCAGGCCGCGCGCGTGGCAGGCGTCGACGAACCGCTTGAACCCGTCGGGCCCGCCGTAGGGCTCGTGCGCCGCGCCCCACAGCACACCGTCGTAGCCCCAGCCGTCGGTGCCGTCGAACGAGTTGACCGGCAGCACCTCGACGAACGTGACGCCGAGGTCGACGAGGTGGTCCAGCCGCCCGATCGCCGCGTCGAAGGTGCCCTCCGGGGTGAACGTGCCGACGTGCAGCTCGTAGATCACGCCGCCGGGCAGCGCCCGCCCGGTCCACGACCCGTCGGTCCAGTCGAACGCGGAGTGGTCGTAGATCCGCGACGGCCCGTGCACGCCCTGGGGCTGCCACGACGACCGCGGGTCGGGAAGCGCCTTCTCGTCGTCGTCGAGCACGAACGCGTAGTCGGCGCCCGGCGGCGCGGGCACGTCGGAGAACCACCAGCCGCCGCCACCGGCCGTCATCTCGTGATCGGCGCCGCCGGTGCGCACGCGCACTCGCGAGACGGCGGGCGCCCACACCCGGAAGGTCATGACTCTCCTCGGACCAGCAACGCGACCGGATAACGCGCGAGCATTTCCGACAGCTCGCCGGTGACCGCCGCGCCGGTGATCGCGTCCGTCCACTCACCGGCGGGCAGCGGCAGCACCGTGCCGCGCCAGCCGCCGCTCTCGGCCAGCCCGACGGGCAGCCGGGTGGCCACCGTGATCAGCCCGGTGCGCTCGAAGGCGACCACGTGCGCCGCGGCCGGGCCCTCGGCGTGCAGGCGGCGGTAGCCGGTGAACAGCTCGGGGGAGTCCCGGCGCAGGGTCAGCGCCCGGTGCACGACGAGCAGCTTCGCCGCGCCGGAGGAGTCGACCGGCGGCAGCCACCCGCCCTCGATCTCCTCCAGCAGCGCGGCCCGCAGCGCGTAGTCGACCGGCCGCCGGTTGTCCGGGTCGACCAGCGAGAAGTCCCACAGCTCGGTGCCCTGGTAGACGTCCGGCACGCCGGGTGCGGTGAGCTGGATCAGCTTCTGCGCCAAGGAGTTCGACCACCCCGGTTCACGCACCCGCGCCACGAACGACTCGACCTCGGCCGCCAGGTCCGCGTCGCCGAGGACCTCGTCCGGCCACGCCGCGACCGCTTTCTCGAACTCCTCGTCGTGGTCGGTCCAGGTGGTGCGGAGCTTGCTCTCCTTGGCCGCCTTGTCCAGGTAGTCCCGCAGCCGCTCCGGCGTGATCGGCCAGGCGCCCACCAGCGTCTGCCAGGCCAGCAGGTTCAACGACGGCTCGTCGATACCGCGCCGTCCGGTCCACCGCCGGACCGCGTCGGCGAACTCGCCGGGCACCTCCGACAGCACCGCCAGCCGCGCCCGCACGTCCTCGGACCGCTTGGTGTCGTGCGTGGTCAGGGTGGTCATCGCCGCGGGCCAGCCTGCCTCGCGGGCGGCGGCCATCGCGTGGAAGGCGTCCACGGAGGCGCCGAAGTCGTTGGGGGAGCCGCCGACCTCGTTGAGCGCGGCGAAGCGCGTGTAGCGGTAGAAGGTGGTGTCCTCGGTGCCCTTGGCCACCACCATCCCGGAGGTCTGCTGGATGCGGGTGGCCAGCTCGCCGTGCGGGTCCTCCCGCACCTGGAAGTCCAGCGCGTCGATCGCCTCGGACAGGTCGGGGCGCGCCGCGCGGGCAGCGGCGATCGCGGCCGCCCAGTGCGCCTCGCCCTCGGGCAGGTAGGACCGGTACACCGGGAACGCGACCATCGTCTCGGCCACCGCTCCCTGCGCCGCCTCCGGCTCCACGCCGCGCACCAGCGCGGCGATCCGGCGCACCTCGGCCACCAGGATGCGGTCGGTCACCAGCCGCCGGGCCCTGTCCTCGACCTCGTGGTAGTCCACCGGCTGGCCCAGCGACCGCGCCAGCTCGGTCAGCGGCGCCTCGCCCGCCGGGTCGACGAACAGCCCGGTGATCTCGCGCAGCGCGTCATAGCCGGTGGTGCCGTCGACCGGCCAGCTCTGCGGCAGGTCCTCGCCCGGGTGCAGGATCTTCTCCACCACGAGCCACGCCTCCGGCGCGCCCGCGCGCAGCATCCGCATGTAGCCGCCGGGGTCGGCGAGGCCGTCCGGGTGGTCCACGCGCAGGCCGGTGACGTCGCCCTCGGCGACCCAGCGCAGCACCTCGCCGTGGGTGGCGTGGAAGACGTCGGGCAGCTCGACCCGCACCGCGGCGAGCGTGGTGATGTCGAAGAAGCGGCGGTAGTTCAGCTCCGCGTTGCCCCGCCGCCAGCCCACCAGCTCGTAGTGCTGCCGCGCGTGCACCTCCTGCGGGCTGCCCTCGCCGGTGCCCGGCGCGATCGGGAACCGGTGCTCGTAGTAGACGAGTTCGTCGCCGTCGACCCGCAGCTCCGCCACGTCGGCGTCGTCGCCGAGGACGGGCAGCAGCACCTTGCCGCGCCGCCAGTCGATGTCGAAGTAGTCGGCGTGCGCCGAGCCGGGGCCGTTCCGCAGCACGTCCCACCACCACGGGTTGGCCTTCGCGACCTCGACCGCCATGTGGTTGGGCACGATGTCCACGACGAACCCGAGCCCCGCGTCCCGCAGCCGCTTCGCCAGCTCCCGCCGCGCGTCCTCGCCGCCCAGCTCCGGCCGCGCCCGCGTCGGGTCGACCACGTCGTAGCCGTGGGTGGACCCCGGCGTCGCGTCCAGCACCGGGGAGGCGTACAGCGCGCCGACGCCGAGCTTGCGCAGGTACGGGATGCGGTCGGCGGCGTCGGCGAAGGTGAACTCCGGGCGCAGCTGGACCCGGTAGGTGGCGGGGGGTCTCATGCGTCCACCCGCTGCAGCACCACGAGCGAACGAGCGGGCAGGTTCATCGTGCCGCCGGCGGCCACCGGCTCACCCGGCTCCTCCGCGACCGTCCCGGCCTCGGTGTCGACCACCACCGCCCAGCCCGCGCCGTAGTCGGCGTTCGGCAGGGTCAGTTCGATGTCCTCGTAGTGCGCGTTGAACGCCAGCAGGAACGAGTCGTCGGTGACCTTCATGCCGCGCGGGTCGAGGTCGTTGATGCCCTCGCCGTTGAGGAACGCGACGATGGCCTTGCCGAAGCCGTCGTCCCAGTTCTGCTCCTTCATCTCCTCGCCGGAGGGCGTGAACCAGGCGATGTCGCGCAGCTCCTCGCCCTTGCCGATCGGCTTCCCGGCGAAGAAGCGGCGGCGCCGGAACACCGGGTGCTTCTTGCGGAACGCGGTCAGCGCGGCGGTGAACTCGACCTGGTCGGCGTTGGCCTTGGCGAGCGACCAGTCCATCCAGGAGATCTCGTTGTCCTGGCAGTAGACGTTGTTGTTGCCCTGCTGGGTGCGGCCCATCTCGTCGCCGTGCAGCAGCATCGGCACGCCCTGCGACAGCAGCAGGGTGGCGAGCATGTTGCGGCGCTGCTTGGCCCGCAGCGCCAGCACCTCTTCGTCGTCGGTCTCGCCCTCGACGCCGCAGTTCCACGAGCGGTTGTCGTCGGCGCCGTCCCGGCCGTCCTCGCCGTTGGCCTCGTTGTGCTTGTTGTTGTAGGACACCAGGTCCTGCAACGTGAAGCCGTCGTGCGCGGTGACGAAGTTGATCGAGGCGTACGGGCGGCGGCCGTCGTCCTGGTACAGGTCGGACGATCCGGTGAGCCGGGAGGCGAACTCGCCGAGCGTGGCGGGCTCGCCGCGCCAGAAGTCCCGCACGGTGTCCCGGTACTGGCCGTTCCACTCCGTCCACAGTGGAGGGAAGTTGCCGACCTGGTAGCCGCCCGGCCCGACGTCCCACGGCTCGGCGATCAGCTTGACCCGGCTCACCGTCGGGTCCTGCTGCACCAGGTCGAAGAACGTGGACAGCCGGTCGACGTCGTAGAACTCGCGGGCCAGGGTGGCCGCGAGGTCGAAGCGGAACCCGTCGACGTGCATCTCGGTGACCCAGTACCGCAGCGAGTCCATGATGAGCTGCAGCGTGTGCGGGTTGCGCACGTTGAGCGAGTTGCCGGTGCCGGTGTAGTCCATGTAGTACTGCGGCTCGTCCTCGACCAGCCGGTAGTAGGCCTGGTTGTCGATGCCGCGCATGGACAGCGTCGGGCCGAGGTGGTTGCCCTCGGCGGTGTGGTTGTAGACGACGTCGAGGATGACCTCGATGCCTGCCTCGTGCAGGGCCTTGACCATGCCCTTGAACTCCTGCACCTGGCCGGCCTGCTCGGGCAGCGCCGCGTAGCCCTCGTGCGGGGCGAAGAAGCCGATCGTGTTGTAGCCCCAGTAGTTGCGCAGGCCCTTCTCGGCCAGGCCGTGGTCGGTGATGAACTGGTGCACCGGCATCAGTTCGATCGCCGTGACGCCGAGCTTCGTGAGGTGGTCGATCACCGCGGGGTGTGCGAGCCCGGCGTAGGTGCCGCGCAGCCGCGAGGGCACCTCCGGGTGGTTCATCGTGAGGCCGCGGACGTGCGCCTCGTAGATCACCGTCTCGTTGTACGGCGTGCGCGGCGGCCGGTCGTCACCCCAGTCGAAGAACGGGTTGACCACCACCGCGTGCGGGACGTGCGCCGCGGAGTCCGCGTCGTTGCGCTCGTCCGGCGAGCCGAACGGGTAGGCGAACAGCGCCTCGTCCCAGTCGACGTGTCCGGCGATCGCCTTGGCGTACGGGTCGATCAGCAGCTTGTTCGGGTTGCAGCGCAGGCCGCGTGACGGGTCGTACTCGCCGTGCACGCGGTAGCCGTAGCGCTGGCCGGGGCCGACGCCGAGCAGGTACCCGTGGTGGACGAAACCGTCGACCTCGGTCAGGCGGTGCCGCTCCTCGGTGCCGTCCTCGTTGACCAGGCACAGCTCGACGTGATCCGCGACTTCCGAGAAGACGGCGAAGTTGGTGCCCACACCGTCGTAGGTGGCACCCAGCGGGTAGGGCAATCCGGGCCAGGGCGGCACAGGTTCTCCTCTTTGCGTTCGCGAGCCGTGTTCCGACGTGTGCCCAATCTAGCGGTCTTCAAGCACTTCGCCCGGTGAACGGGCGCGCGGCGCGCAATTCCTTCACGAAGTGGCGCAGTCGTGCGTCCGCGAAGAACTCCTCCACGGTGACGGGCAAGGGAATCCGCCAGTTCGGGTACTCGTCCGTCGTGCCGGGCAGGTTGGGCTGCCGCACCTCGCCGACCACGTCGGCGGGCGCGGTCAGCAGCAGCCGCGACGCCGCGGACGCGAGCAGGGTGTGCAACGCCGCCACCGGGTCGTCGTCCGGGATGCCCTGCGCCCGCGCGAAGGCGAGCAGGTCGGCGCGCTCGGTCTCCGCGGCGGCTCGTTCCTCCTCCGGCGGCCCGTCGAGCAGTCCCAGCTCGGCCCGCACCCGCACGTGCTCGCCGGCGAGCCAGCCTGCGACGGTCGGCAGGTCGTGCGTGGTGATGCTCGCCATCGCGTCGGCGTCCCACTCCGCGGGCGGGACGAACGGGTGGCCGGGCGAGTCGTAGTCGCGCTGGAACCACAGCACCGCGGAGCTGAGCACCCCGCGCTCGTGCAGGGTCTTGGTCACCGCGGCCTCGACCGTGCCCAGGTCCTCGCCCACGACGACCGCGCCCGCGCGGTGCGCCTCCAGCGCCAGGATGCCGAGCATCGCCTCGGCGTCGTAGTGCACGTAGGTGCCGCGTGACGGCGGCTCGCCCGGCGGGATCCACCACAGCCGCCACAACCCGGCGACGTGGTCGATCCGGATGCCGTCGGCGTGCCGCAGGACGCCGCGGATCACGTCGCGGAACGGCGCGTAACCGAGTTCGGCGAGCCGGTCCGGGCGGAACGGCGGCAGGTTCCAGTCCTGGCCCTGCTGGCTGAAGGCGTCCGGCGGCGCGCCGACGGTCACCCGCGCGGCGAACGCGTCGCCCAGCGCCCAGGTGTCCGCGCCGCCCGGGTGCACGCCGACCGGCAGGTCGTGCACGATGCCCACCGGCATGGCGGCGGCCGCCTCGCGGGCGCGGCCGAGCTGGTCCTCGCACAGCTGCTGCAGCCAGCCGTGGAAGGCGATCCGGTCGGCCAGCTCCGCGCGGGCGGCGGCGACCTCCGGGCCGTGCGGGTCGCGCAGCGGCTCCGGCCACTCGCGCCAGTCCGGGCCGTGCCGTTCGGCCAGCGCGCAAAAGGTCGCGAAGTCGTGCACGGCGTCCTCCAGCGGCGCCGGCTCGTGCAGCGGCCACAGCAGTTCCAGTGCGGCCAGCTTGGCGCTCCAGACCGCGTCGTAGTCGATCAGGTCCGTGTTGTCCGGCCGCAGGGCCAGCACCCGGGCACGCAGGTCCTCGTCCGCGCGCGCGAACTCGGGCGTGTCGGTGATCCGGAGGTAGAGCGGGTTGGCGTAGCGGCGGCTCGCCGGCGAGTACGGCGAGCGCTCGACCGGGTGAACCGGGCTGATCGCCTGCACCGGGTTGACCAGCAGCACGCCGGCGCCCAGCTCGGCGGCCGAGCGGCGGGCGAACTCCGCCAGGTCGCCGAAGTCCCCGGCGCCCCACGACCGCTCCGAGCGCAGCGCGTAGAGCTGCAGCATCCAGCCCCAGGCCGGGGGCACCTCGGGCAGGCGGTGCGGCACGACGGCGAGGACCACGTCCTGCTCGGCGGTCTCGATGCGGTGCCAGCCCAGCGGCAGATCGGCGGGAAGCATCCGGCCGATCTCCCGGCGGGTGCCGTCCTCCAAATGCAGGACAGCGGGCCCGCCCGCGTCGTGTTCGGTACCTTCTCGCAGCACGAGCGTCGGGGGCAGCACCGTGGCCGCCCGGCGTTCGCGGACCGCGGCCAGCTCGCGGCGGATCGCGTCCGGCCCGGAGGCGTCCACCCCGAACTGGGCGAGAACGGCGACGACGACGTCCGGCTCGACCTCGACCTCGCGTTGCTCGGCGTTCTCGTACCGGGTGGCCACTCCGTAAGCGTGCGCGAGGGCGGTCAGGTCGGTTTCCACCCGTTCAGGATCCCGGTCCCGGCCGGGGGCCGCCACACGACGAGACGAGGAGAACGCATGGGGCGCTGGGCCGATCACGCGATCTGGTGGCACGTCTACCCGCTCGGCTTCACCGGCGCGCCCGCCGGGGCGCTCCCGGCAGGCAGCGAGCCGCAGCACCGGCTCCGGCGGCTGGAGAACTGGCTCGACTACGCCGTTGAACTGGGCTGTTCCGGTCTGATGCTGGGGCCGGTGTTCGCCTCCGAGACCCACGGCTACGACACGGTCGACCACTTCCGGATCGACCCGCGGCTGGGCGACGACGCCGATTTCGACCGCCTGGTCGCCGCCGCGCACGGCCGCGGACTGCGGATCGTGCTGGACGGTGTTTTCAACCACGTTTCGCGCGCCTTCGGGCATCCGGAGTGGTTCCGCCGCGAGGGCGCGGACCACGCGGTGTTCGAGGGGCACGCGCACCTGGTGGCGCTGGACCACGCCCAGCCTGCGGTCGCGGACTACGTGGCGCGGGTGCTGGACCACTGGCTCGGCCGCGGCGTGTCCGGCTGGCGGCTGGACGCGGCGTACGCGGTGCGGCCGGAGTTCTGGGCGCGGGTGCTGCCCGGGGTGCGGCGGCGGCACCCGGACGCGTGGTTCGCCGGCGAGGTGCTGCACGGCGACTACGCCTCCTACGTGGCGCGCGGCGGGCTGGACACGGTGACGCAGTACGAGCTGTGGAAGGCGATCTGGAGCTCGCTGCACGACGGGAACTTCTTCGAGCTGTCCTGGGCGCTGAAGCGGCACGACGAGCTGATGGGGTCGTTCGTGCCGCAGACCTTCGTCGGCAACCACGACGTCACGCGGCTGGCGAGCCGCCTGACCGACGAGCGGCACCTGGCGCACGCGCTGGCGGTGCTGTTCACGGTCGGCGGCGTGCCCAGCGTCTACTACGGCGACGAGCAGGCCTTCCGCGGCGTCAAGGAGGAACGGGAGGGCGGCGACGACGAGATCCGCCCGGAGTTCCCGTCCGACGCGGGGCAGCTCGCGCCCTACGGCTGGCCGGTGTACCGCCTGCACCAGCGGCTGATCGGGCTGCGGCGGCGGAACGCGTGGCTGGTGCGGGCGCGGACGGAGGTCGAGCACCTGACGAACCGGGCGATGGCGTTCCGCTCCCGCTCCGGCGACGAGGAGATCCTGACGCTGCTGAACACCAGCGACGACGCGTACCGGTTCCCGGTGGACATCGACGGGCTGCGGGTGCTCGACTCGTCCTCACCGGACGGGAAAGCGCCGCTGCCGACCCTGCCGCCGCACGGGTGGGCGGTGCTGGGCCGGGCGTCTCAGTAGTAGATCGGGCCCGGCATGCCGCCGCCGGCCGGGATGGCGTCGCCGGTGATCGCCGCGCTGCGCGGGGAGGCGAGGAACGTGACGACGTCGGCGACCTCGGCCGCGGTGACCATCCGCCCGATCGCGCTGCCGCGCCCGAGCAGTGCCTCGGCCTCCGCGGCGGTCACGCCACGGGCGCGCGCGACGTCCTCGATCATCGCCGGGGTTCGTTCGGTGAAGGTCAGCCCGGGGTGCACGACCGTCACGTTGATCCCGTGCGGGCCGAGTTCGTCGGCGAGGTTCTTGGTCAGGGCGGCCACGCTCACGTTGCGGATCGAGCCGAACGGGCTGCCGGTGCGGCGCGCGTTGAGGCCGGAGACGTTCACGATCCGGCCCCAGCCGCGCTCGGCCATGTGCGGTGCGACGGCGCGCGCGAACCGGAGGTAGCCGAGCACCTTCGTCTCGATCTCGGCCCGCAGGTCGTCGTCCTCGAGAGCGGCGAGCGCGGTGGGTTTCGTGGGGTCGGCGGGTTGTGCCGCGGAGTTGACCAGGACGTCCACCCCGCCGAACTCCTCGACGGTGCGCGCGACCGCGGCGCGCACGGCCTCGTCGTCGGTGACGTCCGCGGGCACGGACAGCGTGTTCCCGCCGATCCGGGCGCGTGCTTCCGCGAGTACCCCCGCGTCGCGGGCGACGATCGCCACGTCGGCGCCTTCGGCGGTCAGCGCCTGCGCGACCGCGAACCCGATGCCCCGGCTGCCGCCGGTGACGATGGCCTTCTTCCCGCCCAGCCCGAGATCCATTCCCGGATTGAAGCAGAGCCGCGGACGCCGGGGCGGGGACTGTCCCGAAGGGGCGCTCAGGCGGTCTCTTCGGGGCGGCGCCGCTCGATCATGGTGTCCGGAGCCGACTCGGGAACCTCGGTGCGCAGGTCGGAGTCGCGCAGGACTTCGCGTGCCTGCGCCTCCGGGTCGGCGCTGCCGGCGTGTTCCTCTTCGGGCAGCAGGGTCGAGCGCGTCTCCGCGCGGTCGTCCACCGCGTTGCGCTCGTCGAACACCCGCGGCCGGTCGAGGTCGTGCTCGGCGCGGACGCGGTCCTCCTCGGCGGGCGACATCTCGGTGGCGCCCAGATCCAGTGGTTCCTCGTTGCGCGGTGTCACGCGGGTGGGCTACCCGATCACCGCGCCCGCCACACCCCGCGCGGCCCGGCGCCCGGGCCGCGCGGGAGTTCCGTCAGCGGATCCGCTGCTCGGTGGCGGCCTGCGCGGCCGCGGTGATCTGCACGGTGGCGAGCACGTTGTCCTGACCCGGGTCCTGCGTGCACTGGGAGTCGAAGGTGCCGAGGCCGGTGTCGGAGCCGTCGGCCTTCTTCGGGTGCAGGGTCAGCAGCAGGTCGCCGACCGTCACGGTCGCCTCGCCGGGCTGGGTGAAGGTCAGCGACGGCGTGGTGCCGGTCGCGGTGACGTCGAAGGCGCCGGAGGCGGGGATCGCGGTCGGCGGGATCGTGGTCGGGACGGTGACCGGCAGGGTCGCCTCGGGGGCGGCGACCGTGGCGGAGGCCTGCGCGGTGCCCTCCACCGTCTTGGCGCCGACCAGGTTCAGGCCGGCCGTGGCGGTCGAGGACACGGTGGCGACGGCCTCGATGCCGAACTCGGGCGTCGGCTGGCCGACGGTCGCGGTGGCCGGGATGTCGGCGTTGATCACGACGCTGATCGGCTGGTTGCCGATGAGCGGGAACGGGCAGGTGTAGGTCAGCGTCAGCGTGGCCGGGTCGGCGGCGCTGGTGCCCGCGCCGGCGAGCAGGCCGGCCGCGGCGGAAACCGCCAGTACCGATCCGGAGACGATTCCGCCGGCGATTCTCTTCCGATTCATGCACATCTCCATTGATAATCGCAGAAAAGGATTACTGATGAGTAATCTAATGACGTGAAATTGCTCCGGCAAGGTTGTCCGGAAAACTTGTCACCGATTGCAGGGGTTTCCGCGGGGAAGTTGGCATCTCTGCCGAAAGGCCCACGGAGCTGCGGGTTTCCCGGTGGCACTCACGTGGCTGACAAGTATCGATTCGCTCCGCTGGCACCCCGCTCACAAGTTTTGACACCCCATTCACAAGATCACTACGGTTCCGTTGTGACCCAAACACTCGCGTCCCTGCCGCAGTTCCTGGCGACCTGGGCGCGCCGGGATCCGGACGCCCGCGCGGTGTCCGACGGCACCCGCTCGCTCACCTGGGACGAGCTGGACCGGCGGGTGACGTCGGTGGCCGCGTGGCTGCGGCGGTTCAGCTTCGACGGCGTGCGTGCCGCGATCCTGGCCGACGAGGGCGTGGACTGGGTCGTCGGCTTCCTCGCCACCCTGCGTGCCGGGCTGGTCGCGGTGCCCGCCTTCGCGCCGGGGCGCGACGACGCCTGGCTCGCCGCGACGGTCATCGACGCCGCGCCGGAGATCGTGCTGACCACGGGGGAGAAGCTGCTCGACGTCCGCGCCCTCTTGGACGCCGCCGGTGTCGAGGTGTGGCGGATCGTCGCGATCGACACGGTGCCCGGCGATCTGTCCGACCTGGACGAGCCGGATCCCGCGGACGTCGCCTGCCTGTGCTACACCTCCGACTCGGTGGGCGTGGTGATCACCCACGCCGGGCTCGTCGACAGCGCCGCGCGCACCGCCGGGGCGCTGCGCCTGGGCGACCGGGCGTCGGTGGTCGTCAACTGGCTGCCGCTGTGCCAGATGGGGCTGCCGTTCGCGGTGGCCGCGCCGGTGTTCGCCGGGTGCCCGTCGGTGCACCTGCCGACCGATCGCGTGCGGGAGCGGCCGGAGATCTGGCTGCGCGCGCTCGCGGCGAACCCGGGCGCGGTGACGGCGGCGGGGAACTCGTTCCTGGCGCGCTGCGCGGTGCCGGACGGGCTGGACCTCAGCGGCGTCCGGGCGGTGCTGGACGTGGGCGAACCGGCGCGGCACCGGGCGGTGCTGCCCGGGTCCGGCCTGCGTCCCGACGCGCACCGGGCCGCCTACGGGCTGCTGGAGGCCACCGGCCTGGTGTCCGTCGGGGACGGTCCGGTGTCCAGCGGGCGGCCCGGCCGCACCGTCGCGATCGTCGACCCGGTCACGCGCCGGTCGCTGCCTGCCGGCGCGGTGGGGGAGATCTGGGTGACCGGGCCGACGGTGGCGCGCGGGTACTGGCGCCGGCCGGCGGCGTCGGCGGAGACGTTCTGCGCGCTGTTGCGCGACGAGGCCGACGCGGGGGAGCCTGGCTGGTGGCTGCGGACCGGGGACGTCGGCTTCCTGTCCGGCGGCGAGCTGACCGTACTGGGGCGGCTGGAGAACCGGTTGCCCGCCGGGGCGGTCCAGGCGGAAGCGGTGGAGGCGACGATCGAACGGGTCGTGCCCGAACTGCTGCCCGGCTCGACGGTCGTGTTCGCCGTCGAGGCCGAGGTCGTGGTGCTCGCCGAGGCGCCTGGCCCACTGACCTGCGCGGCGGCCGTCGAGCAGGCCGTCGCGGACGGATACGGCCTGCGGGTGCGCGACGTGCACGTGGGCCTGCCGGGAACGCTGCCCCGGACGGTTGCGGGCAAATTGGCGCGTGCCGCCTGTCGGGAGGCGTACCTGGCGAGCGCGCCGGCCGTTTCCTAGGCGCTGTCCGGGAAGTTTCCGGTAGCCGTCGCCACGGCGCAGCAGATCCCGCGTCGCCACGGCCTGCCACCACAGGCCCCTGCGAACCCAAGCCAAGGCGAGGTCGGACGCTTCCACCGCATCCTGCTCGAGGAGCACCCTCGGCAGCCGCGGAACCAACCCCACCGAACAAAACACCTAGCTGCGCTGGTGTGAGGTGGTGAAGGGGTAGGCCGGCCGGAGTGATCGTCGACGGCGCCACATCGACGTGCACCAGCTCGCCCGGCTGGTCCCGCTCGTAGCGGCGGATCTGCTCGCCAGCCTCGGCATTCGATAACGAACCAGGATGCGGTGCGTGGTCGACCAGCAACCGCCGCCACTTCGTCAGCCGGGCATTACGGTGAGACACGACGACCCCGTATGTGCGGGAAAGGTGTCAAGCACCTTCACCCCGCACTAGGGCGCGGCCTCGAGGACGAAGAACAGGAACGCGGTCTTCGTCGACAGTGATTCGAAGTCGCCGGGGAAGAGGTCGCGGGCGGCCGGGTCGGGCTGCGGCTCGACGAGCGCGGTGAGGCGGAACCCGGCGTCGGTGAAGGCGCCGGTCATCGCGTGCAGCGGGCGGCGCCAGAACCGCATCGGCACGGTCTGACCGCCGAAGGTCCACTCGAAGGAATAGCTGGTGGTCGCGAAGTAGTCGGGCCGGGGCTCCTGGATCGTGTAGGCGACGAACGGGTGGTCCACCGACGCGATCAAGCGGCCGCCGGGCCGGAGCACCCGCCGCAGCTCGGACAGCGCCGGTTTCCAGTCCTCCAGGTAGTGCAGCACCAGGGAGGCGACCACGTCGTCGAACGCGCCGTCGGCGAACGGCAGGGGGTCGTTGAGGTCCGCGAGGCGGAGCGGCACGTCCTCACCGAGGCGCCGCCTGGCCAGCGCCAGCATCCCGGCGCTGGCGTCGATGCCGGTGACCTCCGCGCCGCGGTCGCGCAGCGCGGCGGTCAGGGGCCCGGCGCCGCAGCCCGCGTCCAGGATCCGGCGGCCCGTCACGTCCCCGGCGAGGGACAGCATCGCCGGCCGCTCGTAGTACGCGTTCAGCAGGCTGTTCTCGTTCTCGGCCGCGTAGGCCTCGGCGAAGCTGTCGTAGTCGTTCACCCGGTTCATGCCGCGGGCGTCAGCAGTTCCGTCGCCCGCAGCGCGATTTCCAGCCGCAGCCGGTGTTCCGGGTCGTTCAGCCGCTCGCCGAACAGTTCCTCGATCCGCCGCATCCGGTAGCGCACCGTCTGCGGGTGCACGCCCAGCCGCTCGGCCATCTCCGGCGCGCTCCCGCTGGACTGCAGCCACGCCAGCAGCGTCTGCCCGAGCCGCGCGCGCTGCTTGTCCGTCAGCCCCTGCAGCGGCTCGAGGCACGCGTCCCGCAACTGTCCGATCAGGAACTCGTCCGCCAGCAGCCACAGCGTGGCCAGGTGGTCGTCGGCGTGCAGCACCGGCTCCCGCGGGAGGATGCGCCGCACGCTCAAGTCCATCGTCCGGCGCGCCCAGCGCAGCGACACCGCCGCCTCCGCCAGCGGCACCCGCGGCCCGATCGCGACGCGCCAGCCGCGCAGCGCGGCCTCCAGGCCCTCCGGCGGCGCGGCCGCGAGCAGGCACGGCTGCGGGCTCTCCAGATCCGCCAGCACCTCGGCGGGCAGCGCGGGCGGCGGCAGCCGGTGCTGGTCGCGCCGCGGCTCCAGCGCCATCGCGACCACCTTGTCCGGCACGTGCCACCCGGCGGCCGCGGCCAGCCCCTCGACGGCCTGCGGCGCGGGCGCGGGTTCGGACAGGACCAGGCCGAGAAGCTGCCTGCGCTGCCGGGCCCGGGTGCCCGCCGCCCGCGCCTGCGCGGCGCGGTAGCCCTGCACGGACAGCGCGGAGATCTCGTCCACATAGGCCAGCACCGCTTCGGCGCCGGTGTAGAGGAGGTCGGACGGCAGCCCCTTCGCCTGGCCGACCTTGGCGATGTAGCGCCACGCGGCCAGCCCGCCGACGCGGTAGGCGGTCTGGATCTGGTCCAGCGGACGCCCCTCGCTGTACTCGATGCGGCCGAGGTGCCGGAACACGCCGATCCAGTTGTCCTGGGACACCGCCGGGTTGCCGATGTTGTCCAGGCAGTGCCCGACCGCCTCCCGCACCCCGCGCACGATGACCTCGCCGAACGGCCCCTCCAGCGGACGGGCGTACTCCGGCACCGCCCGCTGGATCTCGGCCAGGATGACCCGCGTGAGCGCGTCCGCGTGCGGGCGGAACACCGCGGCCAGCTCGCGTGGCAGCGACGCCCACAGCGTGCTCGCGCGGCCGTGCGCCGGAGCCTCACCGGGCGGGCGGCGCGGGTGCGGCGGCCGCGGCGGCGCGGTGCGTCCGGGCCGGACGTCGGCATCGATCGTCATGTCAACCCCTGCTCGGGAAACCGCAGCACTGCGGTGGGTGGAGAACTTCGCGGCCGGCCCCGTGCTCGTGGCCCGCTCGCGGAGCCAACATGGCATCACCCGGGTCGCATTGGCAAGAACCGTTGACACACTCCGAATTCCTGCGCCACCCGTTCGGGTGACGAGTGTCGAGACGGGTGACACCCGGAGGAGGCCCCGTTCGCGCGCGCCTCACAAAGTCCCCTCCTCGGCGCCGAGTTGCCTGCGCAGCACCAGGTGCAGCCCGAACCGCGTGTCCGCGTCGTCCAGCCGGTCGCCGAACAGCTCGCGCAACTGGTGCAACCGCGCCCGCACGGTCTGCGGGTGCACCTGCAGTCGGCGCGCGATCTCCGGCGCGCCGCCCCGGGTTTCCAGCCACGCCAGCAGGGTTTCGCCCAGTCGCGCGCGTTGCCTGCCGCTCACCGAGTCCAGCGGGGCCAGGTACTTCGCGTGCAGCCGGTCGGCCAGGAAGTCCTGCGAGCGCAACCAGATCGCGTCGAGGTGCTCGGCGCACCACACGACGTCCCCGGGCAGGGCGAGCCCGCGCCGGGCCAGCCGGTGCGCGGCCGGGGCCAGCACGAGCGGAACCGGGGGCGACACCGCGGCACGCGCGGATTTTTCCCAGTTGCCAGACAGGATCCCGACCGTCCGTTGCGGACTGGGCGTGATCAGGCAGGGGCGGTCGCCGTCCAGATCGGCGAGGACCTCGTCGTCGAGGACGTCGGACGGCAGGCCCTCGGCGTGTTCGAGGGCGATCACGGCGACCCGTTCGGGCACCACCCACCCCGCGTCCTCGGCCGGGCCCTCCAGACACGGCTGCGGCTCGGCGAGGACCAGCGTGGCCAGGCGGCGACGGCGCGCCTCGGCTCCGGACGGCTGCCGCGCCTCCTGGAACCCTTCGAGCGCCGTCGCGGACAGCTCGTCGACGAACGCGAAGATCGCCTCGGCAGCGGTGGTGAGGGTCTGCGAACCCGCGCCGAGGTCACGCAGCACCGGGGTCAGGTACTGCCAGGCGACCCGGCCGCCGATGCGCACCGCGGCCTGCAGGGCGTCGAGCGTGCGGCCCTCGTCGAACTCGCGCCGCCCGCGCCGCCGGAACTGGCGGACCCACTCGCTGTGGTCCGGGTGCGGGTTGCCGATGCACTGGAAGCAGTGCCGGACCGCCACCTCGATGCCCTCGGCCAGCGCGCGGCCGAACCGGCCTTCCGGCGGCCCGGAGTACTCCGGCACCTCCCGCCGCACCTCGCGGACGATCGCCTCGGCCAGTGGACGGGTGTGCGGCTCCAGCGCCACCGCGAGCCGTCTCGGTGTGGCCGCCAGGGCCTGCGCACTGCGGTAGTCCGGCACTTCCGCCCCCTTGACGCGCCGCAACAAAAACCTGAAGCCGACTCGCGTTCTTGCTGGTCAGCGACCCGGCCGGACGATGCTACCGCCTGGTAGCCAGAGCGGACAGTAACCCTCGGCACTCGATCGGCGACAAACCGGGCGGCGAGGGGAGCTGTGCATGACCAAGCGGCTGGTGATCTGCTGCGACGGGACCTGGAACACGCCGGACCAGCCGGCGCCGACCAACGTGTCGCGGGTGGCGCTGGCGGTCGCGCCGGCCGACGGGGCCGGGCGCGAACAGCGGATGTTCTACCACCCAGGCGTCGGGACGCGGCCCGGCGAGCGCCTGTGGGGCGGGGCGTTCGGGTTCGGGCTGTCCCGCAACGTGCGCGAGGCCTACCGGTTCCTGGTCCGGACCTTCGAGCCGGGGGACGAGCTGTTCCTGTTCGGGTTCAGCCGCGGCGCCTACACCGCGCGCAGCCTCGCCGGCCTGGTGCGCAACTGCGGCATCCTGCGGCCCGAGCACGAGGACCGGATCGGCGAGGCGTACGCGCTCTACCGCGCTCGCGGGTCGAAGACGCACCCGCGCTCGGCCGCGGCGGAGCTGTTCCGCCGGTCGTACTCGCGCGAAACGCGGATCCGGTTCCTCGGCGTGTGGGACACCGTCGGCTCGCTCGGCATCCCGCTGTCCGGGCTGCGGCTGGTCAACCTCGTCAACCGGCGCTGGCAGTTCCACGACACGGAGCTGAGCTCCAGCGTCGACGCGGCGTACCACGCGCTGGCGATCGACGAGCACCGCCCGCCGTTCCGGCCCGCGCTGTGGCAGCCGCGCGCGGACACGATCGGGCAGCGCGTCGAGCAGGTCTGGTTCGCCGGGGTGCACTCCGACGTCGGCGGCGGCTACCCGGACCGCGCACTGGCCGACATCAGTCTCCTGTGGATGGTCGAGCGGGCGCGGGCGCACGGGCTGGCCTTCGAACCGGGCGCGTTCGCCGCCGCGGAGCTGGACCCGCTCGGCCGGGCGCACGAGTCGCGCACGGGGTTCTACAAGCTGATGCCCCGGCACGTGCGGCCGCTGGGCACGTCGTCGCACGAGTACGCGGCGTCGAGCGCCGTGGAGCGGCAGGCGCTGGTCGCGGGGTACGCCCCGAACCTCGACGCCTACCTCTCCGAGGGCGGCGCGGTGCTCCCCGTCCGCAGCGACGAGGGAGAGCGCTTCCCGGCGGCCAGCCCGGAGCCGGAACCCGCCTGAGGCGGAGGTCGGGGGTGCGGGAAACCTTGCCAGGGCGCGGAAGGCGCGAATCGGTGGTGAGGCCTCGCGCCGCTTCGCCGGTCAGCCGCGGGTCAGGCCCTGCGCGGCGGCGCCGCGGCTGAGGACCACCTCGTCGGTCCGCGCGAGGGCTTCCTCGGCGCGTGCCCGGTCCAGTGCGGGGTCGTCGGCGGTGCGCAGCCGGATCGGCGGGCCGAGGTCGATCACCGTCGGCACGTACTCGGCGCGGTCCACCGTCCAGCGGTCGCCCGACCGCGTGAAGTGGAACCGGCCGATCAGCCCCTCCTCGGTGGTGCCGCGCGGCTCCGAGTGCCTGGCGATCGAATTGCCCAGCCCGTAGGCGACCCACTTGCCGCCGATCTTCTCCATCGGCTGCACGACGTGCGCGTGGTGCCCGATGATCAGGTCCACCGCCGGGTCGGCCAGCACCCGCTGCGCGATCTGCCGCTGCGAGGCCGTCGGCTCGTGCTGGTACTCCGTGCCCCAGTGCAGGCTGGCGATCACCACCTGCGCCCCGGCCGCCCGCGTCGCCCGCGCTTCAGCCAGCACCGCGTCCGCGTCGAGGGTGTTGGACACCCACTGCTTGCCGCCGGGCAGTTTCTTGCCGTTGAACCCGAACGTGTACGACACGTGCCCGACCTTCACGCCACGCACGTCCAGCACCAGCGGCGTGCGGGCCTCCTGCTCGGTCCGGGCGGAGCCGGTGTGCCGGATGCCGGCCTCGTCCAGCTCGTCCAGCGTCCGGTTCACGCCGTCGGTGCCGGTGTCGATCGTGTGGTTCGACGCGGTCGAGCAGTCGTCGTACCCGGTGTCGGCCAGCGCGTCGGCGATCTCCGGCGGCGCGCTGAACTCCGGGTAGCCCTGGAACGGGCCCTCCTCGGGGGCGAGCGGCGTCTCCAGGTGGCACACCGCCAGGTCCGCGGAGCTGATGTCGTCCCGGATCCCGGCCAGCAGCGGCCGGTAGTCGCGGGTCCCGCCGCCGTCGGCGACCGCCTGATCGGTCAGCGCGGGGTGGATCAGCACGTCCCCGGTCGCCGCCACGGTGAACCCCGGGTCGGCGGACGGCGCGGCCGCGGCCGGGGCGTCCGGCTGCGGCGGGGCGTCTTCGTCCGGCGCGAAGCAGGCGGCGAGCAGCGCGCCCGCCGTCAAGCCCGCGAGAACCAGACGGATGCGCATGGTTCCCGATCCTGCCAGAGGGCCACTCTCGGTGCGGCTCCGCACCGAGAGTGGCCCCAAGATCACCCGGTCAGGCCTTCAGCGACCCCGACAGGGCGGTGGCGTCGCGACGGAGTGTCTCCGAAGCGACCCGGTCCGGCACGTTCCACCGCTGGCCGGCGAGGACGCCGAACAGCCGCAGCGCCTCCTGCGCGGGCCGGATCCGGCCGGCCTTCGCGTGCGACTCGGCGAGGTCCAGGGTGCCGCGCAGCTGCACCGCACCCGCCTTGGTCACCCAGCCGGCGTCGCGGAACCGGTCGATCAGGGCCCGCACGTCACCGAACGACGTCCCGGTCGTGAAGTTCACGGCCTTGGTCGTGGTGAGCCCGGCCTGGTCGGTCACGGTCACCGACAGCTGGTGCGCCCCGAGCGGCAGCCGCCACAGGTCCAGCGGCTTGCCCGGCGTGACCGGCTGACCGTCCACCGTGGCCTGGACCTTGGCGACCCCGGACGCGGCGTCGGTGGCGGTGACCACCGGCGTCAGTGCCGCGGAGTCCCCGAAGGCCTGCCCCTCGGTCACCCCGGCGACCGTCACCGCGGGCGCGGTCTTGTCGATCTTGACCGTGAGCGTGCCCGGCGTGGAGACGTTGCCGCCGTTGTCCGTCGCCCGGTACAGCACGGTCGTGGTGCCCTCGGCCGACAACGTGACCGGGTTGGCCGCGTTCGCCCAGGTCACGCCGTTGTCCACGGAGTACTGCCTGCTGGACACCGTGCCGTTGTCGGTCGCGGTCACGGCCAGCGTGACGTTGCCCGTGTACCAGCCGTTCGCCCCGGTCGGCGCCGACGGCGTCAGCGCGGCCGACACCGCGGGCGGCGTCTTGTCCGCGACCCCGGCGCCCTGGAAGGTGAAGGCGTCGACGTCGACCCCGCCGCTGGAGGTGACGAACAGCTTGCCCGCGCCGGACGGCAGACCGGACAGCGGTGTGGTCACCGTCTGCCAGCCGTCCCCGGCCGGGACGTCGACCGTGGCGAACGGGGCCGCGTCGGCGGCGTTCCACCGCAGCTGCAGCTGGCCGGCGCCGTGGGCCTTGGTCTGCACGCCGGTGATGCCGCTGAAGTTGACCGGGTCGTAGGCCAGCCAGTCCCCGGCGTCGAAACCGGTGACCGAGCGCAGCCCGGACGCGGTCGCGTCGTCGGTGATCGTCACGCCGCTGGTCTCGTCGGCGTGCTCGCCCTGCATGAGCTTCGGGTTCAGCACGGCCTGCGCCTCACCGGTCGCCGGCGGCACGCCGCCCGCGCCGTTGTCGGTGTAGGTCACGTTGAGCACGCCGAAGACGTTCTCGGTCTCACCGTGCCCGGCGTCGGTCGGCGTGGCCACGGCGCCGGTGCAGCCGGTGCCGCTGTTGACCGGGTGCCCGTGCTGGTTGTGGCCCAGACCGAAGGCCCACGCCACCCGACTGCACACCGGGGTCGTGCCGTCCTCCGGGTCGCTGACGGTCACCGCGTAGGGGATCGCGTCGCCCCAGTCGAAGAACCCGCCGTGCGCCGGCGCGGTCAGCCCGACGGTGGGCGCGGTGTTGCCGGTGGTGACCTGCTCCGACGTCAGGCCGTGCTTGCCCGCCGGGTCGGTGACGCGCAGCCGCGCCTCGACCTGGCCGTTCTCGGTGTAGGTGTGAGTGGCCTGCGGTCCGGTGGCGTCGAACGTGCCGTCACCGTCGAAGTCCCACTCGTAGGTCAGCGCGCCGCCCTCGGGGTCGCTGGATGCGCTGCCGTCGAAGGCCACGGTCAGCGGCGCCTGCCCGGACGACGGGGTCGCCGTCATCCGCGCGGTCGGCGCCTTGTCGCCCGGCGCGAAGTCGATCCGGTACAGGCCGGCGTCCGGGTTCTGCCGGAAGAAGCCGTCGCCGTAGTCCAGGACGTAGAGCGAGCCGTCCGGACCGAACTCGAGGTCCATCGGGTTGTCCCAGATCGGCTGGCCCAGCGTGGACAACTGGGCGTTGGGCAGGAAGTTCTCCAGCTTCGTCACCGGGCCGTCCGGGCCGGACAGCGTGAACGCGGCGACGTAGTCCTGCGAGAACTCGCCGAAGAACGCCTTGCCGTCCCAGTACTCCGGGAACTTCGTCGGCGACGGGTTGTTCGCGTCGTAGTGGTAGACCGGGCCGCCCATCGGCGCCTGGCCGGTGCTGGAGCGGAACGCGGTCAGCTCGGGCCACGGCTGGTCGCTGTCCTTGTCGCCGTACCAGAGCGTGGCCGGGGTGGCCGGCGGCAGCTCGCGCAGGCCGGTGTTCCAGCGCGAGTCGTTGACCGGGGCGGCGCAGTCGAACGCCGGGCCCGGGGTGAGCGTGGCGAAGTCGAAGTCCCGGTAGGGCTGGGAGTTGTCGGCCGTGCAGAACGGCCAGCCCGAGTTCATCGCCTTCGTCGTGATCTGCCACTCGACGTAGCCCATCGGGCCGCGGTTCGGGTCGGCGGTGCCGGCGTCGGGGCCGTAGTCGCCCCACATCACCGCGCCGGTCGCCTTGTCGACGGTCATCCGGAACGGGTTGCGCAGGCCCATCACGAAGATCTCCGGCCGCGTCAGCGGCGTGCCTGGGGCGAACAGGTTGCCCTCGGGGATCGTGTAGGAGCCGTCCTCGTTGACGTGGATGCGCAGGATCTTGCCGCGCAGGTCGTTGGTGTTGCCCGCGCCGCGGCGCTCGTCGAGGCCGGGGTTGTAGCCGGGCGCGTCGTTGATCGGGGTGTAGCCGTTGACGTTCGGGCCCGAGGCGGGGGTGTTGCCGCCGGTCGACAGGTACAGGTTGCCCTGGGCGTCGAAGTCGACGTCACCGGCGACGTGGCAGCACTGGCCGCGGTTGGTGGGGATGCGGATGATCTCCTGCTCGGTGCTCAGGTCCAGCGACTCGCCGGTCCACTTGAACCGGGACAGGACGTCGTAGCCCTCCCACTGCTTCCAGTACGAGTCGTCCGTGCCCGCGGGCAGCGTGTTCGGCGCCGAGCCGGCGGGGGTGTTCAGCTTGGGCGAGTAGTAGAGGTAGACCCAGTTGTTCTCGGCGAAGCCGGGGTCCAGGGTCACCGTCTGCAGACCCATTTCCGAGTTCTGGTAGACGGGAATCGTGCTGACGACCTTCGTGACACCGGTCTTCGGGTCGGTCAGCCGCACCTCACCGCTGCGCGCGGTGTGCAGGACGCGGTTGTCCGGCAGCACGGCCAGGTCGATGGGCTCGCCCACGTTCTTGGTGAGCGTGATCTTCTCGTAGTTCTCCCAGTGCAGGGCGGCGTCTTCCTCGTGGGCCGCGGCCGGCACGGCGAGGCCGAGCAACGGCAGGGCCGTCACCGCGGCGGCGGTGATCAACCGTCTCAGGGCAGGATGCATCGCGAGATCACTCCGGTGGGATTTCGACGGGGAGGGGAAGGGGTCAGCCGCGCAGGTCCGTCAGCGCCTGGTAGCTGCGCAGTGCCGCGGCGAACGAGCCGGGCGGGTTGGGCTGCGTGTTCGGGGCGGTGTCCTGCTCCCAGATGCCGTGGTAGCGGCCGCGGCCGTTGACCCGCTTGAGGAAGCGGCGGTAGGGCAGGTCGCCCGCGCCGAACTCGACGATGTCGTAGCCGTTGGGGTTGGCGGGGTTCTCGTCGCCGTCCTTGAGGTGCAGCAACGGGTAGCGGTGCGGGGCGCGGGTGATGTAGTCGGCGGGGTCGAAGCCGGGGAATCGGTACTGGCCGACGTAGGCCCAGTACACGTCCATTTCCAGGTAGACCAGGCGCGGGTCGGTGTGCTCGAGGAAGACGTCGTAGAGGCGCACCTTCGGCTGGTCGGTGGCGAAGGCGAACTCGCCGGCGTGGTTGTGCTGGTAGAACTTCAGGCCGCGGTCGCGTGCCGCGGCGCCGAAGGTGTTGAACTCCTCGGCCGCCGCCCGGTAACCGTCCACTGTGTTCACGTTGGTCGGGGCGTTGGCGGTGCCGATGTGCTTGAGCCCGAGGATTTCCGCGTTGTCGAGTTCGCCCTGCAGGTTGGTGCGGAAGTTGTTGAGGCCGACGTGGCTGCCGACCGCCTTGAGCCCGAAGTCCTTCAGCAGCTGGGCGATCTCCGGCACGGTGATCTGCCGTCCGAGGATCGAGGTGCTCTGCGTGTAGCCCGCGAACTCGATCTCGCGGTAGCCGATGCGGGACAGCTCCTCGAACACGGCCCGGAACCCGAGCTGCGAGACGTTGTCGCGGACGCTGTAGAGCTGGATGCCGATCTGGTTCTGCGGGACGAGGCGGCCGCCGCCCTGACTGGCGGCGGCGGGCAGCGATCCGGCGAGCGCCGCGGCGCTGACCGCGACGGTCGCCCCCGCCGCGGAGCGCAGGAAACCGCGGCGGTTGAACGACGAGTGGGACACGGATTTCTCCTTCAGCCGAGTGTGAACCGACCCCCTTGCCACGTGCGCCGGTCAACGTAGGCAACTTCCGCCGGAAGTGTCCAGAGTTTCGGATTTCGCGGAACAAAGTTGGGCCGTGTCTGCTCAAAAGGGGCGGCGGCGGGTCTACAGTCGGTGCACGCGCGAGCAGCGAGGAGGCTGGTGCCCCATGACCACCAGCGGTTTTCCCCCGTCGGCCGAGACCCGTGAGCAGGCCGGGCTGCTCGCCCTGTTGCGGGACGAGGGCCCGATGGCAAGGGTCGAACTGGGTGAACGGCTCGGCGTGCCACGGGCCCGGCTGGCCGCCGAGATCACCCGGCTGGCCGAAGGCGGGCTCGTGGAATCCGGCGGTCCGGCGGCGAGCCGCGGCGGGCGCCGGTCGACGCTCGTGCGCCTGGCCGACGACTTGCGGTTCCTCGGCGTCGACATCGGGGCGACCTCGGTCGGCGTGGCGGTGACCGACGGGCGGTGCGAAGTGCTGGCGCACGCGGTGGAGGACTGCGACGTGCGCCGCGGGCCGGTGCCGGTGCTGGACCGGGTCGAGCAGCTGGCGGCGAAGGTGCTGCAGGACGCCCCAGGGCGGCTCGCGGGCGCCGGCATCGGGCTGCCCGGGCCGGTGAGTTTCCGCGACGGGATGCCGGTGGCGCCGCCGATCATGCCGGGCTGGGACCGCTTCCCGGTGCGCGACCGGCTGGCCGGGCACTGGGGCTGCGCGGTGACGGTGGACAACGACGTGAACGTGATGGCGCTGGGGGAGCGGCACGCGGGGGTGGCGCGGTCGCTGGACGACCTGATCTTCGTGAAGGTGGGGACCGGTATCGGCGGCGGGATCGTCGTCGGCGGGCGCGTGTACCGCGGGGTGGCCGGCACGGCGGGCGACATCGGGCACATCAAGCTCGACGACTACGGCCCGGCGTGCGCCTGCGGGGAGGCCGGGTGCCTGGAGGCGTACTTCGGCGGGGCGGCCCTGGCGCGGGACGCGCTGACGCTGGCGCGCAGCGGCCGGTCGCCGTACCTGGCCGAGCTGCTGGCGGACCGGCCGGCGTTGACCGCGCGGGACGTGGCGGAGGCGGCCCAGGCCGGTGACTTCGCGGCGGTGACGCTGGTCCGCGAGGGCGGGCGGCGGCTGGGGCAGGTGATCGCGTCGCTGGTGAGCTTCCTGAACCCCGGGATGGTCGTGATCGGCGGCGGGGTGTCCCGGCTGGGGCACACGCTGCTGGCCGAGGTGCGGTCGTCGGTCTACCGGCGGTCGCTGCCACTGGCGACCGGGAACCTGCCGATAGTGCTCTCGGAGCTGGGTGATCAGGCCGGCGTGATCGGGGCCGCGTGGCTGGCGTCCGACCACGCGTTCAGCGTGCCTGCGTGACCTTGGCGCGGGCGGTGCGGGTGGCTTGAGACCGCTGCGGGTGGCTCGGCGTCGGCGCAGTGGTGCGGGTGGCGGGGCCGCGGGTGCGCCGGGTGGTGCGATGGCGCGGGTTGATGTGGGGCGAAATGCCGGCGCTGGCCGCGCGAGGCTGTGGGTGGCTTCGGGGAGCGCGAAGTGGTGCGGGTGGCGCTCGCGACTTCCACTGAACGGAAGCCTGTCATCAACCGTGCACACTTTCGGCAGTCTGGTTCAAAAGTAACGATCTGACTGTTACTCCTTTTGCCGGATTGTGGCAGAAGTACCCCGCCAGTCAGAGTAGGCGGCGTACGCCAGAGCACTGAGACCGCAGCACTGAGACCGGCCAGTTTCCCAACGAAGTGGAGCGTCCGCGGTGCCCCAACCTTCCGACCGGCCGACGGACCGCGCCGGTGTCCGCAGGGCCAACCTCGCCCTGCTCGTCCGGCTCCTGCGCCGCCACGGGGGGCTCTCCCGCGCGCAACTGGCGACCCTCAGCGGCCTCAGCAAGGCCACCGTCTCCGGCCTCGTCGCCGAGCTGGAGATCCGCGAGCTCGTCCAGGCGGGCGGCCGTCACGAGGGCGGCCAGGGCAGGCCCGGCCAGCTCGTCGAACTCCGGCCGCGCGGCCACTGGGGCATCGGGCTCGAGGTGGACGAGAACCACGTCGGCGCGACGGTCCTCGACCTCGCCGGCACCGCCACCACCCGCCGCCGCGCCGCCTGTGACGTGCGGGCCCTCGGGGCGGAACGCACCCTCGACGAACTGGCCGCGCTCGTGCTCGCCGCGCGGTCCGAAGTGGACGACGTCGCCGGCATCGCGGTGGCGGTGCCCGGTCTGGTCGACACCGCGACCGGCCTCGTCCGCGTCGCGCCCGGCCTCCGGTGGCGCGGCCTCGCCCTCGCCGACGGGCTCGCCGCCCGCACCGGGTTCCCCCTCGACCGCATCGTCGTCGGCAACGACGCCAACCTCGCGGCCCTCGCCGAAGCCGACGACGGCGCCGCCCGCGGCTGCTCCGACGTCGTGTTCCTGCTCGGCGGCATGGGCGTCGGCGCCGGGCTGATCACCGGCGGCGGCCTGATCGGCGGCGCCGCGGGCGAGGTCGGGCACCTGTCGCTGGAACCCACCGGACGGCCCTGCGTCTGCGGCCGCCGCGGCTGCTGGCAGACCGCCGTCGGCATCGACCCGTTCCTGCACTCGCTGGCCGGCCCCGGCGACCTGGTCCACGACCCGTCGCTCGACCTGGCCCAGCGCACCGCGATCGTGCGGCGGCGCGCCCAGGACGGCGACCGCCGCGTCCTCGACGCGCTCGTGCAGCTGGGCGCCGCCCTCGGCCACGGCATCGCGGTCCTGGCCGACCTGCTCGACCCGCGGATCGTCGTGCTCGGCGGCTACTTCGCGCCGCTGCGCGAGTGGCTCGCCGAGCCGGTCCGCGCCGAACTCGCCGCCCGCTCGGTCACCGCCGAGACCGGCGGCCCCCGCATCGTGGCGTCCCGGCTCGGGTTCACCGCGGTCGGCACCGGCGCGGCGCAGGCCGCGATCCGGCCCCTGCTGGACGATCCGACGCTGGCCCCGGCCGGCGCCCCGGTGAGCGTGGAGGCGTGATGACCGAAGACCTGCTGTCCATGCGCGGCATCGTCAAGACGTTCCCGGGTGTCCGGGCGCTGGACGGTGTCGAGCTGTCGGTGCGGGCGGGGGAGGTGCACTGCCTGCTCGGCCAGAACGGCGCAGGCAAATCGACCCTGATCAAGGTCCTCGCCGGCGCCCACCAGCCGGACGCGGGCGAGATCCGCTGGCAGGGCGAGCCCGTCACGCTGTCCTCGCCGGTCGCCGCGCTGCGCCGCGGCATCGCGACCATGTACCAGGAGCTCGACCTCATCCCCGCGCTGTCGGTGTCGGACAACATCTTCCTCGGCCTCGAGCCGGCGCAGGCCGGCTTCACCCGCGACCGGCAGGCCCGCGTGCGGGCCGCCGAGCTGCTCGCGCGGCTCGGCCACCCGGAGATCCACCCCGACCGCGAGGTCGGCGACCTGTCCGCGGCAGGCCAGCAGCTCGTGTCGATGGCCCGCGCGCTGGCCCACGACGCCCGCCTGATCGTGATGGACGAGCCGACCGCCGCGCTCGCCTCCGACGAGGTGGACAACCTGTTCCGCATCGTCGCCGAGCTGACCGCCGACGGGGTCGCCGTCGTCTACATCTCGCACCGGCTGGAGGAGATCCGCCGCATCGGCAACCGCGTCACCGTCCTCAAGGACGGCGCCACCGTCGCCGCCGGGCTGGAGGTCGCCGACGTCACCACCGACCACCTGGTGTCGCTGATGTCCGGCCGCCGCGTCGAAACCGTCTACCCGGAACGCCTGGAATCCACAGTGGACACCTCGACCGAGTTGCTGCGCGTGGAGAACCTGACCCGCCGCGGCGAATTCGAGAACGTCAGCTTCACGTTGCGGCGCGGGGAGATCCTCGGTGTGGCCGGCCTCGTCGGCGCCGGCCGCAGCGAACTGCTGGAGACCATCTTCGGCGGCCGCAAACCGGACGCGGGCAAGGTGTTCGTCGAGGGCAAGCGCCTCAAGCCCGGCGACGTGCCCAGCGCGGTCAAGGCCGGGATCGGCCTGGCGCCGGAGGAACGCAAGAGCCAGGCGCTGCTGCTGGAGATGTCGGTCGCGCACAACGTGACCCTGGCCAGCCTGCCCGCCTACAGCCGCTTCGGCTTCACCGACCGCGCCCGCGAGATCGGGGACTCGGCCGAGCGCCTGCGGCAGCTGGACCTGCGCCCGGCCGACCCGCGCCGCCCGGTGGGCACGCTCTCCGGCGGCAACCAGCAGAAGGCGGTCGTGGCGCGCTGGCTCGTGCGCGGCTGCTCGATCCTGCTGCTCGACGAGCCCACCCGCGGCGTCGACGTGGGCGCGCGGGCCGAGCTCTACCGGCTGATCCGCGAGCTCGCCGCGGCCGGGGTCGGGCTCGTGCTGGTCTCCAGCGAGATGCCCGAGGTGCTCGGGCTCGCCGACCGCGTGCTCGTGATGCGGGAGGGCCACGTGGTCCGCGAGGCGCCCGCGAGCGAGCTGACCGAAGCAGACGTGCTGAATCTGGTGATGGAGGGAAGTGCGGCATGACGAAGGACTCCTCGTCGGTGTTGCCCGAGGCCACGCAGGCCCCGCCACCCCGGGCCGCGCCGCCGGCCCCGAAGGCCGCGCGCGGCCGGTTCCCGGTGGACGTCCGGCTGGCCGGGTTGTTCGGGGTGTTCGTCCTGCTGTGCCTGGTGGGCTGGCTGACCAGGCCGGACGCGTTCTTCACCGAGGGCAACCTGTCCACCATCCTGCGGCTCGCGGCCGCGATCGGCGTGGTCAGCGTCGGCATGACGTTCGTGATCATCAGCGGCGGCATCGACCTGTCCGTCGGCTCGATCGTGGCGCTGTCCAGCGTGTGGGCGACGACGCTGGCGACGCAGGCCTACGGCCCGGTGGTGATGGTGATCTGCGCGCTCGCGGTCGGGCTCGGCTGCGGGCTGATCAACGGTGTGCTGGTGTCCTACGGCAGAGTGGTGCCGTTCATCGCGACGCTGGCGATGTACGCCTCGGCGCGCGGGCTCGCCGAGCGGATCAGCGGCCGCCAGACGCAGGTCGTGCGGGAGACCGGTTTCCTGAACTTCTTCCGCGGCGACTTCCTCGGCATCCCGGTGCTGATCTGGATGTTCGCCCTGGTGTTCGTGGTCGGGTGGGTCCTGCTCAACCGCACCACGTTCGGCCGCCGCACGTTCGCCGTCGGCGGCAACACCGAGGCCGCGCGCCTGGCAGGCATCAACGTCAAGCGGCACACCGCGCTCGTCTACGGCGTGGCCGGGCTGTGCTGCGGCATCGCGGCGCTCATGGTGGTGGCGCGCACCACCTCGGGCGCCTCCACCAACGGCCTCTACTACGAGCTGGACGCGATCGCCGCGGTCGTCATCGGCGGCACCCTGCTCACCGGCGGCCGCGGCACCCTCATCGGCACGCTCATCGGCGTCCTGATCTTCACGGTGCTGGGCAACATCTTCACGCTCAACAACCTCGACACCGACATCCAGAACATCGCCAAGGGCGCGATCATCGTCCTGGCCGTCCTGCTGCAGTTCCGCACCAACCGCGCCCGCAAGTCCACTTAGGAAAGACGAACCCCGAACACCCCGACGACGATCACTGGAGCTCGCCATGTCCGGACCATCCTCCCTCGCCCGCCGCCGCTTCCTCACCGGTGGCGCGGCCGTCGGCGCCGGCGCCCTGCTGGCCGCCTGCACCTCCAACGAGTCGCCGCAGTCGGCCCCGCAGGCCGTCGCGGGCAACGCGGGCCAGAACTCCCAGCCCGGCAAGCAGGTCACCATCGGCTTCTCCGCGCCCGCCGCCGACCACGGCTGGATGGCGGCGATGACCAAGAACGCCCGCGCGCAGGCCGGCCAGTTCTCCGACGTCACCTTCACCGCCACCGAGGGCACCAACGACGTCAACCAGCAGATCGCCCAGGTCGAGACGCTGATCAACCAGAAGGTCGGCGTCCTGGTGATCCTGCCCTTCGACGGCAAGGCGCTGACGCAGGTCGGTCAGCAGGCCATGGACGCCGGCATCCCGGTGGTCAACGTGGACCGCGTGTTCGACACACCGCTGGCCTACCGCACCTGGATCGGCGGCGACAACTACCGGATGGGCGTCAACGCGGGCAACTACATCGCGGGCGAGCTGAAGAAGAAGGGCGTGGCCAGCCCGGTGATCGGCGAGGTCGCCGGCATCGACTCGCTGCCGCTGACCCAGGAGCGCAGCCAGGGCTTCCGGGACGCGCTGGCCAAGCACGGCTTCGCCGTCGGCCCCCGGGTGTCCGCGCAGTTCACGCCGGAGAGCGGCGAGCAGATGACGTCGAACCTGCTGCAGTCGGCGAGCAAGCTCGACGCGCTGTGGAACCACGACGACGACCAGGGCATCGGCGTGCTGGCGGCGATCGACAACGCGCGCCGCAACGAGTTCTTCATGGTCGGCGGCGCGGGCTCGCGCAACATGATGGACCTGATCAAGGCCGACAGCAGCGTCATCAAGGCGACCGTGCTCTACAGCCCGTCGATGGCGTCGTCGGCGATCGCCCTGGCCCGGCTGCTCGGCCAGGCCAAGGGCATCGGCGACCTCGCCGAGCACGAGATCCCCGCGAACGTCACGACCTACTCGGCCGTGGTGACCAAGGAGAACGTCGATTCCTATGCCGATGTCGCCTTCGACTCCTGATCCCGTGGGCGCCTCCATCGGGGTGGGCATGGTCGGGCACGCCTTCATGGGCGCCGTCCACGCCCACGCCTGGCGCTCGGTCCACCGGTTCTTCGACGTGCCACTGGTGCCGCGGCTGGCCGTCCTCGGCGGCCGCGACCCGGAGCGCACGAAGGCCGCCGCCGCCAAGCAGGGCTGGCCGGACGTCGAGACCGACTGGGCCACCCTGGTCGCGCGTGACGACGTCGGCATCGTCGACATCTGCACGCCGGGCGACTCGCACGCCGAGATCGCGCTGGCCGCCCTCGCCGCGGGCAAGCACGTGCTGTGCGAGAAACCGCTGGCCAACTCGGTCGCCGAGGCCGAGGAGATGGCGGCGGCCGCCGAGCGCGCGGCGGCCAACGGGCAGCGGGCGATGGTCGGGTTCAACTACCGGCGGGTGCCCGCGATCGCGCTGGCCCGCAAGATGGTCGCCGAGGGCAGGCTGGGCACGATCCGCCAGGTGCGGGCGGCCTACCTGCAGGACTGGCTGGCCGACCCGGCCACGCCGATGACCTGGCGGCTGCGGCGGGACAAGGCCGGGTCCGGCGCGCTCGGCGACATCGCCGCGCACGCGGTGGACACCGCCCAGTTCGTCCTCGGCGACCGGATCAGCGGCGTCTCGGCGATGACCGAGACGTTCGTGCGGGAGCGGCCGCTGTCCGGGGAGCCGGGCAGCGCGCTGGGCGAGGTCGACGTGGACGACTGCGCGGTCTTCCTGGCGCGGTTCGCCGGCGGCGCGGTCGCCACCTTCGAGGCCACCCGGTTCGCGCTGGGCCGCAAGAACGCGCTGCGGCTGGAGATCAACGGGTCGCGGGGCAGCCTGGCCTTCGACTTCGAGTCGATGAACGAGCTGTCCTTCTACGACGGCGACGACGACCCGGCCGAGGCGGGTTTCCGGCGGATCCTGGTGACCGAGCCGGACCACCCCTACGTCGGGGCGTGGTGGCCGCCGGGGCACCTGCTGGGGTACGAGCACACCTTCACCCACGAGATCGCCGACTTCCTCACCGCCATCGGCGAGCAGCGCGACCCCGAACCGGGGTTCGACGACGGCCTGCAGGTCCAGCGGGTGCTGCACGCGGTGGAGGAGAGCGCGGGCAACGGAACGTCCTGGGTCGGCGTATCAATGTCGACCGAAAGGGTGATCGATGCCTGAGAGAACTGGATTGTGGCTGGTCGGCGCGCGTGGCTCGGTGGCCACCACGGCGATCAGCGGGCTGCTCGCGATGCGGTCCGGCCTGACCGGGCCGGACGGCTGTGTGACCGAGCGGCTCGACGTGGCGCCCGGCGTGCTGCCGGGCTGGGACGAGCTCGTCGTCGGCGGGCACGACCTGGTGGACACGCCACTGGAGAAGAAGGCGGAGCAGCTCACCGCGGGCGGGCTGCTCCCCGCCGGCCTGCTGCCGGCCATCCGCGACGGCCTGCGTGCCGTCGAGGCCGACCTGCGCCCGGTGCCCGCCGGGCGCACGCAGGCCGAGACCGCCGCGCGGATGGCCGACGACCTGCGCGAGTTCCGCACCCGGCACGGCCTGTCGGCCGTCGTGGTGATCAACGTCTCGTCCACGGAACCCCCAACCGCGGACGCGCCGGAGCACCACGACCTCGACGCGCTCGTGGCGGCGATGGACGAGCCCGGCCGGGAGGTGCTGCCCGGCAGCTCGCTGGCGGCGTTCGCGGCGGTGTCGGCGGGGTGCCCCTTCGTGGACTTCACGCCGTCGACGGGCATCCGGTTGCCCGCGCTCACCGAATTCGCCCGGCGGCAGGGGCTGCCCTACGCCGGATCGGACGGCAAGACCGGTGAGACGCTGCTGCGATCGGTGCTGGCGCCGATGTTCGCGGCGCGGGCGCTGAAGGTGCGGTCGTGGTCGGGCACCAACCTGCTCGGCGGCGGCGACGGCGCCACCCTGGCCGACCCGGTGAAGGCGGCGGGCAAGCTGGAGTCCAAGGCCCGCGGGCTGGCGGCCCTGCTCGGCGACGACGTGGTGGCGCCGCTGCACATCGACCACGTGCCGGACCTGGGCGAGCAGAAGACGGCGTGGGACCACGTGTCCTTCGAGGGCTTCCTGGGCGCGCGGATGACCCTGCAGTTCACCTGGACCGGCTACGACTCGGCACTGGCCGCGCCGCTGGTGCTGGACCTGGCGCGGCTGACCGCGGCCGCGTACCGGGCGGGCGAGACCGGGCCGCTGGGGCAGCTGGCGTTCTTCTTCAAGGACCCGGTCGGCACCGGCGAGCACCGCTTCGCCGAGCAGGCGCGGGTCCTGGCCGAGTGGGCGGCGTCGCTGGGACGGCAGAAGTGAACCCGTACGTGCAGCTCGTGCGGGCACCGGCCGCGCTGAGCGTCCTCGGCGACACCGTCGCGGGCGCCGCCGCGGCCGGTCGTCCGTTGCGGGGCCGGCGGCTCGCGCTGCCGCTGGCCTCGGTGGCGATCTACTGGTCCGGCATGGCGCTCAACGACTGGGCCGACCGGGAACTGGACGCGGTCGAGCGCCCGGAGCGGCCGATCCCGTCCGGCCGGATCAGCCCGCAGCGCGCGCTCGGCGTGGCTGCCGGGCTGACCGGCGCGGGCCTCGGGCTGGCCGCGGTCGCCGGTGGCCGCGACGCGCTCAAGGTCGCCGCGCCGCTGGCGGCGGCGGTGTGGGCCTACGACACCGTGCTCAAGAAGACCCCGCTCGCGCCGGCCGCGATGGCGCTGTGCCGCTCGCTGGACGTGCTGCTCGGCGCGGGCCGCTCGGGCGCGGCGAAGGCGCTGGTCCCGGCCGCGGTGCTCGGCGGGCACACGCTCGGGGTCACCGCGTTGTCGGCAGGCGAGGTGCACGGCGCGTCGCCCGCACGGGCGGCGGGCGCGCTCGCGCTGACCTCGGCGTCGGCCGCCGCGGCAGTCTCCGGGCGCGGTGGCGCGGCCGGGCACCGGGTGGCGGCGCTGGCCGCGGCCGCCGGGTACGGCGTGAGCGTCGGGTCGAAGCAGTACGCGGCAGTGCGCAAGCCGACCGCGGCCGTGGTCCGCACGGCGACGGCCGCGGGCATCCACGGCATGGTCCCGTTGCAGGCCGCGCTCGCGGCCCGGCGCGGCGGCGTGCTCGGCGCGGGCCTGGTCGCACTGGCGCTGCCGCTGGCCAAGCGGCTCGGCCGGAAGGTGAGCCCGACATGAGCGGCTACCACCTCGGCTACGGCACCAACGGGTTCGCCAACCACCGGCTCGACGACGCGCTGGCGATCATCGCCGACCTGGGCTACACCTCGGTCGCGCTGACGCTGGACCACCAGCACCTCGACCCGTACGCCGAGGACCTGTCCGCGCGCGTGGACCGGGTCGCGACCCGGCTGGGCGAGCTGGGCCTGCGCTGCGTCGTGGAGACCGGAGCGCGGTTCCTGCTCGACCCGTGGCACAAGCACGAACCGACCCTGGTCAGCGAGAACGCGGACAAGCGGCTGGACTTCCTGGCGCGGGCGATCCGGGTCGCGGAGGGACTGGGCGCCGACTGCGTGTCGTTCTGGTCCGGGGTGTCCACTGTGGACGAGACGATCGCGTGGGAGCGGCTGCGGTCGCGGATGCCCGCGGTGCTGGCCGAGGCGGACCGGCGCGGTGTCCGCCTCGGCCTCGAACCGGAACCCGGGATGCTCGTGGAAACGCTGTCCGACGCGCTGCGGCTGCGCGGCGAACTGGGGGATCCGGATGGGCTCGGGATCACCCTCGACGTCGGGCACTGCGTCGCCGTGGAGCCGCAGGACGCGGCCGCCTGCATCCGGCAGGCCAAGGGGCTGCTGGTCAACGTGCAGCTGGACGACATGCGGCCGGGGGTGCACGAGCACCTCGAGTTCGGCGACGGGCAGCTGGACCTGCCCGCCACGCTCGCCGCGCTGGACGAGATCGGCTACACCGGGGTGGCCGCGGTCGAGCTGCCCCGGCACAGCCACGCCGCGCCACAGGTCGCCCGCGCCGCGCTGACCGCGTTGCGGGCCGCGCGGCTCGACCAGTCCTGGCTGGGCGAGGCGCAACGGCGCATCACCGATGAACCGACGGCAGTGCGGACCCTGTTCCCGGCGGCCGGACGGCACGTCGGCCGGGGGCCGCTGCACCCGGGCTCCGATCCGGACGGCCTGGTCCACGGCACCGCCGACGACCTGGCCCGGACCCGGCTGCTGACCACGCTCGCCGCGGCGCTGCCCGCCGGGGAGTTCGCGACCGAGCTGGCCGACCTCTACCGCTACGGCGACGGCGCCGAGCGGCGGGGCGTGCTGCGGGCGCTGTCCGCGGTCGGCGACAAGGCGGTCGCCACCGGTCTCGAACTGGTCCGCGACGCCCTGCGCAGCAACGACACCGGCCTGATCGCGGCCGCGCTCGGCCCGTTCGCCGCCCGCCACCTCGACCAGCACGGCTGGCGCCACGGCGTGCTGAAGTGCCTGTTCACCGGCATCCCGCTGGCCGCGGTCGCCGAGCTGGACCGGCGGGCCGACGACGAGCTGCGCCGCATGATCACCGACTACGCGGGGGAGCGCAGGGCCGCCGGCCGCGCCGTCCCCGCCGACGCACTCCGCTTCCTGGAAGAGACACCCTGATGCGCCTGTTCGATCCGCACATCCACATGACCTCCCGCACCACCGACGACTACGAGGCCATGTACGCCGCCGGCGTGCGGGCACTGGTCGAGCCCGCGTTCTGGCTCGGCCAGCCGCGCACCGGCGTGTCGTCGTTCACCGACTACTTCGACGGGCTGATCGGCTGGGAACGCTTCCGTGCCGCGCAGTTCGGCATCCGCCACCACTGCACCATCGCGCTGAACCCCAAGGAGGCCAACGACCCGCGCTGCACGCCGGTGCTCGACGTGCTGCCCCGCTACCTCGCCAAGGACGGCGTGGTCGCGGTCGGCGAGGTCGGCTACGACTCGATGACCCCGGCCGAGGACGACGCCTTCGCCCGCCAGCTGGAGATGGCGAAGGAGCACGACCTGCCGGTGCTCGTGCACACCCCGCACCGGGACAAGCTGGAAGGCACCAAGCGCACCCTCGCCGTGGTGGCCGAGTCCGGCATCGCGCCGGAGCGGGTCGTCGTCGACCACCTCAACGAGGTCACCGTCGGCCTGGTCAAGGAGTCCGGCGCCTGGATGGGCTTTTCCATCTACCCGGACACCAAGATGGACGAGCAGCGCATGGTCGCGATCCTGCGCGAGCACGGCACGGAGAAGATGCTGGTCAACTCCGCCGCCGACTGGGGCCGGTCGGACCCGCTGAAGGTCCACAAGACCGGCCTGGCGATGCTCGGCGGCGGGTTCACCGAGTCCGATGTGGACACCGTGCTGTGGGACAACCCGGTCGCCTTCTACGGCCAGAGCGGGCGGCTGGTCCTCGACGAGCTGCCCGGTTTCAGCGCGGCCAAGGAGACCTTCGAGGGCAACTCCGTGTTGCGCGGCGGGCGGGACGAGGCGGTCGCGTGACGCCCCTGTCCTACTGCACCAACGTCCATCCGGCCGAGGACCTCGCGGGGGTCCTCGGCCAGCTCGGCTCCTACGCCCTGCCGGTGCGGGAGCGGCTCGGCGCCGACCGGCTCGGGCTCGGGCTGTGGCTGGCCGCCGACGTGGCGTCGGCGCTGGCCGCCGATCCGGGCGAGCGCAAGCGGTTGCGTGCCGAACTGGACGCCCGCGGGCTGGAAGTGGTGACGCTCAACGCGTTCCCGTACGGCGGGTTCCACGATCCGGTGGTCAAGCAGAAGGTCTACCGTCCACGGTGGACCGACCGGGCACGCGCGGAGTACACGCTGAACTGCGCGACAGTGCTGTCCGGGCTGCTGCCCGACGACGCCGCGTTCGGCAGCATCTCCACGCTGCCGCTGGGCTGGCGCGAGCCGTGGACGCCGGAGGACGACGCGGCGGCCCAGCGGTTGCTCGACGAGGTGACCGCCGCGCTGCGCGCCCAGGACCGCACGATCCGGCTCGCCGTCGAGCCGGAACCCGGCTGCGTCCTGGACACCGTGCACGACGCCGTGTCCTGGCTCGCCGGGCGCGTCGACCCCGCGCACGTCGGGCTGTGCCTGGACACCTGCCACCTGGCGGTGTCCTTCGCCGACCCGGCCGGCGCGGTCGCCGAGATCACCGCGGCCGGGCTCGACGTGGTCAAGGTCCAGATGTCGGCGGCCCTGCACGTGCCGAACCCGCGCGACCCGGCGGCCCGGGAGGCGCTGGCCGCGTTCGACGAGCCGCGGTACCTGCACCAGACCCGGGAATCGTCCGGCGGCGACGTCCGCAAGGCCGACGACCTGGGCGAGGCGTTCGCGGACCTGCCGGGGGAGGGGCCGTGGCGCGTCCACTTCCACGTGCCGCTGCACGCGACCCCGGCGGCGCCGCTGTCCTCGACCACCGAGGTGCTGTCGCAGGCCCTCGCCGCGCTGCCGCCGAAGCCGGCGCACCTGGAAGTGGAAACCTACACCTGGACGGTGCTGCCCGAGGCACACCGCCAGGACCTCATCGGCGGGATCGCGGCGGAACTGTCCTTCGCCGCGGGATTGGTGGCATCGAAGTGAAACCGCTCCTGGTGCTCGACGTCGTGGGGATGACCCCGCGGCTGCTCAAGCACATGCCGAACGTGGCGAAGCTGGGGCAGCAGGGCTGGCAGGCGCAGCTGGACACCGTGCTGCCCGCGGTGACCTGCAGCGTCCAGTCCACGTTCCTGACCGGGCGGATGCCCAGCGAGCACGGCATCGTCGGCAACGGCTGGTACTTCCGCGAGCTCGGCGAGGTCTTCCTGTGGCGCCAGCACAACAAGCTGGTCGAGGGCGAGAAGCTGTGGGAGACCGCGCGGGCCGAGCACCCCGGGTACCGCGCGGCCAACGTGTGCTGGTGGTACGCGATGGGCGCGACCACCGACTTCACCGTCACGCCCCGGCCGATCTACTACGCCGACGGCAAGAAGGCCCCGGACTGCTACACCCGGCCGCCGCAGCTGCACGACCGGCTCACCTCGCGGCTGGGCGAGTTCCCGCTGTTCCAGTACTGGGGCCCGACCGCGTCGATCGCGTCCACCGACTGGATCGTCGGGGCCACCTCGGCGATCCTGCGCGAGGACCGGCCCGACCTGACGCTGGCGTACCTGCCGCACCTGGACTACGACCTGCAGCGGTTCGGCCCGGACTCGCCGCAGGCCATCGCGGCTGCCCGCGCGGTGGACGCGTCCGTCGCGCCGCTGCTCGACCAGGCCAGGGCGGACGGCGTGGGGGTCGTGGCGCTGAGCGAGTACGGCATCACCAACGCGCACCGGCCGGTCGACGTCAACCGGCTGCTGCGCCGCGAGGGCCTGCTGGAGGTCTACACGCAGGACGGCATGGAGTACCTCGACCCGTGGACCTCGCGGGCCTTCGCCGTCGCCGACCACCAGGTCGCGCACGTCTACGTGGCCGACGAGGCGGACCTGCCGCGGGTGCGGGACCTGCTGACGCGACTGTCCGGTGTGGACGAAGTGCTGGACCGGCAGGCCCAGGCGCGCTACGGCATCGACCACCCGCGGGCGGGCGAGTTCGTGGTGACCGCGGAGCCGGACGCGTGGTTCACCTACTACTACTGGCTCGACGACGACCGCGCGCCGGACTTCGCACGCGGCGTGGAGATCCACCGCAAGCCCGGGTACGACCCGGCCGAGCTGTTCTTCGACCCGGCCGACCCGCTGGCCAAGGCCAAGGCCGGGCTGAACCTGGTGCGCAAGAAGGCCGGCCTGCGGTACGCGATGAAGACCACGCCGCTGGACCCGGCGCCGGTGCGCGGCTCGCACGGGCGGCTGCCGGACTCGCCGGACGACGGGCCGGTGCTGCTGTGCGGGGACGCGGGTGTGCCGGAGCGGGAGCGGCTGGCCGCCACCGACGTCCGGGACCTGCTGCTGAGTGTGCAAGGACTGAAGGCGAGCGAAGGGAGCCGGCGATGAGCCGTCCGGTCACGTTGTTCACCGGCCAGTGGGCCGATCTGCCGTTCGAGGAGGTGTGCCGGCTCGCGTCGCAGTGGGGCTACGACGGGCTGGAGATCGCGTGCAGCGGCGACCACTTCGAGGTCGACCGCGCGCTCGCGGAGGACGACTACGTGGCGGGTCGGCACAAGATCCTGGAGTCCTACGGCCTCAAGGTGTGGGCGATCTCGAACCACCTGGTCGGGCAGGCGGTGTGCGACGACCCGATCGACGAGCGGCACCGCAACATCCTGCCCGCCCGCGTCTGGGGCGACGGCGAGCCCGAAGGCGTGCGGCAGCGGGCCGCCGCGGAGATGGCCGACACCGCCCGCGCCGCGGCGAAGCTCGGCGTGGACACCGTCATCGGCTTCACCGGGTCGAAGATCTGGAAGTACGTGGCGATGTTCCCGCCGGTGTCGCAGGAGGTCATCGAAGACGGGTACGCCGACTTCGCCGCCCGCTGGAACCCGATCCTCGACGTGTTCGACGAGGTCGGCGTGCGGTTCGCGCACGAGGTGCACCCGTCGGAGATCGCCTACGACTACTGGACCACTCGCCGCGCCCTGGAGGCCGTGGGCAACCGGGCGGCGTTCGGGCTGAACTGGGACCCGTCGCACTTCGTGTGGCAGGACCTGGACCCGGTCGGGTTCATCCTGGACTTCGCCGACCGGATCTACCACGTCGACTGCAAGGACACGAAGAAGCGGTTCGACGGCCGCAACGGGCGGCTCGGTTCGCACCTGGCGTGGGCCGACGCGCGCCGCGGCTGGGACTTCGTGTCCACCGGCCACGGCGACGTGCCGTGGGAGGAGTGCTTCCGCGCCCTCAACGCGATCGGCTACCGCGGGCCGATCTCGGTGGAGTGGGAGGACGCCGGCATGGACCGCCTGCGCGGGGCGGAGGAAGCGGTCGGCTTCATCCGCAACCTGCTGTGGGACAAGCCGTCGGCGGCCTTCGACGCCGCCTTCAGCAGCGAGAAGTGAGGGGAGGGCGCCCGGCCGCGTGGCCGGGCGCCCTCGCCGTCAGCTGAACAGCGCGCTGTAGCCGTTGAGCGCGGGCTGGCCGCCGAGGTGCGCGTACAGCACGGTCGAGCCGGCCGGGATCTCCTTGCGCGACACCAGGTCGATCAGCCCGGCCATCGACTTGCCCTCGTACACCGGGTCGGTGACCATGCCCTCGGTGCGGGCGGCGACCTTCATCGCATCCAGGGTCTGCTCGTCGGGGATGCCGTAGATGCCGGCGTGGTAGCGCTCGTCCAGCTCGACGTCCAGCTCCCGCTCGACGCCGAGCAGCGACGCGGTGTTCCGGGCGATGCGCGCGATCTGGTCGCGGGTCTCCTTCGGCTTGGCGGAGCCGTCGATGCCGAGGACGCGGCGCGGCCGGTCCTCGTCCAGCGCGGCGAACCCGGCGATCATCCCGGCCTGCGTGGAGCCGGTGACCGAGCACACGATGATCGTGTCGAAGTGCACGCCCAGCTCGCGCTCCTGCTCGGCGACCTCGGCGGCCCACCGGGCGAAGCCGAGCCCGCCCAGGCGGTGGTCGGACGCGCCGGCCGGGATCGCGTACGGCTTGCCGCCGCGCTCGCGGATCTCGTCGAGGGCCTGCTCCCAGCTCTCCTTGAACCCGATGCCGAAGCCCGCCTTGACCAGCCGCACTTCGGCGCCGGCCAGTCGGCTGATCAGGATGTTGCCGACCTTGTCGTAGACGGCGTCCGGCCAGTCGACCCAGCTCTCCTGCACCAGCACGCACTTGAGCCCGGCCCGCGCCGCGACGGCCGCGACCTGGCGGGTGTGGTTGGACTGGACGCCGCCGATGGACACGAGGGTGTCGCACCCCTGGGCGATCGCGTCCGCGACGAGGTACTCCAGCTTGCGGGTCTTGTTCCCGCCGAACGCGATGCCGGAGTTGCAGTCCTCGCGCTTCGCCCACACCTCGGCCCCGCCGAGGTGGGCGGTCAGCCGGTCCAGCCGGTGCACCGGCGAGGGGCCGAAGAGCAGCGGATAGCGCTCGAAGTCGTCCAGGGACATGGGGGCTCCAATCAGGGTTGGCGTCGGCGGTGCCGAGCGGGCTCGCGGATGGCTCCGGGCGGCGGGGAGTGCGGTTCTTGCCGTGTTCGGGGATGCTCGGCGCTCGCGCCGTCGGCCGGGTGGTCAGTCGGCGAGGTCCTCCAGTTCCCGCCAGATCTCGGTGGTCACCGCGGTGACCGTGGCGGCGTCGCGGGCGCGGCAGGCCTCGATGAGCCGCTCGTGCAGCTCCGCGGACTGGTGCCCGGCGCCTTCGCCGAACCGGATTCGCTCCAGGCGGCGGATCAGCGGCGTGTAGCGGTCGATCGTCGCGGCGACGGCCCGGTTGCCGCCGGCGCGGACCAGCACGTCGTGCAGTTCGTCGTCCGCGCGCAGGGCCCCGTCGACGTCCCCGGCGCGGGCCGCGGCGGCGAAGCGGTCGTTGGCCGCCGCCATCGCGTCGCAGTCCGCGTCGCTCAGCCGCGGGACCGCCGTGCGCGCGGCCAGCTCGTGCATCGCCCGCACCACCGCCGCCGCGTCGCGGACGTCCCGTGACAGCAGGGGCGTGACCCGCGTGTGGCTCTGCGGCTTGGTCTCGATCAGGCCCTCGTCGGCCAGCCGGGCCAGCGCGTCACGCACCGGCGCCCGGGACAGGCCCAGCTCCTCGGCCAGGTCGGCGTCGCGCACCACGCTGCCCGGCGCGAGATCGCCACGCACGATCGCGTCCCGGATGACCTGGTGCGCGGTTTCCCGCAGCAACGTCCGCCGCACTCGTTCCACAACTGACATGTTAGATGTCAATGCCCGTCGAAGCCAGCCCTGTTTCACCACCCCCGTCCCGGGTTACTCGCCCAGCGTGGCGGCGTCACCTGCGGATGCGGAGGGGCCAGACGAACTGGTCGGCCAGCCTCGTGACGCCATCACCGGCCCGGTCGCCGACGCCGAAGCCGTGGCCGAGCGCATCAGCAGCGAGGACCGCCCGCTGGGCCCGCCCGGCAAACCGATGAACAAGCGCTCGCCGTTCTTCATGGGTATGGCCGCGGCGGCCGGGGCGGCCGTCACGGCGGGCGCCGTCTGGTTCCTGTTCATCGCCAGCGGCACGCTCGTGCTCATCGGTGTGGCCCTGTTCGCCGCGATCGGCCTGGAACCGCTCGCGTCCTGGCTGGTCCGGCGCGGCCTGCCGCGGGCGCTCGCGGTCACGGTGATCGTGGTCGGCGGGCTGGGCCTGGCCGCCGGGTTCTTCGCCGCGCTCATCCCGCCGCTGGTCGACCAGGCCGTGCGGTTCATCGACCAGGCGCCGGAGTACCTGGCGCGGCTGGGCGACCGCAGCTCGTGGCTCGGCCAGGTCAGCGCGCGGTTCGACCTGCAGCAACGACTGCAGAGCACGTTCAGCGACCCGAACCCGGCCCTGGTCAACGGGCTGCTCGGCAGCGGCCGCGCGGTGCTGGGCACGCTCACCGACACGCTGATCGTGCTGGTCCTGACGATCTACTTCCTCGCCGACTTCCCGCGGCTGCGCGCCACGATCTACCGCTTCGTCCCGCACACCCGGCGTCCGCGCGCGATCCTCATCGGCGACGAGATCTTCGCCAAGGTCGGCTCCTACGTGCTGGGCAACGTGGTCATCTCGATCATCGCCGGGGTGCTGGGGTTCATCTGGTTCACGATCTTCGGCATCCCGTACCCGGTGCTGCTGGCGCTGCTGCTCGCGGTGCTCGACCTGATCCCGGTGATCGGCGCGATCATCGCCGGGGTCGTGGTGAGCCTGGCCGCGCTGACCGTGTCCTGGCCGGTGTGCCTGGCCACCGTCGGGTTCTTCATCGTCTACCGGTTCGTCGAGGACTACCTGCTGACCCCGAAGATCATCGGCCGGTTCGTCGACGTGCCCGCGCTGGTCACGGTCGTCGCGGTGGTGCTGGGCGGGGTGCTGCTCGGCATCGTCGGCGCGCTGGTCGCCATCCCGGTGGCCGCCGCGGTGCTGTTGTTCGTGCGGGAGATCGTGTTCCACCGCATGGATCACAGCTGAATGTGACCTGCGTCTTTCCCGCCGCGGCGGGGCACGGGTTACCGTTCCCGCGTGTCCCGCCCCGCCCTTCCCGCAGGTGACCTCGCCCGCACCGTCGTCTTCGCCGCGTTCATCGCCGTGCTCGGGCTCTTCCCCGGCCTTTACGTCGGCGGCTCCGGCGTGCCGATCGTGCTCCAGAACGCCGGCCCGCTGCTGGCCGGCTGCGTGCTGGGGGCGCGCCGCGGCACCGCGTCGGTCGTGTTGTTCCTGGCGCTCACCGCGATCGGCCTGCCGCTGCTGTCCGGCGGCCGCGGCGGGATCGCGCCGTTCATCGGGCCCAGCGGCGGGTTCCTGATCGGCTGGATCTTCTCGGCGCTGGTGGTGGGCCTGATCGTGGCGCGGCTGAAGCGCCCCAACGTGCCGGTGCTGCTGCTCGCCGCCGCGGCCGGTGTGGTCATCGACTACGTCTTCGGCATCACCTACCTCGGCATCTACACCGGCGACCTGGGCGCCGCCGCCGTGCAGTCGCTGGTGTTCCTGCCCGGCGACGCGGCCAAGGTCGTCGCGGTCGCCCTGATCGGCGCCGTCGTGCACCGCGCGCTGCCCGGCAAGCTCGTGGGATCGGCGTCGCGGAGCGAGTGATGGACCCGGACGGCCGGGCGTACGGCGCGGCCCGGTGGCTCGCCGGGCGCGGGATCGGCGAAGGCTCGCGGGTCGCCCTCGACGTGCCCGACGTGCTCCCGTGGTTCCTCGGCGCGGACCTGCTGGGTGCCGCGTCCCTGGTGATCGAGCCGGCCTGGACCCCGGCCGAGCGGGCCGCCGTGCTCGCCGACGCTCGCCCGGACCTGGTGGTCGCCGCACCGGCGCCGCCGCCTGCCGGACCGGTCGAGCAGGCGGGTGATGGGGAGACGTTCTTCTACCTGCCGACGACCTCGGGCAGCAGCGGCAGCCCGAAGGTCCTGGTGCGCACCCGTGATTCGTGGCTGCGCAGCTTCGCCGCGCTCGGCCCGCTGCCCGGGCCGGTGCTGATCCCGGGGCCGCTGAGCTCGTCGTTGTTCCTGTTCGGCGCGCTGCACGCGCGGTGGTGCGGGCGGCCGGTGGTCACCCTGCCGCGCTGGGACGCCGAGGCCGCGGCCCGGACGGAGGCCGCCACCGTGCACCTGGTGCCGGCGATGCTGTCCGCGCTGCTCGCGGTGCTGGAGCGGCGCGGCGGGCGGTGCGCGTTGCGGACGGTGGTGTGCGGCGGGGCGCACGTCGGCGATGAACTGCGCGACCGCTTCGCGCGGGTGCTGCCGGAGGCGGAGCTGATCGAGTACTACGGCTCGGCGGAGCACTCGCTGATCGCGATCCGGCGCGGCGGCGGGGGACTGCGGCCGGTGCCCGGGGTGGAGCTGGACGTGCGCGACGGGGTGCTGTGGGTGCGGTCGCGGTTGGCCTGCGCCGGACAGCTCCACGACGGCGATTTGCGCGCGGCGGGCGACTGGACGACGGTGGGCGACCTGGTCGAGTTCGACGCGTCCGGCGCGCTGATCGTGCGGGGCCGATCGGGAGCCTCGGTGTCCAGCGGCGGACGGCTCGTGCCGGCCGAGGAGGTCGAGGCCGTGCTGCGGACCGCGCCCGGGGTGGTGGACGTGCTGGTCACCGGCACCCCGCACCCCCGCCTGGGCGAGCTGGTGACCGCGGTGGTGGAGGGCTCGCCCCGGCTGCGCGAGCTGCGGGCGGTCGCCCGGAACCGGCTGTCACCCGCGAACCGCCCGCGGCGGTGGCTGATGGTCGAATCGCTGCCCCGCACGCCGTCCGGCAAGCCGGCCCGGGCGTCGGTCGCCGCGCGGCTGGCGGATGGGACGCTGCCCGTGGAGCCGTTGAGGTGACTGTTCTGATGGCCGCGTGCCGTGCTGGTGTGCTCGTTGCCGCGCGGGTCGTTGGCGGGGCCGTGCTCACAATCAGCTGCCGGACCACCCCCGGCCCAATTGCCGCGCGCCACGCCGGCGTGCCCCTCGCCGCGGGTCGCGAGCGGGGCCTTGCCCACGGAGCCACTGGCATGACCCTGTCTGTCGTGATCGCCGCGTGCCGTGCTGGTGCGCTCGCCGCCGCGCGGCTCGGAACTCTGTCCGTGGAGTTGCCGTGACCACCCCTGTCGTGATCGCCGCGTGCCGTGCTGGTGCGCTCGCCGCCGCGCGGCTCGGAACTC
>NZ_JAKGSD010000025.1:60873-63384 GCF_021654135.1 Amycolatopsis tucumanensis | reverse complement strand
TGCGCTCGCCGCCGCGCGGCTCGGGACTCTGTCCGTGGAGTTGCCGTGACCACCCCCGTCGTGATCGCCGCGCGGCGGACTGCCATCGGCAACGCCTTCGGCGCCCTGCGCGGGGTGCCGGTGGACCAGCTCGCCGCGCCTGTGCTGCGGGCCGCCCTCGACGACGCCGGTCTGTCCACTGTGGATGACGTGGTGCTGGGGAACGTGTTCGGGCCGGGCGGGAACCCCGCGCGGGTCGCCGCGTTGCGGGCGGGCCTCGCGGTGCCTGGGGTGACCGTCGACCGGCAGTGCGCGAGCGGTCTGGCCGCCATCACCCTCGCGGCGGCGATGATCCGCGCCGGTGAGGGAGAAGTGTTCCTCGCGGGCGGGGTGGAGAGCGCGTCGACCGCGCCGTTCCGCGCCTGGCGGGTGGACGGCAGCAGCGAGCCGGGCGAGTTCTACACGCGGGCGCCGTTCGCGCCGGCGGAGATCGGCGATCCGGACATGGGTCCGGCGGCCGACCTGGTCGCCGCGGAGGCCGGAATCTCGCGGCAGCGGCAGGACGCTTTCGCCGCCCGCAGCCACGCCCGCGCGGTCGCGGCGCAGCGGGCGGGCCGGTTCGACGCCGAGATCGTGCCGGTGGCTGGGGTGGTGCGTGACGAGCGGCCGCGCGACGGCTTCACCGAGGCGCGGCTGGCCCGGTTCCGGCCCGCGTTCACCCCGGACGGCACCGCGACGGCGGCGAACTCGTGCGGGATCAACGACGGCGCGGCGGCGGTGCTGATCGTGAGCGAGCGGGTGCAGCGGCGGCTGGGGGTGCCGGGGCTGCGGCTGGCCGCGTCGGCGACCTCGGCGGTGGACCCGAACCGGCTCGGCCTCGGCGCGGTGCCCGCCATGCGGCGTGTGCTGGACCGGCGGCCGGACGTGGTCGAGTTCAACGAGGCGTTCGCCGGGCAGGCGCTGGCGTGCCTGGACGCGGCGGGGATCGACGAGGAGGTCGTGAGCCCGGACGGCGGGGCCATCGCGCTGGGTCACCCGTGGGGAGCGTCGGGCGCCGTGCTGGTCGTGCGGCTGTTCGGCACACTGGTGCGGCGGCGGACCGGGTCGTGCGGTCTGGCCGCGCTGTCCGCCGGCGGCGGTGTGGGTGTGGCGACGAGGTGGGAGACGGGATGATCGAGTTCGAGGGCGTCGGGCACGCGTACGGCTCGCGGGTCGTGCTGTCCGATGTGGACTTGCGCATCCCGGAGCGGCGGGTGGCTTTCGTGGGCGCCAACGGTTCCGGCAAGTCCACGCTGGCGCGCACGATCAACGGACTGGTGGCCCCCACGGAAGGCCGCGTGCTGGTCGACGGGCTGGACCCGGTGCGCGAGGGCCGGGCGGTGCGCAAGCGGGTCGGGTTCTTGTTCACCAACCCGGACAGCCAGATCGTGATGCCCACCGCCGGTGAGGACGTCGCGTTCTCGCTGCGCCGCAGTGGGCTGTCCAAATCGGAGCGCGCGGCGCGGGCCGCGGAGGTCCTGGCGCGCTACGGTCTCGGCGACTACGTGGACCACCCGGCGCACCAGCTGTCCGGCGGGCAGAAGCAGTTGCTGGCGCTGTGCGCGATGCTGGTGCTCGAGCCGGACATCCTGGTCTGCGACGAGCCGACGACGCTGCTGGACCTGCGCAACAAGCGCCGGTTCGCCGAGACCCTGGCCGGGCTGTCGCAGCAGGTGGTCCTGGTGACGCACGACCTGGAGCTGCTCGGTGGTTTCGACCGGGTCGTGGTGCTGGACGCGGGCCGGGTCGTGGCGGACGACGCGCCCGGGCCGGCACTGGCCTGGTACCGGAAGCTGACCGCGTGAACGCCTGGTACGAGCCGGGCACGAGCGTCCTGCACCGCACCCCGGCGGGGGTGAAGTTCCTGGTGTTGCTGGCGCTCGCCGTGGTGATCTTCGTGTTGCGGTCGCCGGTGTGGCTCGGGGTGCTGTGCGCGGTCGCGGTGGCCGGTTACGCCGTGGCGCGGGTGTCCTGGCGGCGGTGCTGGGGGTTGTTGCGGTCGCTGGGGCTGCTCGTCGCGGTGGTGTTCGCGTTGCAGTGGTGGCTGCTCGGGCTGGAGCCGGCGGTCGTGGTGTGCCTGCGGATCGTCGCCGCGCTGGCCGCCGCGAACCTGGTGACGGTCACGACCCGCGTCGACGACCTGGTGACCGCGATCGAGCGTGGACTTGACCCGCTGCGGCGGTTCGGGGTGCGGCCGGACCGGCTCGGGCTGCTGGTCGGGTTGACGCTGCAGGCCGTGGCGACGCTGACCGGCATCGCCGGCGAGGTCCGGGAGGCGGCCAAGGCGCGCGGCGCGGACCGCTCGGTGGTCGCGTTGACCGTCCCGTTCCTGGTCCGGACGCTGCGGCACGCCGACGAGCTGGGAGAGGCGCTCGCCGCCCGCGGCGAGGGTGACCGCTGACGCGTCACGGGGGATGGTCGTGGGCCGCTGGGTGACTGGTGGGATCGCGGGTCGCTGTCCTGGCCGCCTGGTCACCGGCGAGGCCGTGGTGG
>NZ_JAKGSD010000025.1:4560-60775 GCF_021654135.1 Amycolatopsis tucumanensis | reverse complement strand
TGTCCTGGCCGCCTGGTCACCGGCGAGGCCGTAGTGGCTGGCCGTAGCAGGTGGGGAGGGTGACGGCTGACGCGTCGCGGGGGTGATCGTGGGCCGCTGGGTGAGTGGTGGGATCGCGGGTCGCTGTCCTGGCCGCCTGGTCACGGGCGAGGCCGTGGTGGTTCGCCGTAGCAGGTGGGGGTGATTGCTGACGCGTCGCGGGGGATGATCGTCGGACTCTATTCTGGGCCGGTGACCGACGAGGCCCCCGGTGGCCGCCGCAGCAGGCTGGGCCAGGCGTTGCGCGAGGTCGACCGGCGGGAGAGCCTGCTCCGCACCGCGCGGTTCGTGCGGCGGCTCGCGCCCGGCGACAGCGAGATGGGCGACCCGCTGTCCACCGCCGGTCGGCTCCCATCGCACCGGCTGGCGCGCGCCCTGGCCGACAACCCGGAGCCGAGCGTGCTCCGCGAGCTGGGCCTGACCGCGGTCCAGGTGTGGCAGGCGTTCACCGATTCCCGGCGCGCAACCGAGACTGCCGAAATCACGATCCTGTTCACCGACCTCGTGGGCTTCTCGACGTGGGCGCTCGAAGCCGGGGACGACGCCGCGCTCCGCCTGCTGCGCGAGGTCGGGCGCGTGAGCGAGCCCGAGATCACCCGCCGCGGTGGCCGTGTGGTGAAACGCCTCGGCGACGGCCTGATGGCGGTCTTCGCCGAGCCGGAAGCCGGGGTCGAGGCGGCGGTCGAGGCGTGTGCGCGGGTCGCCGAGCTGGAGATCTCCGGGCACCGGCCGAGCCTGCGGGCGGGCCTGCACGCCGGGACGCCGCGCAAGCTGGGGCACGACTACCTGGGCGTGGACGTCAACGTGGCCGCGCGGGTGGCGGACGCCGCGGGCGGCGGGCAGGTCCTGATCTCGGCCCCGGTGCGGGAGGCGCTCGACCCGGAGCGCTTCGAGGTGCGCCGCAAACGCTGGTTCCGCGCGAAGGGCACGCCCCGGGACCTGGAGATCTTCGCGGTCGAGCCGCGCTGACACCGGCGGCCGGTGGACGCCGCAGATGGGGACACGGCGCCCACCGGCCTTGTCGCGGCCCGGAACCGGACCGTCATGGGGCGGACCCGCCGAGGGCGGCGGCCCGTCGTGAGGTTGCCCCACCGAGGGTCGGCCACACGAGGGTGGCCCCACCGAGGGTGGCGACCAGTTGTGGGGTGGACCCACCGAGGGTGGCCCCACCGAGGGTGGCGACCAGTTGTGGGGTGGACCCACTGAGGGTGGCCCCACCGAGGGGGCGGCCCGTGGTGGGGTGGGCCCGCCGACGGCGGAGGCCCGTCGTAGGGCGGAGCCGCCGAGGGTGGCCCCCACAGCGGGTGGACCCGCCGAAGTGGTGCCCCGTCGTGGGGTGGACCCGCCGAGGTGGTTGCCGGTCGTGGGGCGGAGCCGCCGAGGTGGTGTCTCGTCGTGCGGCGGAGCCGCCGAGGGCGGGGGGCCGCAAGGGGTTTGTCCGGATTGCTCGGGGTGGGATCCTCCTTGGCTTGGCTTGGCTTGGCTTGGCTTTGGCTTGGCTCGGCATGGGCGTGACCTGATCAGGCCCGGCCTCGCGCGATCAGGTCCGGCCGCCGACCGAGCCCACCTCACCAGCCCCGACGGGGCGAGGGCTCACGCTGGGGCGCCGCCGGCGAGGAGGGGGTCGTTGCGGACCCACAGGACCGGGCCGACGCACCGCCAGTCGCCGGGTTGCCAGCGGCCGAAGGTCTGCCCGGCGATGCCCGCGGCCTGGCAGAAGTAGGCGCTGCCCAGGTCCTGCACCGGCGCCCAGCCGGCCTCCAGGGCGGATGCGGGCGCCTGCATGGGTGCCGGCGCCGAGCCGGTCTCCTGGGCGGATGCGGGCACCTGCGTGAGCGCCAGCGCCGAGCCGAGGGTGGCGACGGCGATCAGGCTCCGGATGACGTTTCGCTTCATGACTCCTCCACGAGTGTGTTCACAGCAAGTCCCACCACCAGGCGATGGCGGGGATGGGCACTGGGTCGGGACACGGGTCCGACGGCGCGTCGGCCCAGCGCGGGTCCTCGCCCGGGCCGGTGTAGCCGTGGTAGCGCGGCACCCGCAGCGCCCAGTCGGTGTTGCCGCGGATCGCGTGGCCCAGCCCGTCCAGGTAGGTCCGCAGCGCATCACTGACCGGCCGGGCCGCGACCTCCGACCGCAGCAGCAGGAACCGGCTCATCACGCGGTCCCGCAGCGCGTAGGCCCGCGCCACGGCCTCCTCCGCGCCGAGCCCGTGCCGCGCGCGCAGCACGTTGATCAGGTTGATGCCGGTCTGGTCCTCCTCTTCCTCCTTCCGGTAGGAGTGCAGGTCGTTGTCCCACGAGGCGACGAGGATCGTCATCTCGGTGAGCGCCCGCACCGCAGGTGAATCCATTTCCGCGGCCGGAACCTCCTGCCCCGCGGCGATTTCGAGCATCGCCAGCGTCGGCGGCCCGCCCGCGCTGTTCAGCCGGATCGCGGTGTACTCGGCCAGGTCCGGCATGCGCCCGCGGCCCTGGCAGGCGATTTGCCACGCCACCCCGAACAGCCAGGCGCGGTGGGCGTCGGCGAAACGGCGCACCTGCACGGGCGTCGCGCACGCCGCGAACGTGCGCCCGATGTCCTGCAGCGCCAGGACCAGCGGATCGCCGTCCGGTAGCGGGTGCCACGGGGTCTCCAGCGCGCGCTGCACCTGCCCGGCCATCACCAGGAACTCGTGCGGCGAGTGCGCGTACTCACCCGAGTCGCACCGGGCGTCGTCGAACGCGAAACCCCAGTAGACCCAGCGCGCCGCGGCCTCCACGTTCTCCGTGATCCCGTCCGGGGCGAAGCGGGCGTAGAACTCGGCACTGTTCGTGCCCACCACGCGCATCCGCTCGGTCTCGTCGCGGTAGAAGCGGACCCGGTCCAGCCAGGCGATGGCGCGTTCCTCGATCAGCTCGACGTCGGGGTGGATCCGCGACTCGACCGGGCAGTATAACGGCCGCAGCTCGACGGTGGTCACGACGGGACCGCCGGTTCGCCGAACCGCACGGTCTCCACCGCCGTGACCCGCTCCTCGACCGTCACCGGGCCGAGGCCGCCCAGCGCCGCGACCAGCCGGTCCACCAGCTCGGGCGGCGCCGAGGCGCCCGCCGTCACCGCGACCGTGGCGGCGGTGCGCAGCCAGGCGAACCGGATGTCCTCGCACCGGTCGACCAGGTGCGCCGGCTTCCCGTGGCGGTGGGCCAGTTCCACCAGGTGCCGCGAGTTGGCCGAGTTCGCCGAGCCCGCGACCAGCAGCAGGTCCGCCTCGTCCAGCACCGCGCGCACCGCGGCCTGCCGGTTGGTCGCGGCGTAGCAGATGTCGTCCGACCGCGGCCCGCGCAGCGCCGGGAACCGCTCCCGCAGCGTGTCGACCACCTCGGCCGTCTCGTCGACCGCCAGCGTCGTCTGCGTCAGGTAGGACACCCGCGACGGATCCGGCACCCGCAGCCCCGCCACGTCGCCCGCGGTCTCCACGACCACCGTCGACTCCCGCGCCTCGCCCGCGGTGCCGACGACCTCCTCGTGGTCGTGGCGCCCGATCAGCACCACCGTGTCACCGCGCCCCGCGAAGCGCCGCGCCTCGGCGTGCACCTTCGACACCAGCGGGCAGGTCGCGTCGACGACCCGCAGCGCTCGCTCCCGTGCGTGCGCGCGCACCGACGGCGGCACCCCGTGCGCGGAGAAGATCACCAGCTGCCCCCGCGGCACCTCGTCCAGTTCGTCGACGAACACCGCGCCGCGCGCGGCCAGGTCGTCGATCACGTGGGTGTTGTGCACGATCTGCTTGCGCACGTAGACCGGTGGGCCGTGCTCGGCCAGCGCCCGCTCCACGGTGCGGATCGCCCGTTCGACACCCGCGCAGAACGAGCGCGGCGCGGCCAGCAGCACCACGCGCGGCCGCATCGCCTGGGCCGCCGCGGCCAGCTCCGCACGGATGGCCTCGCCGTGTCCCGGGCGGAGGTTCCCGGTGTTGAGGTGTCCCACTCCGAGGGCAGGCCCCGGCGGACCGGCAGGCGCGCCTGCCCAGTCCGGGGCCAAGGCCGCTCGCCCGCCGGGCGGGATCCCCGGTGGCGGGCCCGATCCGGCGAGGACGACCCCGTCGGCGACCCGCAGCCCGCGGCGGCGCAGTCCCCCGGCGAGCAGGGGAGCAGCCGGGCACGGTTCGGTGCCGTCACGCCAGCGGATCTCGTGTGGTACCAGCACATCGGCGCCGGGCGCGGCGAACAGCGGCACCACTTTCCCGGTGCGGATGGGGACGGTCATGCGGTTCCTCCTGTTCCGCCCATTTCGGGCGGCGGTGCGAGCGCAGCGGAAAACGCTGGCAGACAAGGGATTTCGGGTTTCCGGTGATCGCCGGACAACTCAACGGTGCCCGAAGCGCGGGTCCGGTTTCAAGCCCGCGGCGCAGCTTCATTCGAACGAGTTTTTGTTTCCGTTGCGCCGCAACGGGTTCATTGCGCCGCTGGGTTGTTCACCGTCCGCGATGAGGAAACCCGAATGCTCGCTCACAAGGTCGGCCCCGGCTCCCGGAAGTGTGGTGCGGCGAATTCGCCGTTTCACCCGTCCGCTCCGGTGCTACTTCTCCGACCGCGTCTTTCCCCAGCAATCGAGGAGAATTCATGTCGACTCGGCTCGCCGATGTGACCGCACCCCCGCGACCGCGCGCCCCGGCGGAACCGGACTTCGGCCGGGCTCGGGAGGAGGTCGACGCCGTCCTCGGCGAGTTCCTCGACGCGCAGTCCCGCGATCCGGCCGACCGCTGCCTGCCGCCGCTGGTCGACCTGCTGCGCGAGTTCGTCCGCGACGGCAAGCGGCTGCGCCCCCTGTTCTGCCACTGCGGATGGCTCGCCGCGGGCGGTGACCCGGCCGGCGCAGCGGTCGCGCGGGTCGGCGCGGCGCTGGAGCTGTTCCACTCCTTCGCGCTCATCCACGACGACGTCATGGACGGCTCCGACCTGCGCCGCGGCCGCCCCTCGATGCACCGCCGGCTCGCCGCGCGCTACCACGGCGACGACCCCGGCGCGGCCGCGCGCTTCGGGGTGAACGCCGCGATCCTGCTCGGCGACCTGTGCCTGGCCTGGGCCGACGAAATGCTGCTGACCGCGGGCCTGGACGAGGACGACCTGCGGCGGGCCGCGCCGGTGCTGCACGCGATGCGCAGCGAGGTCATGGTCGGCCAGTACCTCGACCTCGGTGGCGAGTGGACCGAGGACGTGCTCGACCGCGCCTGGCGCGCGCTGCGCCTGAAAACCGCCGGATACACCGTGGAACGGCCGTTGCAGATCGGGGCCGCGCTCGCCGGGGGCGGCCCCGATCTGCTGCGCTGGTGCACCGCCTACGGCCGCCCGCTCGGCGAGGCGTTCCAGCTGCGCGACGACCTGCTCGGGGTGTTCGGCGAACCCGGCACCACCGGCAAGTCCGTGCTCGACGACCTGCGCGAGGGCAAGCAGACCGTGCTGATGGCGCTGACCTGGCGGCGCGCCCGGCCGGGGCAGCGCGAGGTGATCCGGCGGCTGCACGGCGATCCGGAACTGGACGCCGACGGCGCGGCGCGGCTGCGGGCCGTCATCTCCGACACCGGCGCGGAGGACGCGGTCGGCGAGCTGATCGAGGCCAGGGCGCGCGAGGCGCTCGCGGCGCTGGAGGCGGCGGACCTGCCCGCGACGGCCCGCCGCGCCTGCGCGGAGCTCGTGCGCCAGGCCACCCGCCGCACCCGCTGACCGGGAAGGGAGATCCGGTGTCCAAATCGGACTACGTGTTGCAGGCGGTGAACCTGCACAAGTCTTTCGGGGCGCGCCACGTGCTGCGGGGCGTCGAGTTCGGGCTGCGGCCCGGCGAGCTGCTCGGCGTCCTCGGCGAGAACGGGGCGGGCAAGTCCACCCTGCTGCGCATCCTCGCCGGGGTGCTGCGCGCGGACCGCGGCGAAGTGGTGCACCGCGGCAGGCTCGGCTACTGCCCGCAGCGGATCGTCGTGAACGACGAGCTGACCGTGGGCCAGCACCTGCGGTACTTCCAGAGCGCCTACCACCTGGAGGACCTGACGGTGGCCGAGTCGGTCGCCGAACGGCTCGGGCTCACCCCGTTCCGGCACGTCCGCGCCGGGGTGCTCTCCGGTGGCACGCGGCAGAAGCTCAACCTGACGCTGGCGCTGATGCACGACCCGGACGTGGTGCTGATGGACGAGCCGTACCAGGGGTTCGACTGGGAGAACTACCTGACGTTCTGGACGCTGACCGACCAGCTGCGCGCGCAGGGCCGGTCGGTGCTCGTCATTTCGCACCTGGCGCACGACACCGAACGGTTCGACCGGCTGCTGCGGCTGACCCGCGGCCAGGTCGAGCCCACCGACGCGATGGCCGGCGCCGAACTCGAGGCCGCGTCATGACCGTCGGTGAGCTGGTGGACCGGGCACGGCGCTGGCAGGCCGGGATCGCGGACTCGACGACCTGGCACGCCGCGCTGCTCAAGGCGATCGCGTTCGAGGTCGCGCAGCACGCGCGGAACCGGCTGGCGCTGCTGCTGGTGGTGTTCTTCATCCCGTGCTGGCTGGCGATCGTGCGCACGGTGATCCCGTCGCGGCCGATCGAGTACCAGTCGCGGATCGCGCCCGCGCCGATCACGGTCGACGCGAGCGAGCTCGCTCTGATCTCCGGCGCGCTGAACGCGCTCACGCTGATCATCGGGTTCATGTTGTTCGCGTCGGTGCGGCGGGCGCGGGAGTTCGACCAGCGGCTGGTGCTGGCCGGGTTCCCGCGGCCGGTGCTGCTGCTGGCGAAACTGGCGGGGCTGGTGCTGGTCGCGACCGTGGTGTCCGGTTACGCGAGCATCGTGATGGGGTTCTACTGCGATCCGCGATCCGGCGGGATGCTGTTCCTGAGCCTGCTGTCGGCGGGGCTCACCTACGGCGGGCTCGGCGTGGCGCTCGGGGTGGCGGTGCCGACCGAGCTGGCCGGGATGTTCGTGATCATCATGGTCAGCCTGGTCGACGTGATGGTGCAGAACCCGGTGATCAACCCGGGCAAGGACCAGGCGGTGCTGCGGTTCCTGCCCACGTACGGGCCGATGCAGAGCGGGGTCGCGGCCACGTTCACCGACTCGGCGTCGTTCGGGTACCTGATGCTCGGGCCGCTGTGGCTGCTCGTGTTCGCCGCGTTCGGGCTGGGCGCGTTCTACCTGCGGACCAAGGACCACTCGCGGCACACGGGCGGCCCCGGCGAGCCGGAGGCGGCGGTGGTGACGGTGCGGCTGCGGTCGGACGGGACGCTGGAGGTGGAGTCGCGGCGCGGGCCGGTGATGGTGTGCACGGAGCAGCCCGCGCCGCTGCGGATGCCGGAATGGCTGCCGCTGTCGGAGAAATCGCTCGGCTCGGCCAGCGCGGCGCCAGGTGGTTGACGCTCGGGAGCGGATCAAGCCCGCTCGGCGACCAGTTCCAGCTCCAGGTCGAGGTGGCGACCGGTCATGCCCTTCATCGCCGTCACGCCGAACGCGTAGCGATCCACCCGGCTGTGCGCCCGCACCCGCAGCCGCGGGCCCTCGGTGACCGCCGAGTCGACGTGCACGTCCAGTGGGCCGCTCGTGCCGCGCACCGTCAGCGTGCCGCGCAGGACCCAGCCCGCGCCGTCCCGCTCGACCGCCGTCGACGCGAACCCGATGTCGGGGTGCCGGTCGGTCTCCAGGTACTGCCCGGACCGCACCGTGCGGTCGCGGGTGACGTTGCCGGTGTCGATGCTCGCCGCGTCGATGGTGGCCACCACCCCGGACTCGGTCACCGGATCGGCGACCGTCACCCGGCCCTCGCGCAGCCGGAACGTCCCGCGCACCGGGCCGAGGCCGAAGAAGTGCCGTGTGGTGAAGGACAGTCGTGAGCCGGTGGCGTCGATGCGGTAGGCGCCCGCGGCGGGGATCTCGATCGTGCTGGAAGCCGTCATGGCCGCCAGTCTGGCGGAGATCCACCAGCCGCGCGCCGGCCGACGGTGTCGACCGATGTCGACTTTGGTCGCTGGTCGTCCCGGCTCCCGCACCCGTACGCTCCTCCACGTGCACGGCGAGTTGCTCTGCGAGCGGGGGAGGACGGCGCTGACCGTCGCCGCCGCGGCGGGATTCGCGGCGACGGCGGCGGGGGAGATCGTCTCGGGTGTCCGGGGCGCGCCGCTCGTCGCGGACCTCGTCGTCGGCGTCCTCGGCTGCGCGCTGGTGCCGCTGCTGTTCCGGTGGCCGGTGCCCTCCGCGGTGGTGCTCATGGTGCTGACCGCGTTCGTCCCGACCGCGACGCCGCCGGCGAGCATCGGCGTCGTGCAGATCGCGCGGCGCGGTCCGCTGGCCGTGGCGGTGGGGGTCGCCACGGCCGGTGTCGCCGGCCACCTCGTGCGCGGACTGTGGCGGCCGACGCCCGGCCTGCCCTACGAGTGGTGGGTCGTGCTCGTGGTCCTCGGGCACGCCGCGCTCGTCGGCGGCGGCGCGCTCGCCGAAGCCCGCCGCCAGCTCATCCTGTCGCTCACCGAACGCGCCCGCCGCGCCGAGGCCGAGCAGGGCCGCCGCATCGCCGAGGCCCGCGCGGCCGAGCGCACCCGCATCGCCCGCGAGATGCACGACGTGCTCGCGCACCGGCTGTCGCTGCTGGCGACCTACGCCGGGGCGCTGGAGTACCGGCCGGACAGCTCGCCGGAACGGATCGCGCAGGCGGCCGGCGTCATCCGGGCCACGGTGCACCAGGCGCTGAACGAACTGCGGGACGTGATCGCGCTGCTGCGGGACACCGACGAGGACCCGGACGGCCCGCTGCCGACGCTGGCCGGGCTGTCCGAGCTGGTCGAGGAGTCACGCGCGGTCGGCACGCCGGTCGAGGTGCGGGACACGCTCGACACGGCCGCGGTGCCCGGCACGACCGGCCGCACGGCCTACCGCGTGCTGCAGGAGGCGCTGACCAACGCGCGCAAGCACGCCCCGGGCAGCCCGGTCCGCGTCGAGCTCGGTGGCGCGCCCGGCGCGCGGCTGCGGATCGTGGTGTCCAACCCGGTGTCCGGCGCCGCGCCCGGGCCGGGTGGCGGGATCGGGCTGGTGGGGCTGACCGAGCGGGTGCGGCTGGCCGGTGGGCGGCTGGACCACGGTGCCGTGGCGGGGGAGTTCCGGCTGGCGGCGGAGTTGCCGTGGCCGGCGTGACCCGCGTGCTGATCGTCGACGATGACGCCCTGGTGCGGTCCGGCCTGACGATGATGCTCGACGGCGCGCCGGGCATCGTCGTGGTCGGGCAGGCCGGCGACGGCGACGAAGTGCCGGCCGCGCTTGACGCGCACCCCGCCGACGTCGTGCTGATGGACATCCGGATGCCGCGCCTGAACGGGATCCTCGCCACGCACCGGACGCGCGCGCGGCCGAACCCGCCCGAAGTCGTCGTGCTGACCACGTTCGACACCGACGAGAACGTGCTGCGCGCCCTCCGCGCCGGGGCGAGCGGGTTCCTGCTCAAGGACGCGCCGCCCGCGGAGATCGCCGACGCCGTGCGCCGCGTGGCCGCGGGAGATCCGATCCTGTCCCCGCGCATCACGCGACGGCTCATGGACCGGGCCGCGGTCGAAGCCGGGTCCTACGAACGCGCCCGCGCCGCCTTCGCCGCGCTCAGCCCACGCGAGCACGAGGTCGCCCTCGGCGTCGGTCGTGGACTGACGAACGCCGAGATCGCCGCCGAGCTGTTCCTCAGCGTGGCGACCGTCAAAGCGCACATCACCCGGGTGCTGTCCAAATTGGACGCGGGCAACCGGACCCAGATCGCGCTCATGGCGCACGACGCCGGTTTCTGTTGAGGCGCCTCAGCGTTGGACGACCCGGAACGTCTTCAGCTGCGGGTCCGCCGGATCGGGCAGGTACATGCCGGCGTCGAGACCGCTCAGCAGGTAGTCCACCACGGGCCGGGTGATGACCTCGCCCGGCGCCACCGCGGGCACCCCCGGCGGGTACGGGCTGATCACCTCCGCGCACACCCGCCCGATCGCCTCCTCCGGCGGCACGTCCTCGGTGGGGCCGAAGAACGCGTCGCGCGGCAGCATCGCCTGCTCCAGCTCCAGTTCGCCCGGCTCGGGCAGGTCGACCGGTTTGGCGGGTCGGATTTCGCCGGCACGCTCCGCTAGGTCGCGGATCGCGGTGAGCAGCCGTCCGGTGGTCTCCTCGTCGTCGGCGATCGTGATCTGCGCTGCCATCCGCCGGTGGTCGGACAGTCCCATGTCGAGCCGGTGGTGCTCACGCACCCATTCGCTCGCGTCGTAGCCGGACCGGTCCAGCTCCACGAGGTCCAGCACGATCTTGAGCGGGTCGTGGTCGTCGGCCAGCCGCGGCCCGACCAGGTCGTCCCGCTCCATCACGCGGATCCCGGGGATCGCGGCCAGTTCCGCTCGCACCGACGCGGCCAGTTCGAGCGCGCGCCCCAGCAGCTCCTCACCGTGCTGCACCATCTGCCGCCGCCAGCCGTCGAGCCCCGCGAAGATCAGCGCGCTCGGGCTCGTCGTGCCGAGCAGGTCCGCCCGTGACGCCAGCGCCTGCGGGTCGATCCGGTCGCCCCGCAGGTGGAACACCGAGCCCTGCTCCAGGCCGCAGCCCATCTTGTGCACGCTGGTGACGCACATGTCGGCGTCGGCGTCCATCGCCCACGACGGCAGGTCCGGGTGGAACGGGAAGTGCGCGCCCCACGCCTCGTCCACGATGAGCGGCACGTCGTGGTCGTGGCACACCCGCGCGGTCTCCCGGATCGCGGCGCACCCGCCGTAGTCGGTCGGCGTGATCAGCAACATCCCCTTCGCGCCGGGGTGCGCGGCGAAGGCGTCCCGCACGTCCTCCGGCCCCGGCGGGTGCGCGAGGTGGAACCGCCCGTCCCACCGCGGGTGCACCCACACCGGGCGCACGCCGCTGATGATCAGCCCGGCCACCACGGACTTGTGCGCGTTGCGGGACACCAGCAGCTCGTCGCCCGGCCCGGCGACGGCGAGCATCGCGCTCTTCACCGACAGCGAGCTGCCGCAGGTGGAGAAGTAGGCTTCCTCGGCGTCCACCGCGTCGGCCATCAGCTCCTCGGCTTTGGCCAGCACGCCCTGGGACATGCGGCGGTCGTCGAGGCCGTTCATGAGGATGATGTCCGAGGCGAACACGTCCCGGCCCACGACCTCGGCCAGCCGCGGGTCGATGCCGCGCCCCTGTTTGTGCCCGGGCGGGATGAACCCCAGGTGACCGCGCTCGCGGTACCGCTGGATGGCTTCGATCACCGGTGCCTGCGCATGATCCACGCGGCGGGGATTCCCCCTGGGGGCCAACGGCAAACTCCGTCCCCACCCCCGGAAAGGTGTCCCCCGTTCATGGGATTCCGCGTGGCGGCCACTGCTGGCCGCGTGTTAATTTCCGACCTCGCCGTGGCTGTGCACGACGCTGGAGGGGAACGTATGTGTGCCAAGCCTGTTCCGGGCGCGCGATGAGCGACCGGACACCCATTTTCGACGACGTGGTCGCCGCGATCGGGCTCGACTGGTCCGAACTGCAGGCCGACGAGGTGACGTCGGCTGCCGAGGGGGTCGTGGAGGAGGCCGTCTCGTGACCCGGCCGGGTTCCGATCGCGTGGAATCCGGCGTTGCGGTGGCGGAGGCAGGCGGGAGCCGCCATTCTGCGAGCATGGCGGACGGGACCGAAGCCGGGCCGGGCGAGCTCTTCTGGCAGATCGTCGAAGTGCTCCACGTACCGCGTTCGCTCGCCGAGCGGGAACTCGCGCGCTCCCGCTCCGACGTCGCGAACGGCATCGTCCGGCCGGGTGATCCGGCCGAGCCCTACGCGCTGGCCTGGCGGCGCATCCGCAGCCAGTGGGCCGGGCAGAACCTGGCCTGACCGGCCGCGGCGGGCCAGGACGATCCGCGCGGTCATCAACAACGGCCTCACCATCCGCGGGGGTCGTCGCGCCTGCCGCCCCGCGCGAGGGCTACCACCTGCTCCAGCGGGCCCGCCTTGATGGCGAGCACGAGGTCGTCGCGGCGGCCCGCGGCGATGGCGCGGCCCACGAACTCCTCCGAGCCCGGGCAGAAGTCGGTCGATCCCTGCTCGGCGGCGAAGCTCACCGGCCTGGCCACCCCCGTCGCGCGGATCGCACTGGACACCCACTCGGCGACGGCGAGCGGCAGAACCTGGCCTGACCGTCCGCGGCGGGCCAGTACGATCCGGTCCATGAAGATCGACCGCCCGCTGCTGTTCGCGCCGCAACGCTGGGAGTGGGGCGGTCTGGACGCGGTGTTCTCCACCGCGGCGCCCGCCGACGAGCTGGTCACCAACATCCACGTCGCCGGTTTCGTCGGCGACCGGATCGTCGTGTGCCGCGACGGGCGGTACGGCTGGTTCCTGCCCGGCGGGACGCGGGAGGCGGGGGAGAGCATCGGCGAGTGCGTCGCCCGCGAACTGGCCGAGGAGGCCGGCGCCCGCCTGACCGGCGAGCTGCGGTGGATCGGCGCCCACCACTGCGTCAGCGACCGGCCCGAGCCCTACCGCCCGCACCAGCCGCACCCGGAGAAGGCGTGGCTGTGGTGCGCGGCCGAGGTGGAGATCGTCGGCGAGCCGGGCAATCCCGACGACGGCGAGCAGGTGGTGGAGGTCCGCCTCGCCGCGGTCGCCGAGGCGCAGGCGCTGCTCGGCGCGAGCGCGGACTGGATGCCGGACCTGATCGCGCTCGCCGTGGAGTCCCGCGGCTGAAGACATCCGCCCCGCGGGCCTTCCCCGCGCGGTCGATCTCCCTTAACGTGCGCTAAGCAAGGTTCCGGCGGCGGCCGGGACGGGCGAACGGAAGGGGTGTTGCGACATGGAGGTCGGCAACGCGGTCGCGCTGGTGACCGGTGGCGCGTCGGGGCTCGGGCTGGCGACGGTCAAGGAGCTGCACGGCAAGGGCGCGAAGGTCGTCATCGTGGACCTGCCCTCGTCGCAGGGCGAGGCAGTGGCCAAGGAACTGGGCGACGGGGTGGTGTTCGCCGCGGCCGACGTGACCGACGAGGCCCAGGTTTCCGCCGCGCTGGACGCGGCGGAGGCGCTGGGCACGCTGCGGATCGCGGTCAACTGCGCGGGCATCGGCAACGCGCACAAGACCGTGGGCAAGCAGGGCGCCTTCCCGCTGGACGCGTTCGTCAAGGTCCTCAACGTCAACCTGGTCGGCACCTTCAACGTGATCCGGCTGGCCGCGGAGCGGATCGCCAAGACCGAGCCGGTGGGCGAGGAACGCGGCGTCATCGTCAACACCGCCTCCGTGGCGGCGTTCGACGGGCAGATCGGGCAGGCCGCCTACTCGGCGTCCAAGGGCGGCATCGTCGGGATGACGCTGCCGATCGCGCGGGACCTGGCGAGCCTGAAGATCCGCGTCGTGACGATCGCGCCGGGGCTGTTCCACACGCCGCTGTTCGCAACCCTGCCGGAGGAGGCGATCGCGTCGCTGGGCGCTCAGGTGCCGCACCCCTCGCGGCTGGGCGACCCTGCCGAGTTCGCGGCGCTGGCCCGGCACATCGTGGAGAACCCGATGCTCAACGGCGAGACGATCCGCCTCGACGGCGCCATCCGCATGGCCCCGCGCTGACCCGGCACGCGGCGGCGGCGCCCCGGCCCGCCGCCGCCGCCCGTTATCGTTTTCCGGTGACCTCTTCGATGGGCTGGACATGACGCGACCCGCGGGCGCGTGGCGGGAGTACGGACCGCTCGAACTGACCCCGATCCTGGCGGCCGCCCTGGAAGCCTTCTACGAGCAGGGCTTCCACGGCACCCCCGTGCGGGACATCGCGCGGCGGGTCGGCCAGACGGTGCCCGCGCTGTACTACCACCACGAGAACAAGGAAGGCGTGTTCACCGCGCTCGTCGAGGAGGCCACGAGCGACCTCGACTGGCGGGTGCGGCAGGCCGTCGAGGAGGCCGGCGAGCGGCCGGACCTGCGGCTGGTCAACGCCGTCGAGGCGATCGTGCTGCACATGGCGCACCGCACCCGGCTCGCCGCGCTGGACTTCGAGCTGCGGCACCTGTCCCCGGCCAACCGCAAGCGGTACGCCGCGCGGCGCAAGGAGATCGAGGTCCTGGTCGCGCGGATCGTCTCCGACGGGGTGGCCGAGGGGCTGTTCGTCGCGAAGCGGCCCGCGGAGACCGCGCGGGCGCTGCTGGGCATGCTCCAGTCGATCGGCCGCTGGTACCACCCGGACGGCGGCCCGCTGTCGCCGGACGAGCTGGCCGAGCGCTACGTCGACATCGCGCTGATGACGGTCGGCGTGCACAAGCGGCCCGCGGCACGGGCGCGGCGGAGGGCCCGCTCGGCATGACCGTGGGGATCGCCGCTCTCGCCGACGGCGCCGCGCACGACCCGCTCCTGGACGACGCCGGTCAGGTGCGGCGGCCGCTGGTCGTGGTCGACCTCGACGAGCCCGTGCCCGCCGACGTCGTCGAAGCCGCCGCGCGGGCGGCGCGGACGTGCGAACGGATCCTGGTCGGTGTCGCCTGCCGCCCGGTCGACGACGAGCGCTGGGCGCTGGCCGACGCCCTCGACCTGACGTTCGCGGCCGACGGCTGCGGCAGCGGCCCCCAGTTCGCGGCGAGCGACGACCCGGCGGGCGACGCGGAGGTGCTGCGGCAGGCGGCCGAGGCGAACCCGCAGGCGGCGCTGGTGCTGAGCCAGGTGCTGCGGGCCAGCGGACGCCTGGACGTCGCCGCCGCGCTGGACGTCGAGTCGTTCGCCTACTCGACGCTGCTCGGCGGGCCGGAGTTCGCGCGCTGGCTGAGCGGGCGCGGGAACCGGCCACTGCCGCCGCCCGCCACTGAACCGCCGGTGCTCCTGGCTCGCGACGGCGACCTGTTGCGCGTGACGCTCAACCGGCCCGACCGCCGCAACGCCTACGGCCGCGAGCTGCGGGACGCGCTCGCCGGCGCCTTGCGGGCCGCTGCGGTGGAGGACTGCCGGGTCGTGCTGGACGGAGCCGGTCCCGCGTTCTGCTCGGGCGGCGATCTCGACGAGTTCGGCACCACCCCGGACCTGGTCACCGCGCACTTCCTCCGCACCAGGGCCGGAGCCGCGCGGGCACTGCACGCGATCGCCGGGCGCGCGGAGGTGCGCGTGCACGGCGCGTGCGTCGGCGCGGGCATCGAGCTGGCGGCGTTCGCCGGCCGCGTGGTGGCGCACGCGAACACCGTGTTCCGGCTGCCGGAGGTCGCGATGGGCCTGATCCCCGGCGCGGGCGGCACGGTGAGCGTGCCGCGCCGGATCGGCCGGTGGCGCACGCTGTGGCCGGCGCTGTCCGGGCGGCCGCTGAGCGCGGTGACGGCGCTGGACTGGGGCCTGGTCGACGCCATCGAGGACGGTTTCTGACCGCTTTGCCGCCTAGCGTTCCCGTCATGACCGACCGCGTTTCGTGGACCGCCGTCCAAGCCCGCCGCCTCGACCGGCACTTCCTGTCCCGCCCCGCGGCGAGCCCGGCGGACGCCGTCGCCGCGATGTGCGGCGCGCACGCCCAGGTCCGCACCGCCGCGGAGGTGTCGGTCGCCCTGCGCACCGGCGGCACCGCGGACGACGTTCGCGATGCGGTCGCCGACCACACGCTGATCCGCACGTTCGGCCCGCGCGGCACTGTGCACTTGCTGCCGGCGCGGGATCTGGCGCTGTGGACCGGTGCGCTGCCCGCGGTCCCGCAGCGTTCGACCATGCCGTCCGCGGTGCGGCTCACCGACGAGCAGACCGACCGGATCGTCGAGGCCGTCGCGGACGCGCTCGCCGACGCCGAACTGACCGCCGACGAACTCACCGGCGCGGTCGTCGACCGTGTCGGCCCGTGGGCGGGTGACCTCGTCATGCCGGCGTTCCAGGGGTTCTGGCCGCGCTGGCGCCAGGCACTGGCGACGGCCGCGCACCGGGGCGCGCTGTGCTTCGGCCGCGACCGCGGGCGGCAGGTCACCTACACCAGCCCGCGCCGGTGGCTGCCCGGGTTCCGGCCGGAAGAGACCGAACCCGCGCTGACCGGCGTGCTCGCCCGCTACCTGCACGCCTACGGACCGGCCACGCCCCAGCACTTCGCGCGATGGCTGTCCGCTCCGGTGGAGTGGGCGTCGGCGTTGTTCGCCCGCGCCGGCCTGCGCCCGGTCGACCTCGACGGCGAGCGCATGTGGTTGAACGCCGACGACACCCTGCCGGGTAGGCGGACGGCGCCCGCGCTGCGGCTGCTGCCACTCTTCGACGCCCACGTCGTCGGCAGCTTCCCGCGGGAACTGCTCTTCCCCGGCGCGGCCGCGCACCGGTGCCTCGCCCGCGGGCAGGCGGGCAACTTCCCGGTGCTGCTCGTCAACGGCGTGGCAGGCGGGGTGTGGCACCAGCGCCGCTCCGGCCGCGCGGTCCACCTCACCGTCGAACCCTTCACGACGCTGAGCGCCGCGCACCGGCGCGAGCTGGACGAACAGGTGACCCGGCTGGGGGAGGTCCTCGGTCGCGAGCCGCGGCTGACCATCGGGCCGGTCACCGTGGGCGCGCACGCCTGAGGTCAGCGGCGCGGATCGACGTGGATCTTGGGCGCGCCGCCCGCGGGCCGGTCGCCGGCGAGCACCGCGGCCATTTCGCCGAGCCCGACGGTCGCGGCGACCAGCGGCACCGGGTCGACGGCGCCGCTGGCGTACTGCTCGATCGTCCCGGCCAGGCCGGGGGAGGCCGAGAGCACGCCGACCGCGGTGACGTCCTTCAACGCCAGCAGGCGCGTGTCGAGCAGGCTCGGCCGCCCGGCCAGGCCGATGTAGACGACCCGGCCGCCCGGCTCGACCAGTTCCACCGCCCTGGCAGGCAGCTCCGGCGCCCCGGACGCGTCGATCACCGCGTCGAACGGCAGCCCCGGCAAGCGGTCCGGGGACCAGGCGTCGCGGAAACCGAGCGAGCGGGCGAACTCCAATGACGCGGCGGTGGCGCCCAGCAGGTGCACCTCCGCGCCTGCCGCGCGGGCGAACATCGCGCACAGCAGGCCGATCGTGCCCGGGCCGAGGACGAGCACCCGGTCCCCGCGGCGCGGATCCGCGCCGCGCACCGCACGCAGCGCGTTGCCGCCCGGCTCGACCATCGCCCCCGCGGCCGCCCCGACCGCGTCCGGCAGCGGGTGCAGCGCGGTCACCGGCACGGCGAGGCGTTCGGCCAGCGCGCCCGGCCGCCCGCCGCGGATCCCGATCTCGGTGCGGGTCTCGCACAGGTGCTGGCGGCCGCCGCGGCACCGGCGGCAGGCGCGGCAGCCGAGCATCGTGTCCCCGGTGACCCGCCTGCCGATCCAGGCCGGGTCGACGCCGTCGCCGGATTCCACGACCGTGCCGCACCACTCGTGCCCCAGCCGCATGGGATACCGGGCGTGCCCGTCGTGCAGGTAGGGCATGCTGCCGTCGAAGAACTCCGCGTCGGTGCCGCAGATCCCGGCCCGCGCCACGGCGACGACCACCTCGCCCGGCGCGGCGGACGGCGGCTCGACCTCGACCACGCCGCCCTCGCCGGGAGCGGTGACCACGAACGCGCGCATGGCCCCGAGCCTAGCCGGGAAGATCCACTGTGGACGGCAATGGGCACAAAGTCCTCACTTTGAGGACTTCCGCCTTGCCAGGAACGGTCTTCCCGGGCGCATACTGGAGGAGCACGTGCGGGTGCTCGGGGCACCGCACGGCGGGGAAAGCGGGTTCCGTCGGGGGATGGCGCCCGCGGGAGGTCGATGCCCGGCCGGTCGGGGCCACAGGGCAGGCGGTCTCCGACGGCGGGCCGGCTTGGGGAAGCCGGCCCGCCGTTCTTTGTTCCGCGCTGTGACCGGCGGCCGCGGTGCTGGGCGATCTGCCCGGCGAGCGCCCCGGTGACCCCGGGGCCGCCGCGCCGTCACCCGCATCCGGTCTTCTCGGCCGTTCGCCGATCGGGATTCCCGCCTGGTGCCAACCACGACGCGTCGATTCCGCATCGCGGTGACAAGTTCCGCGCCGGCCGTTGCCGCGCCCGCCGCCGGGCTCCTAGCCTCGCGTTTCGTGCGATTTCCCCTGGTTGTGGCCGCGACGCTGCTCATCTCGTCCGTGCCGGGAATCACCGCCGCGGCGGCGGCCGACCGGACGGAGGCACCGGTCGTGACGAGCTCGCCGGTCACCACGGTCGCCGAGTCGGTGGTGCGGGTGCGGGTGCCGCTGCCGGATTCGGCCGGCCCGCACCCGGAGGCGTGCGACTGGCTGTCCTACCTGCGGTACCGCGATGCCGCCGGTCCCGCCGACGCCGCGCGGGCGGACCGGATCCTGATCGCCCAGCCCGGGGTGCTCGAAGGCGCCGGGGCGTTCGACAACCTGGCCCGCCACACCGTGCGGAACGCCGCGCGGCAAGGGCGGCACATCGAGTTCTGGGCCCTGGACCGGCGGTCGAACTGCCTGGAGGACCACACCGGGCTCGCGGCCGGGCTCGCCGCCCGCGACCCGCACGTCGCCGTCGGCTACTACTACCGCGGCGCCGAGGTCGGCGGCAGGCGGTTCGCCGGCTACCTCGGCAACGACCGCCTGGGCTGGCTCGCGCACCTCGGGCTGGAGCAGACGCTGCGCGACCAGTACGACCTGATGGTCCGCGAGCTGCCCGACCCGGCCGTGCGGGCGTCGAAGGTGCTGTGCGGCGGGCACTCGCTGGGCGGGACGCTCACCGGGTTCTTCGCGTCGTGGGACTTCGACGGCACACCCGGTCACACGCAGTGCGCCGGCTACTTCGCGCTCGACTCGGCGATCTCCACGTCGCTGGGTTCGCTCAGCGGGTTGCCGGACGCGATCGGCGCCGACGACCTCGGCTACGCCGCGACGCAGGCCGGGCTGGCGTCCGGGCTGCTGCCGCGGGCGCTGAACCTGCCGGTGCTGATCAACGCGGAGACGATGAACCTGCTCGGAGTGGCCGGGCTGGCCGCCGACGTCGACCCGGACGGGCCGTCGGACCTGGCGTCCTACCTCCCGTCGAACGCGAACCTGGAGACCACCTACCGGCTGCTGTTCTCGCGGGACGCGGTGACGTTCGCGACCGGGATCCCGTCGATCCGGGACTTCGCCATCACGAACGCGACCGCGCTGGGCGCGCTGCTCGACGACAACTCGCAGCCGCTGGCGTTCCTGCAGGCCAGCACAGGCTTCTTTGGCGGCGGTCCGGTGGCGGACAAGGACTTCCCGCTGCCGCACGAGCCGGCCGGGACGACCGGCGCGCTCGGCGTCGACCCGCTGGCCGTGCCGGTGGACCCGTCCGCGGATTACACGTGGCGCGACTACGACGACATCGACGCCACCGTGGCGCGCGACCGCCATGGCGCGCCGTTCACCACCCCGGCGAAGGAGGTCACCGCGATCGCCGACCTGGCCCGCAGCCTCGCCGAGCACCCGCTGGACTTCACCGAGCAGTACTTCCCGTCGAAGCTGGTGACCGACATCAGCCAGGCCGGCGCGGCGGAGATCCGCGCCCACGTGCGGCACCCCGAGGGCATCACGGCGCACCCCACGATCAACCTCCTCGCCGGCGACGGCCTGATCGCGCCCCGCGGCGAGCCTGCGACGGGGGAGACCGTGCTGGCGCCCGGGTACCAGCACCTGGACGTCCTCACCGCGGCGGCGCGCCGGAACACCGGCGAAGCCGAACCGGTGGCGGCGAACCTGACGCGCTTCGCTCTCGGCTGACGGTCCACATCGCGGGAACGGTTTTGGTGCCGCGGAGGGGCGTCCAGTACTGTGTTCGCCAGGCCGAGAGGCGCTGCAACGGACCCAGGTCCGCCACGCTCGGCCCCCGTGAACCGCAACAAGGGCGCCTCCCGACAGTTGGGAGGGCGCCGGTGGACACGACGAAGGCTCTGCGGGAGATCCTGAGCGACCGGGTGGCCGTCCTCGACGGCGCCTGGGGCACGATGCTGCAGGGCGCGGGCCTCACCCCGGCCGACTACCGCGGCGACGTGATCGGCGACCACCCTCAGGACGTCACCGGCGACCCGGACCTGCTCAACCTCACGCGCCCCGACCTGATCCTCGACGTGCACCGGCAGTACCTCGCCGCGGGCGCGGACATCACCACGACCAACACGTTCACCGCGACGAGCATCGGCCAGGCCGACTACGGCCTGCAGCACCTCGTCCGCGAGATGAACGTGCGCGGCGCCCAGCTGGCCCGCCAGGCCGCCGACGAAGCCGGCGGCAGGTTCGTGGCCGGCTCCATCGGGCCGCTGAACGTCACCCTGTCCCTCTCCCCGAAGGTCGACGAGCCCGCCTACCGCGCGGTCACCTTCGACGAGGTCCGCGGCGCCTACGCCGAGCAGATCGCCGCACTGGCCGAGGGCGGCGTCGACCTGCTGCTCATCGAGACGATCTTCGACACCCTCAACGCGAAGGCCGCCATCGCCGCGGCCCGCGACGTCGCCCCGCACCTGCCGCTGTGGATCTCGGTGACGATCGTCGACCTGTCCGGCCGCACCCTGTCCGGCCAGACCGTCGAGGCCTTCTGGAGCGCGATCGAGCACGCCGACCCGCTGGTCGTGGGCGTGAACTGCTCGCTGGGCGCCGAGGAGATGCGCCCGCACGTCGAGCAGCTGTCCCGGCTGGCGGGCACCTACGTCGCCTGCCACCCCAACGCCGGCCTGCCCAACGCCTTCGGCGGCTACGACCAGACTCCGGGCGAGACCGCCCGCATGCTGGGCGAGTTCGCCGGCAGCGGCATGGTCAACATCGTCGGCGGCTGCTGCGGCACCGGCCCCGAGCACATCGCCAAGATCGCCCAGGCGGTGTCCGGCGCGGCCCCGCGCGAGGTGCCGCCGCCGCGCACCAGCACCCGGTTCAGCGGGCTGGAGCCGTTCGAGATCGGCGCGGACACCGGGTTCGTGATGATCGGCGAGCGCACCAACGTCACCGGCTCGGCCAAGTTCCGGCGGCTGATCGAGTCCGGCGACTACCAGGCCGCCGTCGACGTCGCGCTGGACCAGGTCCGCGGCGGCGCCAACCTGCTCGACGTCAACATGGACGCCGACCTGCTCGACTCCGAGCACGCGATGACGACGTTCCTCAACCTGATCGCCACCGAACCGGAGGTGGCCCGCATCCCGATCATGGTCGACAGCTCGCGGTGGAGCGTGCTGGAGGCCGGGCTCAAGTGCGTGCAGGGCAAGGGCGTGGTCAACTCGATCAGCCTCAAGGAGGGCGAGGAGCAGTTCCTGCGCCAGGCCCGCCGCATCCGCGACTACGGCGCCGGTGTCGTCGTGATGGCCTTCGACGAGAAGGGCCAGGCCGACACCACCGAGCGCAAGGTGGAGATCTGCGCCCGCGCCTACGACCTGCTCACGCGCGAGGCCGGGTTCCCGCCCGAGGACATCGTGTTCGACCCCAATGTGCTGGCCGTCGCGACCGGCATCGCCGAGCACAACGGCTACGCCAAGGCGTTCATCGAGGCGCTGCCGCTGATCAAGCAGCGCTGCCCGGGCGCGCGCACCAGCGGCGGCATCTCGAACCTGTCGTTCTCCTTCCGCGGCAACGACGTCGTGCGCGAGGCGATGCACTCGGCGTTCCTGTTCCACGCGGTGCGCGCCGGGCTGGACATGGGCATCGTCAACGCCGGCCAGCTCACCGTCTACGAGGACATCCCCGCCGACCTGCTGGAACTGGTCGAGGACGTGCTGTTCGACCGCCGCGAGGACGCCACCGACCGGCTGGTCGAGTTCGCCGAGACGGTCCGCGGCCAGGGCCGCAAGCGGGTGGTGGACCTGTCGTGGCGCGAGGCGCCGGTGGCCGAGCGGCTGCGGCACGCGCTGGTGCACGGCATCGTCGACTACATCGAGGACGACACCGAGGAGGCGCGGCAGAACTTCGCGCGGCCGCTGGAGGTCATCGAGGGCCCGCTGATGGACGGCATGAAGACCGTCGGCGACCTGTTCGGCTCGGGCAAGATGTTCCTGCCGCAGGTGGTCAAGAGCGCGCGCGTGATGAAGCGGTCGGTGGCCTACCTCGAGCCGTTCATGGAGGCGGAGAAGGAGGAGCTGCGCCGGTCCGGGCAGGTGAGCACCGAGCGCGGCCAGGGCAAGATCGTGCTGGCCACCGTGAAGGGCGACGTGCACGACATCGGCAAGAACATCGTCGGCGTCGTGCTGGGCTGCAACAACTACGAGGTGATCGACCTCGGCGTGATGGTGCCCGCGGCGAAGATCCTGGACACCGCGGTCGCCGAGAACGCCGACGCGATCGGCCTGTCCGGGCTGATCACCCCGTCGCTGGACGAGATGGTGTCGGTCGCGACGGAGATGCAGCGGCGCGGGCTGAAGATCCCGCTGCTGATCGGGGGCGCGACCACGTCCCGGCAGCACACCGCGGTGCGGATCGCGCCGGCGTACGACCACACGACGGTGCACGTGCTGGACGCGTCGCGGGTCGTCGGGGTCGTGTCGGACCTGCTCGACACCGACCGCGCGGCGGCGCTGGACACGGCGAACCGCGCGGAGCAGGAACGGTTGCGCGAGCAGCACGCCGGCAAGCAGCGCCGCCCGATGCTCACGCTGGAGCAGGCGCGCGCCAACCCGGAGCGGGTGTCCTTCGACGACCTGCCGGTGCCGTCGTTCACCGGGGTGCGCACGGTCTCGCCGGGGCTGCCCGCGCTGCGCGAGATGATCGACTGGCAGTTCCTGTTCCTGGCGTGGGAGCTCAAGGGCAAGTACCCGGCGATCCTGGACCAGCCGGTGGCGCGCGAGCTGTTCGACGACGCGAACACGCTGCTCGACGAGATCGTCGCGCAGGAGCTACTGGAGGCCCGCGGCGCCTACGGCTTCTGGCCCGCGCACAGCGAGGGCGACGACATCGTGCTGGAAAACGGTGTGCGGTTCCCGATGCTGCGCCAGCAGACGTCCAAACCGGACGGACGCGCGAACCGCTGCCTGGCCGACTACGTGGCCCCGGCGGGGGACCACCTCGGCGGGTTCGCGGTGACCGTGCACGGGGCCGAGGAGCTGGCCCGCCACTACGAGTCCCAGAACGACGACTACCGCGCGATCATGGTGAAGGCGCTGGCCGACCGCTTGGCCGAGGCGTTCGCCGAGTACATCCACCTGGAGGCCCGGCGGGAGTGGTTCGAGCCGGACGCGCAGCCGTCGCTGGCGGACCTGCACGCCGAGCGGTTCCGCGGGATACGCCCCGCGCTCGGCTACCCGGCGAGCCCGGACCACAGCCAGAAGCGGGAGCTGTTCGACCTGCTGCGGGCTTCGGACCTGGGCCTCGGGCTCACCGAGTCGTTCGCGATGACCCCGGCGGCCAGCGTGAGCGGGCTGATCTTCGCCCACCCGGAGTCCCGCTACTTCACCGTGGGGCGCCTCGGACGCGACCAGGTGACCGACTACGCCCGGCGACGCGGACTGCCACAGCCGGAAATCGAGAAGTGGTTGCGGCCCAACCTGGACTACGATCCCGCGGAGTGATGATCTCCGAGGAGCTCCGCGACACGGATGTGGTCACCGACCTGCAGCTGTGGTTCCGCGCGCGAGATCTGGCCGCCGCGATGGACGGGTGCCGGCGGCTGGTCGCCGACCTCGGGGCCTGGGGGATCGAGGTCGGCCCGGTCGACGGGGATCAGCCGGGCAGCTACTACGCGCGGGTGGCGGTCCGCACGCGGACGAGTGCCGATGAAAGCACGCTCGACGCGATCCAGCGCGTTGCCAGGTCGCAGCTCCCCGTCATCGGGGTGCCCCCGGAACTGCTCGAAATCACCGAGTCCCGTGGCAGGCCGCTCGCGTGTGTGCCCGACGCGCGGATCGAAGCACCGGCCGGGGCTGACCTGTCGGTGTACGTGGGGCGGGGGCGGGACCCGTTCGGGATGGAGGGCGCGGACCTCGACGGCGTCGAGCCCCTCGGGCTGACCGAGGAGGAGAGCCGTGAATTCCTGGACGCCTTGAAGGCCGCGACCACCGTGCAGGTCCTGGTGGTCGCCGAGCTCTCGGAACCGGATGCCATCGCGGCCCGGGAGCGGGTCCGGCGGGTCGCGCGCACCCTGCGGCAGCAGGTCTTCCCCGCCGAGGACGACGTCGAGGTGGGTGAACCCAGACGGAGGCCGAGCGGGACGGTCGAAGTCGCCGCGTCGGTGGGCGGGACGTCGATGAGTTCCCACGACGCCGTGGTGGCGGCGTCCCGCGCGCTGCGGGCGTTCACCTGGCTCGAGCCGGAAGCACTGGAGAGCGATCGGCCGGACTACTTCGCCGTCGAGGCGGTTCCACAGGAGCGGTTCGTCCGGCTGGAGGTCCACGCGGCGACGGGACTCGGCGTGGTCGGTTGAGGGGTTTTGGTCACCCGGTCAGGTGGTAGTCCGCCCACACGGCCGACTACTCACTCAACGGGGCGTGAGATGCATCTGGAATACGAGCACGCGGCGGCCTCCGGGCTGCGTCGATACGTCAACACCGTCGCCGAGGAGCTGGGCTGCAGCGGCGAGGCCTACTACGCCCACCTGGACCCGCCGCCGGCGTACGCCTACCTCGCGCTCGACGACCGGCTGCGCGACCACCCCGCCCAGGACACGGCCCTGGTGTGGAACGAGCACGACGGCTGGGCGGTGGCGATCGAGACCACGGCCGGGCACGAGCTGAGCGTGGTCCGCTACTACGGCGCCGAGCTGCTGCCGCCACCGGCCGAAGTCGCCCGGTTCGTGGCCGAGGTCTTCGAGGGCCGCGCCCCCGACGCGGCACCCGCGGGCACCACCGACAGCGCCGCGGTCCGCCAGCACCTGGCCACCTACGCGATCCCGTACCAGGACCGGCCCGTGCAGCGGCCCGGCCAGCCCGTCGAGCAGTCGCGCCGCGGCCCGGCCCGCTGACCCGGGCGGCACTGTTCGGTTCGACACCCCGGCCGCGACGACCTGGCGGCACTTTTCTGCTTCGGCACTGCGGCCCGCTGAGCGGGGTGGCGCCTTCTGGTTCGGCACGGAGGCCCGCTGAGCCAGGCAGCACCTCCCAGTACGGCAGCCCGGCTCGCTGGCCCGGGCGCATCTACCGGTAGGGCCCCCGGCCCGCTGACCCAAGGGGCATCTTCTGGCGCGGCACCGTGGCTCGCTGCCACGGGGCGGCATTCTCCGATGCGCACCCCGGGCCCTGACCCAGGCGACACCCCCGGCACGGCACCCCCGCGGCCGCCACCGGCGCCCGAGCGCGCCGGAAACCGTTGCAGTGCTGGGCACTTTCCGGCACACTGCCGCAATCGCCACCACCTGGGGAGGAATCGTGGTCGCGCGTACCGGGGTCGTCGTCGTGGGGGCCGGGCCCGCCGGGCTGGGGCTCGCCAACGTGTTGCGGGACAGGGGAATCGACTGCGTGGTGCTCGAGGAGCAGACCCGCGCCTTCATCGAGGCCCGCCCGCGCGCCGGGTTCATCGAGGAGTGGGCCGTGCGCGCGCTCGACGAGCGCGGACTGGCCGACAAGCTGCTGTCCACCGCGCCGAGCCAGGGCCGCTTCGAGTTCCGGTTCGAAAACGGCCGCCACCCGTTCTCCTACGAGCAGTGGGCCGGCCAGCGCCACTTCGTCTACCCGCAGCAGCTGCTCGTCACCGACCTGGTCGCGCACTACGCCGACAAGGGCGGCGACATCGAGTTCGGGGTCCGGGACGTGGCCCTGCACGACATCGAATCGGCCACGCCGTCGGTCACCTTCACCGCCGCCGACGGCACCGCCCGCCGGCTCGGCTGTGACTTCATCGCCGGCTGCGACGGCGCCCAAGGCGTCACGCGGCGTCACCTCGCAGGCGACCTGCTGACCCACGACTACGGCATCGGCTGGCTGGCACTGCTCGCCGAGGCGCCGCCCAGTGCGGACGGCGTCCTGTTCGGCATCCACCCCCGCGGGTTCGCCGCGCACATGGCGCGCACCCCCACCGTCACGCGCTTCTACCTGCAGTGCCCGCCCGGCGACTCCGAGGACAACTGGCCGCACGAGCGCGTCTGGTCCGAGCTGCACCAGCGGCTGGGGGTGCCGGACGGCCCGCTCGTCGAGGGCGAGCTGATCGAGAAACGCGTCCTCGACATGCACAACTACGTCCACGAGCCGATGTGCCGCGGCAGGCTGTTCCTGGCGGGCGAGTCGGCGCACCTGGTCGCGCCGATCGCGGCGAAGGGCCTCAACCTCGCCCTGCACGACGCGTTCCACCTGGCTGAGGCGATCGAGGCCCACTACGGCGGCGACGACGGGCCGCTGGCCCGCTACTCGGACACCTGCCTGGCCCGCGTGTGGCAGTACCAGGAGTTCTCGCAGTGGCTGTCGGACATCTTCCACAGCTCCACCGTCGACCCGCCCGCCGACCCGTTCCGCGCCCGGCTGGCACAGGCCCGCCTGCGCCGCCTGCTCGGATCACCCGCCGCCGCGGCCGCGTTCAGCGAGATCTACATCGGCAAAGCCGCCGATTTCTGACCAATCCCGTGCGGTGATCCACGCGGCGTGGCAGGCTGCCCCGTAACGAAACTCGCGAGTGCGGAGTCTCCTCGGGCAAGGGCGCCCGGGCGACGAGGAGGACCATGGCGGGGGACACGGACGTCGATGCCGACCTGATCGAGGCGGTCCGCGCGGGCGACCTGCTCGCCTACGACCGTCTCTTCCGGCGGCACCTGCCCGCGGCGCGCCGGGTGGCGTCGATGATGTGGCGGGACCGGTCCGAGGTGGACGACCTGGTGGCCGAATCGTTCCTGCGGGTGCTCGCCGCGATCCGGGACGGCGCCGGCCCGGCCGAGCGCTTCCGGCCCTACCTGCTCGTGACGCTGCGTAACCTGGCGATGGACTGGGGTCGCCGCCGCGAGCGGTGCGACCCGTGGGCCGCCGGCCGCGACGAGCGCACGCCGGGTGTCGAGGAGATCGTGATCGACCGGCTCACCGGCGAGGTGGCGCTCTCGGCTTTCGAAACCCTGCCGCCGCGGTGGCGGTACGTGCTGTGGCACACCGAGATGCTGGGCACCCGGCCCGCGGCGCTGGCCGCCGAGCTGGGCATGACGGCCAACGGGGTCGCTGCGCTCGCGGTGCGCGCCCGTGAGGGGCTGCGGCAGGCGTTCCTGCAGGCCCACGTGCCCGCGGCGCGCGCCGAGGACTGCCGCACCGTGCGGCGGCGGCTGGGCGCGTGGACGCGCGGGAAGGTGACCGCGCGGCAGGGGCGGGCGGTGTCGGCGCACCTGGCGGGCTGCCCCAAGTGCCACCGGGTGGCGGCGGTGCTGGAGACGGTGAACGGCGGGCTGCCCGCGCTGGCGCTGTTGCCGCTGCTCGGGAGGCTGCTGGGTGGTGGCGGGGCGCCCGCGGCGTCGGTGGCCGCCGGGGGCGGAGTGGCGGCGATCTCGAAGATGGCCGCGGCCGTGACGCTGGCCGCGGTCGCGGCGGTCGCCGGGCCGGTGGTGGCACCCGACCGGGCGGCCGCGCCGGAGGCCTTCGCGGCGGCGCCGGTGCGGCCTGCCGTGCCGGGTGTTGCTGCTGTGGCTCCCCAGGCCGGCGCCGGGGCCAACGAGAACGGCCGGGCGAAGGACGGCGCCCCGAACGTCAACGGAGCCGCGCACGGCAACGCCGGGGTCCAAGGCAACGCCGAGCCCAAGGGCGGCGCGGTAGTCAGGAGCAACACCGGAGCGAAGGGCAGTGCCGGGGCCAAGGGGAGCGCCGGGGCGAAGGGCAACGCTGAGGCCAAGGACAACGCTGAGGCCAAGGACAACGCCGGATCCAACGGCAATGGCGGGGCCAACGGCAGTGCCGGGGCCAAGGGCAACGCTGAGGCCAACAGCAATCCCGGGGCCAAGGGCAACGCCGGAGCGAAGGGCAATGGCGGGGCCAAGAGCAGCGCCGGAGCCAAGAGCAGCGGCGGAGCCAAGAGCAGTGGCGCGGCCAAGGGCGGCGCTGGCGGCAAGGGCAATGGCGAGGTCAAGGGCAATGGTGCGGCGATGAGCGCGACCGGCCAGGCCATGGCCGCCGCGCCGAAGGCGACCAAGCCGGAACATCCCGAGCCGAAGGTGAATCCCGGCAAGTCGCCGCGGAAGTGACGGGCCGCCCGCCCCGCACCCGGCTGCTCGCGAAGCAGGACGTGCCCGAGCAACTCGCGGGTGGCGGCCCGTTGTGGCTGGTGCGCTGCTCGCGCAGCGAGACGTGTCCGAGTAAATCGTAAGCAGCGGGCCCCTATGGCCCTGGCTCGCGCAGCGAGGCTGGTCCGAGTAGCTCGCGGGGCGGCGGTCCGTGGGGGCTGGTGCGCTGCTCACGCCGCGCGAGCCTGTTCGGTTGGCTTGCCGGGCGGTGCGGGTGGGAGGCAGCCGGCTCGCTCGCGCAAGCACTTCGGGTCCAAGCGGTGCGCCCCGACGCTAATCGGCCTCGCCCCGGCTGGCTTTTCTCGCCGGGGCCGTCAGGTAGTCCAGCGTGCACGTCATGTCGAGCAGCCGCTCCAGCACGGGCGGCCGGTCGTCCAGGTGCAGGTTCGCCCCGGCGCTCTGCACCCGCCGCGCGATCATCAGCAGCGTGGACAGCCCGTAGGAGTCGCAGAAGTCCAGCGACCCGAAGTCCAGCCGGACGTCGCGCAGGCCGGGGGCCAGCCGGGCGGTCACCTCGCTCAACAGGCCGTCGCCGCTGTGGTAGTCCAGGTTCCCGGCGAGGGCGCCGTGCAGCGTCCGGGCGTCGGGGGTCGTCCAGCGCATCGTCAGCGGCCGCGGTTCGGTCATCCCGGCCCGCCCGTCCCGAGGTGGCCGGCCAGCTCCTCCCGCGCCTGCGCCAGCAGCGCCGTCGCCCGCGGGAAGTCCCGCAGCTCCCCGGTCAGCAGGTCCAGCGCCGGGATCAGCGACCCCGGCAGCACCCCGCGCGCGGCCAGGATGTCGGCGGTCCAGGTCAGGAACGAGGTGAACAGCGAGGCGTCGCCCGTGTAGAGCGCGGTCGACAGGAAATCGACGATGTGCGCCAGGTCCTCAGTGGTGTACTGGCGCTGCAGCTCGGTGTACTCGCGCATCGCGGGCAGGTGCTGCTCGAGCCCCGCGTACACCGCACGCACCAGCTGCGGCGAGCTGCGGCGGACCAGCGTGTACTCCTGGTCGGCCAGGTGCGGCAGGTCGTCGATCAGCTGGTGCGGGGCGTGCGGCCGGGGCAGCGGGTCGTCCGCGAGCCGGTCCGCGGCGGCACGCGCGTCGGGCGCCCACGCCTCCGCGCCCAGCAGCCGCGCCCAGCGGCCATCCGGGCCGAACGCGGCGCCGCCCGCGATCACCGGCACCCCGGCGGCCTGGCACGCGCTGATCGTGGCGTGCGCGGCGGGCAGCCGGGTGGGCAGCGAACCGGACAGCGCGACCGCCTCCGGCCCGGTCCGGTGCAGATGCGTGATCAGATGCGGGGCGGGCACCTGCGCGCCCAGGTACTCGACCCGGAACCCTCGCAGCGTCAGCACTTCGGCCAGCAGCCGCGCCGGCAGCGCGTGCCACTCACCGTCCACACAGGACACCGTGAGGCGCCCGCGGGTCACCCGGGGCCGTGGCGCCTCCCGGACGAGGTGGACGATCGCCCGCTCGTTGATCGCCGTCGCCGCGTGCTCCTGCGCGACGCTGATCCGGTTGGCCGCCCACTCGTGCCCGACCCGGCGCTGCACCGCGCCGATGACGTCCAGCAGCACGGCCTCCGGGCCGATGCCGTCGTGCAGCGCGGCCAGCACCGTGTCGGTGGCGGTGTACTCGTCGCCGTCGAGGACGGCTTCCCACAGCCGCTCGGCGTGGTCCGTGGTGTCCGCGGGCTGTGTCACGATCTTGTTCATGCTGCCGCCTACGGGGATCCGGGACCGCGCACGGCGGTCAGGTGCCGCCCGCGCGGGGCGGTGATGGCGAGCAGGGCCATGTCGTCGTGCTGACCGGCGCCGACCCATTCGGTCGCGAGCATCTGCACGCGCTCGACGACCGCCTCGGCGGGCATCCCGGCGCATTCGCCGAGCGCGCGGCGCAGCCGGGCCTCGCCGAACATCTCGCCGCCGAGCGGTCCGCCCCGCGCCTCGGTGATGCCGTCGGTGTAGAGCAGGCAGGTCTCGCCAGGGGCCAGCACGACGTCCTCGCTGGAGACCTCGATCTCCGGCAGCACGCCAATCAGGCTGCCGCGGCAGGCGACCTCCCCGACCGTCCCGTCAGCGCGGACGACCAACGGCGGCAGGTGCCCGGCGCTGGTGACCCGCAACCGGACCTCCTGACCGCGCCGGCACGCCGAGGCCAGCGCCAGCGTGGCGAACCGCGTGTGGTGCGAGCTGAGCAGCGACGAGTTCAGCAGCCGGAGCATGCGGCCGTGGTCGTCCGCCATCGGCAGCAGTGCCTGCAGCGTGTTGCGGATCTTGCCGGTGAGCACGGCGGCTTCGAGCCCTTTGCCGCACACGTCCCCGAGCAGGGCCAGCGACTCGCCCTCCGCGAGCGGGTGCACATCGTAGAAGTCGCCGCCGAGCCGGTCGGCGTCCTGGGCCGGACGGTAGCCGCCGGCGAACTCCACCCCGCCGATCTGCTCCAGTACGGGCGGCAACAGCTCCTCGGTGAGGACCTCGGTGATCGAGCTCTGCTGTTCGAACAGGCGCGCCGCGGACATCGCCGCGCCGGAGCGGGCGGCGAACAGGCGCGCGAACACCTCCTCGTCCTCGGTGAAGGCGTGGTGTTCGGTGCGGCGCAACAGGATCAGCACGCCCGCCGGGACGCCGTGGCCGGGCAGCGGGGTCACCACGATCGAGCCGACCTGGCCGAACCCCTCCGGCACGATCCACGACGGGGCCTGGGCCGGGTCGATCCAGCGGGACGGCACCGGCGGGAACCCCTGCAGCGCCTCGGCCAGCCCGGGCAGCTCGTCCGGGTCGATCTCCAGGGTCAGCGGGCGGGGCCGCTCGCCGCGCACGCACACGACCGCGGAGTAGCGGCCGCGCGGGCCCGGCGCGACGATCCACGCCGCGTCGGCGAGGTGGCCCGCGGACAGTTCGGCGGCCACCTCCATGCTGCGGGGCACGTTGAGCGACCCGAGCAGCGCGTTCGAGGCCGCGCTGAGGAAGGCGGTGCGTTCCCGTTCCCGGCGCAGCGCCTCGCGGGCCGCGTGGAGCTCGGTGGTCTCCACGAGCCACCACATGACCGGTCCCTCCGGCTGCCGGACCGGGTGCGCGTCGAAGGTCCGGTCGTCGACCCGCCCGGCCGCGAGAGCGGATCCGGCGGTGTGGGCGGCGCACAGCCAGGCCGAGACGCAGTCGACGAGCGCGCGTCCGGGACGCAGCGCGGGGAACAGCAGACGGGCGGCTTCGTTGGCCGCGTGGACGGTGCCGTCCGGGGCGGCCAGCAGGGCGGGGTACGGCGCACCGTCCCAGCCCGCGTCGATCCCGGCGGGGGAGGCGGAGACGAGACGGTCGGATTCAGTCAAGACGTGGGCGCCGGCGTGCCCGCTCCCTTCGAACGTGGGTGAGATGCCTCGGCATCAGCTTCCCCCAGCGCGCCGGACGGGGGCAAACCGGGCCCGGTGATCAACCTGGGCCGGATGGTCGATCCGGGACCAGCGCCGGTCAGGGAGCGGGCGGGGTTGGTGAGGACCGCGGGGAGTTGCTGGTGTGCGGTGCTGGTCGTGGGGAGACCGGGGTTGGTGGTCGGCCGGTGCTGGTGTGGAGGGTTGGTGCTGGACCAGCGCCGGTCAGGCGAGCGGGCGGGGTTGGTGACGACCGCGGCCAGCTGCTGGCAGGCGGCGCCGGTCGCGGGTAAACCGGGCCCGGCCGGACGGCCGACCCCGGACCAGCGCCGGTCAGGGGAGCCAGCGTGCCGGGTCGGCGAGGACCCCGGCCAGTTCCCGGTACGCGGCGCCGGTCGCGCCGGGGGCGGGGATGTTCTTCGCCGCGTGGATGGCGGGCGGCGTCCACCGCGCGGACAGCACGCGTTCCCGCAGGCGGCTCTCCAGCTCCGGCCGCAGCAGGTCCGCCACCTGCGCCAGGTGCCCGCCGAGCACCACCGTCGGGATGTCCAGCACGTTGATCACCCCGGCCAGCGCCACGCCGAGCGCCCGTGCGGCCGCGGTCACCGCCTCCCGTGCCCGCGCGTCGCCCGACGCGGCGAGCTCCGCCAGGTGCGCCGGGGTCGACGCGGGCGTCAGGCCGGCGGCGGCGAGCAGCGCGTCCCGGCCGGCGTAGGTCTCCAGGCAGCCCGTCGACCCGCACCGGCAGGCCGGGCCTGCCGGGTCGACGCACACGTGCCCGATCTCGCCCGCCCACCCGTGCCGCCCGGCCATCACCTCGCCGCCGACGACGGCCGCACCGCCGATGCCGATCTCGCCCGACAGGTACACGAAGTCCGGGAACGGGCCCGGCCGGCCCGGCGCGACCTCGGCGACCGTGCGGGCCGCGAGACTGGCTTCGTTGCCCACCCGCAACGGCAACCCGGCCACCGCGGCCGGGTCGAGCAGCTCCGCGGGCCGCACGCCGGACCAGCCGAGGTTCGGCGCGCGCAGCAGCGTGCCGGTGGCGGCCGCGACGATGCCGGGCAGCGCCAGGCCCGCCCCGACCAGCCGCAGGTCTTCGGGCAGCCCGGCCAGCACCCGCGCGGACAACGCGCCCAGCCGGTCCAGCGTCGCCGCCGGATCGCTTTCCACCAGGTCGGCGTACTCCAGCGACTCGGCGACCACGCGGCCGCGCAGGTCGGCCACCCGCACGGCGAGGAACCCGGCGTTGACCTGCAGCCCGACCGCGGCCAGCCGGGACCCGGGCACCAGGGGAGTGGCCGGACGGCCGCGCCTGCCGCCGCCGTCCGGCTCGATCTCGCCGAGCACCCCGCCCGCGACCAGCTCGTCGGCCAGCCGCGTGGCGGTGGTGCGGGTCATCGAGGTCGCCGCCGCCACGTCCGCCCGCGACAACGGCCGGGCGGACGCGCACACGGTGCGCGCCACCAGCGCCAGGTTGCTCGCTCGGAGGCTGGACTGGCGGGCGCTCGTCTGCTGATCGAGGGCGGTCACGGCGGCGATCCTAACGACGCACTGATTTCGTCCAGCGGATGGACGAAATCAGCCGATCAGGTGCTCGAGCGCGAGCTGCTGCAGCTGGACGAACCCGTAGTCGCGCTGGGCGGCCTTCTCCGGGTCGAAGCCGTCGTCGGCGGCCAGGAAGTCCGCCACTGACTCGCCCGCGCCCAGCGTCGGCTCGGCCAGTTCGAGGATCCCCGCCCGGTCCCACGCCTCGCGGACGCGCGGGTCCTCGCGGAAGGCCTTCGCCTTCTCGGCCAGCATCAGGTAGGTCGACATGCACGCCCGCGCCGAGTCCCAGATGCCGTCCAGGTACTCGGTGCGCGAGGGCTTGTAGTCGAAGTGCCGCGGGCCGGTGTAGCGGGGCGCGTCCGGAGAGCCGGGGAAGCCGTTCTCCAGCAGGTCCACCGTGAAGAACGCGGAGATCAGGTCGCCGTGGCCGAACACCAGGTCCTGGTCGTACTTGAGGCCGCGCTGGCCGTTGAGGTCGATGTGGAACAGCTTGCCGCTCCACAGCGCCTGGCCCAGCGCGTGCGTGTAGTTGAGGTTGGCCATCTGCTCGTGCCCGGTCTCCGGGTTGAGGCCGACGATGTCGCCGTGCTCCAGCTGCGCGATCAGCGCGAGCGCGTGGCCCACGGTCGGCAGGAAGATGTCGCCGCGCGGCTCGTTCGGCTTGGGCTCCAGGCCGATCCGCAGGCCGTAACCCTGCGACTTGATGTAGCCGGCGACGGTGTCCAGGCCCTCCTTGTAGCGCTCGAACGCCGCGTAGAGGTCCTTCGAGCCGTCGTACTCGGAGCCTTCGCGGCCGCCCCACATGACGAACGTACTCGCGCCCATCTCGGCGGCGATGTCGACCGCCTGCAGCACCTTGCGCAGCCCGAACCGGCGCACGCCGCGGTCGTTGGAGGTCAGGCCGCCGTCCTTGAACACCGGGTGGCTGAAGGTGTTGGTGGTGACCATCTCGATCACCAGGCCGGCCTTGTCGGCGGCGTCCTTGAGCCGCCCGGTGAGGCGCTGCTTCGTGGCGAGGTCGGCGTCGAAGGGGAAGACGTCGTTGTCGTGGAAGGTGATGCCCCAGGCGCCCAGCTCGGCGAGCTTGTCGGAGTACTCCCACGGGTCCAGCGCCGGGCGGCTCGGGCCGCCGAAGGGGTCCGTGCCGGTCCAGCCCACGGTCCACAGGCCGAACGAGAACTTGTCCTCAGGGGTCGGTTGGCGCACCATCGCAGCTCCTCCGGGTTTTGTTTTCCGAAGTAACTTATTCGCGAGAGGTGCGGACAGTCAAGGGGCCGGTGGCGGATCCGCCACCGGCCCCTCGTGATGTCGTCGCGTCAGTCGGCGGAGGGCAGCCGCTCGCCCGTCTCCGGGTGGAAGGCGTGCACCTCCTCGGCGTCGCCGACCGCGATCTGGACGGTCTCGCCCAGCTGCGGCGGGCGGCGGCCGTCGGCGCGGACCACGAACCGCTCCACGCGGTCGCCGATCTTCACGCCGCCGTGGATGTAGGCGTCCGCGCCCAGCTCCTCGACCAGTTCGACGGTCAGCTTGGCCGCTTGCTCGCCGGCGCCGGCCAGGCGCAGCGACTCCGGCCGCAGGCCCAGCGTCACCGACTCCACCCCGGCTGAGCGCGCCGCGGCGAGCGTCGCGCGGGGGAGCGGCACGGTCAGCCCGTCCAGCTGCGCGCCGTCCGGGGTCAGGGCGACCGTCTTGAGGTTCATCGCGGGCGAGCCGATGAAGCCGGCGACGAAGGCGTTGCGCGGGCGCTCGTACAGGTTGCGCGGGGTGTCGCACTGCTGGAGCTTGCCGTCCTTGAGCACCGCGACCCGGTGGCCCATCGTCATGGCCTCGACCTGGTCGTGCGTGACGTAGATGGTGGTGGTGCCCAGGCGCTTCTGCAGCGCGGCGATGTTCGCGCGGGTCTCCACGCGCAGCTTCGCGTCCAGGTTGGACAGCGGCTCGTCCATCAGGAACACGGCGGGCTCGCGGACGATCGCGCGGCCCATGGCGACCCGCTGGCGCTGACCACCGGAAAGCGCTTTCGGCTTCCGGTCCAGGTACGGGGTCAGGTCGAGCAGGGCGGCGGCCTCGCGCACCCGCTCGGCGATCTTGGCCTTGGAGACCCGCTTGAGCTTGAGCGCGAAGCCCATGTTCTCGGCGACCGTCATGTGCGGGTAGAGCGCGTAGGACTGGAACACCATCGCGATGTCGCGGTCCTTCGGCGGGACGGCGGTGACGTCCTTGCCGTCGATGTGGATGGCGCCCTCGTCGACGTCCTCCAGGCCGGCGAGCATCCGCAGGGCCGTCGACTTGCCCGAGCCCGACGGGCCGACCAGAACCAGGAACTCGCCGTCGGCGATGTCGAGATCGAGGCTGTCCACGGCCCGGACCGGCGGGTTGCCGGGGTAGAGCCGCGACGCCTGCCGGTAGCTGACCTCAGCCATGGGGACCGCCCTTCGCGTCACGTCGTCGTACCCGGACTGTCTATCCGGACGGTCGCGGTGCTGGCCAGAGTTCGTCAATTCACTAAACTGACGAATGTGGAGGCGATGGGCGCGCAGGCGATGCGGCGGCACAACGTCGCGCTGGTCATGGAGCTGATCGCGCGGGACGCGCCGGTGTCGCGGGTCGAGCTGGCGCAGCGGACGGGGTTGACGAAGGCGACCGTGTCCAGCCTGGTGGCGGAGCTGACCGGGGCCGAGCTGGTGCGGGACCTGGGGCCGGAGCCGGGGCGCGCGCCGGGGCGTCCGGCGGGGCGGCTGGTCCTCGACCCGTACGGGCCGGTGGCGATGGGGCTGCAGTTCGGGTCCGGGCACATCGCCGGGGTGATCCTGGACCTGTCGGGGCGGCCGCTCGCGCGGGAGCTGCGGCGGTTCGACGTGGCCGGCGCCGGTGCCGCGGAGGGTGCGCGCGCGGCGCGGCCGGTGCTGCGGCGGCTGTTCGACGAGGCGACCACGGCCGGGCGGCTGGTCGCCGGGGTCGGGGTCGCGGTCGGCGGGCTGGTGTCGCGCGGGCTGGTGACGGCGTTGCCGCTGGGCTGGCGCGGGGCCGACGTGCGGGCGCTGGTGGCGGGGGAGTTGCGGGCGCTGGACCTGCACGGGCTGGACGTGCTGGTGGCCGGCGAGGTGGCGTGCGCGGCGCTGGCGGAGTACCAGGCCGGGGCCGCGCGGGACTGGTGGTACCTCGGCGGCGAGGAGGTGATCGGGCTCGCGCCGCTGAACCCGGCGGCCGAACTGGCCGGCGACCTGGGGCACGTCCCGGTGCGGCGCCGCGGTGAGGTGTGCGCCTGTGGCGGGCGGGGGTGCCTGGAGCTGTACGCGGGCCGCGCCGGGATGGCGGCGTCGGCGGGCGTGGCGGACGCGGGGATGGCCCGGCTGCTCGGGGTAGAGGAGCCGCTGGTTTCGCGGGTCCGCTCGGGAGACCCCGCGGCGTTGCGCGCGGTGGACCGGGCAGCCGAGGCGATGGCCGACGCGCTCGTCGGGGTGCGCGCGCTGCTCGCCCCGGAGACGATCGTGCTGGGCGGCCGCCTCGCGGCCTTCGGGGAGCCCTTCCGGCAGCGCGTGGTGGAGCGGCTGGCGCCGGGGCTGACCCTGCGCCCGGCGAAGCTGGGCGCGGACGCGGCACTGCGCGGCGCGGCGGGGAGCGTGATCGCCCGGGTGGTGGCGGACCCGCTGAGCTGGATCGAGGGCTGACCGCCCCGGTCGCTGTTCGACGCCGCGAACTCGGTGCCGAGAGTGGTACTAGAGCGTGATCACCACCTTCGCCCGCGCGTGTTCGGTCTCCAGGTAGCGGATCGCCTCCGCCGTCTTCTCCAGCGGGAAGTCCCGGTCGATCACCGGCTCCACGCGGCCCGCCTCGATCAGCTCGCTCAGCGCCGTGAGCAGCTCCCGGTTCGACGAGCCGGAGAAGTCCGCGATCCGCTGCCGGGTGAACCGCGACGCCAGCCGCCCGCGGATGATCAATCCCATCGGGCCGAACACGCTGCCGCCGCGCGACACGCCTCCGCCGGAGAGCAGGAGCGTGCCCTCCGGCGTCAGGACCCGGCGCAGGTCCGCGAGCGAGCGGTTCCCGACGAGGTCCAGCACCAGTTCGTAGCGGCTCGCGCCGCGGGTGAAATTCTCGCGCGTGTAGTCGACGACGTGGTCCGCGCCGAGCGAGGTCACCAGTTCGACGTTGCGCGTGCTGCACACCGCGGTCACCGTCGCGCCCAGCGCCTTCGCGATCTGCACCGCGAACGTGCCCACCCCGCCGGACGCGCCGTTGATCAGGACGTGCTGTCCCGCCCGCAACCGCCCGGCGTCCCGCAGCCCGACGAGCGCGGTGCTGCCGGCGAGCGGCACCGCGGCGGCCTGCTCGAAGGTCAGCTTCGCCGGCTTGGGCGCCCGCCGTTCCGCCGGCACGCACACGTACTCGGCGAAGGCGCCGTCGGACTCGCCGGTGTCGCCGTACACCTCGTCGCCGGGGGACAGGCCGGTGACGCCGTCCCCCACCGCGACGACGACGCCCGCCACGTCCCGGCCCCGGATGCGGAACCGCGGGCCGCGCAGGGATCGCGCGGCGAGGCGGAGGACGTAGGGGTCGCCGCGCATGATGTGCCAGTCGTAGGCGTTGACCGCGGCCGCGCGCACGCGGACGAGGACCTCGCCTGCCGACGGCCTCGGCTGGTCGGTCTCCTGCAGGGAGAGCACGTCGGGTGAGCCGTACCGGTCCTGGACGATCGCCTTCATCGGAAGCCTCCGTGTCGTGGCGGTACGGCGACGGTAAGGCGATCCCGGTAAATCCGGTATCGGGGACACCCCTGACGTTTTAGGCTCTGCCGATGATCGTCATCCTCGTCCCCGGCTTCTGGCTCGGCGCGTCCTCGTGGCGCGACGTCGAACCCGCACTGACCGCCGCCGGCCATACCGTGCGCGCGCTGACCCTGCCCGGCCTCGAAGCGGCCGCCGACCGCAACGGGATCGGCGTGCGCGACCACGTCGCCGCCATCGTGGCCGCGATCGACGCGGAGGACGAGCCGGTGGTCCTGGTCGGTCACTCCGGCGGCGGGCCCCTCGCCTACGCCGCCGCCGACGCCCGCCCGGACCGCGTGGCGCGGATCGTCTTCGTCGACGCCGGGCCGCTGTCCAGCGGCGCGTCGATCAACGAAGCCCTGCCCGCCGAGGGCGCCGACGTGCCGCTGCCGGACTGGGCGGCCTTCGAGGAAGCCGAGCTGGCCGGGCTCACCGGCGAGCTGCGCGAGCGGATGCGCGCCGAGGCGGTTCCCGAGCCGGCCGCGGTGACCCGCGAACCGGTCGAGCTGTCCGACGAGCGCCGCCGCGCGATCCCGGCGACGGTGATCTGCACGTCGATGCCCTCCGCCCAGGTGCGTGAGCTGATCGCCGCGCAGCACCCGTACGTGGCCGAGCTCGCCGCGATGAGCGACGTGGAGCTGGTCGACCTGCCGACCGGGCACTGGCCCCAGTTCAGCAGGCCGGCCGACCTCGGCGCGGCGATCGTGGCCGCGCTCGGTTAGTCCACTCCGGACGTCTCCGCGGCCGGCCAGGCCACTCCCGTCAGGCGACGTGGATCACCGGTGCGTGGTGGACCGGGAAGTTCACCGAGTTCGCGATGAAGCACAGCTCGTGCGCCCGGTGGTGCAGTTCGGCGGCCTTGTCCGCCGCGCTCGCGTCGGTGATCGTGACTTCGGGGTGCAGGGTCACCTCGGTGAAGTGCCCGCCGCCGCCGGGTGTTTCGGCCATGCGGCCGGTCGCGGCGTCCCGGTAGCCGGTGACGGTGATGCCGTGCCGGGCGCACAACGCCAGGTAGGTCAGCAGGTGGCACTGCGACAACGACGCCACCAGCAGCTCCTCGGGGTTCCAGCGGGCCGGGTCGCCGAGGAAGGCCGGGTCCGCGGTCGCCGCGATGGGCGCCTTGCCGTCGGCGGTGACGTCGTGGCCGCGGTCGTAGGCGCGGTAACCCCCGGCGGTGGAGCCGTTCCAGGTGACCGTGACCTCGTAGCCGTGTTCCTTGCTCATCGGGGTGCTCCTCCGGGTAGTGCGGACAGGGTGCTCAAGACGTGTTCGCGGGCCAGTGCAGCGGCCGACGGCCCGTCGCCGCTGGTGATGGCTTCGACGAGGCGGCGGTGCTCGTCGTCGACCTGGCCGGTGCGGCTGGGGGCGGTCAGGGAATCCTGTGTGGACACGAGGATCCGGTCCCACACGCGGTCGAGGAAGCCGAGCGCGAGGGAGTTCCCGGCCAGGACCGCGACGTGCCGGTGGAATTCGCGGTTGTGCCGCACGCCGGTGATCAGGTCGCCGGCCCGGGTGGCGCGGTCGGCGTCGTCGGCGAAGCCGGTCAGCCGGGCCAGCGCGGCGGGCGCGATCTCGCCGGCCTGCTGCCGCTGGGCGGCCAGCTCGGCGGTAAGCGCTTCCAGCGAGGCGCGGACGAGGTAGGCCTCGCGCAGTTCCGCGTCGCTCAGCCGGATCACGGTGACGCCCCGCTGCCCGCTCTCGACCAGGCCGTCACTTTCCAGGCGCCGCAACGCCTCCCGCACGGGCGTGCGGCTCACGTCGAGCCGCTGCGACAGATCCAGTTCGGTGAGGCGCTGCCCGGGCGGGAAGGCTCCGCCGACGATCAGCTCCCGCACGCGGTCGTACGTCGTCTCCACGGCATGCACTGTATACAATGCATGCGAGCAGCGCCAGTCCGTAGGATCACGGCATGGCAGCCGACGAACCGACGATCCTGGCCACCTCCGGCGGCGTCCGGGCCTCGGCGCGACTGGACTGGGAGGCCGGCCCCCTGACGCGGTACGCGGTCGAGCTCGCCGGCGTCACCGGCCGCGCGCCGCGGGTGTGCTTCCTGGGCACCGCCTGCGGCGACGACCGCCGCCTGACCGCCACCTTCTACGAGAACGCGTGGCGCGAGGGGTGGGCGGGCAGCCACGTGGCGTTGCTGCCGATGCCGAACATCGCCGACCTCGCCGGGCACCTGCTGTCCCAGGACGTGATCTGGGTGTGGGGCGGCAGCGTCGCCGGGCTGCTGGCGCTGTGGCGGCTGCACGGCCTGGACGTGGTGATGCGCGACGCGTGGCAGGCCGGGGTGGTTCTCACCGGTGTGTCGGCGGGCTCGATCTGCTGGCACACCGGGGGCACGACCGACTCGTTCGGCCCCGAGCTGCGGCCAGTGACCAACGGGCTCGGCCTGCTCCCGTGGTCCAACGGCGTCCACCACGACAGCGAACCCGCCCGGCGGCCGCTGTTCCAGTCGCTGGTCGCGGACGGCACCCTGCCACCCGGCTACGCGACCGACGACGGAGCCGGACTGCTCTACCGCGGCGGCGAACTCGCCGAGGCGCTCGCCGAGCGGGACCGCGCCGGCGCGTACCGGGTGGAGCGCGGCCCGGACGGCGGCGCGGTCGAGACACCCCTGGACGTGCGCCGGATCCGCTGACGCACGCGGTGACTTCCGGCCCTTCCTGCGCCCCGCCGGGCGGAGCAGCGTGGAAGCCGGAGACCACCGGGAGGCTGCCATGCGGGACAAGAACTGGCATGTCGACATCGTGATCGACGAGCACGAGACGCGGACCCGCGCCACGGCGCGACTGCACACCGGCGAGCGGACCAGCCTGGTCGGGATCGGGACCGCCCGCCTCAACCCGGCCGACACCAACGTGCCCGAGATCGGGGACGAGCTGGCCACCGCGCGGGCGCTCAGCGACCTGGCGCACCGGCTGCTGGACGCGGCCGCGGGCGACATCGAGGAAGTGACGCACCAGCCCGCGCACCTGCGGTACTGACAGCGCGGCCGGCCAAGGGGAGGACCGTGGTGAAAGCGGCCGTCGTGCCCGAGACCGGCGCGAAGCTGGAGATCCGGGACCGCCCGGTGCCGGAGCCGGGACCGGGCCAGGTGCTGGTCCGGATGCTCGCCAGCGGCCTGTGCCACACCGACGTCCACCTCCTGCGGGGCGACTGGCCGCTGCGGCCGCGCCCGTCGACCGTGCCGGGGCACGAGGGCGTCGGCGTGGTGGAGGAGCTGGGGCCCGGCGCCTCGCTGCACCGGCCGGGGGAGCGCGTCGCGATCAGCTGGCTCGGCTCCGCGTGCGGGCACTGCGAGCACTGCGTGTCCGGCTGGGAGAACCTGTGCGAGGACCAGTGCGACACCGGGTGCTCCGCGGACGGCACCTTCGCCGAGTACGCGCTCACCGACGACCGGTACGCCGTGGCGGTCCCGGAGGAACTGTCCGCTGTGGACGCCGCCGCGCTGACGTGCGCGGGGACGGCCGCGTTCCGGGCGGTGAAGGTGTCCCGGCTTGCCGCGGGTGAGCTGGTCGCGGTGTTCGGCGTCGGCGGGCTCGGGCACCTCGCGATCCAGTACGCCCGCATGGCCGGCGGCCGCGTGGTGGCGGTCGACGTCGACGACGAGAAGCTGGACCTGGCCCGCCGGGTGGGCGCCGACCACCTCGTCGACGCCCGCTTCGCCGACCCGTCCGTCGAGATCGGCCTCCTCGGCGGCGCCGGCGTCGCGCTCGCGCTGGCCCCGTCCGCGGAGTCCCTCGCCCAGGCCTACCGGTCGCTGCGGCGCGGCGGGCGGCTGGTGTGCGTCGCGCTGCCCGCCCGCGGCGCACTGACGGTGCCGCTGTTCGACGCGGTGACCGGCGGGAAGACGGTGACCGGCTCGATCGGCGGGACCCGCCGCGACACGGCCGACGTGTTCGCGCTGCACGCCGCCGGGCGGACCTGCGTGGTGGCCGAGACCCGCGCGCTGGAGGACGTCAACACCTGCCTCGCCGAGCTGCGGGCCGGCGAGATCCCGGCCAGGGTCGTGCTCGACCTCGGCGCGTCGCTCTGGTCCCTGTGACAACATCGGGCGCGGTGACAACATCGAGCGCCGTGCCGGCCACTGTCCGGTGTGACCATGCAACTGACCGGGCTGGGGGTACCGGTGGAGCCGGGCGACGCCGATCTGTGGGCGCGGGGTGATCGCGAAGCCTTCGCGGCGCTCTTCGAACGCCACGCGCAGGCGGTGTGGAACCACGCCTACCGGCTGACCGGCTCCTGGGCCAGCGCCGAGGACCTCACCTCCGCGACCTTCCTGACCGCCTGGCGCAAGCGCGCCGACCTCACCCTGGTGCGCGACAGCGCGCTGCCCTGGCTGTTCACCGTCGCGGGCAACCTCGCGCGCGACGAGCACCGCGGCCGCACGCGGCGGCTGCGGCTGCTGCGCCGGATGCCCGATCCCGCCCCGGTGTCCGACCACGCCGACGGCGTCGCCGACCGCCTCGACGGCGAAGCGCGCCTGCGGCTGATCATCGACGCCGTCCGCGCCCTGCCCGCGGCGCAACGGCAGGTCGTCGAGCTGTGCCTGCTCGGCGAGCTGCCGGTCGCCGACGCCGCCGCCCTGCTCGAGGTCGCCGAGGTGACCGTGCGCGCGCACCTGTCGCGCGCCCGCGCCCGGCTCCGTGCCCTGCTGGAGGAGAAATGAGCCACACCCTGCCGCCGCGCCGCGAGCTGCCGCCCGAGGTGCGCGAACGGATGCGCGCCACCGTGCGAGCCGGGATGGCCCCCCGCCGCGGCCGCGCCCTCGTGGCCGGCGCCGCCGTGGTCGTGCTCGTCGCCGGCGTGCTGGTCGGCGCCCAGTTCTTCCGCTCGTCCGCGCCGGTTCCCGTCGGCTCCGGTGGTGTCGACGACCGGTGCTGGGGCGCGATCGAGTCCGCGGGCAAGACCGGGCAGGTCCCGCCGCGGGAGGAGTGGCGCGCCACCGGCAGCCGCGTGCTCGGCGACGACGTCGTCACCTCCTACCTGGCCGGCGGCAGGCCGGTCTTCTGCGAGACCACGGCGACCACGGTCACCGTGTCCGATCCGTCCGCCGAGCCGGCCTACGCCGCGGGCAGCCGCACCGGGCTGCTGCTCTACACCGGGACCGGATTGGCCGCTGGGGTCGCCGATCCGTCGTGGCCGAGCATCGAGCTGTCCCTGCCCGATGGCCTCGGCATCACCGTCGAGCCGGTCACGCCGGGGACCGGTGTGTTCACCGCGTTCACCGCGACCGACCCGGCGACCACCACCCTGTGGGCCGGGAAGTCGGTCGAGGGCCAGCGGACCCGCCCCGGTCCGCGGGTCGAACTGCCGCCGGCCCCGGCGCCGCTGGTCAGCATCGTCGACCAGCAGGGTGACCGGACCTCGCCCGCCGGGCGCGCGCTCGGCGAATGCCTGGCCGCGCTGCCCGCACCGCCCGCCGACGCCGATGCCTACCAGCCCGGCGGCCTGCTGGAGCACGGGCCGTACCGCGTGGTGCTGGGGCGCAGCGCCGAGCACATGATCGCGTGCGTCACCGCGCCCACCGGATCGTCACTGCACCTCGACACGTTCCTCGGCAGGTCGATCCCGGTCCGTCGGCTGTCGGTGCCCGCGCAGGCCGGGAAGGTGCCCTTCGTGGGCCTCGTGCCCCGGTCGGCCACGAGCGTGGTCGCAGACTTCGGCACCGGGGAGCCGGTCACCGTGCCCGTCGTGAACGGGACGTTCGCGGCCTGGCTGCCCGACGGCGCGAAGCCGGTGTACCCCGACACGGGCGAGGCCTGGGTGCGGGTGCTGGACGCGCGGGGCGCCGCCCTCTACAACGGCCCGGTCGTGCTGCGATGACCGGCCACAGTGGACGGTGACTCAGCCGAGGAAGGTCACGGTCTCGGTGAGCGGGGCGCGTTCGGTGCGCTCCGGGGTCACGGCGGCGTAGCCGATGGACAGGCCGCAGAAGAGCACCAGCCGTTCCGGCGGTGACACCACCTCGGCCACCGTCGTGCGGTAGACCGACCACGCCATCTGCGGGCAGCTGTCCAGCCCCTCCGTGCGGAGCAGCAGCATCACCGTCTGCAGGTACATGCCGGCGTCCGCCCACTGGGCGGCGCCCATGATCCGGTCGAGGTAGCAGAACAACGCGGCCGGGGCGCCGAAGCAGTCCCAGTTGCGCGCGACCGTGGCCTGCCGGGCGGTGGCGTCGTCCCGGGGGATGTTCCGGTAGCGCCGGGCCGCCGCCGCGGACCGGCGTTCCCGGTACGGGGACGGCAGATCGGGCGGGTACATCGGGTACTCGCGTGGGTCGCCGGGGTCGCCTGCCGCGACGCGTTCGAGCGTCCGCTTCTTCAGATCCGCCAGCGGCTCGCCGGTCACCACGAACACGTGCCACGGCTGCAGGTTTCCCCCGGACGGCGCCCGCGCCGCCGCCCGCAACACCCGGGAGAGCACCTCGTGTGGGACGGGCGTGTCCCGGAAGGAGCGCACCGCCCGGCGCGTCGCGACCGCTTCGTAAACGTCCACAGTGTCCTTTCCGCCCGTGAGTGGTCCTAAAGTGGTGACGACCGACGGCGGCGAAAGGTGACCGGTGGACTTCGAAGCGCATCGCGAGCAGCTGACCGGCGTGGCCTACCGCATGCTCGGCTCGCTCGCCGACGCCGAGGACGCCGTCCAGGAGACGTGGCTGCGGATGGCGCGCGCGGACACCAGCGAGGTGCGCAACCCGGCCGGCTGGCTGCGGACGGTGCTGTCGCGGGTGTGCCTGGACATGCTCCGGCAGCGCGCCCGCCAGGAGCCCGTGGAGGAACCCGATCCCGCGCCGGGCGCGGACCGGGAAGTGCTGTTCGCCGAGGAGGTGGGCCGCGCGCTGCTGGTGGTGCTGGACCGGCTGGGCCCCGACGAGCGGGTCGCGTTCGTGCTGCACGACGTGTTCGCCGTGCCGTTCGACGAGATCGCCCCGATCGTCGGCCGCACCACGGCGACGGCGAAGAAGCTCGCCAGCCGGGCACGCGCGAAGGTCCGCGGCACCTCCCCGAGCCCGGACGCGGCCGGTCAGCGGCGGGTGATCGAGCCGTTCCTGGCGGCGTCCCGGACCGGCGACCTCGACGCGATCGTCGCGGTGCTGAGCCCGGACGTGGTGCGCCGCGCCGACGGCCGCCCCGACGTGCGCGGCGCCCGCCGCGTGGCGGAGGAGATCGTCGTGTTCGGCCGGAACGCGCGGTTCGCCGACTTCGCCCTCGTCGACGGCGAACCGGGTCTGGTGATCGCGCCGGACGGCCGCCTCCGGCTGGCGATCCGGTTCACGATCAGCCGCGGACTGGTCGCCGGCTACGAGCTGATCAGCAGCCCCGCCCGCCTGGCGCGGACCGCACTGGCTCTGGCGTGAGGTCCGATTCGGACGGTCAACGTGCTCTGACCGGGGTCAGCGCAGCCGCGCCGGCAGGTGTTCGAAGCCCCGCAGGATGCGGGTGCCGCGGCGGGTCGCGCCGGGGGTGAGGCGGAGGTCCGGGAAGCGGTCGAACAGCGTCCGCAGACCGACCTCGCCCTCCATGCGGGCCAGCGCGGCGCCCAGGCAGTAGTGCCTGCCCGCCGAGAACGAGATGTGCTCGCGGGCGTTCTCGCGGCGGACGTCGAACCTCGCGGGGTCCTCGAAGACCTCCGGGTCGCGGTTGGCGCCGGCCAGGATCGTCGTCACCACCGAGCCTCCGCGGACCCGCACGCCGCCGACCTCGGTGTCGCGCAGGCAGGTGCGCCCGGTGAGCAGCACCGGCGGGTCGACGCGCAGGATCTCGTCGACCGCGTTCGGCCACAGCGACGGCTCCGCACGCAGCGCGGCGAGCTGCTCGGGGTGGTCGTGCAGCAGGGTGATGCCGTTGCCGAGCAGGTTCACCGTCGTCTCGAAGCCCGCGGCGAGCACCAGCCCGGCGGTCGCCCGCAGCTCCAGATCGGTCAGCCCGACCCCGTCCTCGCGTGCCGCGACCAGCTGGCTGAGCAGGTCGTCGCCGGGGCGGGCGCGCAGGCGGTCCAGGTGGTCGCCGAGCCAGGCGTCGAAGTCGGCCAGCGCCGACTCGACCGCGCGGAACTCCCGCCACGGCAGCCCGAGGTCCAGGCTCGGCGCGGCGGCGGTGCCCAGCTCCAGCACCCGCTGCCGCTGCTCCGGCGGCACCCCGAGGATCTCGGCGATCACGGTCACCGGCAGCAGCGCGCAGTAGGCCTCGACGAGGTCCACTGGCCGGTCCGGGTCCAGCGCGTCCAGCAGCTCGCGGGCGATCTCCTCGGTGCGGGCCCGCAGCTTCTCCACCGCGCGGACGGTGAACACGCGGGTCACCAGCTTGCGGTAGCGGGTGTGGTCCGGCGGCTCGGTCGCCAGCAGCGACGGCGGCGCGATCGGGTGCAGCGTGTCCGACGCCGACCACTCGCTCAGCCGCGCCAGCACCCCGTCGGACCCGGCGCCCACGCCGGCGCGGAAGTCGTTGCTGGTCAGCACTTCCCGCACCGCCGCGTGGCTGGTCGTGACGTAGGCGAAGGAGCCCTTGTAGAGCGGGCCGTGGCCGCGGATCTCGTCGAACAGGCCGGACAACGCGGCGGTGGGGGAGACCGCGGCTTCGGCGACGAGCCGCGCCTGCAGGTCGCCGCGCCGGGCCGCGGCGCGCAGGACCGTGCGGGGCAGCGCGTGGCCGATGCCCCAGCGCACCACCGGTTTCAGGCCGTCCTGCAGCCGGGTCGTCACGACATCCACCTCCACCGTGGTACCGCCGAGTACCAGGCACGGTAGAGCCGGACGTGCCGCCCGGTCAAGCGGCTGGGTTAGGTTGACCGCGTGACGGACGTCGACGTGGCGGGCACCGGGTTCCGCGACCGGCTGCTGCAGGGCATGGCCGCCGCCCTGCGCGAACGGGACTACCACGACGTCACGATCGCCGACGTCGTGAACCACGCGCGCACGTCGAAGCGCACCTTCTACGAGCAGTTCGCGAGCAAGCAGGAGTGCTTCGTCGAGCTGCTGCGGCAGACCAACGCGCGGATGATCCGGGACATCGCGGCCGCGGTCGAGCGGGACGCGCCCTGGCAGGCGCAGGCGCGTCAGGCGGTGGAGGCGCTGATCGCGTCGATGGAGAGCGATCCCGCGCTGTGCCTGAGCTGGATGCGGGCGGCGCCGTCGCTGGGCGAGGCGGGCCGTGCGCTGTCCCGCGAGACGATGGACTCGTTCGTGGCGTTGATGCGCACGCTGGCGGACACGCCCGAACTGCGGGCGGCCGGCGTGGTGCCCCCGTCGCGGGAGCTGGCGATCACCCTGTTCGGCGGGCTGCGCGAGCTGATCGCGATCACCCTGGAGGAGGGCGGGAACCTGGCGGGCACGGTGGACGTGGCGACCGAGGTCGTCATGCTGATCATGGGCCCCCGGGCACGCTGACCTGCTCGACGGCCGTCGCGCTCGCCGGGCGGGGGTCCCGCGGGACGACGATCCCGTTCACCGGTGCGAGCATCAGGCGTTGCCCATGACCGCGGTGCCGCGGTAGCACCATGCCCGCGAACTCAAGGCCCTCGCCGAGGTCCACCTCCCGCGGCAGCCTGTTGCCCCCGGGGCATCTCCCTCGGGATCGGTGCACGGTTCGTGAACAGCCGACCGAGACCGGACACGAAAGAGTGACGTGCGTCACGTTCGTCGCTATCGTCCCTTTATGTCCACAAGTGAGGAACGCACCAGAGAGCGTACGGAGAGCGTGACCTCGGCCCTGCTGACCGGCGGCACCTACCGGGGCCTCGCGGAGCAGAAGCTGTCCCCGGCGGAGGAGCGGTTCGAGCGGGCCCGGCGGACCGTCGGCTTCGTGCTCGCGCCGCTCGTGACCATCGTCTTCCTGTTCGTGCCCACCGCGCTGGACTCCAGCCAGCAGACCCTGGCGGCGGTGCTGCTCGGCGTGGTGGTGCTGTGGGTGTGCGAACCGGTGCCGATCCCGATCGGCGGCCTGATCGGGGTCGCCGCCATCGTGGTCCTCGGCGTGCTGCCCGCCGACGACGTGCTGGAACCGTTCGGCTCGTCGACGGTGTTCGTCTTCATCGGGGCGTTCATCCTGGCCCAGGCGATGCTCCGGCACGGGCTGGCCCGCCGGTTCGCCTTCTTCATCCTCTCCGTCCCCGGCGTCGGCCGCAGCACCTGGCGCGTCATCGCCGCGCTCGGGTTCGTCACGTGCGTGCTGTCGGCGTTCATCTCCAACACCGCGACCGTCGCGATGCTGCTGCCGACCGCGGTCGGCCTGCTGACCGTCATCGCCGAGCTGATCCGCACCCGGACGCCGGAGGGGGAGCGGTTCGACCCGCTGCGGCTGCGGGTGGGCATCGCGCTGATGCTCGTCCTCGCCTACGGCGCCAGCGTCGGCGGGCTGCTCACGCCGATCGGCTCGCCGCCCAACCTGATCGGGCGCGGCCTGATCGAGGAGGCCACCGGCGAGCGGATCTCGTTCCTGCAGTGGACCACGATGGCGCTGCCCGCCTGCGCGGCGATGTTCGTCGTCCTGATCGTGCTGCTGATCCTGCTCAACCGCCCGGAGATCAAGAAGCTCACCGGCGTCGAGGAGTACGTGGCCGGCGAGCGGGCGAAGCTGGGCGGGTTCTCGGCCGCCGAGCGCAACACCCTGATCGCCTTCAGCATCACCGTCGTGCTGTGGGTGACGCCGGGCATCGTGGCACTGGTGGCAGGCAACGACTCCCGCGCCTACGAACTGGTCAGCGACCGGCTCGACGAGGGCATCGTCGCCGTCCTCGGCGCCGCGCTGCTGTTCGTGCTGCCGACCAACTGGCGGGAGCGCCGATTCACGCTCACCTGGTCCGAGGCCGCCCGCATCGACTGGGGCACCATCCTGCTGTTCGGCAGCGGCATCATCTTCGGCTCGCTGCTGGCCGACACCGGGCTCGCGGAACGGGTGGGCAACGGGCTGGCCGGCGCGCTCGGGATCGGCAGCGGGATCGCGCTCACGGTCTTCGCGGTGCTGCTGGCGATCCTGGTGTCCGAGACGACCTCCAACACCGCGTCGGCGGCGGTGGTCGTGCCGATCGTCATCCCGATCGCGATCGCCGCCGGGGTCGACCCGTTCACCCCGGCGCTGGCCGCGACCTTCGCCGCGTCGTTCGGGTTCATGCTGCCGGTGTCCACGCCGCAGAACGCGATCGTCTACGGCTCCGGCGCGGTGCCGATCACCAAGATGATCCGCTCCGGCGCGGCGTTCGACGTCATCGGCGCGATCCTGATCATGCTGCTGATCCCGGTGATGGTCGCCGCGGTCGGGTTCGCGTGATGGATGACCGGTCGCCACCCCCGTCGGGTGGCGACCGGCCCGCCCGGGGTCAGACGGTCACGGCGGTGCGCCAGCCCGGCTGGTAGGACTCGCGCGCCATGACCGAGTACGGCGCGGGGCTGACGATCGCGCGGACGGCGAACTGTTCGTGCGGCTGGACGGTGGTCTTGCGGCTGCCGCCGCCGGGCTCGCCCCAGACGACGGTGACCTCGGCGCCGAGGGGGACGTCGGGGTTGATGGTGGCGAGGGAGAGGGCGGTGCGTTCGTTGGCGCTGTAGCCGGTGAACAGGGACAGTCCGATCACGTTGCCATCAGCGTCGAGGATCGAGTCGAAGTTGGACGACCCGTAGTTGGCGTTGGGCAGGTCGAAGAACTGGTAGACCGGGCCGTCCTTGGCGACCGGGTTGGCCAGGAGTTTGCCGACGTCCTCGGCGTTCCAGGCCAGAGTCACCTTGCGGCGCTGGGTGTCCGGGTCGATGGCGGCGAGGGCGTCGCGGCCGATGAAGTCGTGGTCGAACTTGACGAAGCCGCCGTAGCCGAGCTCCCAGGGGTTGAGGTAGTAGTCGCGGATGTCGTCGGAGACGAAGCTGCCGGCGAGCGCGTTGGTGGCTTCGTAGCTCTCGGCGGGCAGCCACTCCCGGTACGGCCGCAGTTCCTCGGCGGTGTAGACGGCGGGCAGCGGCGAGGGGATCCAGCCGGATTCCAGGGTGTTGCACGAGTAGGCGCGGGCGCCGCACGGTTCGAGGCCGAACTCGCGCCCGGCTTCCAGGATGGCGTCGCGGATCTTGTCGTAGGTCTCGTACGGGCCCCAGATCTCCAGTCCGGGAGCGCCGGCCATGCCGTGGCGCAGGGTGCGGACGCGCTCGCCGGCGATGGTCAGGTAACCCATGCGGAAGAACTTGACCTGCTCGACCGGGCCGCCGTTGACCTTCTCGATGACCTCCCACGCGCGCGGGCCCTGGATCTGGAAGCGCCACAGGTCGCGGGTGACGGGTTTGCCGTAGGGGCGGGAGGGGGAGCGCTGGTCCAGCCGCAGGTCGACGTTGTACCCGCGGGTGGCCTGGTAGGTGAGCCAGTTCGCGACCGGAGCGCGCCCGACGAAGACGAACTCCTCCTCGGCGAGGTGGAACAGGATGCCGTCGCCGATCACGCCGCCCTCGGGGGAGACCGGCACGAACTGCTTCGCCGTGTTGACCGGGAACTTGGCGACGCTGTTGATGCCGGTGTCGGAGATCAGCTTGAGCGCGTCCGGGCCGGAGACGAACAGGTTGACCATGTGGTGGCTCTGGTCGAACAGCACCGCGGTCTCCCGCCAGGCGGTGACCTCGCGGCGGAAGTTGGTGAACTCGCTCGGCACGACGGGGTAGATGTAGGCGCCCAGCTGGGAGGCGCGCAGCAGCTCGACCGGGTTGCCTGCCTGGTCGAGCACTTCCTGCAGGTTCTTGGCGGTCATGCGGGGGATCCGTTCTGGTAGGGGACGTAGGTGACGCCCAGGTCGGTGAGCTTGCTGCGCAGGCCGTAGCGGTCGAGGCCGAGTTCGCCGTCGCGGAAGGCCTTCCGCGTGGCTTCTTCCTTCTCCGCGCGGGCGCGGGACTTGTCGAGGGCGCGGTCGAGGTCGGCGCGGGGCACGACCATCACGCCGTCGTCGTCGGCGAGGACCGCGTCGCCGGGGTGGATCAGCTGCCCGCCGACGACGATGGGCACGTTGACCGCGCCCGCGGTGGCCTTGACGGTGCCCTGCGCGGACACCGCGGCCGACCAGACCGGGAAGCCCATGGCACGCAGGTCGGCCACGTCGCGGACGCCGGTGGTGGTGACCAGCCCGCGCACGCCCCGGTACTGCAGGGCGGTGGCGAACAGTTCGCCGAACAACCCGTCCTGGCAGGGAGACGTGGTGGTGACGACCAGGAGGTCACCGGGGCGGCACTGTTCGATGGCGGCGTGGATCATCAGGTTGTCGCCGGGCCAGCACAGCACGGTGACTGCGGTGCCGCCAACGCGGGAACCGTTCTGGATCGGACGCAGGTGCGGCCCGAGCAACCCGGTGCGGCCCAGCGCTTCGTGCACGGTCGCGACACCGTACTCGGCGAGCTTGTCGACCTTCTCGATCGGGGCGCGCGGAGGATCGGTGACGACGACCGTCCTCATGCGAGTTCCCCGGTCACCTGCGGGTAGAGGCGCATGTAGGCCTCGCCCATGGTGTGGTGCGGCAGCCCGAGGTTGGGCGCGGCGTTGCGCTTGACCTGCACGCCACGGCGTTTGGCGAGATCGGTGTAGTAGTCCCACATGTGCTGCTGCGCGGGCAGGCACTCCATCGCCTTGCGCTTGGTGTCGAACACCTCGGTGATGTCCAGCAGCACGTTCGGTTTGAAGTCGCACTGCTCCGGCTGGTGCGGTTCGAAGAAGAACACCGGCGGCGCGCCCAGCGGCTCGCCCGGGGCGTCGTAGCCGATGGCCTGCGCCAGCACCCGCGCCTGCAACGCCATCCGCGCGGCCGCGGGGTGGTCGCCGTTGTAGGGGTCGGCCAGCTGGTGCGTCAGCACCACCGACGGGTTGACCTCCCGGTAGACGCGCACCATCCGGTCGACCAGCTCAGGGGTCTCTTGCAGCGGGTAGTCGCCGGCGTCGAGGAACTCGATCTCCGCGCCCAGGACTCCGGCGGCGTTTTCGGCTTCGCCGCGGCGGATCTTCTTGATCTCGTCCAGCGTTCTGCCCTCGCGCCAGGCCTTCGCGGACTCGCCGCGCTCGCCGAAGCTCAGGCACAGCACCTTGGCCCGCCGGCCCCGGCTGGTGGCCAGGGCGATCGCACCCGCCGCGCGCCAGACGAAATCCCCCGCGTGCGCACTGACCACCAGTAACGTCATCGCCTTCTCCTCGTGTCGTCGTCGCCGCCCACGATGGACACTAGGAGCCGCGCGGGGCCGCCGTGAGGTCCTCCAGGCGGCTCCGGCGTGCGTCATTTGTCGCGCCCGGGGCTGTCTCGATGCCGGGCGAAACCCCGCGCCGGCTCGGGTCTACTGGGCTGCATGAGCCACTCCGGTCGCCTGGCGGATCTCGTGCGCGCCATGAGCTACGAGGTCATGCCGTTCCCGAGCACCGAACGGAAGGTCCTCGAGCACGTGCCGGTGACCGTGCCGCTGACGGTCACGGTCACCGAGGCGAAGGGGCTCGACACCACCCTCGACCTCACCGAACGGCTGCTCGGCCACGGTTACCGCGCCACGCCGCACCTGGCCGCGCGGTTGTTCCGCGACGACCGGCACGTCGCCGACGTGGCCTCCCGCCTGCGGGAGGCCGGCGCCGACTCGGTGTTCGTCGTCGGCGGGGACGCACCCGCTCCGGCCGGTCGCTTCCCGGACGCGTACTCGCTGCTGCAGGCGCTGGAGCGCGCCGGGCACTCCTTCCGCCAGGTCGGCATCGGCGGCTATCCCGAAGGGCACGGCGTGATCCCGCAGGAGGCGGTCGACCTCGCGCTGAAGCAGAAGGCGCCGCTGGCCACGCGGATCCTCACGCAGATCTGCTTCACCGCCGCGACCACGCACGCCTGGGCGGAGCGGATCGCCGCCTCCGGCATCGACCTGCCCGTGCACGTCGGCATCCCGGGCCCGGTCAACCGGCAGAAGCTGATCCGCATCTCGGCCGGCCTCGGTCTCGGTCAGTCCGCGCGGTTCCTGCGCAAGCAGCAAAACCTGTTGTGGCGGTTCCTGCTGCCCGGCGCCTACCAGCCCGGCAAGCTGGCGCGGCGGCTCGCGTCCCGGCCCGCCGGGAACATCCGCGGCCTGCACATCTTCACGTTCAACGAGCTCCAGGGCACGGAACGGTGGCGGCAGGGCCTGCTGGCCGCGCTCGGCGCCCGGGACGGCCGGTCATGATCGTCGCCGAGGACTACGGCAGGCTCATCGTGCAGGGCGCCGACCGGCCGGGCATCGTCTCGGCGGTGTCGGCGATCCTGGCCGGACACGGCGCCAACGTGGTCGCCCTTGACCAGTCCACCAGCGACCCCGCGGGCGGCCGGTTCTTCCAGCGCACCGTCTTCCACCTGCCGGACCTGCCGTCGAAGCTGCCCGCGCTGGGCGAGGCGCTGGACGCGAAGCTGGTGGACGAGCTCGGCCTGAGCTTCCGGCTGGTCGAGGCGCGGCGGCACAAGCGCGTGGCGATCCTGGTGTCCAAACTGGACCACTGCCTGCTGGACCTGCTGTGGCGGCAACGGCGCGGCGAGCTGCGCATGACGGTGCCGATGGTGATCTCCAACCACCCCGATCTCGGCGACGACGTCCGGCAGTTCGGCATCCCGTTCTTCCACGTGCCGGTGGAGAAGGAGCGCAAGGCCGAGGCGGAGAAGGAACAGCTGAACCTGCTCAAGGGCAACGTCGACCTCGTGGTGCTAGCCCGGTACATGCAGATCCTGTCCGGCGGGTTCCTGGACGAGCTGGGCGTGCCGGTGATCAACATCCACCACTCGTTCCTGCCCGCGTTCATGGGCGCGGGCCCCTACCAGCGGGCGAAGGAACGCGGCGTGAAGCTGGTCGGCGCGACCGCCCACTACGTCACCGAGGACCTCGACGAGGGGCCGATCATCGAGCAGGACGTCATCCGGGTGTCGCACCGCGAGTCCGCCCGCGACCTGCAGCGCCGCGGCGCTGACGTGGAACGGCTCGTGCTGTCCCGCGCCGTGTCGTGGCACTGCGACGACCGAGTCATCCGCGACGGCAACACCACCGTCGTCTTCTGAAGGAGGGGACATGGGCCAGGCACGCGACGACTACGTCCTGGATCTCGCGGCCAGCAGGCGGGGCTACGCCCTGAACCGGATGTGCCTGTCGCTGAAGGACGCCGCCAACCGCGAGCGGTTCAGCGCCGACGAGGCCGCCTACTGCGATGCCTACGGGCTGTCGCCGGAGCAGAAGAAGGCGGTCCTGGACCGGGACTGGACCGGGATGCTCGACCTGGGCGCGTCCATTTTCTACACGTTCAAGCTCGCGATGATGGATCAGAAGTCGATGCAGTACCTCGGTGGCGTGTTCACCGGGATGACCGCGGAGGAGTTCGCGGCGGCGCTGCGCTCGGGAGGGCGGAAGTTTGGCTGAGGTGATCTGGGGTCTGGCGACCTCGCACGTGCCCTCGATCGGCGCGGCGATGGACAACGGCAAGACCGGCGACGAGTACTGGAAGCCGTTGTTCGACGGCTACGCCCCGGCGCGGGAGTGGATGGCGCGGCACACGCCGGACGTGGCGATCGTGGTCTACAACGACCACGCCAATGCGATCGACCTGGACCTGGTGCCCGCCTTCGGCATCGGCACCGCGGAGTCCTACCAGGTGGCCGACGAGGGCTGGGGCCGCCGCCCGGTGCCGGTGGTGCGGGGGGCGCCGGAACTGAGCGAGCACCTGGTCCGCGAACTGGTGGACGAGGGGTTCGACCTGGCCACCTTCCACCGCCTCGACGTCGATCACGGGCTGACCGTGCCGCTGTCGGTGTACTGCCCGGAGCCGGGCGAGGCGTGGCCGTGCCGCGTGATCCCGTTGCTGGTCAACGTGATCCAGTACCCGCAGCCGACCGCGGCCCGCTGCTACGCGCTGGGGCAGGCGCTGGGGCGGGCGATCCGGTCGTTCCCCGGCGCGGAGAAGGTCGCCGTGTTCGGCACCGGCGGGATGTCGCACCAGCTGGCCGGCGCGCGTGCCGGGCTGATCAACAGCGAGTTCGACCGGATGTACCTGCAGGCGATCGAGACCGAGCCGGCGAAGCTGGCCGCGCTGACCCGCGAGGACTACATCCGGCTGGCCGGGACGGAGGGGATCGAGCTGATCATGTGGCTGGTGATGCGCGGCGCGCTGAGCGAGAACATCCGGCGGGTGCACGAGACCTACCACGTGCCGGCGTCCAACACCGCCGCCGGGATGGCGCTGTTCGAGGAGCTGGGCGCATGAGCACCTTCGTGCTGGTGCACGGCGCGTGGCACGGCGGCTGGGTGTGGCAGCGGGTCGCGCCGCTGCTGCGCGCCGCCGGGCACGAGGTGCACACGCCGACGCTGACCGGGGTGAGCGATCGCGCGCACCTGCTGAGCCCGTCGGTCGGGCTGGGCACGCATGTCGAGGACGTCGTGGCCCTGATCGAGGCGTGGGAGGTGGACGACGTGGTGCTGGTCGGGCACAGCTACGCGGGGCAGGTGATCACCGGCGTGGCCGACCGGGTGCCGGACCGGGTGGCGCGGCGCGTGTACCTGGACGCGTTCGTCGGCGACGACGGCGAGGCCGCGGTCGACCTGCAGCCGGAGACGATCGCCGGGCACTACCGCGAGTCGGTCGCCACGGCCGGGTTCGGGTGGCTGATCCCGGTGCGGTCGCTGCAGGTGCTCGGGGTGACCGAGCAGTCCGATGTGGACTGGCTGAGCGTCCGGCTGACCCCGCACCCGTGGCTGAGCTACACCGAACCGCTGCGCCTGACCGGCGCGGTGGAGCGGGTGCCCGCGGCGTTCGCCGAGTGCACCGACTGGATGCGGGTCTTCCAGCCCCACGCCGAGCGGGCCGCCGCGCGGGGCTGGCCGGTGCACACGATCGCCACCGGCCACGAGGCGATGGTCACCGCGCCCAAGGAACTGGCCGGCCTGCTGTTGTCCCTGGTCTGAGGAGGAGTCTTTCGTGGAGTTCCTGGTCCGCACGGAGAACCGGCTGCCCGCCGACACGCCCGGCCAGACCCGCGACCAGCTGCGCAAGGCGGAGCGGGAGCGGGCGATGGAGCTGCGGGCGGACGGCGTGCTGAAGCGGCTGTGGCGGGTCCCCGGCCGCAACGCCACGATCGGCCTCTACGAAGCCGAGGACCCTGCCGCCCTGCACGACGCGCTGACGTCGCTGCCGATGTGGCCGTGGATGGATGTCACGGTGGAGGCACTGGCGACGCATCCGCAGGAGCGCTGAGCGCGCCAGGGCTTCCCGGAGGAGCGGGCGCTCCCGGCGCGTTCCTGGGCGCTCTGCGTGCGCAGCGTTTCCCGGAAGTGCAGGGCACTCGGCGCGTCCCTGGGGAGGCGCAGCGCGTCGCCGGTGGGGAGGGCGCCGCTTGCCTCGCCGTGGTGGGCTCGGGCCGTGGTGGCGCTGCTCGCCTGGAGCCGTGCGAAGCGCCTCCCGGAGGATCGGTCGCGCCCGGCGCGTTCCTGGGAGCTCTGAGTGCGCAGCGTTCCCGGAAGTGCAGGCCGCCCTGCGCGTCCCCGGGGGAGGCGCACCG
>NZ_JAKGSD010000025.1:0-4466 GCF_021654135.1 Amycolatopsis tucumanensis | reverse complement strand
GAGTGCGCAGCGTTCCCGGAAGTGCAGGCCGCCCTGCGCGTCCCCGGGGGAGGCGCACGGCGTCGCCGGTGGGGAGGGCGCCGCGGCCTCGCCGTGGCGGGCTCCGGCTGCGGTGGCGCTGCCTGCCTCCAGCCGTGCGGAGCGCCTCCCAGCGCCCCCAGAGCGCTACGCGCGCAGCGCCTCCCCGAGCGCGTCCATCGCGTCGTGCAGGAGGTCGTCGCTGATCGTCAGCGGCGGCAGGAACCGCAGGACGTTGCCGTGCGTGCCGCAGGTCAGCACGATCACCCCGCGCTCGTGGGCCGCCGCCGCGACCGCCTTCGCCAGCGCCGCGTCCGGCTCGGTCGTGCCTGGCCGCACCAGTTCGACCGCGATCATCCCGCCGCGACCGCGCACGTCGCCGATCCGCGGGTCGTCCAGCCCGCGTAGCCGGGACTTCAGCAGCGAGCCGATCTCCCGCGCGCGGGCCACGAGCCCGTCCTGCTCGATGGTCTCGATGGCGGCCAGCGCGGCCGCGCACGCGAGCGGGTTGCCGCCATAGGTGCCGCCGAGCCCACCGGCGTGCACGGCGTCCATGATCTCCGCCCGCCCGGTCACCGCCGACAGCGGCAGCCCGCCCGCGATGCCCTTCGCCGTCACGATCAGGTCCGGCACCACGCCCTCGTGGTCGCACGCGAACCAGTCGCCGGTGCGGGCGAACCCGGTCTGGACCTCGTCGGCGACGAACACCACCCCGTTCGCCCGGCACCACGAGGCCAGCGCGGGCAGGAAACCGGGCGCGGGCTCGACGAACCCGCCCTCGCCCTGGATCGGCTCGATCACCACCGCCGCCAGGTTCGCCGCGCCGACCTGCTTCTCGATCACGTCCAGCGCCCGGTTCGCCGCCTCGGCCCCGGACAGTCCGCCGTCGCGGAACGGGTAGGACAGCGGCGCGCGGTAGACCTCGGGCGCGAACGGCCCGAACCCGTGCTTGTACGGCATGGACTTCGCGGTCATCGCCATCGTCAGGTTGGTGCGGCCGTGGTAGGCGTGGTCGAACACGGCCACCGCGCCGCGGCCGGTGTGCGCCCGCGCGATCTTGACCGCGTTCTCGACGGCCTCCGCGCCCGAGTTGAACAGCGCCGTGCGCTTCTCGTGATCGCCGGGCGTCAGGCGGCCGAGCGCCTCGGCGACGGCCACGTACCCCTCGTACGGGGTGACCATGAAGCACGTGTGGGTGAAGGCCTCCACCTGTTCCCGCACCGCGCGCGCGACCCGCGGGTTGCTCGCGCCGACGGTGGTGACCGCGATGCCCGAGCCGAGGTCGATCAGGTGGTTGCCGTCGACGTCGACCACGACGCCGCCGCCTGCCGCGGCCGCGAAGACCGGCATCGTGGTGCCGACCCCCGCGGCGACCGCGGCGCCCTTGCGCGCCATCAGTTCGCGGGATCGCGGTCCCGGGATCGCCGTCTCCAGCCGCCGCTGCTGGTGGATTCCTGTGCTCGTGCTCGTGGTCATGCCCCAGTTTCGGGAGCGACGCGTCATGCTGTCCAATACTTGGTCGGCAGAATTTTGATGCCCAGGAGGCATATATGGAGTTGCGGCACCTCCGGTACTTCGTGGTGACCTGCGAGGCCGGCACGGTCAGCCGGGCGGCCGAGCTGCTGCACATCACCCAGCCGAGCCTGTCCCGGCAGCTGCGCCAGCTGGAGGACGAGCTGGGCGCCGAGCTGTTCGACCGCACCGGGCGGCGGATGACGCCGTCGCGGGTCGGCCGGGCCCTGCTGGGAAACGCGCGGGACGTGCTGGAGCGGGCCGCGGCGCTGAAGACGGCGGCGACGTTCCACGCGCACGGGCGCATCGACCGCCTCACGATCGGCGCGCCGACGGTGACCCTGACCGATGTGGTGGCCCCGTTCATCGCGACGCTGGCGCCCGAGGACCCGACGATCGACGTGCTGGGCGCGGACGGGCTGTCCGCGGTGGAGACCCTGGCGCGCGGCGCCGACCTCGCGATCGCCACGGCGGCTCCACGTGCGCCCTACCGGTCGCGGCGGCTGGCGGTGCTGCCGGTGTGGGCGTACGTGCCGGAGCGGCACCCGTGGAGCGGCCGGGGGAGCGTGCCGCTCGCGGAGGTGCTCGAAGAGCAGGTGATCGTGCTGCCTCCGGCGTTCACCGCGCGCCAGTCGCTGGACGCGGCGCTGCTGGAGCTGGGGACGACCTACGCGCGGGTGATCGAGGCCGCGAACGGCACAGTGGCGCAAGCGCACGCGGCGGCGGGCCGGGGCGTGGCGCTGGTGTCGGACGACCCGCGGTTCGGGCTGGTGCCGCTGCGGGTGCGCACGGGCGAGCGCCGGCTGGAGATCAAGCTGACCGCCGCGTGGGACTCGCGCCACGAGGCGGCGGCGACGCTGGAAGTGTTCGCCGAGCGGTTGAGTGAGTTCGTGGGGGAGCGGTACGGGTGAGCGCTCGTTGGGGGAAGGCGATCACGGCAGCGCGATGCGCACGCCGAGCCCGACCAGCAGCGTGCCCATCACGGCGTCGATCGCGCGCCGCACCCGCGTCGCGGACAGCACCCGCCGCAGCGCGCCGACGACGTTCGCGAGCACCAGGTACCAGACGAGGGTGACCCCGGACGCCACGACGGCCAGCAGCAGGTGGTCAACGGCCCCGGCGCCGGCGGGCACGAACTGCGGCAGGAGCGCCAGGAAGAACGCCGCCACCTTGGGGTTGAGCAGGTTGCACACCAGCCCCTGGCGGAACGCGCTGCCCGTGCCCGCGGCCGGTCCAGGCGCGGTGTAGCGGCCGCGGCGGGCGGTGAGGAGGGTCCGGACGCCCAGCACCAGGAGGTACGCCGCGCCGGCGAGCTTGACGACGGTGAACGCGACCGCGGACGCGGCGAGCAACCCGGCCAGGCCCAGCGCGGTGACGATCGCCCAGCAGAACACGCCGGTGGTGATCCCCGCCGCGCAGGCCATGCCGGCCCGCCGCCCGGAGACCAGCGCGTTCTTGCTGACGATCAGGAAGTCCGGCCCCGGCGCCATCGCGGCGAGCACGATGACACCCCCGAGCGCCGCGAGCTGGGTCATGGTCACCCGCCGACGATACCGCCAGGGTCGTCCCCCGCACGCGGTTTTCCGGAGAGGTCCACAGTGGACCTGCGAGACGGGCATGGTTCGCGCGGCGCCGGTGGCGGCTTGATCGTCAGGTGAGGGGCGCCCACCATCGCGCGGGCCGGGCAGATTCGCCTTTGTGGGTGGACGGTTTCGCCTAGGGGGTCGGGCGGGCAGGTGGGTCGTGCGGGTGGGGCGGGTTTGCGTTGGTGTGGGTGGGTGGCTCAGCCACGGGGTCGGGGCGGTCAGGTGGGTCGCGCGGCCGGGCAGGTTCGTCCGGCGTGGGTGGCTGCCGACTCTGCCTACGGGAGGCGGGTGGCCCCGTGGGCTGTGCGGGTGGGGCGGGTTTGCGTTGGTGTGGGTGGGTGGCTCAGCCACGGGGTCGGGGCGGTCAGGTGGGTCGCGCGGCCGGGCAGGTTCGTCCGGCGTGGGTGGCTGCCGACTCTGCCTACGGGAGGCGGGTGGCCCCGTGGGCTGCGCGGGGAGGGCGGGTTTGCGTCGAGGTGGGCGGGCAGGTTCGCCTGGTGCAGGTGGCCGAACTCTGCCTACCGGAGTCGGGGCGGCGCGTCCAGTCTGGTGCCGAGTCCGCCTACCGGAGTCGCGGGCGGCGGCCGGCGCGGCTCGCGTCCGGAACGAATCCTCAGGCGGCCCGCGCCGCGCCGCGGCCGAGGCGGGTCAGCAGGTCGTCCCGGTGGAGGTCGGCCACCGGGGACAGCAGGTCGGGGTGCCGCAGCAGTACGGCGGCCTGCCGGTCGCGCAGGTCTGGGTCGGTGAGGCGCCGGAAGTCCGGCGCGAGGCCCGCCGCGTGGACCGAGCCGCTCACCGTCGCGGCCGCGGCCACCGCCAGGGAGCGGTCTGCGAGCAGGCACGCCGCCCAGCTGGCGACGACCTCGTCCACCCACGTGCGCCACGCGGTGTCCTCGCCCGGCACCACGTCGACGCCCGCCACCCAGTCCAGCCGCCCGGACCCACCGGGCCCGACGACCCCGAGGAGCCCCGCGTCCAGCGCCGTGGGGTACCGCAGCCACGCGGCCACCGTCGCGGCCTGGCGGCACTGCGCCTCCGCCAGTGCGGCGCTCAGCGGGCCACGCTCGGGCGGGTACGCGCGCAAGAGCCACTGCGCGGTGGCCGCGATGACGGACGACAGGTCGGCGGACACTTCCGAGCACCTTCCGGAAACGTGGGGGTCCGAGCACGCTAACAGCTCGCCGCGGCCCTTCCGGCGCACTTTTGCCGCACGTCACAGCCGTCGTGACCGCGGTCATGCGAACACCCCGAACGCAAAAAACGCGACGATCGGAAGATCGCCGCGTTCTGCGGAGGTGGTGCGCGATACTGGGATTGAACCAGTGACCTCTACCGTGTCAAGGTAGCGCT
>NZ_JAKGSD010000024.1 GCF_021654135.1 Amycolatopsis tucumanensis | reverse complement strand
TGGTTCCTGATCAAGGAGCTGTGGTCGCCAGGTTCGGTATGACTGATGCCCCCAGTCGAGGTCATGATCCGGGGGGTGGTGTCGCCGGGCTTGGTGGCATCGAGGGACCGCTGATAGGGACACGGCCACCGCTGGGTAGGTCTCGATGCCCCTATTGTCCGTCAAGCAGCGCGGCGAGCTGATGTTGTCTGTGGATCCGGTGTGGTGATGAGCCGGTAGAGCTCGCGGGCTATGTAGCGTTTGAGGCACCGGACAGCTTCGCGTTTGGTCTTGCCCTCGCTGACGCGCGCCGGTCGATGTAGTCGCGGGTGCGTCGGTCCCATCGCAGGCGGACCAGCACGATGCTGCGCAAGGCACTGTTGGCTTGGCGGTCGCCGCCGCGGTTGAGCCGGTGGCGTTGCGTTCTGCCCGAGGATGCTTCCACCGGGCTGACGCCGCACAGAGGGGCGAACGACGCTTCGCTTCGCAGCCGTTCGGGGTTGTCGCCAGCGGCGATGAGGAGCGTGGCGGCCGTGTCGGGCCCGACTCCGTAGGTGTCGAGCATGGCGGGGTCGCGCGGCCGGGCACCAGGTGGCCTACCTGCCCGGCCTGGCGATGCGGCGCATCGCCGATCTCTACCCGGGCACCGCCAAGACCGACGCCCAGGACGCGTTCATCATCGCCGACGCCGCCCGCACCTGCCCCACACCCTGCGCCAGGTCGACACCGGTGACGAGGCCCTGGCCGAGCTGGAAGTGCTGGTCGGGTTCGACGACGACCTGGCCGGTGAAGCCACCCGGCTGAGCAAGCGCATCCGCGGCCTGCTCACCGGCATCCACCCCACCCTCGAACGCGTCCTCGGTCCCCGCGTCACCCACCGGGCGGTGCTGGAGATCCTGTCCCGCTGCGGCGGACCGACCGGCATCCGCACAGCCGGCCGCCGCAAGGTTGCCGTCGTGGCCACCACTCACGCTCCCCGCATGGGCGAAAAACTGGTCGCCGACATCTGGACCGCACTGGACGAGCAGACCGTCACCGTCCCGGGCACCACCGCCGCCGACACCGTCCTGCCCCGACTCGCCGACAACCTGAAAACCGTGCTCCAGCAACGCAGCCAGGTCGCCACCGAGGTGGAGGAGATACTCGATGCGCACCCGCTTGCCCGGGTCCTGACCTAATAACATGTGAACGAGCCGAAGCTGATCAAGAACTTGCTCGACGTCGGCTCGCTCTCGAGTTCGTGTTCCGCCGACGCCTGACGATAGCTGGAGCCTGCCCGCTATGACCGCGTTGCAGCGGAGCACGACCGGCGGTGGCCCCGAGCGGGACGCCTTGTCCTGACCACGGACCATGGAGTCCTTCATTGAGACCGGCGGATCACACCCGTTCGGGCCACCACCACACCTATTGATCGAGGATGTTGCTCGTGGTTCGAGCCCGTCCGCACGACCTACACCTTGCTTCTCGGGAGCCTGAGAGCTCTGGCATCAAGACCGGAGTCGTGCGGATCGCTGGGATCGTGAACGGCTCAATCGGAGGGAAGGCCACAGAGCCTCGTTATTAGGGCGCCGCGCGGTCTCGCCATGGTCTCTGACCAGCACCAACATCCAGACCGAGGAGAAGTTCAGAGTGAAGGTGTTCTGCGGGATCGACTGGGCCGAGCGACACCACGACGTCGCGTTGGTCGACGCTGAGGGCAAGCTGGTGGCCAAGCGGCGCATCGCCGAATCCGCCGACGGGTTCACAGAGCTCATGGCCATGCTGGCCGACGCCGGCGATAGCCGTGAAACCCCGATCCCGGTGGCGATTGAGACCCCGCGCGGGCTGCTGGTCGCCGCATTACGGGAGACCGGGCGGACGATCTACGCGATCAACCCCATGGCCGTCGCCCGCTACCGGAAACGTCATACGGTCTCCCGCAAGAAGTCCGACCACGCCGACGCGATGGTCTTGGCCAACATCCTGCGCACTGATGCCCACGCCCAACGGCCTCTGCCCGCTGACAGTGAACTCGCTCGCGCGGTCGCGGTCCTCGCCCGATCGGCACAAGACGCGGTCTGGCGCCGCACCAAAGCCCTGCAAGAACTGCGGTCTCTACTACGGGAGTACTACCCGGGCTTCCTGGCCGCGTTCCACCGCGGCGGCGCTACCAACCTCGCCAGCTCCGAAGCCCGCTCCCTGCTCGCGATCGCTCCGACACCAGCGGCCGCAGCCAAGCTCACACCGACCCGGATCGCGAGCACCTTGCGGCTGGCCGGCCGCCAGCGCGGCATCGACCCACTCGCCGCTGAACTTCACCACGCTCTACAAGTTCCTCAACTGCGGCAACTCCCGCTCATCGAGGAAGCGTTGGGACGTCAGGCTCTGGCACTGCTGGTCACCCTCAACGCCGAGTGCGACAACGCCGAGCAACTCGGCCAAGCCGCCATCGAAACGTTCCAACAGCACCACGACCATGAGGTAATCACCAGCTTCCCCGGCATGGGCGAACTCAGCGGCGCCCGGCTCTTAGCCGAAATCGGTGATGACCGCAGCCGCTTCGCCAATGCCCGCGCGCTCAAGGCCTACGCTGGCTCAGCACCAGTGACCAGGGCCTCCGGACGCAGCATCGCCATCACCCGCCGCCTTGTGAAGAACGACCGCCTCAACGCGGTCGGCTTCCTATGGGCCTTCGCCGCGATGCCTCGCCCAGGCCCAGCCAAGGATCACTACGACCAGCGCCGCGCACGCGGCGACCGCCACGCCGCAGCGTTGCGACACCTGTTCAACCGCATGCTCGGCCAGCTCTTCCACTGCCTGCACACCGGCCAGACCTACGACCCGATCAAAGCATTCGGCGAACCCCCACACCACGCAGAACCCGTCGCGGCTTGACAGTTAGCAAGATCGGAGGTCTCCATGCCCGGCATCGGAGTCAGGACCGCCGCCCGCATCCTGCTCGAGATCGGCGACGCCTCCGCCTTCAAGAGCTCCGGCCACCTGGCCGCCTACGCCGGGATTGCCCCCGTCACCCGCACCTCCGGCAGCTCGATCAAGGGCGAATACCCCGCCCGAACCGGCAACCGCAAGCTCTGTGAGTGTGTCGGTCAGCGGTTCCGGTCTGGTCCGCTGCCAGGATCGGTGGCCGGTGACACGACGTGGCTCACGCAAACTCTGGCCGCTTCGGCGTGCCCTTCGTTTGACCTGCCCGCCGTGGTCGCCGGCACCGCCTGGCCCACCGGTTGGCCTGCTCAGAAGCCTGTCCGCCGCTGGCGTGACCCGTCACAGAGCTGCCACTTGGTGATCCCATCCAGGCCGGTACCGACTATGGACCCGATCCGGAAGGACCCGGCTGATGCCCATGCTGGCAGATCTCGTCGATGCCGTCATCGGTGTCGACACCCATCGCGACACCCACCAGGTCGAACTCGCCGCACCCAACGGCGCGCCGATCGCGACGTGTTCGATCCCCAACACCAGCGCAGGCCATGCCCAGTTGCTGACCTGGATCGGCGAGCACGCCCCAGGCGCCCGGATAGCCGCATCCATCGAAGGCACCCGAAGCTACGGCCGCGGACTCGCCCGAACCCTGACCACCGCCGGGCTGACCGTCATCGAGTGCGAGCAGCCTAACCGCAAAGCCCGCCGCGGCAAAGGGAAATCCGACCAGATCGATGCACACCTGGCCGTTCTGGCGGCACTCCAACAACCTGCCGACCGCCTACCCACCCCACGCGCCGACGGCGACCGCGAAGCATTGCGCATTCTGCTGTGCGCCCGCAACGAACTCGCCACGGCCGCCACAGCCAACACCAACCGGCTGCGCGCCCTGCTCCGCGACGGTGACGACCACGATCGTGCACTCGCACGTGGTCGACTCTCCGAGACCACGCTGCACGAGTTGGCTCGCCGGAACTCACCTCGCAACGCCACCCGTGAGCACGTCGTACGCTACGCCGAGATCCGACGCCTCGCCCACGCCCTGAACACCCACCGGCGCGAGCTGAAGAACAACGCAGCCCAGCTGGACGACATCGTCAACGACGTCGCACCAGCCCTCATCAGCCAGCCCGGCATCGGCGCGGTGACCGCCGCCCAAGTGATCGTCAGCTTCTCCCACGTCGGCCGATGCCACAACGAGGCGGCCTTCGCCAAACTTGCCGGCACCAGCCCCCTCGAAGCCTCCAGCGGCCGCACCACACGACACCGGTGTCTTCGTCCGCGTTCGGTCACTGCAGCGATGCCGGCAGAAACCGCCCGCCCGGTGTGAGCACCCTGGCGACCTCGGCGACCGCGGCCCGCCAGTCCGGGATGTGGTGAACGATCGTGAAGTCGAACACCGCTTCATAGCCGCGGTCCTCGGCATCCAGCGCGGCGCGCAGGTCGGTCGCGCTGCCTTGCGAGAGCCGAACCCGGTCTCCGTAGCGAGTGAGGCGTCGGCTGGCGCGCTCGATCATTGCCGGGTCCAGGTCCACGGCGGCCACGCTGCCGGCGCCGAACCGTTCCGGCACCAGCTGAGTTCCGTAGCCGGAGCCGCACCCGATCTCCAGCGCCCGCGCCCCTGGGAGCACCCGGCCGCCGAACCGCAGCAGCACCTGGGTCTCGTAGAAGCGCTGCAGCCAGCGCCGGGGCGGGGAGTTCACTAGCGCGGTCTCGGCCTTGTTCATCAACCTCGATTCCATCCGACATGGCTGCTATCATCGCCTTGTGACGATGAATAGCACGGATGGATGTCTCGCGTCGAGCGTGGGTGCGGGCTTGGACCCGGCGGTGGCGCTGTTTCACAGCCTCTCCGACGCCACCCGGTTGGCGATCGTGCAGCGCCTCGCTCACGGGGAGGCGCGGGTCGCCGATCTGGTGGCCGAGCTGGGGATGGCGCAGTCCACGGTCTCCGCGCACGTGGCCTGCCTGCGGGATTGCGCGCTGGTGGTGGGCCGCCCGCAGGGCCGGCAGGTGTTCTACAGCCTCGCCCGCCCGGAGCTGATGGACCTGCTGGCGTCGGCGGAGACGTTGCTGGCCGCGACCGGCAACGCGGTGGCGCTGTGCCCGAACTACGGCACCGACGCCCCGACCGACACCACGGCGGACAGCGCGATTCAGGACAGCAAGGAGAGTGCGCGATGAGCGACGCGTGCGGCTGCGGCCACGACGAACCCGCGACCGGTGAGGAGGCCGAGGAGCACGAGCCGGCACGGCTGTGGCAAGTCAAGGAACTCCAGTTCGCCGCCGTCTCCGGGGTATTCCTGCTCGCCGCGCTGATCGCCGGCTGGGCCGGCGCGCCGCGGCCGGTCGAACTGGTGCTGGAGGTGGCGGCGTTGCTGGCCGGCGCGTACACCTTCGTCCCCTCCACGCTCAAGCGGCTGGTCAAGGGCAAGATCGGGGTCGGCACCCTGATGACCATCGCCGCGGTCGGCGCGGTCATCCTCGGCGAGGTCGGCGAGGCCGCGATGCTGGCCTTCCTGTTCTCCATCAGCGAGGGCCTGGAGGAATACTCCCTCGCGCGCACCCGCCGCGGCCTGCGCGCCTTGCTGTCCTTGGTCCCCGAGCAGGCCACCGTCCTGCGCGACGGCACCGAAATCGTGGTGTCCCCAGGCGAGTTGCGGGTCGGCGACCGGATGCTGGTCAAGCCCGGCGAGCGGGTCGCCACCGACGGGATCATCCGCGACGGCCGCACCGCGCTGGACGTCTCGGCGATCACGGGCGAGTCCGTCCCGGTCGAGGCCGGACCCGGTAGCGAGGTGTTCGCCGGGTCGATCAACGGCACCGGCGTGCTCGAAGTCGAGGTCACCACCACCGCCGAGGACAACTCCCTGGCCCGGATCGTGCGGATCGTGGAAGCCGAACAGGCCCGCAAGGGCGCCTCCCAGCGACTCGCGGACCGCATCGCCAAACCGTTGGTGCCCGGCATCATGATCGCCGCCGCGCTGATCGCCGTGGTCGGAAGCCTGCTCGGCGACCCGGTCACCTGGATCGAGCGTGCCCTGGTCGTGCTCGTCGCCGCCTCACCCTGCGCACTGGCGATCTCCGTCCCCGTCGCCGTGGTGGCCGCGGTTGGTGCGGCCAGCAAGCTCGGCGTGTTGGTCAAGGGTGGTGCCGCGCTGGAAGCGCTCGGTGCGGTGCGCGGGGTGGCGTTGGACAAGACCGGCACCCTCACCGCGAACCGGCCCGCCGTCATCGACGTCGCCACCACCAACGGCGCCAGCCGCGACCAGGTCCTGCACCTGGCCGCAGCCTTGGAGGCCCGCAGCGAACACCCGCTTGCCCGAGCGATCCTCGCCGCCGTCGACGAGATCACCCCGGCCTCCGATGTGGAGGCAGTCACCGGTGCCGGGCTCACCGGCCGCCTGGACGGCCGCACTCTCCGGCTGGGCCGCCCCGGCTGGCTGGATCCCGGCCCATTGGCCGCGGACGTGCAGTGGATGCAGCAGGCCGGCGCGACCGCCGTGCTGGTCGAGCAGGACGGCCAAGTCGTCGGGGCTATCGCGGTCCGCGACGAGCTGCGGCCGGAAGCCGCCGAGGTCGTGGCCCAGCTGCGCCGGGACGGCTACCACGTCGCGATGCTCACCGGCGACAACCACGCCACCGCCCGCGCGCTCGCCAACGACCTCGGGATCGAGGACGTGCACGCCGAACTCCGCCCGGAGGACAAGGCCCGCCTGATCGAAAAGCTCCGCGACCAGCGCTCCACCGCGATGGTCGGCGACGGGGTCAACGACGCACCCGCCCTGGCCACCGCCGACCTGGGCATCGCCATGGGAGCGATGGGCACCGACGTGGCGATCGAGACCGCCGACGTCGCGCTCATGGGCGAGGACCTGCGCCACCTGCCACAGACGTTCACCCACGCCCGCCGCGCCCGCCGGATCATGCTGCAGAACGTCGGCCTGTCCCTCGGGCTGATCATCGCGTTGATGCCGCTGGCGCTGTTCGGCGTGCTCGGCTTGGCCGCGGTGGTGCTGGTGCACGAGCTGGCCGAGGTCGTCGTCATCGCCAACGGCGTCCGCGCCAGCCGCACCAAGCCCCTGCAAACCACTGGCAGCAGCAGTCAGACGGCGTCGGCACCCACCGCGGTCGGGACGGCCTCGTGACCACCGGCGAACCCACCCGCACGGCCAGGGTGACCCGAGCACGCGTCGCCCTGGCCACCACCGCCGCGCTGCTGGCCGCGCTCGACCTCGGCTTGAAAGCCTGGGCGAGTACGGCTTTGGCTGACGGGACGTCGGTCGATCTCGCGGTGATCCAACTGCGGCTGGCGTTCAACTCCGGGGTGGCCTTCAGCCTCGGCGACACCCTGCCCAGCGGGGTCGTGCTCGGCGTCACCGGGCTGATCATCGTCGGGCTCGGGGTGTTCGCCTGGCGCACCACCCGCACCGCGACCCTGCCCATGCGGCTCGGGCTGGCCGCGGTGCTGGCTGGAGCGATCGCCAACCTCATCGACCGCGCCGCCGATGGAGTCGTGACCGACTACCTGCACACCGGCTGGTTCCCCACCTTCAACCTCGCCGACGTCTTCATCACCCTCGGCGGCGCCGCGCTGGTCCTGTCCAGCCTCCGCTCCACCGACAGCACCCCGAAGGACGCGGCGCCATGACCGCGCAGAATCACGCAACACTGGTGCGCCGCGGGCTGGCGCTCGCGTGGTTCATCGTGGTGTGGGACGTCATCGAAGGCGTCGTCGCCGTCACCGCTGGACTGGCGGCCGACTCCATCGCCCTGGTCGGCTTCGGCATCGACTCGGCCATCGAGGTCTTCGCCGCCAGCGTGGTGATCTGGCAGCTGCGCGCCGGTGCCCATGCCCGGCAGCAACCCGCGCTGCGCGCGATCGCGGTCACCTTCTACGCCCTGGCCGTCTACGTGGCCTTCGAGTCCATCCGCGATCTGGTCTCGCAGGACAAGGCCGGCGAGTCGCTGATCGGGATCGTGCTCAACGTGGTCGCCCTGATCGTGATGACCCCGATCGCGCTGGCCCAACGGCGCACCGGGCGAGCGCTGAACAACCCGGTGCTGGTCGCCCAGTCCGCCGAGACGTGGATGTCCAACGCGCTGTCCATCACCGTCCTGGCCGGACTAGGGCTTAACGCCACGCTCGGCTGGTGGTGGGCCGACCCCGTGGTCGCGTTGGTCGTCGCCGCGCTGGCGGTGCAGTCCGGCCGCGAAGCCTGGCACGAGGCCGGCGAAACCTCGACTCCCGCGAGCACAACCGAGGACCGGCCATGACGACGGAAAGCCGCTTCTGGCTGCTGCGCGACGCCCGAGCCGCCCACAAGCAAGGCACGGGAGCGATCGCGCGGCGGCAGCGTGACCGACTCGCCGACATGGTCGCCTTCGCCCGCGCCCACTCGCCGTACTACTGCGAGCACTACCGCACCCTGCCCGACCGCGTCACCGACCCGGCGCTGCTGCCGGTCACCAGCAAGGCCGAGCTGATGCCGCGGTTCGACGAGTGGGTCACCGACCCGGCCGTCACGCTCGCTGCGGTGCGGGCGTTCGTCGAGGACCCCGCGCTGATCGGGGAGAAGTTCCTGGGCCGCTACACGGTCTCCACCACGTCGGGGACGACCGGCACGCCCGGCATCTTCCTGGCCGACCAGCGTGTCCTCGCCGTCACCGCCGCGGTGGGCGCGCGCACGCTCAGTTCCTGGCTCACCGCCACAGACGTCGCGCTCATCGTGGCTCGCGGTGCGCGCATCGCCATGGTGATCGCCACCGGCGGCCACTTCGCGTCCGCCACCGCCGCCGCAGCGCTGCGCAAGAACCGGTTGCGGCGTAACAGGATCGGGGTCTTCGGCGTGCACACCCCGATGCCCGAACTGGTCGAGGCGCTCAACGCCTTCCGCCCGACCATCCTCGCCCCCTACGCCAGCATGGGCGCGTTGCTGGCCACCGAACAGCAAGCCGGCCGTCTGCACATCGACCCGGCCCTGGTGGTCCTGTCCGCCGAGGGCCTGCCCGCAGGCGAGTACAGCCGAATCGCCACAGCGTTCGGCGCCAAGGTCCGCCACAGCTACGCGGCGAACGAATGCCCCTTCCTCAGCCAGAGCTGCCAGCACGGCTGGCTGCATGTCAACAGCGACTGGGCCATCCTCGAAGCGGTCGATGCCGACCACCAACCGGTCCCACCTGGTCAGCGCTCCCACACCGCGCTGCTGACCAACCTCGCCAACCGCACCCAGCCCATCCTGCGCTACGACCTCGGCGACGCCGTCCTGCTCCGGCCCGACCCCTGCCCGTGCGGCGACCCGCTGCCCGCGATCCAAGTGCAAGGCCGCACCGCCGACCTGCTCACCTTCCCCACCCGCAGCGGCGAACCAGTCACGATCGCGCCCCTGGCCATCAGCCTGGCTATCGAGCGCCTCCCCGGAGTCGAGCTGTTCCAGATCGTGCACACCGCATCCACCAGCCTCAGCATCCGCCTGCAACCCACGCCGGGTGCAGACCCCGAGCGCGTCTGGCAGACGGCGCACGCTGAGATCACCCGACTGCTCACCGACCACAAGCTCGACCACGTCACCGTCACCCGCGCGGATGAACCACCGCAGCAGACCTCCGGCGGCAAATACCGCACGGTGCTCCCGTTGAGCTGACCGAGGCGCCCCTGTGGTTCCGGCCCGGAACGTGGCATCACGACCGGGAACTATCTACGATCTCCGTACGTAGATAGTAGAAGAGGGTGTTGGACCTCGACCCGGTGGAGGAATCGTGGAATCGCTTCTTCTAGCTCTGGCGGTGCTGGCCTGCCCGGTCGGTATGGGCCTGATGATGTGGATGATGATGCGCGGCCAGCGCAAAGGTTCCGGCGACAGCAGCGAGCAGCAGGTGGCACAGCTGCGTGCGGAGATCGACCAGCTCAAGGCCGATCGCGAGACGCGGCAGCCGAAGGGTGCCCAGTGATGTCCACCTGGGTCGCCGCGCTCATCGCGGTCGCCGCGGTCACGGTCACGTACTTCACCTGTATCCGGCCGATGCGGCGCGGAGACGGGCACTGCGCCGGATCCGGCGAGAACCCCGAGCTCGATCGACAGATCGCCGAGCTGCGGGAGGAAGTGCGGGTCCTGCGGGCACAGGACTCGCTGGACGCCGGCCAGGTGTCCGGCGGCAAGTCAGCACCGCCCACGGATGTCTGACTCCGCGTCGGGGTATCCACAGGTTGTCCACATGGTCGAAACATCCCTCTGTTCCAGGAGGCAGCGCCAATGAGCGACTCGACGATCCGGGCCTCCGATGCCGACCGCGAGCGCGTGGTGACCGCGTTGCAGCAGCACGTCGGCGAGGGCCGGTTGACCCTGGACGAGTTCTCTGAACGGTCGGCGGCGGCCTACCGGTCACGCACCAGGGGCGAGCTCGACGTCCTGACCCGTGACTTGCCCACTCCCGCACCGCGGGCATCGACGACGCGTCGACCGCTTGTACCGGTACTCGTCGTCGTGGCCGTGCTGTTGCTCGGCGCGCTGCTCGCGATGGGCTATCCGGCGACCGCGGACGCGATGGGCGAGATGATGTCGCAGATGGGCCGGATGTGCGGGTGACCGGTGTGGTCAGTCGTGGTCGGGGTAGAGGAACCGGCGGTGGACGAGGTGCTTGTCGTCGGTGAGGGTTTCCTCGCTGATCCGCCCTCGGTTGTCGAGGGTGAGCAGGACGTTGGCCGACGCGGCGGGGTAGCCGAGCGCGAGCCGGACCGGTTGGTCGCTACGGGAGATCCGCGCGGCGATCGGCGCGACGCCTGACGCATACGGCTCCTGGGAGAGGAAGAACGCTCCGGTCAGGTCGAGCTTCTGGGGCGTGCCCGCGCCGGTGGTGGTATCGCTGGTGACGGTCTCGTAGACGGTCACGCGTTCGACGGTGCGCAACGCCGCCACCGCCCGCGCGAGTTCGTCGGCGCCGGATTGGGGTGGCCAGGCAACGAGCAGGCTCACCGTGCCGCCCCGCCACGTCGATGCCTCCGCCCGCAGGGTCACCACGTTGTCACCCTCGTGCCAGTCCACGGTGGACACGAAGCAGCCCACGCCACAGCCGCGGAACTCCAGCGGTGCGGCAGTCTCGCGGTCACGGCCCTGTTGCCCGGACAGCGTGTAGTCCTGCTGTTCCTGGGGTGCGTAGTAGTCGCCCCGGCGCGGCGTGGTCAGCCGGACCACGAGCTGGCCGTCGCTTGCGGCGGCGCTCACGCCGATCTGCCCAGCCAGAGTCCCGAGCGGTATCACCTGTCCACGCGCCGGTGGTGGGGTCGGCGGCTGGCTGCCGACCGGTGGGGTGGAGACCAGCGCGGCGCTGACCGCGAGCACCGCGACGAGCACGGTGCTTTCGAGCCGGGCCAGCCGACGTACGCGGCCGAGGTGTTCGGCGCGGCGCAGGCCGAGGCGGGCGGTGAGCGCCAGCCCGGCCACGACGGTGACCAGGGCGAGTTTGACGAGGAGTACCTGTCCATAGGTGGTGGTCACCAGCGCGGGGAGCGGGACGAGCAGGAGCGCGGTGATGGTGCCGGTGGCAACCGCGGTGAGGAACACCCACACCGCGAGCCGGGCGTAGCCGAACAGCACCCACCGCACGGCGGGCCTTTCTCGGCGCCATGCCACGGCGGCTCGGACCACGTGCAGCAGCGCGCCGACCCAGATCGCGACGGCGGCCAGGTGCACGCCGGTGAGCACCGCGCCCCAGCCGGGCGCGGCCACGTTCGCGTGGGAGCGCAGCCCTTCCGCGGCGACGACCACCAGCAACGGTGCCGCGGCCCATGGTTGACGCCCCAGCGCGGCCAGCGCGAGGGCTACCGCCAGGCCGGCGGCCTCGGCGAGAAGAAGCTGGCCTGCACGGCCCTGCCACAGGGCGCTCACAGTGCCGGTGTCGGTGACCAGCAGCGCCGCCAGCCCCGCGACCCCGGGCAGGCCGACGAGCCCGCCGGGTACGACCCAGGACCGCACGCGGTGCAGTGTGGGATTCTCCGTGCGTGCCGAGCGGGTGAGGCGCTTGCCGACCACGCCGCCCAGGGCGACCGCCAGGCCGGCGAACAGCAGCCAGCGCAGCGCGGCCTCGACCCAGGACACCTGGCTGCCGCTGCTCGCGGTGGCACCGGTGACGGCCGTGCCGACAGCGAAGCGGAACTCCTCGTCGACCAGATCACCGTCCGACCCGGTCACCTGCCAGCGCACCACATAGGTGCCCGGCTGCAGCGCACCCACGGGGCGCGCGGTAACGACGGTCCCATCCCTGGCCGTGCTGGTGTCGCCCATCGGTAGCGGGCGGCCCGCGCTGTCGAGCAGAGTGATGGCGCGCGGCCCGATCGTGACGGTCTCGTTGAACACCAGCGTGACGACCGCAGGAGTGTCCGGCACGGCCGTGTCGGTGGCCGGTTCGGTGAACAGCAGCGTCGGGTGCGCGCTAGCCGGTGCCGCGCCCGCCAGCGTCGTGGTCACGAGCACGACCAGTAGGACGGCTACTCGGCCCAGTGTCCGACGCCAGGTCGGCTTGGTCATGTGTGGACGCGGGTGTTGAGTTTGCGGCGGAGCTTGCGTTCGGATAGTCGCCCGAAGGAGAACGGCTGGGCATCCACCAGCACACCGGGCGCGAACAACACCCCGGCTTGGGTGGCCAGGCGCTGGCCTTCCGGGCTGGCCAGGTCGATCTCGCTGACCTGCAACGGGTACTCGTCGGCCAGCCGGTTCAACACCTGCTTGGCCTGGTCGCAGAAGCCGCAGTCGTGCTGGGTGAGCAGGGTGATCTGCACCGGCTCGGTCACGGTTTCCGTTCCGCGGTGAGGTCGGCCAGCATCTTCTGGGTGGGCAGGAACATGGTGTAGTCGGGTGCGCCGCCGTAGTCCGCGCGCCAGCGGATGATCCCGTCGGGGCCGACCAGGATGAAGCTGTGGCCGTCGCGCATCTCGCCCATCATCCCGTACTGGTTGGCGGTGTAGGCGCGGGATACCCGTAGGTCCGGGTCGGACAGTACCGGGGTGGACAGCTTCTCGTCGGCCATCTTCTGTCCGATCAGGCGAGCCGGATCGGTGGTGATCGACACCACGGCGTCCACGCCCGCGTTCTTGAGCGCGGCTTGGTTTTGTTCCAGGTCGCGGATCTGGTCCCAGCACGGCTGACAGGAGAGACCCTCCTGGAAGTACAGCAGGACGTTCTTGCCACGGAAGTCGGCCAGGCTGACCCGCCCACCGCTGGCGGAGGCCAGGGTGAATTCCGGAGCCGGGGCGCCGGCACCGGGCTGACCGGCCACGTGCTGGTAACCGCTCCCACCCGTCGTGCTGTTCTGCTGGCTCTGCTGACTCGGGGAGTTCTGGTAGATCAGGTACAGCACGGTGACGGCGAGGACGACCACCACTACCCCGAGGATGATCCACACCGGACGGCGCGACGAGTCATCCCGCGCCTCCCGCACCGACCGCGCCGCAGCCTGTGCCTGCTGGCGCTGGCGTGTCTGGATCTGGCGAGCGCGTTTGCCCGCCGGGGTCCGTTTCGCGGTCTTACTGCTGGTCTTGCTCACGTCGGTTCCCCTCTTCGACGGTCACGGGAATCGGCCCAAAATCGGTCTCGTCCTCGCCCGCACACGAGGTGCTGCTCGTCTCGACAGGGACCGCGGTGCGCCGGGCGCGGAGGGCGCGGTGGAGGAGCAGAGCGAAGCCGAGCAGCAGCACGAGGAGCAACGCCCAGCCGGGGATCCACGCCAGGGCGTTCACCACGACGCTGCTGGCGTGCTGCAGCCAGGCGCTCAGCTCGGTCTGCCAGCCACCGCTGGGCATGCCGGGGCCGGTGAAGGCCAGCACCAGGGCGAGCACGCCCATGGCGATCATCAACAGCCCGCCCGCGGCGCTGCCCAGCGCGATCCGGCGCTGCCAGCGGCCCAGCCGCAGCCGCAGCGTCCGGTCGGTCAGCAGCCGCGCGGCGCGTTCCCGGCGACGGTCCCAGACCAGTGCGACCAGGGCGAGCGGCGCGACCATCCCGGCGACGTAGGCGCCGCCGATCGCCAGCGCCGCGGGAAAGGAGGCGGCGGCACCGGAGAGCACGGCGACGCCGGCCAGCACGGGGGCGCAGCAGGCGCTGGCCGCGCCGGAGAACGCGCCGAGTACGTAGGCGGAGCCGAAGCTGCCTTCCTTGACGGTGCGGGCGCCGGGCATCGGCAGGTTCGGCTTCCAACCGGCCAGGACCGCGATCCCGCCGAGGATCATCAGTGCACCGCCGATGGAGAAGATCCACAGGTGCTGGCTGACCAGCAGGCTGCTCAGGAACGTGGCGCCCAGTCCGATCGGCAGGATCACGGTGGCCACTCCGGCGCCGAACACCAGCGTCGCGGGCACGACCCCGCCGCGGTGCCGGAAGCCGGTGGCCAGGTAGGCGGGCAGCATCACCGACACGCAGCACGGCGCCAGCAACGCGACCACCCCGCCGAGGAACGACGCGAGCAGCGTGGTCCCGAGCAGCAGCTCACCCACGGCCAGCCTCCGGCATGTCCGACCGCTCAGCCTGAAGGTCGGCCACCTCGGCGCGCAGCCGCGCCAGCTCCTGCTCGGCGCCGCCGGACGGCGCGGTCGGCGGGCGTGACCGGCTCTGGCGGGCCATCAGCAGCATCATCAGGCCCATCCCGATCGGGCAGGCCAGCGCCGCCAGGGTCAGCAGCAGGTTCTGCATCGCCACTCCCATCTACGGTCTCCGTACGTAGATAGTAGCTTGGTGGTGTGTGGTCGCTGTTGCACCGACCTGCTCCCCTGGTGACCGGCTGGTGACCAGCGGCGACGGATCGCGTGGCCCAGCGCCGTAGGCTGGGATGGGCGAGACGAGGATCGGGAGGCGGTGTGCGCGGGTTCGGGGACCTGGAGGCGGTGGTGATCGACCGCCTGTGGAGCCGCGAGGGCAAGACCACGGTGCGCGAGGTGTTCGACGAGTTGCGTAAGAAGCGGGACATCGCCTACACCACGGTCATGTCCACGATGGACAACTTGCACCGCAAGGGCTGGCTGGACCGGGAACGCCAGGGCAAGGCATACCGCTACTGGCCCACGCTCACGCGGGAGGAGTACAGCGCCCGGCTGATGCGGGACGCGATGACCTCGGGCGGAAACTCCGATCTCGTGCTGACCCACTTCCTGGCGCAGATGACCGACGAGGAGTCCGCCACGCTGAAGGGGGCGCTGCGGCGTCTGGCCTCGACCGGGGAGGCGGAATGAGTGTCGCGGCCTGCCTGCTGCTCTACAGCTTCGCTGTCGTGGTGCTCGGCCCCGGCCTGCTGACCAGGCTGACCCGCACCGGGGTGGCGCCGCGACTCGGCGTGACCGTGTGGCTGGTCGCGATCGGCAGCGTCGTGGCGTCTTGGGCGGTCGCCGCCGGGTTCCTGGCCGGCGAACTCGTCCGGGACTGGACCCAGCCGGGCGACACGGTGGTCAGCGCCTGCTTCGCGATGCTGCAGCAGAGCGCCCTCGGCCGGTACGGCGTGCTCGTCCAGATCGGCCTGCTCGTGCTCGCCGCAATGGCCGCCGCGGCGGTGGGCCGACTGGCCTGGCGGCTGGCACGGTCCCTGCTGCGGGCGCGGGCCTGCACCCACGAGCACGCCCGGATGGCTCGCCTGGCCGGGCGACACGTGGCCGGGCTGGAGGCGGTGGTCCTCGACGCGCCCGAACGGGCCGCGTACTGCGTCGCCGGACGCCCGCACACGATCGTGGTCACCAGCGCGGCACTGGACGCGCTCGACGAGCCCCACCTCGACGCGGTGCTCTGCCACGAGCGGGCCCACCTGGCCGGACGGCACCACCTGATCCTCGCCGTTGTACGGGGACTGGCGGCGATCCTGCCCAGGGTCGAGCTGTTCACCACCGGTGCCGCCGAGGTCGCCCGGTTGCTGGAGATGTGCGCCGACGACGCCGCGGCCCGCACCCACGGATCCCGCACGCTCCTCGGCGCCCTGCTCGCCATGTCCGACGCCGCCCCGATCCTGCGCGGTGCGCTCGGGGCCACCGGCGTCGGTGTGCTCGCCCGTGCCCAGCGCCTGGCCGCGCCGCCCGGCCCGGCCGGCCGGATGCGGGCACGTCTGCTGCTGACCGCGCTGTCGGCGCTGCTGGTCGTCGGCCCGTTGGTCACCGTGCTGCTCACCGCGGCCGGCTTCGCAATGTGTGACCCGCTGGGTGGCTGACCTCTTCGCTCAGCGCACCGGGTGGGCGCGGCCGAGGATGTGGGCGTGCGCCGGAACCCACCGCAACGGCGCGTAGGAGAACCGGTCGAGTTCGTCGATGTCGAAGCCTGCCGCCCGGATGGCCGCGGCGGTGTCCCGGTTGAGGTGTCAGCCGCCGCCCGCTCGCGACCACAGCGGCGTAATGGCGTCCTGCAGCGGGCTGAACCACGGCTTGGCTGACCGGACGTGCTCGAAGAACCGCAGCTCGCCGCCCGGCCGGAGGACCCGGCGGATCTCGGCGAGCGCACCGGCGATGTCGGGCACGGAGCACAGCACGAGCGACGCGACTGCGGCATCAAGGCTGTCGTTCTCGACCGGCGGGGCGTCGGCGTGGCCGGGCACGACCCGCACCGGTACCGGCGCTTGCTCGGCGGCGTTCTCCGCGCGGGCGCGCAGCCGCTGCTCGGCGCGGTGTAGGGCCTGGGCTGGACCTCCTGCCTCGGCCCGGCGCTGGCCGGAGTCATCGCCCTGGCCAGCGGCACCCAGGTCGGCCCCACCACCTGGCGCGGCCTGCTGCTGATCGCGGCGTACTGCCTGGGGCTCGGCCTGCCGTTCCTGCTGCTCGCCGTGGGCGCCCGATGCGCGGTGATCGCCAGGGGCTGGCTGCGCCGCCACATCCGACGCATCCAGCAGGCGGGCGGAGTCGTCCTGATCGCCATCGGCATCGCGCTCCTCACCGGCCCTGGGAGAGGTGATTGCCCGGTTGCGCGGGCCTATCTCCGGATTCACCGCCTCCGCGATCCCCGCCTCCTTGCTTGTCGTCGGCGTCTCCTCGGCGGCGGCGGTGATCCCGCGGCTGCGGTCCGGCACCGTACGCTGGCCGGTCGCGCTGGTCTTCGGCGCCGCCGGTGTCCCCGCCGCCTTCGCCGGGGCGGCGATCGGGCGTCTGGTGCCGCCACGGTTCCTGCTACTCGGGTTCGCCGTCCTGATGGCCCTGGTCGCCGTCCGGATGCTCCGCGAACCCACCGGCACCGGTGCGGCGGCGTGCCGGAACAGCGGCGGCCGGGTCAATTGGCGGGCGTGCCTGCCCAAGGCCCTCGCCGCCGGGATCGTGGTCGGGCTGCCGACCGGGCTGTTCGGCGTGGGCGGTGGCTTCCTCATCGTGCCCGCCCTGACCCTTCTCCTCGGGCTCGACGCCGGTGAAGCGGTCGCCACGTCGCTGGTCATCATCGTGCTCAACTCCGCCGCCGGGCTCTCCGCGCATGCCGACGCGCCACTGGACTGGACTCCCACCGGCATCTTCGGCAGCGCTGCCACCCTGACCGCCCTGGCGGGCGCCCGCCTCGGCCGTCGGCTGCCGGCACACACGATCCGCAGCGGATTCGCCAACCTCGTGCTGGTCATCGCCGCCGCCATCGCCATTACGGCAATCGTCGCCCCGGCTACCTTGCCCATCGACTGACGACGGAGCTCTCCGGGCGTGGCAACAACATGCCCACTTGCGCGGAGTTAGCCGTGATAGTCAGGAGCGGGCAATCAGATACGAATCCACGGTGTTCCACCTCGGCGCCTGCAGTCGCTGCCAGCAGTCTGCCCGCAAGCGATCACCAGCGGGCAACGGCGGATCAGGTCGCGCCCCACTCAAGTCAGCGGCCTCGTTCGGTCAGCCCAGCGAGGCCAGGTGACGCACGACGATGACCTGTCGGTCTGCGGCGTCCCAAATGGCAACCGGGATTCCCGCTCCGTTTCACGCGGCTTGCCCCTGGGGCAAAACTGGGGCACGGCCATGCCTGTAGCGGCGTTCAACGGCATCGAACGGCGCTCAACTGCCCCAGAGTGCCCCAGCCGACCAGGGAATTCTCTAAAGCCGCAGGTCAGGCGGGGTAGCGCACCACACTGGCAGTGTGGGGGTCAGGGGTTCGAGTCCCCTTAGCTCCACAGTCGTCAAGATCGCCCGATCTGCTCACGGTAGCAGGTCGGGCGATTTTCTTTTCGGTGTCCTGCATGGGGTTGGTGTAGGCATGCCACGGCGGGACCCGCGCGCGTGTGTGGGTGCCGTGCTGCTCAGCGCCTACCGCGGGCGGTTGAACCAGGCGCCGGCCTGGGCGGTGGCCATCAACGCCAGGATCATGCCGCTACAGGCGAACCCGATGACCGGGCCGCCCGTGAAGATGAGGCCGAAGCCGTCCCCCAGGCCCAGGCCGCCCACGCAGGCGACGATCATCAGCGATGCGTACACGATCGTGGTGACCCGGACACCGCCACCGCCGGTGGCGAACTTCGTTCCCAGGATGATCGACAGCGCACCCAGGCCCAGCAGCACACCGACGACGGCGACGGCATCGGCGATGCCCCCGCCGTCGTTGGCGACGATGCCGCCTAAGAGGCCGGCGACGAGCACGCCGACGGTGAGCTGCAGGCCACCCATGACGAACAGGAGTACCCGCGCCGCCCTCATCAGTCCGGGCATGTCCGTGCCCGTCGGATGGCCCGGGTAGCCGTAGGAGCTGTTCGGGGCACTGGATCTCATTGGTGGCGTCCTCCTTCGGACCGTCCCGAACGGCGCAGTGTACGACGGAGGCAGGGGGCAGCCGGGGCGGCTCCACCTGGGACGTCAGGTTGAGGCGAGGAACAACCCGAAGGCGAGGAGTGTTTCCGGTGCGTCCTCGGGCTGGCGGTGCCGGGGGTTCCCCTTGCGTGAGGGAAACCCCCGCTGCCGGGATCATGCTTCGTCGTCGTGGACGGTGGCGTAGGCGGTGTTCTTGCCGGTCACTGCGTTGGTGGGGTAGCCGAGCACGACTTCGTACCGGGTGTCGGCACTGGCGTCCACCGTCGAGTTGTCCTTGATCGGGATGGTCACCGTGGCGGTGGTCTGCCCGGCGGGAATCGTGACCTGCTGGGCCGCCGCGGTGATCTGGGTACCCGGACCGGCCATGGCCTGCAGGTGCACGGTCACCGGCAGCCTGCTCGCCTTGGACAGCCGCACGGCGACCGTCGCGTTGCCGGCGTCCTCGTCGGCCGTCGTGTCGCTGACGGACAGTTGCGACAGCTTGGTCGGCGCACCCGTGCCGACGGACGGCGTGGTGAACGCGAGGTCGGACAGGAGCACCCCGCCGGTGGTGGTCGCCGTCGTGATCCGGATCTGCCGGATGTCGGTCGTGTCCACCCCGGTCATCGCGGCGACCGGCCAGCGGACGGTGCGCAACCACGTCTTCGGCAGCAGGTCCTCGTTCCCTGCAGGCAGCGGCGAGAGCGCGCCGCTCAGGGCCGAGACGGTGGTGGACTGCGTCCGGCCGGCGCCGTCCACGACGGTGAGCCGCAGATCCGCGGCGGTGTTGCCCGCGTCCGGCGCCGCCCGAAGGGTCAGCGCGCCGTAGCCGCTGACGTCGTACCGGCCGGACGGCAGGGCGGCCGTCATCTGGCCACCGCCGGCCCAGGTCAGGTGCAGCATCGGAGTGGCCGGCACGTTCGCGGTGTGGGTCACCGGGGTGAACGACGGGAAGCGGCTGGTGGCGGTGGAGTCGGTGCACGAGGGCAGGCCGCTCTGCGGGGAGGCGCCGGCGATGCTCGCGCAGTACTGGCCGAGCACCTTGCCGGAGAACGCGACGTTGGCGGCCGGCGCCTGCAGCGGAGCGACGTCGAGCCGCTGCGCGGCGGGCGACTGCGTCGCCTGCAGCACCGTCGCCGCGCCGACCTGGACCGCGCTGCCGGAGCCGGACTGGAACATCGGCAGGAAAGCGCTTTCCCTGCCGAGGGTCATGCGGAAGAAGGCGGCGGTGTAGGCGACGCCTGCCGCCCGCTGCTCGTCCACGGTGAGCCGGGTGTTGCCCGCCGTGGTGCTGCCGCAGGCCGGGTCGGCCGGGTCGACGTAGAGGTCCCAGTCGTCGCCGTACAGCTTTGACCACACGTCGTTGAAGTAGTTGTGGTTCGCGCCCATCACGAGCAACGACGACTTCAGCGCGGTGTCCGTGCCGCTCGTGTACCGCGAGTCCTCGAAGAAGTGCTGGCCTTCCTGGTTCGAGACGTCGCCGTCGCAGTAGGGCAGCAGCACGGCCATCGGCACGTCGGTCAGTGCGGGGCGGGTCCGGTCGATCGGGGCGATCGGGAGCACGCCCCTGATCCCGTACGGGGTGGGGCGGGCGGCGTTGAGCAGTGCGGCGCGGACCACGCCGTCGCCGCCGCGGGAGTGGCCCATCAGGCCGACGTTGCCGAGATCGAGCTTGCCCTTGAGCACGGTGCTCATCCCGGCCGCGGTGCCTGCGTCGGCCTTGGCGAGCAGGTCGAGGTGTGCCATCACCAGCTGGCCGCGGGCCAGGCCACCGCGGTCGGGCGACGCCGTGCTCTGGTCGAAGGCGCCGATCGCGTTCGCGCTGATCGACACCACGACGTAACCCTGGCTGGCGAGGGTTTCCGCCGGCCGGGCGTAGCCGAGGTAGCTGGGCACCGGCTCGAGGCCGTTGACGCAGGGCCAGTTCGCGTTGTCGAACGCGCCGGAGTCCGGGTCGTAGCAGGCGTCCGCTCGGCCGTGCAGGAACACCACCACCGGCCGCTTGCCGGACGCGCCGACCGGCACCCACACCGCGGCCCGCTCCTCGACCGGCACGCCGGTCAACCCGGACAGCTGGAGCGCGGTGTCACCGAAGTCGTAGTCGGCGCGGGTGACTCCGTAGCGTCCCGTTGCCTCGGGCGCGGACGTGATCGGCGTCCCGGCGGCCACGTCGGTCGCGGTGGCGGCACTGCGGGTGCTCGTGCCGGGCACCACGCCCTGCCACGCCACCCGCACCGACGACGGGTTCGCCGCGGCGGGATCGGTCGTCACCAGGGTGAGCGTCCGGCCGTCCCGGGACTCCTGCGCCTCACCGAGGGACCGGCCGTCGACCGCGAGTTCCGGCGACGCGTCCCGCGCCGGGAGCCGCTTGTCGAGCGTCAGAGTGATCCGGTAGCCGCCGTCCACCGGCGTCACCGACCAGGAACCGTCGGCCGAAGCCGCCGACGCCGACGGCGTCTGCAGCAAAGCCAATCCCAGAGCCAGTACCGCGCCGGTGATCGCCGGTCTCCAATGCTTGCGCATCCACACCCTCCCGGGTTTCGTTGCGACCAAAGGCAAACAGCGTTCAATCTAGGCCCGGGTGCTGGCGTGGTGGTGTCACGAAGATCGTCAGGGCGCGCAGGTCAAGGCGCCGGGTACGGGAGCGCAACCAGGAGAGGTACTGCCAGTCGAGGCGTCAGTTGCCCGCGGGTGGGGTGCCGCCTGCCGGCGGGGCGCCGGCACCCATTTGCCGCCGGTGGCTTCCTGCTGCGTGGCGCTGTTCGCGTACTCGTTGGTGGGGTCGCGGTAGATGGTGTGGACGTGGCCCCAGCCGGAGGTGTTCACGCCGTCGACGTCGGCGCCCGCCGAACCCTGCTGACTGGCGAACTCGATGTAGGCGTTCGGCCCGGGTTGAGGAGAAGCTGCTTCTGCTCGTCGGTGAGATCCGCGCCGGAGAGCCCGGTGCCGGTGGGGTAGTCGCAGGTGCTGCCGGGCGCGCAGACCATGGCCGCGACTTCCTCGCCCTGGTAGAGGGCGGCTTTCTGGCCGCGAAGGGCTGCACCTCTCCGCCGTCGGCGTTGGTGTAGACGGCGGGTTGCCCGCCAGGTGGGTGGGGGGCGAACGTGCTGGCGCCGGCCGTGCCGCCGAGGGTGGTGTTGATGCCGAGGTGGTGACCGCCGGAATTCGAGGACGGCCATGGCGGCGCTGCCCCGGCGGTGAGGTCGTGCAGGTTGAGACCGCCCGTTCGCACCTTCGGGGAACTTCCCCAGCGTGCACTGGGGAACTAGCCCACGTCGTCGGCCGGGGCGGTCCACGTGTCGCACTGGGCGGTGGCGTTGGTCCGGTGGCCGCGGTCCGCCCAGTCGGCTTGGTTCAACCGCGAGCCGTGCGTTTCGCTGCTGAGGGTGGTGTGGAAGGTGTCCATCATCTCTTCCGCGGCGGATTTCGTGATCGATCCGCCGCGTGCGGCGTCACCGAGGAACAGGCCGGCGAAGCACGTCGCCTGGAGTTCGACGCGGCGGGTCGTCTCCAGCGCGGCCGCCGAACCGTGGCCTGCGTCGTCCTGCGCCCGCTCGGCCGCCCGGAGCATGCCGCTGAGGTACTGGATGTGGTGCCCGTACTCGTGGGCGAGGATCGGCAGCACCACGGCCCGCTGGTACCGCGCGTCGCCGCCGGGGACCAGCACGCGGCTGCGCGGCATGTAGATCGTGGTGTTCGCGGAGCAGTACATCGCGGCCGCCTCGTCCGCGGACGGCCGCCCGCAGAGGTTGCGCGGGATGTCGTCCGCCCCGTTGATCGTGACGGGCCGGATCGGCACGCGGAGCGCGGCGAACACCGGCGCCCAGGCCGCTTCCATGCACCCGACCGCGGCCTCGTAGTAGGCCTGCAGCGGTTCGGGCGGGGTGTCGAACGGCGGGAGCTTGCAGGTGACGTCGGCGAGCTTGACGTCGTGGGCGAGCAGCGGGTGCCCGGCGAGCCGGGTCATCCGGGGCGGTGCGCCCACCTCCGGCTGCAGGAGCCGGCTGACCGATCGCGCCTTCGCCACCTCGCCCACGGGGTTCGCGCCGATGTTGATCCAGTCGAGGCCGGCCAGCCCCGCGGCGAGGACCGCGATGGCCGTCACGAGTGTCCACACGCGTCTTCTGGCGCGCGAGGGGAACCATGCGGACACGAGCACACCCCCTCGGTAGAGCGCCGGACACGATTCACCGCCTTCGTCGCCGACGGCCGCGATCCGTTACGCCGGTATCGCCGAGATCACGTGCGAGACCGCGCTCTGCCCGCTCCCGCTCGCGCCGGTAGCCGACCCGCGTGGCGGTTTCTCGCGCCAGGCCGTAGCACTCGCGCGCGAGCGCTGTCTCGCCGAGCGCGTGGTGCGCGTCGCCCAGGCTGTTGGCCGCCATGGCGAGCAGGAGGGGGTGGTCGAGGTGCATCAGCAGGTCACGGGCGCGTCCGGCGTGCTCGCGGGCTTCGGCGGGCCGGTTCGCGGCGAGCAGCACGTCCGCGAGGTCCGTGCGCGCCCACGCTTCGCCGAACGGGTAGCCGAGCCGCACGGCCCTCGCGACGGCCTCGGACGCGGTTCCGACGGCGTCGCGCGTCCGTCCCAGCCGGGCGAGGACGTGGGCGTACTGCGCGTCGCTGAGCACCGAACCGTGCCGGTCGTCGGTGCGTTCGCGCAGGTCACGGGCCTGGGAGATCGAGGTGAGCGCGTCGGCGAAGTCGCCGAGGATCTCCTGCGCGTGGCTGAGGTTGCCCAGCACCAGCGCGGTGAGGCGCTCGTCGGCCGGCACGTCGAGCGCCTGCCGGTAGTACGTGATCGCCGTCCGGTAGTCGCCCCGCATGCCGTGCAGCGTGCCGATCCGGGACAGCGCGCTCGCCTGGGCCGCCGGATCGTCGACGGCCAGCCGGAGACGTCGTCGCGTCGTGGTCATCGCCGCGTCGAGGTCACCGCTGTCCCACTGGGCGTTGGCGAGGTTGTCGAGACTGCGCAGCAACGCCTCGGTGTCCCCGAGACGTTCCGCGGCCGCGAACCCGGCGCGGGCCACGGCGACGAAGTCGTCCCGGTGCCCCCGGACACGCAGGAACTGGGCGGCGTGGTCGGCGATGCGCCACGCGTGGACCTCACACCGCTGCGCGAGCGCGAACTCGGCCACTGCGCGCAGGTTCGGGCGTTCCCGGACGTGCCACTCGGTGTCGCCGCCGTCGCGGTAGTAGCCGAGCAACCGGTCCCGCGCGGCCCTCGCTTCGCCGGGCCGGACGAGGTCGCGGGCGTACTCGGCCAGCAGGTCGTGGAACGTGTACCCGTCCGGGTGCGGGCGGCTCAGCAGGTGGGCGTCGCACAGGTCGTCCAGCAGGCGTTCGGTGTCCGGGAGCCCGGTCAGCGCCGCGGCGGCGTCCGGGGTGACGAGCGGGCCCGGGTGGATGCCGAGGACGCGGAACAGGTACCGCTGGGGTTCGCCGAGGTCGCGATAGGACAGTGCGAACGCCGCCGCGATGTCGCGGTCGGTGGTGCGCAGCTCGCGGAGCCTCGATCGCCGGCCGGCCAGGCGTTCGGCGGCCCGGCCGGGTTGGTGGCGCACGCGGGACGCGGCGATCCGGATCGCCAGGGGGAGCCCGCCGCACAGCCGGGCCACGCCGTGGTCGCGTCGTCCGGAGACCGCGGTGAACAGCGCGGCGGCGTCGGTTTCGGGCAGGACGTCGAGCGGCACCGGCACCGCGCCGTCGACCGCGGTGAGGCGGCGCCGGCTGGTGGCGAGGACCGCGACGGACGGGGACCCCGGGAGCAGCGGCAGGAGGTGGTGCGCCCCGGCGGCGTTGTCGAGCAGGACCAGCAGCGCCCGGCCGGAGGTGCGTGCTCGCCACAACGCGGCGCGGTCGTCGAGGCTGCCCGGGTGCTGCGGCGCCGGGACGCCGACCTGGAGCAGCAGGGACGACAACGCGGCCGCGGGATCCAGTGGGTCCCGGCCCGGCGAGTAGCCGTGGAGGTCGACGAACAACTGGCCGTCGGGGAAGCGGGAAGCGGCCCGGTGCGCGGCGTGCACCGCGAGAGCCGTTTTGCCCACGCCCGCCATCCCGTGGACGAGCACGACGTTCCCGCCGTGCAAGGCGCCGAGCACGAGGTCGAGCTCGCGCCTGCGTCCGGTGAAGTCGGGCGTCCGGTAGGGCAGGTAGCACGCGCTGCCGTCCCGCTGGATCCGCGCGTGCAGGGCGCGCAGGGCCGGTCCGGGTTCGACGCCGAGTTCGGCGGCCAGCCGGTCCCGGGTGCGCCGGTAGGTGAGCAGGGCGTCGGCGGTGCGTCCCTGCCGCCACAACGCCTGGATGAGCAACGCGGCGAGCCCTTCGCGCAGCGGGTGCTGGGCGACCGCGGCGGTCAGTTCCGCGATGTCGCCCGCACGGGACAGGTGCGCTTCCAGGATCGTCAGCCGTTTTTCCTCCAGCCGGGCGACTTCGCCGGCGAGGGCGTGGCTGGTGACGCCCGCCAGTGCCGGGCCGCGCCAGCACGCCAGCGCCTCCCGGTACTCCTCGGCCGCGGCGTGCCGTTCGAAGCGCGCCAGGTCGCTGTCCGGCGGGTTCAGGACGAACCCCGGGCCGGTGGCGGTGAGGACGTCGTCGGGGAACCCGGCCGCGACGAGCGCGCGGCGCAGCGCCGAGGTGACGTTGCGGACCTGGCGCACCGCGGTCGCCGGGGGATCGCCGTCCCAGACCACCTCGACCAGCCGCGACACCGGGACGACGCGGCCGGCGTCGAGGACCAGCGCGGCGAGGACGCGTTCCTGCCGCGGCCCCGACACCCGCACCGGGCGGTCTCCGGCCAGCACCTGGACCGGCCCCAGTACCCGAATATCCATGGCGCGGTCCAGACAACCACTCGCCGGCGGCGGCCGGGGCGCCCGTGATGCAGATGTGATGCACGGTGGCGGGACGCTGCGCAGGACAGTTACCTCGACTCGTCAGGGGGAAGGCATGCGCATCAAGGGCATCGTCACGGCGGTTCTGGCGGCGGCGGCTTTCGTCGCGGTCGCCGGGCACGACTGGAACGACTCCGTGGTGGCGGGGCACGACTGGAACAACTCGGTGGTCGCCGGGCATCCGTGGAGTAACTCGGTGGTCGCCGGGCACCCGTGGGACAACTGACCTGGTCGCCGGGCTGGTGCTGCGCAGAGGGAGGCACCAGCCCGGCGCCCTACCCGGCTCGTCGCGGTATCGCGGTCGTCGCGGCGAGCGGCGTCGTGCTCCGGCGGACGCCTGATCCGCTACGAGGAGCCCGTTGACGCAAGCTGCCGGGCTCGTCCGGGAATCGCGAAGGCAACCGCGGCAGCCGCCGTCAGAATGGCCGCGATGAGCAGGAACGCGTGGCCGTAGGCAGCGGCCAACTGCTCAGGCGTGGTGGCCGTTGTGCCGGTCGCCGCGACGAGCACGGCGAGACCGAGGGCGGCGCCGGCCTGTTTCGTGGTGTTCATCAATCCCGAGGCGGCACCCGCGTCGGCCGGGTCGATTCCGGCGGTGACGGTGGTGGTCAGCGGGGTGTTGAGCAGGCCGGAGCCGAGCGCGATCAGGATCGCCGGTCCGGCGATGCCGACGAGGTAGCCGCTGCCGGGAGTGAGCGCGCTCTGCCACCCGAAGCCGGCTGCGGCCAGGAGCGCGCCGCCGACGATGAGCAGCTGGTGCCGGACGAACCGCATGAGCCACGGCGTAAGCCACGTGCCGACGGCGATGCTCAGCAGCGTGTGCGGCAGGAAACCGAGTCCGGTCTGCACAGCGCTGTAGTGCAGCACGTTCTGCATGGACAGCGCGAGGAAGTACCACATCGGGTTCAGGCACGCCCCGGTTAGCAGCATCACGGCATTGCCGACCAGGATCGCGCGACTGGTGAACAGCCGCAGCGGAATCAACGGTGTCCCCGCGGCCCGCCACTCGATCAGGACGAACGCCGTCAATGCCGTGATACCGATTCCGACGGCGGCGATCGCGAGCCCGTGGCCGCCGCCGTCCGCGAACCGGCTGACGCCGTAGCTCAGCGCGCCCAGGCCGACGGTGACGGCGACGGCACCGGGAACGTCCAGGCGCGGCCGCGACGCCCGGCCGGTGTCCGCGGGCAGCAGCTTCACCGCGGCGACCAGGGCCAGCGCCCCGACCGGGACGTTGATCAGCAACGTCGACCGCCACGTCAGGAACTCGGTCAGCGCGCCGCCGAGCAGATTGCCCGCCGTGCCGCCGGCTATCCCGACCGCCGTCCACACGGCCAGCGCCCGCGTCCGCCGGGCGCCCTCGGGGAACGCCGCCATCAGCACGGTCAGCGTCGCCGGGGCGAGCACCGCCGCGCCGAGTCCCTGCACCGCCCGCGCCGCCGTGAGCAGCCCCGCCGTGCCGGCGACGCCCCCGGCCAGGCTGGCCGCGGTGAACAGGGCGAGGCCGCCCAGGAAGGTCCGGCGCCGTCCCCAGACGTCGGCGAGTCGGCCGCCGAGCAGCAGAAACCCGGCGAAGACCACGGCATAGGCGTTGACCACCCACGGCAAGTCCGCAGCGTTGAACCCGAGTGCGGACTGGATGGACGGCAGCGCGACATTCACCACCGAGACGTCGAGCACCACCATGAACTGCGCCGCACACGACAACGCCAGCAGCGCTCTGCCCCGGGTTTTCGCCTCGTCGGACCCCACGTCGACCCCTTTACTGTACAAGCGTATTATATACATGCGTACTATAAAGACCGAGCGGAGGAAGTGGTGCCGAAGATCGTCGATCACGCCGAACGCCGCGCGCAGATCGCCGAGGCGCTGGTCCGGGTCGCGGCGCGCGAGGGGCTGCACGCGGTCACGATGCGCACGGTCGCCGCAGAAGCCGGGGTGTCGGTCAGCCTGGTGCAGTACTACTTCGACACCAAGGCCGAACTGTTGCACGGCACGCTTGAACACCTCGAACGGCGCAGCGTCGAACGCTGGCGAGAGAGGACGCGGGATGCCCAGTCGTCGACGCGGGCAATCGCAGAAGGCTTCCTCGCCGAGGCGCTGCCGACCGATGCCGAGAGCCGCGCGCACCACCTGGTATGGACCTCGTACGCGGTGCTGGCCATGACCGACCCGGACCTCGCCGCGCACCCGTTCGTCGACGGCCCCAACCGGCGCGAACGCGAACTCGCCGACATCCTGGCCGACGCCGCCACCCGGGGTGAACTACACCCCGGCAGGGACCACCGCGCGGAAGCCGCGAGACTGCTGGCGCTCAGCCACGGACTGGGGACCAGCGTGCTGGTCGGCCAGCGCAGCACCGACGACGCCCACGCGATCCTGGCCTACCACCTCGACCGCCTGTTCCTGCCCGCGACAGCAGGCGATCTGCACCCAGCAGCCCGGAAAGAGGACACCACCTGACCGCTTCCCCTGCGACCATGGGCACCGTGACCACTATGGACAGCAGGGCCCTCAACCGGGCGGCGTTGGCTCGCCAGTTGCTCCTCGAGCGGGCCGATCTGCCGGTCGTGGACGCGGTCTCCCACCTGTGCGGCTTGCAGGCCCAGGAGCCCCAGGAACCGTTCGTCGGGCTGTGGTCGCGGCTTCGGGGGTTCCAGCCGGCCGCCCTCGACGAGCTGCTGACCGGCAGGCGGGTCGTCCGCACGCACCTCATGCGCCGCACCATTCACCTCGTCACGGCGGACGACGTCCTGGCCTGGCGGAGCCGCCACGACGCGATGCTGCGCCAGCGGGTGTTCGGCGTCTACCGGCGCGAGCTGGACGGCGTGGACCCCGGCGAAGTGGCCGCGGCGGCGCGGGCGGAGCTGGCCCGTGACGAGCCGTGCACCATGGCCGACATCGGGCGGGCGCTCGCCGGGCGCTGGCCGTCCGCGGGGCCACGCCCGCTGGGCGAACTCGCGATCGCCGCACTCGTGCCGACGGTGCAGGTGCCGCCGCGCGGGCTGTGGCGCGCCAAGGCGGGCGTCCAGAACGTCCGGCTGTCCTCCTGGCTGGGACGCGACGTCGAGCCGCTCCCCGAGGACGGCGCCGATCCCGTCGGGCAGGCGCTCGCGCGCCGCTACCTGGCCGCCTTCGGCCCGGCCACCGTGGCCGACCTGCGCGCCTGGAGCGGCCTCGCCGGGCTGCCCGCCGCGGTGGCCGCCATCCGCGACGAACTGGTCGCCTTCCGCGACGAACACGGCCGCGAACTCCTCGACCTGCCCGACGCACCGCGCCCCGACCCCGGCACATCCGCCCCGATCCGGTTCCTGCCCGCGTTCGACAACGCGATCCTCGGCTACCAGGACCGCGCCCGCATCATCGACGACGCCCACCGCAACCTCTCGGTGGCCGGTGAGCGCGTCGTGCTGGTCGACGGCCGCGTCGCCGCCACCTGGACCGTCGAAGCGGACACCGTGACCGTCACCCCGCTGCGCCGCTTCACCCGCGCCGAGCGGATCGCCGTCGACGACGAGGCCCGGCACCTCACCGCGTTCCTCGCCGGCGACGGCCGAACTCCCTGACCCACCGCGTCATGTCCGCGGCCCCTGCCCGGTCTGAGTGGTGCGGGGGGCCGCGAAGCTCGCCGGCGGACGCCGTCCGGCTCTGGGGTCGAAGGGGGTGGGACGGGCGGTGTTCCCGGCGAGCGTGTGCCACCCCGGCTCAGAGCAGGCCCAGCTCGTACGTGCGCATGATCGCCTCGTCCCGGTTCGAGGCGCCCAGCTTCCGGTAGACGCTCTGCAACTGGGAGCGGACCGTCGCCACGGAGACGACCAGGCTGCGGGCGATCTCCTGCGGCGAGTGGCCCTGCGCCAGCTCGGTCAGGACCCGGTGCTCGCGGTTGGTCAGCGCCACCAGGTCGATCCGCTCCGGAAAAACCGGGCGCGCGTGGTCCAGGCGCGCGGCGGCGGTCTCCGTCAGCTCGATCTCGCCGAGGAGTTCCGCGCGTTCGGCCGCGGGCAGCGTCGCCAGGGACGCCACCTCGTCCGGCTCGCGGACCGAGGACAGCATCCGGACGGCGCCGCGGGCGGCTTCCCGGTCACCCATCCGGAGCGCGGCCACGGCGTGCACGAGCAGCAGCTGCGCCTTGTCGCGGCGCGGCGTGCCCGCGTCCCACACGCTGCGCGCGGCGATCGCCCTGGCCTGCCGGTGGTCGCCCGCCAGCAGGTGCAGCCGGGCCGACGGGACCGCCAGCCAAGCCGGCACCGCGGCCGTTTCGCGCCGGAGCATCCGCAGCGCGCGGTTTCCCTGTCCGGCGGCGATCAGCAGGTCGGCCCTGGCGCGGTCCAGCACCTGCTGCGCGATGCCCGGCCCGGCGGTGGCCTGCCTGCTGATCCGAATCCGCTCGAGCTGGTCGAGCCCGTCCGCCGGATCACCGAAGTGCAGCGCGGCCGCGCCGACCATGGCCGCGACGAACGGCCACACCTCGATCGGTTTGGTGCCGTCGCCGGTCACCGCGAGCGCGGCCGCCACGCCGTCCCGGTCGTGCCGGTCGAGCGCGAGCCAGCCCTCGGCGATCGTCGCCCCGACGGTGCCGAGGAAGGCGACCGACGGCATCGGCGGCGGGTACGACCGCATCGTCTTGATCCAGCGGGCGGCCGCCTCCTGCTGGCCCTGGTGCGCGAACACCATGGCCAGGTTAGCCGCGGCGTTGATCCCGGCGAAGTGCGTGAGCGGCTCGGCCCGCGCCTGCTCGTGCGCCAGCTGGTAGAGGGCGGTGGCGCCGTCCAGGTCACCGGCCAGCGACCGGGTCAGACCTCGTTGCAGCGCAAGCCATCCGGGCCGCAAGGTCGACCGTTCCCGCGGCAGCGGGCGGAGTTCGTCCACCCGCCGCGCGAGCTGCTCGCCGAGCTCGTCCGCCTCGTCCAGGCTGCCCTGCCCCCGCAACTGGACGAGCTTCGCGGTGCCCAGCGCGATCAGCGTGGCGGGCGGGACGTCCGCGGTCAGGTCGAACTCGTTGGCCATCCGCGCACCCACTTCCATGTAGCGCCGGAGGAACGCGCGCAGTTCCGCGTCCGCGGGGCCGGCCAGCGCGTGGGCGTTGGTGAGCCACGCGATCACCAGCCGCGGCCTGCCGTGCAGGACTTCGGGCGGGATCGACCCGAGCGCGGCGACGAGCGTCGCGGCCAGGTCCGCGGGCAACGCCAGCCAGTGCCGGTCGCAAAAGTCCTCCAGCTCGTCCCAGTCCTGCGCGCCGACGATCCGGCGCAGTTCTGCGGGGAACTCGTCGAGCGAGCTGCCGTCGTGCACTTCTCGGATAGTAACCACCGCGGAGAAGTGATCGTCTGGAAGCGCTTACTGCTACTGACAGTGTCCTTGCGGTTCACCCGCTCGGTGCGCACAAGATCAACTAGTCTCGGGTCACCGGTTTGAAGACACACAGGAGTTGGTGGATGCCCGCGGCCGCCCTCGTCGCGATGTACGTCGGGGAGGACCCGGCTCGCGCGCGCGCGCTGCGGTCGGCCCAGCCGGGAGGTCCGGCGCCGCGGTGGGAGATCGCGGACACGAGTGTCGCGGGTCTCCGCGCGGTGCGACAGTCCGATCCGGACATCGTGATCGTCGACGGCGAAGTGGACGACGTGCCCGCGTTGTGCCGCGAGATCCGCGCGGCGGCGCCGTCCGCGGTCGTGCTGCTGCTGGCCGAGGACGCACCACCGCCGCCCGGCGTGGACGGCGTCATCAGCTGGGCGTTGCTCCGCAACGGTTTGCCGGGCAACGTGCTCGGCGCGCTCGCCGAGGTCGCCGCGGTGGCCCGGACGCCCGGCAACCGGGTGACCGGCCTGACGGCGCAGGAGATCGCGGTCCTGGAGTGCGCCGCGCGCGGGATGACGGCGGAGGAGACCGCGGCCGAACTCGGTCTCACCCCTGCCGCCGCCCGATCCGCCCTGCGCACGGCGAAAACGAAGTTGCGCGCGTCGTCGCGGGCGCACGCGGTGGCGCTCGCGATCCGGGCCGGTCTTTTCCCGCCCTGATCCGCCGCTGCGCGTCAGGTTCCGCCGCGCCGGCCGGTCTGTTCGGTGTGGTCAGGATGACGCTGCTGGTCGTGGTGTGGCTGACGGCCGTGCTCGGGGCCGGGCCGGCACTGGCCGCACCGCGACTCGACGTGGACAGTGCGTACCAGGAACTCCGGCGCGCCCAGGACGAATTCACCGCCGTGCAGAGCGAAGTGAGCGGCAAGGAAGCCGAACTCGCCGCGGCTGAGCTGAACCTGTCGGCCGCGCGGGCAGGCAACGGGTCCACCGGCGAGGCGTTGCGCGTGGCACGGTCCGCTGCCGTGGCGGCCCGCTCGCGCGTGGCCGGTTTCTACTCCGGGGTCTCCGCGGAGTTCCGCCGTGGCCGGGAGTTCGCGGTGCTGGACAACCGCGCGCCGCTGGACTACCGGGCCGCCCTGCCCCTGCTCGATTTCGTCGCCGCCGACCAGTTCGCCGAGGTACGGGCGGCCGACGAATCCGTGCGCCAGGCCGAGTCCGCGGTCACCACGTCCGCGGATGCCCTGGCACAGGCCGAAGCCGCCCGCACCGCGGCGGCCGATGCGCTCGCGGCCGCCGGAGCACGGCGCGACGCCGCCCTTCGCGGCGTCCAGGACGCCCAGAACCGGGTGGACGAACAGCGCCGGGTGGACGCGCTGCCGCCGGTCGCGGAGGGCGATGGCGGGAACGTGGTGCGGTTCGCGTTGGCGCAGCTCGGCAAACCGTACGTGTGGGGCGCCGAGGGGCCCGGCAGCTACGACTGTTCGGGCCTCGTGCTGGCCGCGTTCCGGTCCGCCGGCCTGGCCGTGCCGCGCACGAGCGCAGCGCAGGCGGAGGTGGGTGTCCCCGTGCCGCGGGACCAGGTGCGCCCCGGCGATCTCGTCTTCTACTACCAGCCCGTCAGCCACGTCGCCGTCGCGATCGACGGGTCGCGTGCGGTGCACGCGTCCCGCCCCGGTGAGCCGGTCCGGATCGCGGACATCGACGCGATCGGCCCGGTCACCGGGATCCGGCGGCTGCTGCGCTGACAACCGCAACCAGAGGAGGAACAACCTTGTCCACGACTTCCGCCGTCCACGGCAGAGCCGGCATCCGGGTCGCGGTGGCGGACTCGCTTCCGCTCTTCCGCGAGGGGCTCTTCGCGCTGGTCCGGCGCAGCACCACGATGCGCTGGGCCGGGCACGCGGGCACCGCGCCGGACCTGCTCCGCCTGGTCGAGCACGCGCACCCCGACGTCGTCCTGCTCGGGGCGGGCGTGAACCGCCAGCCACAGCTCATCCCGCTGCTGACCGGGGTGCGGAACACGGTCGCGGTGGTGGTGCTGCTGGAACCCGGCCAGTTGAACCGCGCCCACCTCGGCGAGTTGCTGCGCGCGGGGGCGCGCGGGGTGGTCGCGCGCGCGGCCGACCCGTTGCGCATCACCGAGGCGATCTCCGCAGCGACCCGGCAGATCCACGTCGACGGGCAGCTGCGGGGATTGCTGTTGCCGCGGGAGATCGCGGGGGAGGAGCCACCTCCGGTCGCGCCGCGACCCGCCCTGAGCGGGCGCGAGTACCAGGTGCTGCAGCTCATCGCCGAAGGGCTCAGCACCACGCAGATCGCGGCGAGCCTGCTGCTGTCGGTGGAGACGATCCGGACCCACGTCCGCGGGGTGCTGCGCAAGCTCGCCGCGCGGGACCGCACCCACGCCGTCGCCCTGGCGTTCCGGGCGGGGTTGCTCGTCGTGCCCGGGCAGCCCGACGCCGAGCGGCGGCAGGCGTCCTAGCGCCGTCAGGCGTGCAGGACCCCGAGGTTGAAGTTGGTGTGCCCGAGGGACCTGCTCAGCCGCTGCCGCAGCGGGAACAGCATCTCCATCGACCGGGCGCCGGTGATGTCGCCGAGGTCGACGATCGCGTCCGCGGGCCAGCCGAACTCACGCAGCAGGCCGGTCACCATCGTCTTGGCCTGCCTGCTGTCGCCGGCGAGGAACGCGACGTGCCCGCCGGGCACGCGCTTGGGGTTCACCATCACCGACGGGCTCACCGTGTTCAGCGCCTTGACCACCCTGGTCTGCGGGAACAACGCCTGGATCTCCTCGCCGAGGCTGCGCTCGCCGGTCCGCATCGGGGGCGGGTCCGCCGCCGGGTCGCTGACCGGGTTCGCCACGTCGATCAGCACCTTGCCGGCGAGTTCGGCCTCGCCCGCCGCGCGCAGAGCGTCCACAGTGGCCGTTCCGGCGGTGGCGTTGACCACGATCGACGCTGATCGCGCCGCCTCCGCGTAGGTGCCGGCCCGTGCCAGTTCGCCCGCCGCGCGGACCCATCTGGTGATGTGCGGCTGCCCGGGGTCGCGGCTCCCGATCACGACGCGGTGCCGGAGCTCGACCAGCCGCGCGGCCAGGGTGCGACCGACGATCCCGCTGCCCAGCACCGAAATCCGCACCGGGTTGGTCCTCCGTGGCCGTCGACGGGAATACGCTTTCTCTTCCGGTATACCTGCGCCGGTGAGTCCGGACAATGCGGACGGTTGATGAAACGCGTGATGAAATCCGGCGGTCACGAATCGCGGGACGCGAGGAGTTCGTATTGCCGCCGCAGCGCCGTCCGCGCCCGCCACAGCAGCGAGCACGCGGCGGCGGGCGCGATGCCGAGCTCGACGGCCACGTCCTGGGGGCGGTGCCCGAGCACCTCGACCATCCAGAGGACGCGGCGCCAGCGGGCGGGCAGGGCCGCGAACGCGTCCGCCAGGTTCCGGTCGCCCTCCAGTTGCTCGTCCAGGGGCGGCGTCCTCGGCTCGACGACGACCGGGGACAGGCCCGCCGCGACGGCGCGCCCGTTCCGCGCGCCGAGGTCGATGGCCAGGCGGCGGACCGTGGTCCGCAGGTAGGCGGGGAAGTTGGTGGCCGGGCCGCCGCCGCCCTCCAGCGCCAGCATCGTCCGCACCAGCGCGTCGGCGGTCAGGTCCTGCGCGTCCGCCGGACAGCGGGCGACCGAGCACGCGTATCTCAGGACCGCGGCCTGGTGTCTGTGCACCAGGACCGCGAACGCCTCGCGATCACCCCCACGAGCTTCGCCGAGCAGATCGTCGTCCGACATGCCGGCCAGCTCCCGCGTCGCGGTGTCACCCATCAGCCCCTCCTCCAATGCACTTCCAGGTGAAGAATGCAACTACAGGTTTGGCGAACCGATTGGGTGAACTCGGACTACTGAGAGCGGATAATTTCGCGTTCTGTCCGCTCAACGGGTGATTGGCGGGTTTTACGGATAACGGCTGTGCTGGGCGAGCCGATACGGCACGACCGCGGGCGGGCGCTTATCACGAAACGGTAACGCTACTCCATTTTTGCGCGCGGGACCTCGGCGAGTTGCTCAGATGAGCGGTTCGTCCACCAGGGACGGGAAGAGGTCGAGCAGCCATTCGGCCCGCCGCGCGGGATCGGCGCCCCGTGGCCACCCGGCGATCGACACCGTGAGCGTCGGCGTTCCCGGCAGGCCGCGGAGGAGTTCGCCCAGCTGCTCGGCCCGCTCCGGGCTCGTCACCAGCACCGCGATGTCGCACAGGCCGACGGATCCGGCGGATTCACGGGGGCCGAGGTGCGGCCGGAGGTGGTCGGCGATCGTGGTCCGCACCGACATCGCGGACCAGGGCGCCTTCGCCGGTTCCCACCGCGCCACCACGACGTGCGGGTCCACGTCGCCGTAGCCGGGCGAGGTCAGGTCGTGCACGAAGGCGGAGCGGGTCCGCAACCCGGTCACGGGATCGGTGCCGTGCGCGAGGAGTGCGTCGCGGGCGACGATCTCCCGCACCGCGCGGGCGGCGGCCGCCACCAGGTCCGCGGGGGCGGGCCCCAGCGTAGCCCCGGGCAGGCACGAAGCGAGTGCGTCGACGTCGCGCTCGAAGTCACTGTCCGTGGCGGCCGAGCCGAGGCGCTGGTCGGCCAGTTCGCGCAGCGCGGGGAGCAGGCCGCTGCCGGTCAGGCAGGCCTCGACGACGGCGGGCGCCGCGTCGGTCTCCCAGTCGAGGTCCGCGGGCCAGCCGAGTTCGTGTGAGCGCGCCCGCCAGCGGGTCAGGAGGGTCGTCACCGCCGCGGACACCGCGTCTCCCGCCGGTTGTGTGGTCCGTTCACGTTCCTCGTCGCCGTGACGGTGCGCCGGCGGGCTCTCCACTACCGAACCACCCCTCGCGCGATCCACCCCGCATCGAGGGTGATGCTACTCACGGTGTGCGTGGGCTGTCGAGGTGAGCCGGGACCGTGGTCAACGCTGGTTCCACAGGGAGCAGGCCCAGCGCGTGCGGCGCTGCACGCGGGCACCGCGATCGTCGGTGACACGATCAGTTGATCAACGTTTTGGGAAGGCCCTGCGGACGATCATCATCGGGTGGGTGGGAACGACGCGTTGCGCGCCTTCTTCGCGCGGTGCCGTGAGTACGGCATCGACGTGCAGGAAGCCCGGCGCGCGCTGGCCCGCGCCCGGACGGACGTGCGCGCCGGGCGGGTCCTCGAAGTCGACCCCTACAAGCTGGCGTGGCGGCGGCTGCGGCGCCGCCACACCTGACCGCGCTGGGCTGTGACCCCGATCGCATCCGAACGTGTCGGTCCGTTTGGCGACATGCCGAGCGGGGGTGCGCCGTCTCCACACCGGAGCGACGAACACGAGGGGGCACGGATGATCTGGCGCGGCAGGGTACGGGTGACGAACGGATCCGCTGTGCTCCGGTGCTACCGCCGCACGGTGTGCGCGTGCGGGCGCAAGCAGCGCAGGCTCCAGGTGTTCGGCACGCCCCTGCGCGACGAGACCGGCGCCGTCCGTTCGCCGCGCAGTCTCCGGCGTGCCCTGCGTGCCGCGGCGAAGGCGTGGCAACCGGATCGGACGTGCGACGCGTGCGCCCGCCGGTCACGAGCCGCTGTTCCGGACCGGAGCAACGTGACCGTGCGCTGACCCGCCCGGCGCGGCGGAACCGGGCGCGGTGGCGGCACGTCCATGCGAGGACAGCCCGCCCACGGAAGGACTTCCATGGCCCAGCCGTATCCCGCCCCGCCGTCGCGTCGCCGGTGGCCGCTCGTCGTGACCGCCCTCGTGGTGGGGCTCGTGGTCGGCGCGGGAGTCGTCGGGCTGGTCTGGATCGGCTCCGCGCCGGGCGCTGCCGCGTCGGACGCCGAGGCGGCCTGCGCGGCAGTGGAACGCACCACGTCGCTCGATCCCGGCACCCAGTACGCCGGTTTCCAGCGGTGGGGCGCGGCGTCGCAGCTCGCGGCGGCGGCAGCCGAGCAGGATCCGCGCTACCAGGCCCTCGCCGACGCGTTGAAGGCGCCGCTCGAGATCGTCACGCGGACTTTCGAGGCGTCCGGACCGGAGTTCGACGCGGCGATGAACCGAGCCAGGGCCGCCTGCGACGACCTCTAGGACGTGGTCAGCGGACGCCCGCCGGTGACCCGCAACAGGTCGAGCTTGCCGGCGTCCGCGCTGCCCGCCGCCGTCGTGTAGGTGACCACTCGCAGGTCGGCGCCCGGCACCAGCAGCACGTCGCAGTCGAACAGGATGTCGCCGACCTCGGGGTGCGTGACCGTCTTGCGTTCGGACTCGTGCACGGCCGCCGTGGTCTGCGTGTCCCAGTACCGGGCGAAGGCGCCCGAGGTCCGGCGCAGCTCCCGCACCAGGCGGTCGAGCTGGGCGTCGGACGGGTAGCGGGACACGGCGTCCTTCAGGTCGGCCACGAGCGACATCGCGAACGCCTCCGCGCCGCGCTCCGGCCGCACCGGCGGGGCGGCGCCGGTGAAGACCGCTCGCACCAGGTTCCGGTCGGTGCCCGGTTCACCGAACAGGGCGGACCAGGTCGCGTTCCACCAGACCAGCGTCCAGTCCGCGGCGAACACGCCGATCGGCACGTCGCCGAGGCGCGCGACGAGACGCTGGACGCCCGCGGGCACGTGCACGTTCACCGTCCCGTCCTGCGGCGGCAGGAGGCCGGCCGCGCGGTAGAGCTGGTCGCGTTCGGACCGGGACAGCTGCAGCGCCCGCGCCAGCGCGCCGACCACCTGCGCCGATGGGTTCTTCGCGCGGCCCTGCTCCAGGCGCAGCACGTAGTCCACCGACAGCCCGGCCAGCTGGGCGAGCTCCTCGCGGCGCAGGCCGGGAGCGCGGCGGCCGGTCGTGACGGGCAGGCCGGCGTCGGCCGGGGACAGGCGGTCGCGCCAGGCGCGCAGCAGGCTGCCGAAACCGGTGGTCACGGGTCCATTCTGTCCGTTCCCCGCCGGATCAGCGTGGGTACTGCTGGTCCCTGGCTGATCTCCGCGGCGGGCGGGACGGTGGTCGCATGAGCCACACGATCGTCATGACCGGCGCCAGCCGCGGCATCGGGCGCGTCGCCCTGGAAGCGATCCGTCGACGGGACCCCGATGCGCACGTGGTCGTCGTCGCGCGAACGGACCTCGGCGACGGCACGGTGACCGCGGACCTGAGCTCGCTGCGCAGTGTCGGGGACGCCGCCAGCGCGATCCGCGACCGGCTGGACCGCGGTGACCTGCCGCCGCTGCGCGCGTTCGTGGGGAACGCGGGCGTCCAGCACACGAACGCGCTCACGACGGGGCCGGACGGGTACGAGTCGACCTTCACGGTCAACGTGCTCGCCAACCACGTGTTCGTCCGCGTGCTGCAGGACCGTTTCACCACCCCAGGGCGGGTCGTGATCACCACCAGCGACACCCACTTCGGCGACTTCCGCCACAACCTGGGGCTCGTGCCCGGCCCGGTCTGGCAGTCCCCGGACGTGCTCGCGCGGCCCGGCGCCTTCCCGGACCCGTCGAGCGCGGCCGCGGGGCGCACCGCGTACTCGACGAGCAAACTGGCCACCATCCACCTGGTACATGAGTACGCGCGGCGCCTGCCGCCAGGGGTCGCGGCCGTGGCGTACAACCCGGCGTTCGTGCCCGGCACCGGACTCACCCGCGACGCCAATCCGGTCGTCCGGTTCGCGGTGCGCCGGATCCTGCCCGCGATGACCTGGACGCCGTGGGCGACCAGCCCCGCCACCGCGGGTCGCTACCTGGCCGACGTCGTCCTCGGTGCGATCGACGCGCCGAACGGGTCCTATGTGGACCGCGGTGCGGTCGTCCCGTCGTCCCCGGAGTCCTACGACCCGCGGCGCGAGCGAGAGCTCTGGGATGCGGCCGAGCGGTTCGCCGCGGTCCGGGTGTAACCTATTTGACTTCTCGGAAAGCCTTGCGGCGCAAGCTAAACTGCGCGCATGGGAGTGAAGGCGAAGATCGGGACCGCCGGGGCGGCGCTGGTGGTCGCGGCGGGTGTGGCGTGGTCGCTGGGCCCCGGGTTGAACGGGTTGAGCGACGACGCGTCGGCGATCGCGCTCGGGATCGGCGCCCGGCCGCCCGCGGTCGCGCCGCCGGCCGAGACTCCTGTCGTCCCGCCCGCTCCGGAGGTCACCCGGCCCGCGCCGGATCAGGTCGGCGGGGTCCTGCCGGTGAACCGGCCGGGCAGGGCGACCCCGCCGGTTCCGGTGCCGTCGGCGCCGGCGCCCGGGCTCCCGGTGCCAGGCGCGCCGACGCCCGAGGTGCCACCGGGTGCGCCGTCCTCGCCCGCGGAACCCACCTCACCGGCGACCCCCACCCCGCCGTCCTCGTCGCCCGCGCCGGACCCGACGCAGCCCCAGCCGGCGAGCGGCTGTGTGTCGGACACGCGGCTGGGTTCGCTGATCTGCGGGATCGCGGGCGCGCTCAGCTGATCGCCCTCCCGCCGGCGGCCGTTGCTCGGTAGGTTGGCGAAAACACCTGGGCGACTCCCTCGCCCCCTGCTGCCGACGAATCAACGACTCGGGGCACTAGTCGCGACCACCAGGCGGTAGCCGACGTCCAGTGAATCCCGGTCCAGGAGGTCGCGGTGGCCGCGCTGCCACTTGCCGGAGCTGAGGTCTTCGGCCAGTCTCCGCACCGCGGGTCGCACCACGTCCGACGGCAGCGCCGCCACGCCGGACATGCCCGCCCGCACGTCGTCGTCCAGGTAGCTGTGCGGGCGTCGCCAGTAGGCGGCCAGGAAGCCGTCGCTGCAGTCCCACGGGACGGGCACCGGCTGGACCACCACCCGCCGGTCCGGGCCGCTCAACCCGCGCACCACCGCGTCCAGATTCGCCAGGCCCCGCTCCCGCTCGGCGATCTCCGGCAGGTACTCCCCGACGAGCCAGTACCGCGCCATCACCTCGACGTCCCACGTGAACACCACCTGCCGCCGGGACACGCGGCGCAGCTCGGCGAGCCCGGCCGCCGGGTCGCGCCAGTGGTGCACCGTCAGCACGGCGAGCGCGGCGTCGAACCGGTGGTCGGCGCACGGCAGCTGCTCGGCGACCGCGCACACGGCCGGGGCCGAACCGGGCGGCCGCTGGCGCAGCATCGTCGCCGACGGTTCGACCGCCAGCACGTCCCGGCCGTCCGGCTCGTACGATCCGGCGCCCGCGCCGACGTTCAGCACCGTCGCGGCCGCACCGAGCGCGGCGTGCACCTGGCGGGCGATCCGCGGATCCGGCCGCCGCACCGACGAGTAGCCGCGTCCGAACGAGCCGTAGGGGTCTGCCATTCCCGGCACCCTAGCTCGATGCGGTGATGAGCGCGTTGATCCGGGTGATGCGGGTATCGCGGAGCCATGCGTGCATCGGTGTTCCTCGCCGTACTGGCGATCGCGTTCGTGCCGGCCACCGCTGCGGCACAAGAGGTTTCCACGTTCGACGGCCGCGACTGCCCGCCGGGCAGCCTGTGCCTGTACCGGGACCACGGCTTCACCGGCGGCGGTCTGGCCCTGCGACCGGGGGACCGGGTCGGTGACCTCGCCACCTACGACCTCGCCGACCGGATCTCGTCCTGGACCAACGACACCGGCGTCACCTGCACCTGGTACGAGAGCCCGGACTTCTACGGCAGGGCGCACGGAATGCTCCACGGCTACCGCGTCGACCTCCCCGGGCCGGAGGACGACACCCCCTCGTCGGTCGAATGCGGCTGACGCCCGGGTGAACAACTGCCGAACAGCTCGGAGAGCGGTGATCTTCCGGCTCGCGCTCGCACAAGATGGATGTCTCGTCCTGTGTCCCCAGCGCGGAGGCCCGGTTGTCCAACTTTCCCTGGGAAATCGTCCTGGCGGTGCTGGCGCTCGTGGTGCCGGTGTTCGCGTTTCTGTGGGAGTTCGTGTTCGTCGGGCGCAAACGGCTCGGCTACCGCGTGCAGGTCGACACCACCGCGCGGCAGGAGGTCGCGGCTGAGAACGCGGGCGCGCTGCAACGCCTGGACGACAAGGACGGCAAGGCGCTGACCGACCCGTCGTTCGTGCTGGTGCGCATCGAGAACACCGGCACGACGAACATCGACAGCCAGGACTACGCCGTCCTCAGCAACGTCCAGGCGGGCGTGAAGATCAACTTCCCGGACCGCCGCGTCGCCGGCATGGTCGTGACCGAGCTGAGCGACGACTTCCTGCGTGAGAACTTCGGCGAGAACTCCGGTCTCGGCGTGGACAACATCGTCGACAGCGACGGCCGCAACGTCGGCGTCATCCAGCTGCCGAAGGTGCCGCTGAACCAGGGCCAGCACTACAAGGTCCTCGCGGTGCTCGACCGCGCCGGGCCGAAGGTGAAGAAGTGCCCGGACCCGGTGGTGATCGCCGGCATCAAGGGCGGCGTGCGCAACGGCGCGATCCGGGAGACCAAGAGCCGCACCGGAATCCCGCGCTGGCTGACCGTGCTGGTGTACCTGCTGGTGTCGGTCGCGCTGGCTGAACCGTTCGTGATCGGGCTGGCCACGCCGGACCCGCCGCCGCTGGACTGCGCTTCCGGATCGCTCACCGTCACCGGCTCCACCGCGTTCGCCCCCGTCGTGCGGGAAGCCACCGGCTCCTACAGCCGCACCTGTCCCGGCGCGAAGTTCACCATCGAGATGAGCGGCAGCACCGACGGCCTGGAACGGCTCAACGCGGCCAAGAGCGGTGAGGTGCTGGCGTTTTCCGACGGGGTGAAGGGCGACCGGTCCCCGCAGTTGCTGCCGCGGCCGATCGCGTTCCTGCTGTTCACGATCGTCATCCACCCGGACGCCGGGGTGCAGGACCTGACCGCGGCGCAGGTGCGTGACGTGTTCGCCGGGCGCGTCCGGAACTGGAAGGAGCTGGGCGGCGCGGACCAGGAGGTGCGGATCGTGGACCGGGAAGCGCTTTCCGGCACACGCACGACGTTCGAGCAGCAGGTGCTCGACGCGATCGAGCCGGGGGAGAACTCCAACGACTGCGTCGAGCCGCGACGCCCGGGCACGGCCGCCGACGTGATCCGCTGCCGCCGCAACGACACCGAGTCGCTGCTCGACGCCGTGGCCGCCACCCCGGGCGCGATCGGTTACAGCGAACTCGGCGCCGCGGAGAAGCGGGCGGACCTGCGCACCGTCTGGATCGACGGCCAGAAGGCGAGCGTGCAGGGCGCCGACCACGGCGTGTACCCGTTCTGGCAGACCGAGTACGCCTACACCTACGGCGAACCGAAGGCCGACTCGCTCGCGGCGAGCTTCCTGCGGTACCTCACGAACCAGGTGGGCGCCGACATCGTCCGCTCGCACGGCGACCGGCCCTGCGCCGAGCTGGCGAACCCGGTGCTGTGCCGGCCGGAGACGTGACGGAGCGCCGGGCGGGATCGCCCGGCGCTCCGCTCAGAGTTCGGCAGCCTGCTTGAGCCAGTTGGCGAACAGTTCGTCGTCGATCTCGCCGGGCTCCCGCAGCTTCACGCTCGCCATCCCGCGCGCTCCCGGCTGCAGGCGGCCGGACGGGTCTGCGATCTCCTGGCCGCGCCAGAAGCCGAACGTGACGTGCTTGGGGTAGGCCTTGACCAGGCACACCGCCTGCTTGCCGGGCGCGGGGCCGAGGCTCCACACCGGGTGTCCGTGCCACACGGCGCCGGTTCCGGGCAGGGCGGTCTCGATCAGGCCGACCAGGCGTTCGGCGATTTCGCGCTGGGCGGCGGGCAGCTTCTCGAGGTATTCGGTGACAGTCATGGCAGGACTTCCTTTCAGCGGAGACGGGCGGCGGCGACGGAGATCCACAGCATGGCGGCGATGGCGCCGACGGCGAGCGTGAGCGAACCGGCCGGACCGCGGGCCATCGCCCAGCCGTCGCCGACGAGCAGGGCCGTGCCGGCGAGGTGCGACAAAACCGCGTCGCGACCGGAGAACCGGCGTCCCAGCACGTGGCAGGCGGCGATCAGCGACGCGAAGGTCACGGTGCCGGCGATCATGTGCCCGACGCCGTGCCAGGACAACCCGACGGCGTCCATCGGGAAGACCCCGGCGGCGACCAGGCCCACGCCGGCCGTCAGCACGAGCCGGGGCGCCCACTTGCCGGGCAATCCCTTCGCGCCGGCGACGGTGAGGACGCCGACCACCACGAAGTTGGCGATCTGCAGCCAGCCCAGCGAGCCGGTGCTCAACAAGCTGAGCGGTTGCCGGGTGAGGTCGAAGCCGTCGCGGGTGGCCGCCTGGGCGAGGGAGACGGTGGCCCACAGCGGGCCGGCGACGGCCAGCGCGGTCAGACGGGACGCGGCGGGCCGGAGGGCGGTGGTGGTCATCTCGGGGGTTCCTTTCTTGGAGGGTCATCCACACGTCGTCCGGGCGATGTGACAGGGAATGCGCCGCTAAGCTGGGCCGATGCGATTCCTGATGATGCAGATGGCGACCGGTCAAGCGCCCGACGAGAAGCTGTTCGCCGAGATGGGCAAGTTCATCGAGGAGATGACGGCCTCCGGCGTGCTGCTGGCGACCGGCGGGCTCGACCCGGCCGGCACGCGCGTGACCTCGGCGGGCGACGAGATCACCGTGACCGACGGCCCGTTCACCGAGGCCAAGGAGTCGGTGGGCGGCTTCGCGCTGGTCGAGGTGAGCTCCAAGGAGGAGGCCGTCGAGCTGGCCCGCCGCTTCCGCCGGATCGTGGGGGACGGTGAGAGCCGCATCCACCAGGTCTTCGGGTGACCGACGTCCGCGGCACGGTCGACGCGGTTTGGAAGCGGGAGTCGGCGAACCTGATCGGCGGGCTGACGCGGCTGGTGCGGGACGTCGGTCTCGCCGAGGAGCTGGCCCAGGACGCGCTGGTCGCGGCGCTGGAGCAGTGGCCGTCGTCCGGCGTGCCGGACAACCCGGCCGCCTGGCTGATGACCACAGCGAAGCGTCGCGCGATCGACCACCTGCGGCGGACCGAGCGGCTGGAGCGCAGGCACGAGCAGCTCGCGCGCGAGCTGGCGCAGCCGCGGGACGTTCAGCACGACGACGTCCTGCGGTTGATGTTCCTGTCCTGCCACCCGGTGCTGCCGACCGAGCAGCGGGTCGCGCTCACGCTGCGGGTGGTCGGCGGTCTGTCGGCGGCGGAGATCGCGCGCGCGTTCCTGACCACCGAGCAGCAGGTCGCGCAGCGCATCGCGGCGGCGAAGCAAACGCTTGCGGGCGTGTCGATCGAGCTGCCGGAAGGCGCGGCGTTGGCCGAGCGGCTGTCGTCGGTGCTCGGGGTCGTGTACCTGATCTTCAACGAGGGCTACTCCGCCACCGCCGGGGACGACCTGATGCGGCCCGGCCTGTGCCAGGAGGCGCTGCGGCTGGGCCGTCTGCTGGCCGAGCTCGCGCCGGACGAGGCCGAGGTGCACGGGCTGGTCGCGTTGATGGAGATCCAGGCGTCCCGGTCGGCCGCGCGCACCGGGCCACGCGGGGAACCGGTGCAGCTGCACGAGCAGGACCGGGACCGCTGGGACCCGTTGCTGATCCGGCGCGGGTTCACCGCGATGCTGCGGGCGCGCGATCTCGGCGGGCCGCCGGGGCCGTACGTGCTGCAGGCGGCGATCGCGGTGTGCCACGCGCAGGCCCGCACCGCGGCGGACACCGACTGGCGGCAGATCGCGGTGCTCTACGACGCGCTGGTCCGGCTGCTGCCCACGCCGGTCGTGCGGCTGAACCGGGCGGTCGCGGTCGGCCGTGCGCACGGCCCGGCGGCCGGGCTCGCGCTGGCCGACGAGCTGCTCGCCGATCGCACGCTGCGGGACTATCACCTGCTGCCCAGCGTGCGTGGCGATCTGCTGGCGGAGCTGGGCCGGAGCGCCGAGGCGCGGGTGGAGTTCGCGCGGGCCGCGGCGCTGGCGAAGAACACGGCCGAGCGCGACTTCCTGTTGCGGCGCGCGGACGAGCTGGGGCCCGCGGAGCCGGTCGCGACGCTGGGGCGGGCGGCGGCGGACTTCCTGGCGCGGGACGACCTGGACGCCTCGACGCTGCGGTCGTACGGCCAGACCCTGCGCCGGTTGTGCCTGGCGCTGGGCGACCGGCGGCCGCTGGAGTCACTGACCGGGGACGACGTCACCGGCGTCTTCGAGGTGGCGTGGGGCGACGCGGCGGCGAAGACGTGGAACCGGCACCGGTCGGCGGTCCGGTCGTTCGGGGCGTGGGCCGGGCGGCCGGAGCTGGCTGACGGCTTGGAGCGGCGCGCGGAGAGCCGGTCACGCGTGCCGGGTCTGGCGGACGACCTGCTGCGTCGCTTGTGGACGGTGGAAGCGCCGGTGCGGGAGCGGACGTTGTGGCGGTTGCTGCACGAGTCGGCCGCCGGGGTGCGGCCGGTGCTGTCGCTGAACGTGGAGGACCTGGACCTGGCGGACCGGCGGGCGCGCGTGGGTTCGCGGTGGGTGACGTGGCGTTCGGGCACGGCGCGTCTGCTGCCTGAACTGCTCGGCGGGCGCACGCGCGGGCCGGTGTTCCTGGCGGACCGCCGCCCCGGCCCGGCCCGCATGCGGCGCGCCGCGGACCTCTGCCCGGACACGGGCCGCGGGCGGCTGTCCTACGAGCGCGCGGAGTACCTGTTCAAGCAGGCGACGCGCCCCCTGGACCCCTCGGGACGCGGCTTCACGCTGCGGCAGCTGTGGTCGCGGCGGGGTGCGTAGCGGTGATCCGTGGGGCCGCGGCAATTGAAATCACGCCAGGGCCAGCAGGCGCAACCAGTCCCGATCCGCGCCCTCGACCGTGAGCAGTGCGGCCAGCACTCCGGTGGCTCCCGTGAGCAGGCTCAGGTCCGTCATCACGAGCACGTCGGGCAGCCGCGTGTGCAGGAACCGGAGCAGGCGGTCCCGCAGGGGGCCGCCGACGGGGGAGTTCCTCGCGAACGCGTCGGCGATCAGCAGGACCCCCGCGGCGCCGTGGCAGAGGCTCAGCGGGTGGTCGTTCAGGTGGACCTCCTCGTCGTACGCCGCGCACAGTGTGTCCATCGCCCGCAGGCCGGCATCCGCGAACGCGCCGCCCGCCGTCCACAGTGCCCACGCGATCCCGGGCGTGCCGTAGCACCACGCCTGCCGCCGCACCACCGCACGCCGCGGGCCGTCCGGGCGGGAGCGCCACGACACCACGCCCAGCTCGTCCGTCTCCTGGTGCTCGACCAGCCACGACGCCAGATCCGGCGACCCGCCCGGCCCCAGCACGGCCAGCGGGCCCGCCACCCCGTGCGCCAACCCGGTCACGACCCCGCCCCGCGCCCATGCCGGCGCGGCCCCGCCGATGCGGAACCCGCCGGGCACATCCAGCGCGGCCAGGTGCTCCCGCGCTGCTGACGCCTCGGGCAGCACCGCCAGCAGCCCGGCCGGTCCGGAAACCAGGTCGTAGTCGGCGAAACCGACCTCGCGCGACCGCCAGCCGCCGCCCGGCGCCAGCCGCTCAGCGGTCCGGTCGGCGAGCGGCCCCAACGCGGGATCGACCCGCGCGGCCAGGCGCAGTCCGGCCAGGACCCCGGCGAAGCCGCCGTGCAGACCGGCACCGGAGCAGCGCGGGATCGCCTGCAACCAGGCCCGCAGCGCCGCCCGGCTCGCCGGGTGGTCGCCGAGCAGCGTGGCGAGCACGGCCGCCCCGGCATCGGGTGCGGCCGTGCTCGCTTCCTGCTGCTCGGCCCAGGTCGTGAGGACCGTGGTGGCGGCGGCGCCGGTCAGCTCCCGCGCCATCCCGTACCGGTCAGCACACGAACCAGCTCGCATCTTCGTCGCCGCAATACCCGCTGCACAGCAGCAGGGAGGGCGGCTTACCGGTTTCCGGGTCCCCGGAACTGCTGATCCGCGCGTCCAGCCGCTCGACCAGACCGTCCAGTTCGGACAGCTCCAGCGTCGACTCCATGATGAACTCCTTCCGTTGGTTTCCTCTACCCACCGACTGCGGTGGTCTCTGGGGCGCGCCGCGCGCGCCGGGTGGTGATCCGCTGCCAGGCGGCGGTCACGTCGTCGGCCAGCCGGGACGGCGAGGCGCCCAGCGGCAACCGCACCACGGCCTGCGCCGCTCGCCGCGACCCGTCCACATCGGACACCGTCAGGTCGTCGGGAGCGGGCAGCATCTCCTCCAGCACCAGGCCGCCGACCGCGGGGTCGGCCAGCATCCGGTCGAATACCCGCAACGTGGCGACGCTGTCCAGGTCGACCGGCTGGGACCGGCGGCCGTCCCGGGCGAACACCCACCGCGGCGCGCCGGTCACCAGCCGCAGGTTCGCCAGCGCCCGCATCCGCGCGAACCGGTCGCCGCCCGGCTCCGGCAGCACGTCCCGGCCCGCGAACACCGTCGCCGGGGCGATCACCAGGTCCGGGTCGACCAGCAGCCGCGGTGTGCGGGCGCGGCCGGGGAAGGCGGCGCGCGGATCGCCGAACCCGTGCGACACCGCGAGCCGCCGGGCCGGGGACGCCGCGGTGAGCAGCGAAACCACCAGGTCCCACGGCGGCGGTGGCCGCCGGGTCGCGTGGTAGACCGGCCACAGCACCTGGCCGGCGCGGTCCTCCGCGATCACGCCACGCGCGTCGCGGCGGAGCGTGATCTCGTCCAGCGGCAGGTAGCGGCGCATCCCGGCCGGATCGTCCACATAGGTCGCCGGGTCGGCGTCACCGGTCCAGGTCCGCGTGTAGCGCGGGCGGCGCACGGTGTTGGCGCCCTGGCTGCCCTGCGGCGGCACGAGCACCTCGACGAGCTCCGCGCCGCACCGGGCCGCCGTCTCGGTCAGGAACGCGCGGTGCGCGCTGACCTGCGGGACCTCGCCGTGCAGGCTCTGCAGCGCGGCGGCGAACCGCGCGTCCGTCACGCCCGCCGGGGTGACGGCCTCCAGCACGGCCCGGCTTTCCGGCAGCGGGCGGAGCAGGCAGTCGACCGGCCACGGCGACGGCCGCGCGGGCGGCGCGCCCAGGTAGTCCAGCACCGCCGGGCCGAGTTCGATCTCGCTTTCGTCGGCGTGCCGGGCCATCCACTCGCACAACCGCTGGTAGGTGGTCCGCGGCCGTGGTTCCGGCCACGCCGAGCCGGGCAGGGCGGGCCGGGGCGGCTCGCCGGAGTCCAAGGCCTCCGCGACGATTTCCGACAGCGGCCGGGGGTCGGGGCCGACGAGGTCGAGCGCGGGGTGCGACCGACGGTCGGCGATCACCGCGGCGAGCCGTCCCGCGTGGGCGACCAGCTCGGGCAGCCGCGACGGCACCGGGACGCCGCCGTGCGCGCGCCGGTAGACGTCGGTGAACCCGTCGCCGGGCTCGGCGGCGACCCGCCAGCGGTGCAGCCGCCCGGTCGGCGCCGACGACACCTGCACGAGCCCCAGCTGCGCCAGGTGCCGCAGGAACTCGCGCAGCACCGGCTTGCGCCGCGCGTCCGGTGCGAGCAGCGTGACGACGTCCCGGGTGCGCATCGCCCGCGCGCCGAGAACCCGGCACAGCGCGTCCACCACCGGCGTGCGCCGGATGTCGCCGCGCCGCACCGCGTCCGGCCCGTCGTGGTCGGCGACGTGCCAGCACAGCCGGTCGCCCTCCGTCCACCGCAGCGCCGTCAGGCTCAGCCACGCGTCCGGCAGGACCGGGGCCGCGGTCAGCCTGCGGCGGTCCTCCTGGATGTTGGTGAGCCGGTGCACCGCGTGGTCGCCGACCGTCAGCGGCCCAGGGCCGGTCCCGGCCAGGGCGACGTGTGCGAGCCAGCCGCGCGGGGTGGTCTTGAACGCGGCCCGGAACAGCAGCCGCAGCAGGTAGTCGGCGCGTTTGCGCAGTGCTTTGCCGGTCCACGGCTCACCGGCGGCGAGCCGGGCGCGGATGTCCTCGACGACGCCGGGCGCGGTGGCGGCGACCATCCGGGCCGCGGCGGGATCGGCGGTGATCAGGTCCCACACCAGGCCGTGGTGCATCCGGGCGGTCCGCTCGACCGCGTCGTGCAGCGCGGCGGTCTCGGCGGCCAGCGCGGCGCCCCACTCGGCGATCCGCGCCAGCGGACGGTAGTCCAGGTCCCCGGGCTGGACGAACTCGCCGCGGTGCAGGCGGCGCCGGACGTCGAGCGCCTGCCGCCGCGCCTCGCGCGGCAGGGCCGGGACCAGCTCCGCGCCCATGCGCTCGGCCACGTCCGCGGCGCACGCGCGGTAGGCGGTCTCGGCGCGGATCAGGTGACGCATCCGTTCGGTCAGGTCGGGCGTGCCGAGCGCGGCGGGCAGCGCCGCGGGCAGGCCCGCCACCCTCACCAGTGCGGGATCAGTCATCGCCCGCCGCCAGCGACTCGGCGATCAGGACCTGCCTGCCGAAGCTCAGCGTCCCGCGGTTCCAGTGGAACACCACGTAGTAGCAGGCCGCCTCGCGTGGGCCGACCCGCGCGCCGTCCGCGGTGAAGTAGTGGTTCCACCACCCGTCGAGCAGCGGCCGGACCTCCTCGGCGTGCCGCTCGGCCAGCCGCCGGGCCGGCCCGGGCACGGTGGCCGCCAGCTCGTCCGGGTGGTGCCACCACCGGCGCAGGCCCGCCGCGGCGACCGCGGTGTCGACCGGCTCCGGGTGCCGCCGCCCGGTCTCGCGGACCCGCGCCCACACGTCCCGGTCCTCCCAGCCGGCGATCCGCAGCCCGTCGAAGACGCCGCGCAGCATCAGCATCGACAGCGCCCACTGCGGGCAGCCGGACGGCCGGGTGTGGTGGTCGAGCCAGGTCAGCGAGTCCACGGTGAACAGCCGGTGCGCCCACGCCATCGAGCGGGGACCGCCGAACAGGTGCGCCTCCGGCTCGTACACCGACGGCACCGCCCTGGTCACCAGGCCGATGTCCTGCCACAGCCGGATCCGCTTGCGCAGCAACGCTTCCACGTGCTCGGCGTGCCCGGGCGCGGGAGCGAGGCGCAGGCGCAGCCCCGGCGGCTTGTGCATCACGAAGAAGTCGTCGATCGTCTGCTGCCACAACCAGTCCCGGGCCAGCGCGGCGATCGCGCCGTGCAGTTCCGGCAGATCCGGCGTTTCCAGGCCCCACTGCACCCACCGGTCCTCCTCGGCGGCGAGCGCGGCCGCGCCCGCGGTGAGGAACGTGGTGAGCTCGCGGCTGGTCCGCCCCTCGGACAGCGCGCTGACGCAGTCGGCGAGGAAATCCCGCATGGGCATGGACTTCTCCCGCAGGCGCACGGTCGCAGGCACCGCCATCTCGCCTCCCGAAAGGAATTCTCGAAACGGTTTCCGGAAATGCGGAAAATCCGTATTCAGTCTGTGCCGGGAGGCGGACGGCGGAAAGTGTGAGAACGGCTTTTCGCCGGGTCGAACGACCCCTGAACGTGGTGACCTGGCGAGCCGCGTCCGGCGCCGGGACACAGGGTCACGGCGGCCGGACGCGGTTACTCACACCGGTCAGCGCGGAACCGCTCGGGTCAGCGGTTTCGCCACACCGGTTTCCTTTTCTGCGCGAACGCCGCCGGTCCTTCGAACGCGTCCTGGCTGACGAGGAGTTCGTCGAGCGCGGGCGAGGGGTGCCGGACGGCTTCCACGGTGTCCGCGAACCCGTCCGCCTCCGCCATGATCCGCAGCGAGGTGCGCACCGACGTCGGCGAGCCCTCCAGGATCGCGGCGGCCAGCTCGCGCGCGACCGCCAGCGCTTGCCCGGCCGGCGCGACCCGGCTGACCAGGCCGTAGGACTCGGCCTCCGCGGCGGACAACCGCCTGCCGGTGAGGATCACGTCGTTCGCGACCTTCGGCGGGATCGCGCGCGGCAGCCGCACCAGGCCGCCCGCCGCGGCGACCAGGCCGACCCGGACCTCGGGCAGGCCGAACTGCGCGGTCTCGTCGGCGACCACGAGGTGGCAGGCGAGGGCGATTTCGCAGCCACCGCCCAGCGCGAACCCGTTGACCGCGGCGATCACCGGTTTCGGCAGGGATTCGCGGCTGGTGAGCCCGGCGAACCCGTTCTTGGGCACCCACATCGGTTTCCCGCTCGCGGAGTAGACGAGGTCGTTGCCCGCGGAGAACGCCTTGTCGCCGGCGCCGGTGATGATCGCGACCCACAGGTCCGGGTCGGCGAAGTAGGCGTCGAACACCTCGTCCAGCTCGGCGTTGGCAGGCGGGTGCAGGCTGTTGCGCGAATCCGGGCGGTTGATGGTGACTTCGAGCAGGTGCCCGTCGCGGCGCACCAGGATGTGCTCGTAGTCGTCGCGGAAGCCCGGCGCGCGCGGCGGGAACAGCTCGGCCATCCGCTCGGCCGTCATCGTGACCCGGTTGCCGAACCCGAACGAGCGCACGTGGATCTTGCTGCCGATCGGCTCGCCGTCCAGCAGCCTGCCGAGCGTCTCCTCGTCCTTGGTGGAGGCGAGGAAGCGGCGGCCGTCGTCGAGCCGTCCGATGACCACGGCGCTGCCCGCGGCGTGCTGGACGGTGTAGGTCTCCAGCGTGGCCCAGCCGTCCGGGTGCACCGTGGTCGGCACCGCGGGGCGCGCGTCCAGCTCGGCCTGCAGTTCGGCGCTGCGGCCGGGCCGCCACGGCGCCGGGGTCGTGGAGTACACACCGGCGGAGTACTTGGACAGCATGCCGCCGTTGGCGCCGACCAGGCCGAACGCGCCCGGCCGCGCGCGCAGGCGCACGACGGTCTCGGCGATCGCGTGTGTCGAGTAGTTGTTGCCGGGGCCGCCGAAGAACGGCAGGCCACCCGTGACGGTGAGGCCGCGCGGGTCGTCCGGGGCCAGGCCGAGCCCGTCGCAGACGGCGAACACGGCGACCGGGAAGCAGCTGTACAGGTCGATGGTGGCCAGGTCGCCGACCCCGATGCCGGCGAGGTCCAGCGCGTGCCGCACCGCCATCACCGCGGCGGGCGACCCGCTCAGGTCCTCGCGCTCCAGCAGCGGCTGTTCCTCCAGGTCGGCGTGGCCGTGCAGGAACACCCACTTCTCCTCGGGCACGCCGAGCCGCCGCGCGGCGCCCACCGACATCAGCAGCACCGCGGCGCCCTGGTTGACCTGCTCGCGGGCGATCAGGAACCGCGTGTACGGGTCGGCGATCGGGCGGTTGCGCTCGGTCGGCGTCGCCAGCTCGCGGGCGTCGCGCCGCACCGGCGCGGCGGCGTGCGGGTTGGCCGCGGCGACCGCGGTGAAGGGCGCGAACAGCTCGCCCATCGCGAGCGCGTAGTCCTCGCGGGACAGGCCGAGCCGGGCGCGGCGGGCGTTCTCGAACAACGCGTACTGGCTGGTCGGTTCGAGCAGGCCGTGCGCCAGCATCTGCCGGTTGGCCAGGCCCTTCAGCCCGAACCCGCGGTCCTCCAGGTCGCCGTCGACGTGCTCGGTGAAGTCCGGCTTGTCGTCGGCCTGCTGCAGGTGCCGGACCGTGGAGATGGCCTCCGCGCCCACGACCAGCGCGACCTCGGCCCCGCCCGCGGCGATCGTCCCGGCCAGCTCGGTGACCAGGTGCTGGGGCGACTGGCCGCCGGTGACCTCCAGGATCGCGCGGGCGGGCGCCGCGCCGACGCGGTTCGCGACCGAGCGCGGGAAGTTGTCCGACCGGCCCAGCGGTGAGTGCGAAATCGGCGTGGAGATCTCGAACTGGCGGATGCCCGCGACGGTGTCGACGGCGGACGCGACGTCACCCGGGTCCGCGCCGGTGTCGGCGAGGGCGTCCCGGGCCGCCGCGGCCGCGAGTTCGACCGCGGACAGCCCGCGGTAGCCGGGATCGTCGATGCGCTCGGACGCCTGGCCGACGCCGACGAGGACCGGCGTCCGGTGATCGAGAGAGGTCATACCGAACGGTAACCCGGCGGCGCGCTCTCGATCACCGGTCCCGGATCACGAACTCTGCGCGATGTTGACCATCCACGAGACGCCGAACCGGTCCAGGCACGCGCCGAACTCGTCACCCCACATCTGCTTCTCCAGCGGGACGGTGACCGTGCCGCCGTCGGACAGCTTGTCCCAGTAGCCGCGCAGCTCGTCGGCGTCCTCGCCGCTGAGGCTGATCGACATGTTGTTGCCGGGCTGGTGCTCCATGCCGGGCGGGGTGTCCGAGGCCATCAGCGTGAAGCCGCGCTCGGTTTCGAGCTGGGCGTGCATGACCTTGTCCGCGTCGGCGCCTTCCATGCCGCCGAAGTCGCCGAAGGTGTTGAGGTTGAGCTCGCCGCCGAAGACCTGCCGGTAGAACTCCATCGCCTGCCGCGCGTCGCCGGCGAAACTGATGTACGGGTTGAGCCGCGAAGCCATTTCCGGGTCTCCCTCCATCGCGAAGGGGGCCAATCCTCGCAGACCGCCCTGCCTGCGACAACACCCTGCGGGGTAGGAAAAACTCCGCCAGAATCGGCCCGTGACCGGGTCGGTTTGGTACGTGGGTTACGGGTCCAACCTGCACGCCGCGCGGCTGCGGTACTACCTGGAGGGCGGCACGCCGCCGGGCGGGCGGCGGTCGTGCCCCGGGTGCCGTGACCCGCGTCCGCCGGAGCGGATCGTCGCCCATTCGATGCCCGGCGCGGTGTACTTCGCGACCGAGTCCGCGACGTGGGGCGGCGGCCGCGCGTTCTACGACCCCTCGTTGCCGGGAACCGCGGCCGGCCGGGCGTACCTGCTGACGGTGGGGCAGTTTTCGGACCTGGCGGCGCAGGAGATGTACCGCGCGCCGGACGGCGACCTGGACCTGACGACGGTGCTGTCGGCGGGCCGGGACGTCCTGGGGCCGGGGCGCTACGAGACGTTGCTGCACGTGGGCGACCTGGACGGGTTCCCGGTGCTGACGTTCACCGCTCCGTGGGCCGCCGACGAGGTGCCGTGGAACCCGCCGTCGGCGGTGTACCTGCGGATGCTCGGCGACGGGTTGCGGGAGTCGCACGGCTGGCCGCCGCCCCGCGTGGCCGAGTACCTGTGCGGCCTGCGCGGGGCGGCGGGCTTCTGGTCCGTGGACGAGGTGGCAGACCTGCTGGCTCAGTAGGCCAGCTCGGCCAGGCGCTCGGGGTCGGAGATGATGTCGATCGCCGCGATGAGGTCGTTCACCACCGTGAACGCGAAGAGCGTCTGCGGGCGGCCGTCGCGCAGGATGAGGCGGCCCGCGACGCCGTTGACCAGCACCGGGACCGGCTGCCCGCCCTGGCCGGACTGCCGGAAGGTGAGCGCCTGCCCGGCCACCGCCTCGGCCCCGCGCACCAGCCGGGCCGCGCCCGCGGGCAGGGTGGCGGCCTCGGCCCGCAGCACCACGTCCGGGTCCAGCACGCTGACCAGTGCGGCGAAGTTCCCGTCCCGCGCGGCGGCGAAGAACGCGTCCACCACCTCGCGCTGCCGGGTCACGTCCCCGTCCGGCACCGTCGGGCTGCCCTGGATCCGCCGCCGCGCGCGGCTCGCCAGCTGACGGGCCGCGGCCGGGGTCCGGTCCACGATCGGGGCGATCTCGTCGAACGGCAGCGCGAACATGTCGTGCAGCACGAACGCCAGCCGCTCCGCCGGGTCGAGCGTGTCCAGCACGACGAGCAGCGCCAGCCCGACCGAGTCGGCGATCAGCGCCTGCTGCTCGGGGTGCGAGCCGTCCTCCGGGACGATGATCGGGTCCGGCAGGCGCTCGGGGTACTCCTCGCGGCGCGACGACCGCGACCGCAGCATGTCCAGGCACACCCGGCCGACCACGGTCGTCAGCCAGCCGCCGAGGTTGCGCACCTCGCCGGCGTCGCTGCGGCTGAGCTTCAGCCACGCCTCCTGCACCGCGTCCTCGGCCTCGGTCAGCGAACCCAACATCCGGTACGCCACCGCTCGCAGGTGCGCCCGGTGCGACTCGAACCGCTCGGCCAGCCACTCGTTCTCGGTCATACCGCTCTGACGGATCCCGTCACGCCGATGTGACCGGCTGGGAGACCCGGATCACGATCAGGCACGAGTCGTCCTCGGTGTCGGACGTCGCCTCGGCCAGCAGCTGGTCGCTGATCCGCTCCACGTCCGCGCCCGCGTGGCAGGCCGCGGCGGCCAGCCGGTCCAGGCTGTCGTCGAGCAGCACGCCGCGCCGTTCGATCAGCCCGTCGGTGAACAGGACCAGCGTGTCCGCGGGCCGCAGCTCCAGCGTGGTCTCCTCGAACCGGGCGTTCGGCCGCGCGCCGAGCAGGATCCCGCGCGGCAGGGACAGCTGCTCGGCCACGCCGTCGCGCACCAGCATCGGCGGCAGGTGCCCGGCGCGCGCCCAGGTCAGCGTCCGGCTGTCCGGGTCGTACAGCCCGCACAACGCGGTGCCGGTGACGCCGCGGTTGACCGTGAACGTCGTGGTGTTCAGCCATTCCAGCAGCCGTCCGGGGCTCGCCCCGGTCACGGCCAGCCCGCGCAGCGCGTTGCGCAACGCGATCATGCCGGTGGCCGCGCCGATCCCGTGCCCGGCGACGTCGCCGATCACGAGCAGGATCCGCCCGCTCGGCAGCACCGTCGCGTCGTACCAGTCGCCGCCGACCTTGTGCTCCTGCGCCGCGGGCCGGTACCGGACCGCGACGTCGAGCCCGTCCATCTCCACCGGCCGCGCCGCCGACGGCAGGATCGCCTGCTGCAGCTCCCGCGCGATCCGGTTCTGCCGCTGGGCTTCGTGTTCGGTGTCGGCCAGCCGGTCGCGCGTGGCGTTCAACGCGACTTGGCTCTGGTACTGCGCCGACAGGTCCTGGTAGATCCCGCGCACCGCGACCAGCTGCCCGCTCTCCGACAGCACCGGCTCGCCGTGCGCGCGGATCTGCCGGTGCGTGCCGTCCGGCCGGATCAGCCGGAACACCGTCGCGGCCTCCTGACCCGCCAGCAGCGTGGTCTGGAACGCCTCGGCGATCGGCAGGTCCTCGGGGTGGACGTAGGTGCACAGCTCGTCCCACGCGACCGGGCCCGCCGACAGCGGCAGCCCGAACAGCTCGAAGGTCTGCTCGGTCCAGGTCATCTCGCCGGTGAGGACGCTGTGCTCCCAGCTGCCCAGCCGCGCGATGTGCTGCAGGTTGTGCAGCAGCTGCGCGAGCCGGTGGTCGTCGTGCCCGACGGTCAGCACGATCCGCACCCCGTCCAGGAACCGGGTGATCCGCACGTCCACCGTCGCGGGGGTGGCCGCGCCGCCGGTCCGGGCGACCAGCGGGACCGGCCCGAGCCGCGCGCTCGCGCCGGTGGTGAGCACCTCCACCGCGCGGTCGGCGAGCCCGTACGCGCACAGCAGCGGGTACGCCCTGGTCAGCCCGCGGCCGACCAGTTCCGCGGGCTGCCGCCCGTGCGGGTCCTCGAAGTCCTCGCCGACCTGGGCGACCTCGAAGTCGGTCACCTGGCCGGACTCGTCCGAACGCGGCCGGGCGAACAGGCCGGAGTCCAGCAGGCCCACCATCGACGGCAGCGCCCCGGCCGGCTGCGTGCCGAGCACGATCTCCCGGCCGCACAACGCGGCGAGCGCGGTGAGCCGTCGTTTCTGCTCCGGCGGGAACAGCGGCAGCGGCGCGGCCCAGACGAATTCCACCACGCCGGCGATGCTGCGCGAGGTGGTCACCGGGATCACCGCCCGCGCCCCGCGCCGGTCGTCCGCCGGCAGCGGCACGGCGGGGGCGAATCCCACCTCCGGGATCCAGTGCGGACGCCGTTCCCGTGCCGCCCGCTGCGGCAGGCAGTCCATCAGCACCGGGATGTGCCGCCAGCGGCTGGCCTCCAGCAGGCCGAGCCCGCTGTGCCCGGCGAGGGCCAGCGCGCCGTCCGGCCGCACCTGCCACACCGCGACCGCGGCCGCGCCCGCGGTGCGCCGGACTTCCTCGAGCAGAGCCGAATTCTCCGCGGAGGCGTCGGGCAGCCGGGCGAAGTCGGGAGCGCTGTCGGGCTCGCACGGCGCCCGTGGCGGCCGGACCGCGCCCGCGACCAGGTCCGCGGCCAGCTCCGCGACGGTGATCCCGGTGCGCGCGGCCAGTTCGGTGAGGTGCGTGGCGGCCTCGGCGGGGGAGTAGCCGAGCCGTTCCACGAGGATGCCTTCGGCGACCGGGACGAGCAGCCCGCCGTCCCGTTCGGCGCGCAGCCGTTCGATCTCCTGCTGCTGGCACTCCACGACGGCGGCGAGCCCGGCGACGCGCGGATCGAGGTCGCTGGTCTGCGGCGGGTACTGGGCCGTCACTCGAGCCCCTCGGTCGCGGTGGGCGGACGAAACAAGTCTAGTGAAGTGGCGCTGGGATACGTGTCGCGCTACCAGTAGATTCCTCTTCTGCGGGGATTGTTCGCAAGAGCGGTTCCCAGAGCCTCACGGAATCGGAGTGCGCTGATGGCTGAGAGCCGGACCGCCCAGGCCAAGCGGGACCCGGGCCGGGGCGGTGAACGGGAGCTGGCCGATCCCCGGTTGCAGCAGTTGCTGGCCGGGCTGACCGCGGTGCGCGACGGCGATTTCGGAACCCGGCTGCCGCAGGTCGGCGACGAGCTGCTGGACGAGATCGCGGCGGTCTTCAACGGCATGGTCGACCAGCTGTCGGTGTTCACGTCCGAGGTGACGCGGGTGGCGACCGAGGTGGGCACCGAGGGCAAGCTCGGGGGCCAGGCGCGGGTGCCCGGGGTGTCCGGGACCTGGGCGGACCTCACCGATTCGGTGAACGCGATGGCCGGGAACCTGACGGCTCAGATGCGCGACATCGCGCAGGTCGCGACCGCGGTGGCGAAGGGCGACCTGTCGCAGAAGATCACGGTGGACGTCCAGGGCGAGATCCGGGAGCTGAAGGAAACCATCAACACGATGGTGGACCAGTTGTCCTCGTTCGCCGACGAGGTCACGAGAGTGGCCCGTGAAGTCGGCACCGAAGGAATTCTCGGCGGTCAGGCGGAAGTCCCCGGCGTTTCCGGAACCTGGAAGAACCTCACCACTTCGGTGAATTTCATGGCCGGGAATCTCACCGATCAGGTGCGCAACATCGCTCAGGTGACCACCGCCGTGGCGCGCGGCGATCTGTCGCAGAAGATCATGGTCGACGCGCGCGGGGAAATCCTGGAACTGAAGAACACCATCAACACGATGGTGGACCAGCTCTCGTCGTTCGCCGACGAGGTGACGAGAGTGGCGCGCGAGGTCGGCACGGACGGCAGGCTGGGCGGGCAGGCGCAGGTGCCCGGTGTCGGCGGAACGTGGCGGGCGCTCACCGATTCGGTGAACTTCATGGCGGGCAACCTCACCGATCAGGTGCGCTCGATCGCCTCGGTGGCCACCGCGGTCGCCGACGGTGACCTCTCCCAGAAGATCACCGTCGACGCGCGCGGCGAGATCCTGGAACTGAAGAACACCATCAACACGATGGTCGACCAGCTGTCGGCGTTCGCCGACGAGGTCACGCGCGTGGCCCGCGAGGTGGGCACCGAGGGCCGCCTCGGCGGTCAGGCCGACGTCAAGGGTGTGTCGGGCACCTGGAAGGCGCTCACCGAATCGGTGAACGTCATGGCCGCCAACCTGACCGACCAGGTGCGGTCGATCGCCGACGTGACCACCTCCGTCGCCAAGGGCGACCTGACGCAGAAGATCCGCGTCGACGCGCGCGGCGAGATCCTGGAGCTCAAGGAAACCATCAACACGATGGTCGACCAGCTGTCGGCGTTCGCGGACGAGGTCACCCGCGTGGCCCGCGAGGTGGGCACGCACGGCAACCTGGGCGGCCAGGCCAACGTCCGCGGGGTGTCCGGCACCTGGAAGGACCTGACCGACAACGTCAACGTGATGGCGTCCAACCTGACCAGCCAGGTGCGCTCGATCGCGCAGGTGGCCAGCTCGGTGGCGCAGGGCGACCTGTCGAAGAAGATCACCGTCGAGGCCAAGGGCGAGGTCGCCGCGCTGGCCGACACGATCAACACGATGGTCGACACGCTCGGCGCCTTCGCCGACGAGGTGACCAGAGTGGCCCGCGAGGTCGGCACCGAAGGGATCCTCGGCGGCCAGGCCCGCGTGCCCAACGTCGCGGGCACCTGGAAGGACCTCACCGACAACGTCAACTCGATGGCGAACAACCTGACCAACCAGGTGCGCAACATCGCCCAGGTGACGACCGCCGTCGCGGACGGCGACCTGACCAAGAAGATCGACGTCGACGCGCGCGGCGAGATCCTCGAACTGAAGACGACGATCAACACCATGGTCGACACGCTGGGCTCGTTCGCCGCCGAGGTGACCCGCGTGGCGCGCGAGGTGGGCAGCGAGGGACGGCTGGGCGGCCAGGCCGAGGTCGAGGGCGTGTCCGGCACCTGGAAGCGGCTCACCGAGAACGTCAACGAGCTGGCGGGCAACCTGACCCGCCAGGTGCGCGCGATCGCCGAGGTGGCCAGCGCCGTGGCCACCGGCGACCTGACCCGCTCGATCTCGGTCGAGGCGCAGGGCGAGGTCGCCGAGCTCAAGGACAACATCAACTCGATGGTGCGGTCGCTGCGCGAGACCACGCACGCCAACCAGGAACAGGACTGGCTCAAGACCAACCTGGCGCGCATCGCCGGGTTGATGCAGGGGCACCGGGACCTGGCCACCGTCGCCGAGCTGGTGCTGGACGAGCTGGTGCCGCTGGTGAACGCGCAGCAGGGCACGTTCTTCCTGAGCAGCGGGCAGAACGGCAGCGGGCGGCTGCGGCTGATCGCCACCTACGGTGCGCACTCCACCGAGGAGCTGGTTCGGGAGGTCGAGGTCGGTCAGACGCTCATCGGGCAGGCGGCCCGCACCCGGCGGCCGATCATCGTCGACAAGACCCCGCCCGGGTACGTGCGGATCTCCTCCAGCCTCGGCGAGGCGCCGCCGGTGAACCTCGTCGTGCTGCCGGTGACCTTCGAGGACCGCACGCTCGGCGTGATCGAGCTGGCCTCGTTCGAGCGGTTCACCCAGGCGCAGCGCGACCTGCTGGACCAGCTGGGCGAGACGATCGGCGTCAACGTCAACACGATCGTGGCGAGTTCGCGCACGGACTCGCTGCTGGAGGAGTCGCAGCGGCTCGCCGCCGAACTGCGGGTCCAGCAGGAGGAACTGCAGCGCTCGAACGCCGAGCTGGCCGAGAAGGCGACGCTGCTGGCCCGCCAGAACCGCGACATCGAGGTCAAGAACACCGAGATCGAGCAGGCCAGGCGGGAGATCGAGGAGCGCGCCGAGCAGCTCGCGCTGGCCTCGAAGTACAAGTCCGAGTTCCTCGCGAACATGTCGCACGAGCTGCGCACGCCGCTCAACAGCCTGTTGATCCTGGCGAAGCTGCTCGCGCAGAACCCCAGCCGCAACCTCACCGCCAAGCAGGTGGAGTACGCCGAGGTGATCCACTCGGCCGGTTCGGACCTGCTGCAGATGATCAACGACATCCTCGACCTGTCCAAGGTGGAGGCCGGGCGGATGGACATCCACCCGGAGCCGTTCGCGCTGAACCAGCTGCTGGACTACGTCGAGGCCACGTTCCAGCCGCTGACCGCCGAGAAGGGGCTGACCTTCGCGGTCACCGCCGACCAGGACGTGCCGCGCGAGCTGGTGACCGACCAGCAGCGGTTGCGGCAGGTGCTGCGCAACCTGCTGTCCAACGCGGTCAAGTTCACCGACCACGGCCGGGTAGAGCTGCACGTGCGGATGGCCCGCGAGGAGGAGCTGCCGGCGGGCACCAGCGGCCCGGTGGTGGCGTTCGCGGTCACCGACACCGGCATCGGCATCGCGAAGGAGAACCTGAGCGCCATCTTCGCCGCGTTCCAGCAGGCCGACGGCACCACCAGCCGCCGCTACGGCGGCACCGGGCTGGGGTTGTCCATCAGCAACGAGGTGGTCTACCGGCTTGGCGGCGAGATCCGCGCGGAGAGCGAGCTCGGCGAGGGCAGCACGTTCACGTTGTTCCTGCCGCTGGGCAAGTCCCCGGACGGCCTGCCCGCGCCCGCGGCCGCCGAGGTCGAGGTGCCCGAGCCGGCGTCGGAGGCCGCGCGTGAGACGCACGGCAAGCGGCAGGTGCTCGTCGTCGAGTCGGCGGGCACCGGGCTGCTGTCGCTGCTGGCGAGCAGCGCGGCCGCCGACCTCGCCGACACCCACGGCACGGTCACGGTCGCCACGGTGAGCACGGCGGAGCAGGCGACGAACGTCCTGCTCAGCCGCCCGCACCACTGCGTCGTGCTGGACGTGAGCCTGCCCGAGGGCGGCGCGTTCGCCGTGCTGGACGCGCTGGCCGACCACCCGGACCTGTGTTCGGTCCCGGTGCTCGCGCACCCGTCCCGCAAGCTGACCCCGGACCAGGAGAGCCTGGTGCAGACCCGCGCGGCGATGCAGCCGCTGGAGCTGCTGCCCTCGCTCGACGAGCTGCGCGAGCGGATCGCGCTGCACCTGTCCGCCGACCAGCCGGACGACGTCATCCCGCTGACCCAGCCGCGCACGCCGCTGCCGTCGCTGACCCGGCCGGTCGACGACCGTCCGGTGGACGAGCCGTTGCGCGGGCACAAGGTGCTGATCGTGGAGGACGACCCGCGCAACGTGTTCGCGCTGCGTGGCGCGCTGGAGAGCTACGGGCTGGAGGTGCGGCACGCGGTGAACGGGCGCAAGGGCATCGACGTGCTGCTCGCCGAGGACGGCATCGAGCTGGTGCTGATGGACGTGATGATGCCGGAGATGGACGGCTACGCGGCCACGGCGGCGATCCGGGACATCCCGCGGTTCGCCGACATGCCGATCATCGCCGTCACCGCGAAGGCCATGCAGGGCGACCGGGAGAAGGCGCTCGCGTCCGGGGCCAGCGACTACCTGACGAAACCGGTCGACGCGGAGGAGCTGCTCCAGTGCCTGCGGCGGTGGCTGCCGGAGGTGCGAGCCTGACCCGGGCGGCGGATCCGGTGAAGGAGGTGTTCCGCCAGGGCGCGCGGAAGTGGAGGATGGGTGCGTGCAGGCACCCGATCCACTGAACCCGCGCGATCCGGCCGTCGACCCCGTCGACGGTGTCGCGGTCGCCGTCGAACGCCGCGGCAAGGCCGTGGTGGTCCAGGTCAGCGGCGAACTCGACCTCCTGACGACGCCGCGGCTGGACGACGCGGCGAGCCGGGCGCTGCGCGAGCAGCCGTCGCTGCTGGTGCTCGACCTGACGGGGGTCACGTTCCTGGGTTCGGCCGGCATGGCCTCGCTGGTCGCCGTGCGGCAGGCCGCGGGGGACGACCTGCCGATCCGCCTCGCCGCCGCGGACCCGGTCGTGGTGCGCGCGATGGAGGTCGTCGGCCTCGACGAGGAGTTCCCCCTCTACCCGACGTGCGAGGACGCGCTGGCCGGCTGACCGGCGAGCAGCCTGCGCAGCCCGGCGTGCAGGGCCGGGGCGGCGGCCAGGAACGAGGGCGCGCCCGGCCGCCACCCTGCGCCGCCGGTGTCGGTGACGGTGGCACCCGCTTCGCTCGCGACGAGCGCGGCTCCGGCCAGGTTCGCGTCGTCGTGGCCGAACTCCCAGAACGCGTCGATCCGGCCGGAGGCGACCTCTGCCACCTGCCACGAGGTGGGGCCGAGGTTGCGCACCGCGCCGACGGCGGGCAGGACGTCGCCCAGTGAACGGCCGGCCAGCGCCGCCGCTTCGGCTCCCGGGAACGGCGGCTGGGACGTGGTGACCAGGGCGGCGGCCAGGTCGGTCTGCGCGGACGGGGTGACGGGTCTGCCGTCGAGAGTGGCGCCGCGGCCCCGCTCGGCGCGGTAGGTCTCGCCGCGGACGGGGTGGTGCAGCACGGTGGCGACCGGTTCGCGGTGGCGCACGAGCGTGATGCTGACGCACCAGTACGGCAGCCCGCGCAGGTACTGCACGGCGCCGTCGGCGATGTCGACCACCCACGAGGTCGTCCCGGCGGACAGGCCGGTGCCGAACTCGTCGGCCCACGGGATGCCGGGCATAAGGGTGCCGAGCCGTTGCCGGAGAAGGGGTTCGGCGGCGCGTTCGACCTCGGCGAAGGTGGTGCGGAACTCGTCGAGCGTGCGGGCCGGGGGCGGGGTGGGCAGGCCGCGGAGGATCTCGCCGGTTTCTTCGGCGGCGGCGGTGATGCCATCGAGGAGGTTCACGGGTCCGAGTGTCGGAGCTCGCGGCGGATCGGTGGGCTCGTCAGCCGGTTTCCGAGCGAGATCGTGCGAAACTCGGCTCGTGGTGGCTGATCCGGCTCTCGACGGGGATGATCTGCGGCTGATCGAGGCGCTGCAGTGCGACGGCCGGGTGACGGTCGAGCAGACGGCGCGGGTGCTGGGGTTGCCGGTGCGGGCGGTGCAGCGGCGGATGCGCGTGCTGCTCGGCGACGGTGTGGTGCGCGTGGTCGCGGTGCCGCCGGGCGCGCTGGCGCGGGGCGTGGTGGTGCTGCGGATCCGGGTGTTGCGCGGGAAACTCGACCCGATCACGGCGGCCCTGGCGGCCAGGGAGGACATCCCGCTGGTGGACGTGTCGGCCGCCGGGGACGAGATCCTGGCGCTGTTGCTGGCTGGCCCGGATCCACGTCACCGTCTGGTGTTCCGCCAGCTCCCCGCGACCAGCGCCGTGACCTCCGTCGAAGCGCAGACGGTGATGCACGTGTTCAGCGACGCGACCGACTGGCGTCTCGGCGTGCTGTCGGACGCCGAGCGAGCCGCGCTGGGTTGCGGTGGGCAGGCGGCGGAGCGCCCCCTGGACGACCTCGACCGGGCCGTGCTGCGCCTGCTCGGGGAAGATCTGCGGCTGCCTGCCGCCACGATCGCCGCCCGGCTGGGGCACCCGGAGTCCACCGTGCGGCGCCGCCTGAGCGCCCTGCGCGCCGACGGCCGGTTCGTGACGCAGGCGTTCGTCGACCCCACGCGGCTCGGGCTGACCATCGACGCGAACCTGCTCATGCGGGTGCCCCCGGACCTCCTCGACCGGGCGGGCCGCGCGCTGGCCCGCCACCCGGCCGTCCACGGCGCGATGGCGACGACGGGCGCGTCGAACCTCCACGCCGCCGTGTGGTTGCGAGACCTGGAGCACCTGTACGCGTTCATCACGCAGGACCTGGCCGCGCTGGGCGTCACCGAGGTGGAGACGGTGCTGATCGGCGCTTCGGTCAAGCGGCCCGGGAAAGCCCTTTCACGGTAGTGGCGCCGCCGCGCCCAGGCCCCGCTCCGCGGCCGCCGCGCGGACCGCGTCGATGACCAGCTGCAGCGAAGGCCGCGCCGAGACCGTGCGATGCGCGATCGACACCGTTCGCATCGGCGGTTCCGTCAGGGCCACAATGTCCACCCCGGGCGGCCGCAGCGACAGGCCCAGGTCCGACACCAGCGTGACCCCGAGCCCGGCGGCGACCATCGCCAGTGCGGTCGCCTGCTCGCCGACCTCGTGGTTGATCTTCGGCTCGAACCCGTGCCGCTGGCACGCCAGCCGCACCGCCCGGCCGAAGTGCGAGCGCGGCCCGGCGAGGATCCACGGGTGCTCGGCCAGCTCGGTCAGGCTCACCGTGGTGGCGGGCACCGCGCCGCGCGGGACCGCCGCGTGCAGCCGTTCGACCGCGATCACCACCCGGGTCAGCGCCGGGTCCCACGGCATCGGGTAGTCGGAGTAGTCGATGACGAACGAGAAGTCGAGCGCGCCGTCCCGCACCGCGCCCGCGGTTTCCTCCGGCGCCAGCTCCTTCGTGCGCACCTCGATCCCCGGGTGTTCCCGCGCCAGCGCGGACAACGCGAACGGCAGCAACCCGGACGCCACCGACGCCCACACCCCCGCGGTCAGCCGCGCGGTGACGCCTTCCTGCGCCTCCTCCAGCGCCATGGTCGCCCGTTCGACGGACTTGAGGATCTCCTCGGCGTGCTCGGTCAGCACCACGCCCAGCTCGGTCAGCTGGACCCGCCTGCCGAGCCGCTCGAACAGCTTGGCCCCGACGTCCCGTTCCAGCTGCGCGAGCTGCTGCGACACGGCCGATGCGGTGTAGTGCAGGGCGGCCGCGGCCGCGGTGACGGTGCCGCGGCGGTGCAGCTCCCGAAGCATCCGCAACCGGTGCAGCGAAAGCTCCATGCCGCCCAGGGTAGGTAAGGATCACCTGCTGTGCAGGGAACGTGAACGGAACCGTGCATGATCCCTAACTGGACGTCTCCGCCGACCCTGCCGCACCCTGGTGTCAGCGGGAATGGATCTCCCGATTCCACCCAGACCGGCGACCGAAGCCACCGCGCGTGGCGGAGGCGGGCTGTGCTGCGCCCGGAATCGGCGACAGGCTTGGAGGGGACAGTTGACCACGATGCAGGATCCGCGGGGGCTCGCCGGCGAGCGGACCAGCCCGCGCACCCAAGAGCCGATGCTGCGGCTGACCTGGACCGACCCGGTCACCGGCACCCACGGCTACCTCGTGGTGCACACGCTGGTTTCCGGCCTGGCGACCGGCGGCACCCGGATGCGCGCCGGCTGCACGCTGTCCGAGGTCGAGGACCTGGCGCGCGGCATGGCGGCCAAGACCGCGACGTTCGACCTGCCGGTGGGCGGGGCGAAGGGCGGGATCGACTTCGACCCGAGGGACCCGGGGGCCGTCGGGGTGCTGGAGCGGTTCTGCCAGGCGATGCGCCCGTGGCTGGACGCGCACTGGGTGACCGCCGAGGACCTCGGGGTGCCGCAGCACCTCATCGACGACGTCTTCGAGCGGCTCGGGCTGGAGCAGTCGTACCACGCCGCCATCCGCCGTTCGCCCGATCCGGCGCGAACCCTGCGGCGCGTGCACGCCGGGCTGAACGCGCCGGTGCCGGGCGGGCTGCTGCTCGGTGACGTGGTCGGTGGTTACGGCGTCGCGCAGGCGTGTCTGGGCGCGGCGAGCGCGTGGGGCTGGGAGCCGGCCGCCACGACCGTGGCGATCCAGGGCATCGGCACGATGGGCGGCGGCGCGGCCTGGTACCTGCACGAGGCGGGCATGCGGGTCGTCGCGGTCGCCGATGCCGCCGGGACGCTGTACGACCCGGCGGGGCTGGACGTGCCCGCGCTGCTGGAGCTGCGGGACGCCTACGGCGAGGTGGACCGCTCGCGGCTGCCCGGCTCGGTCCGGCAGCTGCCGCGCGACGCGGTGGTCGGGGTGTCGGCCGACATCCTGGTGCCGGCGGCGATTTCCTACGCGCTGACGCCGGACAACGTCCCGGATGTGTCGGCGAAGGTCGTGGTGGAAGCGGCCAACGCGGCGACCACGCCCGAGGCCGAGGCGATGCTCGCCGCGCGGGGGATCCCGGTGGTCCCGGACTTCGTGGCGAACGCGGGCGCCGCGGCGTGGGCGTGGTGGCTGCTGCTGGGGCAGGTGGGCGCCGACCCGGTCGACTCGTTCCACCGGCTGCAGAGCGAAATGCGGTCGAAGGTGGCGCTGCTGCTGGCCGCCTGGTTCGCCGACGGAGTCCCGCCGCGCACGACGGCGGAGGAACTGGCGGCGGCGAACCGCGCGGCGCGCCTGGCTGCGGGCGATGCCGGGGTCACGATCCCCTGAACGCGCTGAAGGGGGTTCGCCGCGCACGACGGCGCAGGAATCGGCCGCGGCGAACCTCGCGGCGTGCCCGGCCGGAGGGGACCTTGGGGTCACGATCCCTTCGCCGCGCCCACGGCGTTCGGCCGCGTACGACGGCGGAGGAACCGGCCGCGGCGAACCTCGCCGCGTTCGCCGCTTGGGGTCATGCCCCCTGAACACGCTGAAGGGCCCTTCGCGATGGTGCGGAGGGCCTTTCACGGCTGGTGACGCCCGGGTCACGCCCCTGAACGCGCTGAAGGGCCCTTCGCGACGGTGCGAAGGGCCCTTCACTGCGTGTCGACACGTTAGTTCCGGCCTGGTTCGCCGACGGGGAGGTGAACCAGGTCCGGTATCCAATCGGCGTAGCGGCCTTCGGAGCCGCCGTCGGGCGGGACCGTAGGGCCTCGACCTCGTAGTGCCCGGGCACCTCGGGGTCTGCCACATACAGTGCCCGATCGCCAGGGGCCGATCCAGGGCCGAAGGTCCCTTTTCACTCGTCCGGCATGCTCTGGGCCATGGACCACCCGCTGCGCGCCATCCGCGCCACCCGAGTGTTCGCCGACCGGACGGTGCCAAGGGACCTCGTCGTGGACCTGGTCGAGACGGCGCGCTGGACCGGTTCCGCGCGCAACCGCCAGCCGTGGCGGCTCGTCTCGGTGACCGACCCCGCGGTGCGCCACGCGCTGGCCCGCCTCGGGCAGTACGCGCTGCCACTGGCGGCGGCCCCGGTCGCGCTCGTGCTGCTGTCCGACTCGGAAGCCGGTGCGGACACCGAGTTCGACCTCGGGCGGCTGTGTCAGACCGTCGTCGTCGCGGCGCACCTCGCCGGCCTCGGCAGCTGCCCGGTCTCGTTGTACCCCAACGCCAACGCGGTGGAAGCCGCCGCGCTCACCGGCCACGGGCACCCGTGGCGCGCGCACCACGCGCTCGCGCTCGGCTGGCCGGGGGAGCGTCTGCGTGGCCGGTCCGCCGTGCCGGTCGGGCGCAAGGCCTTGGCGGACGTGTTCGTCGAGCTGTAACCCGTCAGACGAGCGGCTCGGCGCGGGCGGTCCAGCGGCCCTCGGTGCGGGTGATGCGCACCGGGTGGTCGAAGCACTTGCTGATGTGGTCCGTGGTCACCACGTCGTCCGCCGTCCCGGACGCCAGGCACTGGCCCTCGCGCAGCAGGAGCGCGTGCGTCGTGCTCGCCGGCAGCTCCTCCAGGTGGTGGGTGACCAGCACGGTCGCCAGCTCCGGGTGGTCGCGCCGCAGAACGTCCACACTGGACAGCAGCTGCTCGCGGGCCGCGACGTCCAGGCCGGTCGCCGGTTCGTCGAGCAGCAGCAGGCGCGGCGACGGCATCAGGGCGCGGGCGATCAGCGCCCGGCCGCGTTCGCCCTGGGACAGGGTCGGCCAGCGGGCGTCGCGTTGCCCGGCGAGGCCCAGCATCCGGATCAGGCGCTCGGCGCGTTCCCGCTCTGCGGCGGTCGGCTGCCAGCGCGGCACCAGTTCGGTCGTGTTCGTCAGCCCGGTCAGCACCACCTCGAACACCGACAGCGGCGAGGTCAGCGGGTGCCGCGGGTTGATGTGCCCGAGGAACGACCGCAGCTTGCGCATGTCGACGCGGCCCAGCCGGTGCCCGAGCACGTCGACCGTCCCGCGCGTCGGGTGGGTGAGCGCCCCCAGCAGGCCGAGCAGCGTGCTCTTGCCCGCGCCGTTCGCGCCGAGCAGCGCCCAGTGCTCGCCCTCGTGCACCGTCAGCGAGATCGACCGGAGCAGGTACCGGCCGTCGCGGACGAGATCGACATCGCTCACCTGCAGCACGGGCGTCATGCCCGCACCGTATCAAGTCCTCAGACGTCTGATGAAAACGGACATCCGATAACCTCCCGGAATGGATCGGGTGGAGACGCGAGAACTCGCCTACTTCGTCGCCGTGGCGGAGACCCTGCACTTCGGTCGCGCCGCGGAAGGGCTGGGACTGGCCCAGCCGGCGCTGTCGAAGGCCGTGCGGTCGCTGGAACGGCGGCTGGAGGTCACCTTGTTCGACCGCACGAGCAGGCGGGTCGAACTCACCCCGGCCGGCGAGGTCCTGCTCGACGAGGCGCGGAAGGCGCTGGCGGCCGTCGCCGCCGCGGCCCGGCGCACGCAGCGGGCCGGGCGCGGCGTGCCCTACCTCGCCCTGGCCGCCAAACCCGGCGGCGACGCGGGGCTGCTGCCGCCGATCCTGCGCAGGTACGAGAGCGACCCCGCCGCGGTGCCGGTCGAACTCGTCACCGCGCACGAGGACAGGGTGTCCCTGCTGCGCGACGGGCGTGCCGACGTCGCCCTGCTGCACACCCCCTTCGACGACGCGGGTGGCCTGGAGACGGAGGAGCTGCGCGCCGAGCCGAGGTCGGCGCTGCTGCCGCCGGAACACCGCCTGGCGCGGCGGTCGATCCTGCAGCTGAGCGACCTGCGCGGCGAGCCGGTCGGGCGGTGGGCCGGCTACCCGGACGACGGCGGCGTCGAGGTGACGGACCTGGCGAAGCTGCTGCGGGTGACCTCGCGCGGGCGGGCCGTCGCGCTGCTGCCGCAGTCGGTGCTGGACGCGCTGGACCACAACCTGGTGACGGTGCCGGTGGTGGACGCCGCTCCGGCACGACTGCTGCTGGCCTGGCCGCAGGGCACACGCTCACCCGCGATCTCGGCACTGGCCAGGGCGGCGCGCGAGGTGGCGGCGGAACACCGGACGGCGGCCAGGCCGGGCCCGGTGCGGGCTTCGCGCCCGAGGATGGCTGAGCGGGCGAGCGGACGCTGATCCGGCTCGTCGCACATGCCCTCCCGTGCGTGAGCGGCGGCGGCACGCGCCTGGGCGGGCGCTGTGTCTTGGCCAGGGCTATGTGCGGCTGAGCACCCGTCCGACGGCGCCGAGCAGGACGGCGCTCGCCTGGTCGTCCGGGTTCGGGAGGTAGCACCGGGGCCGGGCCGGTGCCGGCTTCGCGCTCGAGGATGGCTGAGCGGACGCTGATCCGGCTCGTCGCGCAGGGCCTACGTGCACCCGCTCGCGCGTGATCGGTGGCCGTACGCGCCGGGCGGGAGCTGCGTCGTGGCCAGGGCTATGTGCGGCTGGGCACCCGTCCGACGGCGCCCAGCAGGACGGCGCTCGCCTGGTCGTCCGGGTCCGGGAGGTAGCACCGGGGCCAGGTCCGGTGCGAGCTTCGCGCCCGAGGATAGCTCTGCGGACGCTGATCCGGCTCGTCGCACATGCCCTGCCGTGCGTGAGCGGCGGCGGCACGCGCCCGGGCGGGAGCTGCCTCACTGCCCGGGCCTACGTCCCGCTGGGCACCCGTCCGACGGCGCCGAGCAGCACGGCGCTCGCCTGGTCGTCCGGGTCCGGGAGGTAGCCCCGCGGCGGGTTCCAGTGCGTGGCGAGCACCAGGCCCGGCGCTACGAGCTCCGTGCCCTCGAACAGCGCCGCCACCTCGGCCCGCCCGCGCACCTGCGCGGACTGTCGCACCTTGGCGTTGTAGGTGTCGCGCACGTCCTCCTGCTTGCGCTGCTGGCGTTCGTCCTCCGGGGTCGTGATGTGCGTGAGCGCCAGGTAGCTGCCGGGCGCGAGCCGGTCGACATAACGACGCACCAGGGGGCGCACGTCGCCCGGCACGAAGGGCAGCACGGACACCATCAGCAGCCCCACGGGCTCGCCGAAGTCCAGCAGCCCGGCCCGCTCGAAGATGTCCTCCGGCTCCCGCGCGTCGGCCAGCAGGCAGGTCGCGTCCGGCTCCCCGGCGAGCAGGTCGTTGCTCACCTCGACCGTGCGCGGGTCCAGGTCGACGTAGACCACGCGCGAACCCGGCGCGTACCGCTGGGCGATCTCGTGCACGTTGCCCGCCACCGGGTAGCCGGAGCCGATGTCGAGGAACTGCCGGATCCCGTGCCCGGTCATCCAGCGGACCACCCGCTGCAGGAAGTCCCGGTTGTAGCGCGCGACCTGTCCGGCGAGCGGGAAGACCTTCTGTGCCGCGATCGCCACCTCCGCGTCGCACGGCAGGTGGTGGTGCCCGTTCAGGTACCAGTCGTACACGCCCGCGGCCGTCGCTGTGGTGCGTTCCTGCTCGGTCATCGGCGATCACCACCAGTCCGGCTGCTGCGAACCCGCTCAGTCTGACACGGCGGTCAACGGTGCGGGAGGGGTCCAGCGGGCGGCGGCGGTGGCCGCGCGGACCGACAGCCCGGCAGGCATGAGCCGGAGCACCGCGTTGCGTGCCGCGACGGCCAGTGGGTTCTTCAGCTGGGCGCCCAGCCGCCCGGCCTGGTCGGACCGGCGCGCGATCGCCTGGCTGCGCGGACGACGTTCGCGGTCGTAGGCGCTCAGCGCGTCCGCGACCGACGTGTGCCGGACGGTCGCGGCGGCGAGCACGACCGCGTCTTCGATGGCTTGGCAGCCGCCCTGGCCCAGGTACGGCGACATGGCGTGGGCGGCGTCGCCGAGCAACGCGACGCGGCCGCGCACGTACGTCGGCAGCGGGGTGCGCAGCGCGAGCAGGTCGTGCTGCAGGAACCGGTCGCCCGGCGTCGCCTCGATCAGGCTCGGCAGCGGTTCCGGCCAGTCACCGAAATGACGGCGCAGGAAGGCTTTCGGGTCCGCGTGCCGGACATCGCGGGGCGACTCGCACGCCAGGTACCAGTACAGCCGGCCACCGGTCAGCGGCACCGCCCCGACCTCGGTGCCCGGTCCGAGGAGACCGGACAGTTCGAGCGGCCCCGGATCGTCGAGGATCGCCCGGAACGCGGTGTGGCCCGTGTAGACCGGGCCGGGGTGGCCGGGCCAGAGCGCCGAGCGGACCGCGCTGTGCACGCCGTCGGCCGCGACGACCAGATCGGCGGTGAGCTCGCCGCCGTCCCAGCGCACCCGGCCGTCCCCGGTGACTTCGGTGATGGTGGTGCCCGCCCGCAGATCCGCGGCCGGGATGGCGTCGCGCAGCAGGTCGAGGAGCTGGGCGCGGGCGATGCCGAGGAGCGGTTTGCCCAGTGCGCGTTCGAACCGGGCGCCGTCGACCTCGGTCAGCAGGCGGCCGTGGTGGTCCCGCAGCCGCCCGCTGACCTGCGGCACGGCGAGCGGCGCGAGGTCGAGGCCGAGCGATTCCAGTGCGCGCAAAACGTTGGGCCACAACGTGATTCCCGCGCCGACCTCGGCGAACCGCGGCGCGCGTTCGAAGACGGCGACCTCCCAGCCCACCCGGCGCAGCCCGATCGCCGCGCTCAACCCGCCGATGCCGCCGCCGATGACCGCCGCTGTTCGCACGCACGCGACTCTACGCCTGTAGAGTCACCGGCGTGCGTCTGACGGCGATCGCGGACGCGGCCATCGAGGTGGTCGCCGCGGAGGGGATGCGCGGCCTGACCCACCGCGCCGTCGACCGGGCCGCGGGCCTGCCGTCCGGGTCGACCTCCTACTACGCCCGCACGCGGGCGGCGTTGCTGGAGTTGGCGGTCAGGCGGATCGCCGAACTCGACGACGCGTCGCTGACGGAGGCGGATGACGAGTTGGCGCCGGCGCTCGCGCGGTTCCTGCACACGGCGATGACGACCGGCCGGACGCGCTTGGTGGCGCGCTACGAGTTCGCACTGGAGGCCACGCGACGCCCCGAGCTGCGGGCGATCTACGACCGGGTGGGGCAGCGGTTCCGCGACAGCTGCGCCGAACTGCTGGCGCACGCGGGCTCCCCGGACCCGGCGCGGCACACGCGGATGCTGATCGCCTGGTGCGACGGGGTGCTGTTCGATTCGGTGGCCGGAGCCGGGGCGGCTCGTGCGCCGGGGCCGGCGGAGCTGGAGCGCAGCACGGCTGAGTTCGTTGCGGCGCTGCTGCCTGAGGGTGGTGCTCAGCGCCCGCCCGCCAGTGAGGCGGGGGCCTCCGCCTGCTGATCGCCTGATGTGGTGGGGTGGCCTGGGCGCTGGAGCAGGCGAGTAGGGCGGCCGAGTTCGTGGTGGCGCTGCTGCCCGGGGGCGTGCTCGCGGCGCGGCGGCCGGTGGGGCGGGGGCCTCCGCCTGCTGATCGCCTGGTGTGGCGAGGTGCCCTTCGATTGGGCGGCGCTGCTGAGCCGGGCGGTGGCCGTGGTGTTGCGCCTCAGCGCTTCGACCGCTTGCCGAACGACTCCATCTCGGCCACCTGCCTCCGCGCCTCGTCGGCGGTCTTGTCCGCCACGGTCGCGGCCTTGCGGGCGGCCGTGAGTTCCTTGCGCACCGCGCGTTCTTCGCGGGTCGCGTCGTCCAGTTGTGAGCGCAGCTCGGCCACCCGCGCGGCGGCCTTTTCGGCCCGGGCGGTGACCTCGTCGAGCGCCTGCTGAGCCTCGTCGCGGGCGGCCTCCGCCTCGTCGGCCTTCGTGCGGGCCTCTTCGAGCGCGGCCTGCCGCCGCTCGGCTTCCGGGTCCCGCTTCGCCGGTTTCGGGGCCGGCTTGGGGGCCGCCTTGCGCTTCGGCGAAGCGGCCAGTGCGGCCGCCAGCCAATCCTCCGAAGAGGACGGTTCCAGCGCCGCGGAAAGCCGTCCCGCGGCCACTTCCGTCGCCGCGTCCGGATCGGACACCGCCGCCTCGAACGTGTCCTCCACCTGGCGCATCGCGACGTCGCTGTAGGGGACGCCCGCCTCGCCGGCGACACCACCCGCCCGTCCGCTCAACCGCCGGATCAACTCGTTGCGCTGCCGCGACAACGTGCGCAGCTCGTCGCCGGCCAGCTTCTGGTGCGCGGTGCGCAACCGGGCGCCCAGGTCCGCGAGCTGCCCGATCTCGTCCGCGTGCCGCCGGCTCACCTGGTTCACCAGCCACGCGGCGACGGTCGGTTTGCGCAGCTGCGTGATGCGCTTGGCGAGCTCGGGGTCGCGGCCCTTCGCTTCCTTGGCCCGCTCCGTGCGGGCGGGTGTGAACTCGTCCCGGGGCAGCGCGTACAGCTCGTCGGCTACCGCGTCGAACCCCCGGGACGTCATGCCTCCATCATCGGCTCGCCGGCGACCACCGGCAAACCGTCATTCGGCCTGCTGCTGCTTCGCGATCTCCTCGCGCACCTGGTCCATGTCGACCTCGCGCAGCTTGCCGATCAGCTCCTCCAGGCTCTGCTCGGGCAGCGCGCCCGGCTGGGCGTAGAGCACGACGCCGTCCCGCACCGCCATCAGCGTCGGGATCGACTGGATGCCGAAGGCCTGCGCCAGCTCGGTCTGGTCCTCGGTGTCGACCTTGCCGAACACGATGTCGTCGTGCCGGTCGGCCGCACCCTCGAACACGGGCGCGAACATCCGGCACGGCCCGCACCAGGCCGCCCAGAAGTCGACGAGCACCATGCCGTCGGAGTTGACGACCTCTTCGAAGTTGTCCTTGGTCAGCGTTACCGTCGCCATACGCGGTGCAACACGCCCCGGACGTCACCTATTCCGGGTGGCACCGGCCACCACAAAACCCCGGGAACTTGTGGCGATCGAACACATAGGCAACCCGCTCCGGGCCGCTTACCGTCTGTCGCCATGAGTGGCTATTGGGACGGGCGCGTCGCGCTGGTGACCGGCGCCGGCAGCGGGATCGGGCGCGCCTGCGCGCACGCCCTGGCCGAGGCCGGGGCGAAGGTGCACGTGGTGGACATCAACGCGGACGCGGCCGCGCGCGTCGCCGACGAGACCGGCGGCTGGGCGCACACCGCTGACCTCGCGGACCCCGGCGCCGTCGACACCCTGCCCGCCGACGCCGACATCCTCGTCAACAACGCCGGCTTCCAGCACGTCGCGCCGCTGACCGAGTTCCCGCCGGACGTGTTCACCCGCATGCACCAGGTCATGGTGACCGCGCCGTTCCTGCTGATCCGCCGGGTCCTGCCGCACATGTACGCGCAGGGCTGGGGCCGGATCGTGAACGTCTCCAGCGTGCACGGCCTGCGCGCAAGCGCTTTCAAGTCCGCCTACGTGTCCGCGAAGCACGCGCTCGAAGGACTGTCCAAAGTGGCCGCCCTGGAGGGCGCGCCACACGGGGTGACCAGCAACTGCGTCAGCCCGGGCTACGTGGACACCCCGCTGGTGCGCGACCAGATCGCCGACCAGGCCGCCGCGCACGGACGGCCGGAGGACGAGATCCTCGGCGAGGTCCTGCTGGGGCGCGCCGCGATCAAGCGGCTGATCGGCCCGGCCGAGGTCGCCGACGCCGTGCGCTGGCTGTGCGGCCCCTCGTCCGGCCACATCACCGGGATTTCCCTGCCCCTCGACGGCGGCTGGACCGCCGCCTGAGTTTCCGCCACGGCACAAAGGAGTGTTGCCCCATGCCCCGCAGCGAGAACCGCTCGATCGCGAAAGTGGTCGGTGCGAGCCTCATCGGCACCACCATCGAGTGGTACGACTTCTTCCTCTACGGATCGGCCGCGGCACTGGTCTTCAACAAGCTCTTCTTCCCCGGCAGCGATCCGCTGACCGGGACCCTGCTCTCGTTCGCCACCTACGCGATCGGCTTCCTCGCCCGGCCGCTCGGCGGCCTGGTGTTCGGCCACTTCGGCGACCGCGTCGGCCGCAAGAAGCTGCTGGTGTTCAGCCTGCTGCTGATGGGCGGCTCGACCTGCGCGATGGGCCTGCTGCCGACCTACGCGGCGGTCGGCGTGGCCGCGCCGTTGCTGCTCACGGCGCTGCGGCTGGTGCAGGGCTTCGCGCTCGGCGGCGAGTGGGGCGGCGCGGTGCTCATCGTGTCCGAGCACGGTGACGACCGCCGCCGCGGGTTCTGGGCCTCCTGGCCGCAGTGCGGCGCGCCGGGCGGGAACCTGCTGGCCACCGCGGTGCTCGCGATCCTCGCCGCGGTGCAGTCGGACGCCGCGTTCACCTCGTGGGGCTGGCGCATTCCGTTCCTGCTCTCCGGCGTGCTGGTGATCATCGGCCTGTGGATCCGGCTCACCGTCACCGAGTCGCCGGTGTTCCTGGCCGCGCAGGAGAAGGCCCGTCAGCGCGGCGAGCAGCACCGCGCCCCGGCGGTGGAGGTCTTCCGCGGCGCGTGGCGCCGGGTGCTCATCACGATCGGCGCCCGCATGGCCGAGAACGTGTCCTACTACGTGCTGACCGCGTTCATCCTGGTCTACGTCACCGGTCCGCTGGGGCTCAGCAAGTCGGCCGGGCTCAACGCGGTGCTCATCGGGTCGGCGATCCACTTCGTGACGATCCCGCTGTGGGGCGCGCTGTCCGACCGGATCGGCCGCCGCCCGGTGTACCTGTTCGGCGCCGTCGCCATGGCAGGCTGGGCGTTCGCGTTCTTCGCGCTGATGGACACCCGCTCGTCCGGGATGATCATCCTCGCCGCGACGATCGGCCTGGTGCTGCACGGCGCGATGTACGGCCCGCAGGCGGCGTTCTTCGCCGAGCAGTTCCCGACGCGCGTCCGCTACACCGGCCTGTCGATCGGCGGGCAGCTGTCCTCGATCGCCGCCGGCGCGCTGGCGCCGATCGTCGCGGTCGCGTTGTTCAAGGAGTTCGGCGGCACGCTCGCGGTTTCGCTGTACGTGGTGGCGATGTGCGTGCTCACCGTGATCGCGGTGACCAGCGCGAAGGAGACCGCGGGCAGCTCGCTGCACGACGAGGAGCCCGCGGCCGCCCCGCAGCCGGCGACGCGATGAGACGATGATCGGCGTGGACGACGACGTGCTCCGGCTGCTCGACCTGCTCGCCGGCGGGGCGAGCAGCGAGCAGCTGGCGCACGCCGGCGCCGCGCACCCCAAGGCCACCGAGCTGGCGCTGCGCATCCACGCCACCCTCACCGCGCACCGCCGCCGCGAAGCCGAGCTGACCGCGTTGTTCGACACGGCCAGCGATCTGGCCCGCCTGCGCGACCCGGACGCCGTGCTGCGCTCGATCGTGCGGCGGGCCCGCACGCTGCTCGGCGCGGACGTCTCCTACCTCAGCCTCAACGACGAAACCGCCGGCCGCACCTACATGCGCGTCACCGACGGGTGCGTGTCGCCCCTGTTCAAGGAAGTCATCCTGGGCATGGGCGAGGGGCTGGGCGGTCTGGTCGCGCAGAGCGCGCGCCCGTACGCGACCCCGGACTACTTCCGGGACGAGCGTTTCCTGCACACCAAACCGATCGACGACGCGGTGCGCGACGAGGGCCTGGCCGGCATCCTCGGCGTCCCGCTGTCACTGGGCGGCACGGTGATCGGCGTGCTCTACGCGTCCGACCGCACGCCCCGCGAGTTCACCCCGGACGAGGTCGCGCTGCTGTCCTCGCTGGCCGACCACGCGGTCATCGCGCTGGACAACGCCCGGCTGCTGGACGAGATCAGCTCGCACTCCGCGGCGATGCACCGCGCCGAGGAGGCGCACGACCGGCTCATGGACCTGGTGCTGCGCGGCGGGGACGTGCCGGAGGTGGCCGCCGCGGTGGCCGACGTCCTGCGCGGCTCGATCGGCCTGTTCGACGCGGCGGGCGAGGAGCTGGCGCACGCCGGGATCGCCCCGCCCGCGCCGGATCCCGAGGTGGTGGCGCTGTCGCGGAGCACCGGGCGGTCGGTTTCGGGCGACGGGTCGCTGGTGTGCGCCGTGCAGGCGGGGCCGGAGCTGCTCGGCAGCATGGTGCTCGCCGGGCGGGACGCGCTGCTCGACGCCGACCGGCGGCTGTTCGAGCGGGCCGCCGTGGTGACCGCGTTGCTGCTGCTGTTGCGCCGGTCGGTGGCGAAGGCGGAGGACGAGGTCCGCGGCGAGCTGCTGACCGACCTGCTCACCGCGCCGGACCGCAACCCGGGCGCGTTGCTCGCGCGCGCCGAACGGCTGGGCGTGGACCTGGCGGAACCGCACGCGGTTCTGGTCGCGCACGCCGAGTCGGTGTCCCGGGCACGGCTGGCGGTGGCCGCGGCCCGGCACGCGGCGCTCGCCGGCATCCACGCGGAGGAGGTCGTGCTGCTGGTCCGCGGCGACCCGGACGCGGTGGCCGCGCGGATCGCGGAGGCGCTGACTGCGGCGACGGACACGCCGGTGACGGTCGGCGCGGCCGGTCCGGCGCGGGGCCCGGCGGCGATCGCCGCGGCGCACGCGGAGGCGGTCCGGTGCCTGCGGGCGTTGCTGGCGCTGGGCCGGTCCGGCGAGGGCGCGTCCGCGGGCGGGCTCGGGTTCCTCGGGGTGCTGCTCGGCGAGCGCGGCGACCTGACCGGTTTCGTGCGACGCACGCTCGGCCCGGTGCTCGACTACGACGAGCGGCGCGGCACGGACCTGACCGGAACGCTGCACGCGTACTTCGCGGCGGGCGGCAACCTGACGCGGGCGAAGGAGGCGCTGCACGTGCACGTCAACACGGTGGTGCAGCGGCTGGACCGGATAGCGACCCTGCTCGGCGACGACTGGCAGGAGCCGGGGCGGGCGCTGGAGATCCAGCTCGCGCTGCGGGTGCAACGCTTGACGGGGCGGCGGAGCGGGTAGCCGGGGGCCTACGAAGGGAGGCCCGATGAACGTGACCGCGGGTGATCTGAAGGCGCTGCTGGACGCCGGGAACGGCGCGCAGCTGGTCCTGCAGGAGGGCAGCCTCGCGGTGCTGCCTGCCGAGGAGCTGCCCCGCCACGAGGGCGCGATGACGGTCATCGAGCGCGAGACGCTGCGGCAGCGGGTGGGGGAGCAGCCGGAGGACCGCGAGCTGGATGAGCAGGCCGCGATCCTGTCGACCCAGATCGACACGCTCGGCGCTTGACTCGGCCTGACTCGGGCGAGAATTCGTCAGCGCGATCCGGCGGCCACCAGCCTCGCGGTGATCGGTTCGAGCTCGGCGATCAGCTCGTCGAGCTCGGCGGGGGAAATGCCACAGCCGGGCGACCGGATCACCCGGCACCGCGCGGCGCAACCCGGCGTACATCACCCGCCCCGCGGTGGGCGCGCTCGTCGCGGCCTTGGTGGTCAGGTCGGCGGCGCGCACCAGGCCCGGGGAGCCGGCCGGCTCGTCGCCGAGGATTCGCCGCAGGGAGGCCGCGCTGCCCCGTTCCCGCGCAGCCGCGGACGCTTCGCGATGTGTCGCGCGGCCTCCCCGTGGGCGAAGCCAGATCCGCTCCACGAGCTGGAACATGCGACGGGCGATGAGCCGGCTCAGCGGGCGTAGCCGGCCAGTTCGGGTTCCGCCGGCACGTGCGGGTACAGCGCGACCTGCGTCGCCACTACCGTGGCCATCCGGACCTCGTCCACGGCGAGGTGCAGCGGGTCCACGCCGGGCATCAGCAGGCGCGTGCAGACGTCCGCGGGCAGCCGCGCGGGGTCGGCCGGTCCGTCGTGCGTGAGGGCGTCCACCACCAGCGCGAACGCGACCCCGTCGGTGGTGCCGGTGGTCAGGTGGTCGGCCACGTGCGCGGGACACACCTCCTGCAGGCCGACGTTGCTGATCCGCCCCTGCCCGGTGTGCAGCGAGCTGCTGCCGTAGTCGTTCAGGTTGGGCGCGACCACCTCGTCCAGCACCGTGTAGACGTTCGTGTAGTCGATGCCCGCCCAGGTTTCCGCGCCGCTGTTCAGCGCGGTCAGGAACGCCGATCCGGTGCGCTGCTGCCAGAACGCGGGCGCGCAGCCCGGCAGGCAGACGGCCGAAGCGACGACCGTGCCGTGGTTCGACGGCGCCAGCCCGACCACGTCGCCCACCCGCGAGCGCGTGTCCGGCCAGTAGTTGAGCGCCCAGCGCGGGACCATGCCGCCCTGGCTGTGCCCGACGATGTCCACGTCGCGCCCGGCCGCGGCGCTGACCGCGCGGATCGCGTGCACGACGTACTCGGCGGCGACCTGGATGTCGGCCATCCCGTTGTCCGGCAGGGCGACCGTGCAGAACGGACGGCCCAGCGCGGTCAGGGCGGGCCCGTAGTTCCAGGCGAAGACCTCCGGCGTCAGCGTCGTCCCGGCGATCAGCAGGATCGGGTTGTGCCCGGACCCGCGGACGTCCCCGGAACACACCAGCGCCGCGTCGAGCGCGGACTCGGGGACCCGCAGCGCGGGGCCGTCCGCGGCGGTGGCGGACGCGGGCGCCAGCACCGCGCCCACGAGGACCAGCAGGGCGAGCAGCGATCGCTTCATGACCGTCCTTCCGGCACACTCCGTCGTGTGGACCGAGGGGATCTTGTCACGCCGGCGGACGAGGAAGCGACTTCACGGTGGTGAACGCCTTCGTGATCCGCGCCGCCCAGGTCTTCGACGGCGAACGCACCCACCGCGACCTGCCGGTTCTCGTGCAGGACGGCGCCATCGCGCTGCTCGGTGGCCCGGTGCCGGACTGGCCGGTCGTCGACTCGCCGGGCACGTTGCTGCCCGGCCTGATCGACATGCACACCCACCTCTGCGGCGACGGCGGGTTCGGCGCGCTGGACCGGCTCGCGGACTACTCCGAGGACGAGCTGGACGACGTGATCGAGCGGGCGTTGCGCACGCAGCTGGCCGCCGGGGTCACCAGCGTGCGCGACCTCGGCGATCGCCGGTACGCCACGCTGCGCTGGCGCGGCCGTCCCGGCCTGCCGTCGATCCTCGCCGCGGGGCCGCCGATCACCAGTCCCCGCGGGCACTGCTGGAACATGGGCGGCGAGGCGAGCGGCGCCGACGGCCTGCGCGCGGCCGTCGCCGAGCGGGCCGAGCGTGGCGTGGACGTCGTGAAGGTGATGGCCAGCGGCGGCGGCATGACGCCGGGCACCGACATCATGGCGTGCCAGTTCACCCTCGACGAGCTGCGGCTGATCGTCGAGGAGGCCCACGCGGCCGGGCTGCCGGTGACCGCGCACGCGCACGGCACGCCGTCGGTGGAGCAGGCGGTGGCAGCGGGCGTGGACGGGATCGAGCACTGCAGCTGCTTCACGCCCGAGGGCATCCGGATGAGCGACGAGCTGGCCGCCGCGATCGCCGCGCGCGGGATCACCGTGTGCCCCACGCTCGGGGCGGTCGGCGAGATGACGCCGCCGCCCGCGTTGCGCGAGTTCCTGGAACGGACGGGTTCCACGATCCGCGACCGGATCGGCCAAGTCGTGCGGATGGCGGACGCCGGAGTGCGAATCGTCTCCGGCGGCGACTCGGGTATTTCGCCGGGCAAGCCGCACGGCATGCTGGCGACATCGGTGGAGTGGCTGGTGGACGGCGGAATCCCGGCGGAAGCGGCGCTCGCTTCGGCGACGTCGGTGGCCGCGGAGGTGGCGGGTTTGGATCGCAAGGGCCGTATCCGGCCGGGTTTTGACGCGGATCTGCTGTTGGTGGATGGCGATCCGTTGAGGGACGTCACGGCGTTGGCGCGTCCGGTGGGGGTGTGGCTGGCGGGCGCGCGGGTGCGGTGACCGCTGCGGCAGGTCGATGGCACCGGCGCTCCACGCGCGCAGCTTCTCCGGGTTGCGCACCGCCCAAATGCGCCGGATCCTCCCGCCTGCGATCTCGAACGCGTACACCGAAACTGTGACACCGTCCTGCTGCGCGATCAGGCACGGCTGTCCGTTGACGGTGCGCTCCAGGAGCGTGTGCCCGCGGAACCGGTGCTCGAGGCGGCCCAGCGCGCTCAGGATCCGTTCGGCGCCCTCGACCGGGTGGAGCACCGTGCTCACCAGGCCGCCGCCGTCGCTGATCGCCGTGGCGTCGGGGGTGAGCAGGCCGAGGAGGGCCTCGATGTCACGTGCTTCCCAGGCCCGTTTGAAGTCCCGGACGACCCGACTCGATGACGCCGGCCGAGCGCGTCGCGTTCATCCTGCACGACGTCTTCCGGTATCCGTTCGCCGAAATCGCCGAGATCGTCGGCCGCACCCCGGCGGCGTGCCGCCAGCTGGCCTCGTCGGCGCGCCGCCATGCTGACCGACTCGTCGAGCGTCACCCGGTCGGCCGGGTCGGCCGGGCACCACTCCCGACTGTCCGGCACCGGCTCGGGAATCCATTCCCCCACATAGGTTTCCCGCCGCGCATGGGCCGAGGACAGCACGTTGAGGCACAGGCGGCCGGCGACCTTCGTCAGCCAGGCGCCGGGTGCGGCGATGGCGTCCTGCTCGTCGCGGGACATGGCGTACCAGCGGGCGTAGGTCTCCTGGACCACGTCCTCGGCCAGCGAACCGAGCAGCCGGTACGCCGGCGCCCTCGCGGCCAATCGCCTGCGGATGCGCGACGACCTGGACGTCACGCTAGTCAACCCCCGTCCGGCGTTCGTCGACCGCGTCCGGCTGCACCAGTTCGTCGCGGGCGCCGGAGAGGCCACAGGGGACTACGGCACGTTGCTCGACGACGGCGTCCACCTGGTCGTCGACACCGCCACGCGCATCGACACCGCCGCCCGCGCCGTGCGGCTGGCCGCGAGCTGGGCTACGACTACCTGGTCTACGCGGTCGGCAGCACCGCGGCGGCGCCCGCGGTGCCCGGGGCGGCCGAATTCGCCGTCCCGATCGCCGAACTGGAGTCCGCGCGGCGGCTGCGTGACGAGCTGGCGGCGCTGCCACCGGAAGCGCCGGTCACGGTGCTCGGCGGCGGGCTGACCGGCATCGAGACCGCCGCCGAGCTGGCCGAACGGGGACGCCGGGTCACCCTGGTGTGCGGCGGGACGCTGGCGCCTTCGTTGAGCGGGCGGCCGCCGGTACATCGCCAAGTGGCTGTCCCGGCACAGGGTCGCGGTGGCCGAGACCGTCAAGGTCGCCGAAGTCCGGCCGGACGCGGTCGTCTTCGCCGACGGCACGACGCGGCCGAGCGCGCTGACGATCTGGAGCGCGGGCTTCGCCGCGCCGGAGCTCGTGGCCGCGAGTGGGCTGCGCACCGACGACCTCGGCCGTCTGCTCACCGACGAGACGCTGACCAGCGTCGACGACCACCGGCTCGTCGCGGCGGACGACTCCGCCGCGCCGTCGGGCCAGCCGCTGCGGATGAGCTGCCAGGTCGCCGGGCCGCTCGGCGCGCAGGCCGCCGACACCCTGTTGAGCCGTATCGCCGGCACCGAACCGCCGGTGCTCGACGTGGGTCTGGTCGGGTCGTGCGTCAGCCTCGGCAGGCACGCCGCCGTGCGGCAGTTCGCCCGCAAGGACGACACCGCGCAGAACTTCCACGTCGGCGGCCGCCTCGGCGCGACCTACAAGGAGCTGACCTGCGAGCTCGGTGTGCTGAAGATCCGCCGCGAGGCCCGCAAGCCCGGTTCCCTGCGGTGGGTGAAGGGCCGACGGCAGGTCACAGGCCCAGTGACCGCAGCAGCGCCCGCAACTCCGACTCGTACAGCTTCGCCGGGTCGGTGACCTGCGGGCCGAGGTGCCCGTAGACCTCCAGCGAGATCAGGCCGTGCATCCGGCCCCACGTGCGCAGCGACAGGGCCAGCACGGCGGGCGGCAGCCCGGGGAATTCCTCGCGCATGTGCTGGACCAGGGAGGGGCCGAAGTCCTCCCAGGTGAACTCGTCCGGGGCCTGGACCGCCGGCCAGGCCCCGGCGATCAGCTCGGTCAGCAGGGCGCACGCCCGGCGCTCGGCGTCCGCCGCGGCGCCGCCTTCGGGGGCGCGGTAGCCGGGCACCGGATCGCCGTAGATGAGCCGGAAGCCCTCCGGGTTGGCGAGCGACCACGACCGCAACGCGCGGCCCCACGCCAGGATCCGCCCGGCCGGGTCGTCCGCGGGCACCGCGTCCCGCGCGGCCTCGACGGTGTCGACGAGCGAGGTGTAGACGTCCGAGATCAGCGTGGTGATCAGGTCGTCGCGGGTGGGGTAGTAGCCGTAGATCGCGCCGGCCGTCATGCCCATCTCACGCGCGATCGCCCGCAGCGAGATCGCGTCCGGCCCGCCCTTGGCCATCAGCTCCAGCGCGATCGTCTTGATCTCGCGTGCCGTCTCCGCCCGCAGCCGTTCCCGGCGGCTCGTCGTCCCTTCACCCACCTTGACACTGTACGGCGTTGGTCTACTATTCGCCGTGTTGATACTACACGCCGTGTAGTAAACGAACGCCGTTGAGGAGACGTGATGGTGAGAGCAGTCCTGTTCGACCGGCTCGGCGGGCCCGAGGTGCTGCGGGTCGAGGACCGGCCGGTGCCCGAGCCCGGCCCCGGCGAGGTCCGGATCCGGGTGGACGCGATCGGGCTCAACAGGGCGGAGGCGCTGTTCCGCGCGGGCACCTACTACGAGCAGCCGGTCCTGCCGGGGTCCCGGATCGGCTACGAGGCGGCCGGGGTGGTCGAAACCGGTGCCGAGGGCTTCCCCGAGGGCACCGAGATCAGCACCCTCGCCTCGTTCTCGATGCGGGACTACGGGGTGTACGGCGACCGGGTCGTGGTGCCGGTGTCGAGCCTGGTCCGCCGCACGGTCGACGAGGTCACCGGCGCGTCGGTCTGGCTGACGCACCAGACCGCCTACGGCGCGCTGGTCGAGCGCGGCGGCCTGCGGCCCGGCGACACCGTGCTGATCACCGCCGCGTCCAGCGGGGTCGGCATCGCCGCGATCCAGATCGCCAACCACCTGGGCGCGGTCCCGATCGCGGTGACCCGCACCGTCGCGAAGCGGGACCAGCTGCTCGCGGCCGGCGCCGCGCACGTCGTCACGCTCGACTCGCAGGACCTGGTCAAGGAGGTCCGCGCGCTGACCGGCGGCGACGGCGCCACGATGACGTTCGACCCCGTCGGCGGCCCCGGCGTGGTGGACCTGGTCGAGGCCACCGCCGTCGGCGGGCTGCTCGTCCTCTACGGCTGGATGGCCGGTGAACCCACCCCGCTGCCGATGAACTGGGACCGCCAGGTCACGCTGTTCGGCTACGGCAACGGCAGCTACGTCGCGCGGAACCCGGAGCGCCGGCGCCGATCGGAGCACTTCATCAACGCCGGCCTGCGCATCGGCACCCTGCGCCCGGCCGTGGACCGCGTGTTCGACGACCTGGCCGACATCGTCGAGGCGCACGCGCACCTGGAGTCGAACGCCCAGGTGGGCAAGGTCGTGGTTCGCGTTCGTCACTGAGCGAGTGAACCCCCGCCGGCGCGGGTAGCCCTCTCGGCGAAGCGAAGGAGGTCACCGTGTCGACGGACAAGAAGGACGTCATCGCGTTGCTGGAGGACCAGCACCAGGAGATCCGCCGCCTGTTCGGCGTGGTCGAACGCGCGAAGGGGGATGAGCGCGAGGACGCCTTCCGCGACCTCGTGCGGCTGCTGTCGGTTCACGAGACCGCGGAGGAGGAACTGGTCCACCCCGAGGTGCGGCGCCAGGAGGGCGGCGAGCCGATCGTCGAGGCCCGCATCGGCGAGGAGCACCGCGCCAAGGAACTGCTGTCCACATTGGACGACATGGGCCCGGACGCGGAGGGCTTCGACACCCTGCTGATCCAGCTCCGGGACGACGTGCTCGCCCACGCCGAGCACGAGGAGCGGTCGGAGTTCCCGCTGCTGCGCCAGGCCTACGACAGCAAGCGGCTGGAGGCGATGGCCGACACGGTGCGGGCGGCCGAGGCCGTGGCCCCGACGCGCCCGCACCCGGGAACGGAAAGCGCCGCGAAGAACATGCTGCTCGGCCCGCCGGCCGCCTTGATGGACCGAGCCCGCGACGCCATCCGGAGCGTGCTCAAGCGCTGACGCCCCGGAATCCGGCCGCCCGCCGCGAGGCGGGCGGCCGGTTCCGTGTCACAGACCGACCCGCACCACGCTGCCGCTGCCCGGCGCGCCGGGCGGGTTCGGGCAGGCGCCGCAGTTCGACACGTACGCCTTGCCGTCACGCAGCGCCAGCCCGCCGGGCATGGTGAGCTGTTGCGTCACGATGTGCTGCGCGCCGTTCTTGCCGACCTGGATCAACGCGCCCGACGGGTCGCCGCTGAGCAGGCCGTTGTGCGCGATTTCCAGCACGTACAGCTTCCCGTGCGCGAAGCCGATGTCGATGATGTTGGTGAAGCCCTGCGCGTACACCTGCGGCGCCTTGCCCGGCACCACCCGGTACACCCGCGCCGCGCCCTTCGGGAACGGGAAGCCGGTCAGCTCGCCGACGTACAGCGCGCCGTCCGGGCCGAGCGCGACCGAGGTCGGCACCGACTGCATCGGGATCTGCGAGCCGTCCGGCGCGGTCGCCATCCTGGTCGGGAACGTGGCGATCGTGTGGATGCGGCCCTTGTCCGGGACCCACAGCAGCGAGTTGCCGCCCGCGTCGACCACGACGCGGCCGCCGGGCAGGGCGAGGACCGAGTTGGGGTTGCTGTCCGGCTCGCCACCATCGGGGTTGGCCGTTGCCTCGTAGCCGGCGATGTCGGCGACCGGTTTTCCGTTGCGCAGCAACCACCCCATGAACTGCTGCCCCTTCGGCGGCAGGTTCGTGCGCACCGCGGGGTTCGCCCCCAGGCCGACGGTGACGTACATGTTGCCTTTGCCGAGGAACGAAACGTCCGACGGGCCGATTGCGCCGGAACCGTCGCGCGCGGCGAGCGACGGCACGCCGCTCAGCACGCGTTTCTGCTGCCCGCGGTCGATCCGCGTGACCGCGCCGGATTCGCCGTAGCAAACTTCGCCCTCGGGACCCGCCATGCACGGGCCGGCGCCCCCGCGTCCGGACTCCGCGACGTACAGGGCCCCGTCAGGCGAGAACGACAGCCCGCGCGGGCTGTCCAGGCCGCCGGCCACTGTGGACACCTTGCCGCCGGCCTCCGCGCTCAGCGGAACCAGCGTCACCGCGAGCGCGGTGGCGGCCGTCAGCAGGATTCGGGATGTTTTCATACGCCCGTCCTTTCACGACGATGTGCCCCCCTTCCGGAGACGGAATCGCGCGGACGAACGTTACGAGGAGATTTCGGTTGAGGGCGCAAGTAAACACGCAGCCGTTGCGTCGGGATTTCCACCAGCTGCCAGGACAGCAACCCGCACGCGTAAGCCAGCGGCAACGCCAGCGCCATCAGCAGATACGAGTTGCGCACCCCGGCGAACACGATGAGTTGCTGCACCGGCATCGCCCAGATGTACATGCCGTAGCTGCCGTAGACCCACTTGTCGTAGCGCGCCAGCCGCCGCGGCCAGTGGTGCGCCCACACGATCGCGCCGTACCCGGCCGCGAACGGCAGCACGATCCGCGCACAGGGCTGCAGGACAGGCACGAAGTTGACCACCAGGTACACGGCCACGCCCGCGTACGCGGCGGCTCGCGACAGCGGAATCGTTCCGTGGTAACGGTGCATCACCATGCCGATGACGAACGCGACACCGAACGCGACCATCGCGCCGACGGGCACGGACAGCAACGACCCGCCGCGGCCCTGGAAGGTGTAGGTGGCGCCGAGGAAACCGTCGAGCACGACGATCCCGGCCAGCAGCGCGAACAACCCGGCCCGGGCGCGGCCGAGCAGACCGGTCAGTCCCGCGACGAGAACCAGCGCGTACCCGGTGGTCTCCATCGGCAGCGTCCACAGCGAGCCATTCGCCGACCACGGGTACGGGTTCTCCGCGAACACGCCGGGAAGCAGGTGCTGCAACGGGTACAGCGCCGCGTTGTGCACCACGTAACCCCAGGTCGCCGTGTCCGTCCAGTACTCGGACGCGTCGAGCACGGTGACCAGTGGACCGATCACGAACGCGGTGAACATGACGACGACGAGCAGCGGCGGCCAGATGCGCAGCACCCGTTTGGCGGCGTACCGCCACCAGGACGCGTCGCGCGCCCAGCTGTCGGTGATCTGGAAGCCGCTCATCGCGAAGAAACCCATGAGCGCGAAGTAACCGGGGGACAGGTCCCAGCTCGCGGGCAGGATCGTCAGCCGCTGTGGGTCGACGAGCGGGAACGAGTGCTCGACGACGACCATGCTCGCGCCGATGAGCCGCAGCCACGCGAACCCGGTCTCGGCCTTGGCGTACTTGACGGGGCGGATCTCCTGCGTGCGCTCCGCCGAGTTGTCCACCGGCACCGCTCAGCCCAGCAGCTCGGTCAGCGCGGCGCGCGCGACGTCCGGCCCGAACTGCGCGGCCACCGCGGCCTGCCCCGCCCGGGAGAGCCGGAGCCAGAGCGCGTCGTCGGTCAGCAACGACACGATTCCGGCGGCGATCTCCTCGGCCTTGTCCCCGGCGAGCACCTCCGCGCCGTGCCGCAACCGCATGCCTTCGAACGCCAGCGTCGTGCCGACCACCGGGACACCCGCCGCCAGGCTCTCGCCGACCTTGCCCTTGACGCCGGCGCCGAACCGCAGCGGCGCGACCGACAGCCTGGCCGTCTCGTAGAGCGCGTCGAGGGCGGGCACCCAGCCGCGGAACTTCACGCCGTGACCGTCGAGCGTGCGCAGCTCGTTCGTCGGGTCGCGGCCGACCAGGTCGAGCACCGCGTCCGGCACCTGCCTGCGCACCAGCGGCCAGATCTCGCCGGCCAGCCAGTACGCCGCGTCGCGGTTGGGCGGGTGCTCGAAACTGCCCACGAACAACACGCCGGGCCGCCCGTCCGGGCTCGCCTCCGGCCCCGGGGTGTGCACATTGGACAGCACGCTGACCGGCGCGCCCGGCGCGAGGTCGGCCAGCAGGTCGCGTTCGGCGTCGGACACCACCAGCGTGCGGTCGCAGGCGCGCACCAGCGCCAGCTCCAGCTCGCGGTAGAGCTTCGCGCGCTGGTGCAGCATCGTCGACGTCTCCGGCGCGCCGCCCAGCCGCTCCACCAGCTCGGCCTCCCGGGACAGGCGCACGAAGTGCAGGTCGACGGTGTCGAACACGATCCGCGCCTGTGGCGCGCAGATCCGCAGGCGGTCGGCGAGGTGCCAGGCCACGGTCGGCCGGGACAGCAGCGCCAGCCGGATGTGCTTGCCCGCCTCGTGCAGGAACTGCTCGCGCAGGCCGTTGTCGGCGAGCACGGTGATCCCGGCGCGGTGCAGCTGGTCCAGGTACGCCGGGTCCGCGGGCGGCCCCATCGGGCAGAACACCACGCGGTGACCGAGCGCGACCAGCTCGTCCAGCAGGCACCGCAACCGCACCGATCCGGAGTCGCGGTCCGGGGTGGGCACGGTGACGTCGGCGACCAGCACCAGATCGCCGTCGCGCTGGGTCCGGCCGGGCACGCGCTGGCGGGCGATCCACAGCGGCGTGCCCGGGTCGGCCTGCTCCGCGAGGGCACCCGTCCACTTCTCGGTGAAGACCTCGCGGTTGACCTCCTGGTACCGCTTGACGCCCTGCATGACGTCGGTGCCGTGCGAGACGCCCTCGTGGTGGACGACGACCGCGTTCGGGACCACCACGACGCGGTGGCCCGCGGCACGGACCGCGAACGCCAGATCGGTGTCCTCGTAGTAGGCGGGGGAGTAGCGCTCGTCGAACCCGCCCAGCCGCTCCCACAGGTCCCGGCGCACGAGGATCGCCGCGCCCGAGCAGTAGTCGACGTCGCGAACGGCCTGGTAGCGCGGGTCTTCCGGGTTGTCGCCGTGGCCGTAGTTGGCGGCGCTGCCGTCGGCGAACACGATGCCGCCGCACTCCTGCAGCCTGCCGTCCGGGTAGACCAGCTTCGCCCCGGCCAGGCCGATGCTCTCGTCGCCGCGGACGACCTCGGTGAGCGCGTCCAGCCAGCCGGGCCGGACCTCGGTGTCGTTGTTCAGCAGCACCAGCAGTTCACCGCGGGCCTGCGCGGCGCCGAGGTTCACGGCGCGCAGGAACCCCAGGTTCTCCGGGGCACGCACGAGCCGGACACCGGGGCACGCGGCGAGCTGCTCGGCCGAATCGTCCGGCGAGGCGTCGTCGACCACCACGACCTCGAACGACACGCGCGTGCCGCTGTCCTCGATCGCCTGCAGGCAGCGGCGCGTGTAGCTCCACTGCCCGTGCACCGGGACGATGATGCTGACGAGCGGGTCGTCGCTGGTCGAGACCGTGACCGGGCCTTCGGTGGCGCGGCGCCGCGGCCGGTAGCGCTCGATGACCTTGCGGTACTTCGGGCCGCCGTCGTCGCTGGTGAGCCGTTCGATCTCGGCGCGCAGGGGCGCGGCGGCGCGTTCGGCGGCCGCGCCGAGCAACGCGAGCTGCGGGTCCAGCATCGTCGCCGCGGCGGGCACCTCCACCGGGTTGTCGGAGGCGACGCCGACGAGGTAGGTGTGCGGCGCGCCGGTGCCGACCGACCAGCTGTCCTCGCCCGTGCGGCGCAGCTGCTGCGACAGCACCGGGCCGTGCTCGCGGTCGCTGGTGAGCACCGAGCCGATCGCCACGTTCTGCCGCAGCACCGTCACGTGCCGGAACGACGCGCCGAGCAGCGCGCGGAACTGCGGCTCGGTCAACTCCTTGACGTGGAAGGGGTTTTCGTTGCCGTGCTCGTGCGTGTAGACGAGGACGTCCGGCGTGCTGGTGAAGAAGACGCCGCCGGGCGCGAGGCGGGCGCGCACCAGCGCCATCAGCTCGTCCTGCTCGGCGACGTGCTCGAGCGCCTCGAAACAGGTGATGACGTCGAACTTCCCGGCGTCGGCGAGCAGGTCCGGGTCGGTCATCGAGCCGGTGGTGAACCGCAGGTTCGGCTGCCCGCCGTAGCGCGCGCGGGCGTGCTCGACGCTGGCCTCGTCGATGTCGACGCCGATCACCTCGGACGCGTGGGCGGCCAGCAGCGCGCTGCCGTAGCCCTCGCCGCTGGCGAGGTCGAGGACGCGGCGGCCGAAGGCGTAGCGGGCGGCGAGCGCGTAGCGGTGGTAGTGCTCGTAGATCACCTGGATGTCGTCCGTCCAGGGCACGCAGCGCTCGCCCGTCCAGTCGATCCCCCGAGGTCCCACCATGAGCCGGAAGGCTACCGGTACTGGGGCCGCGGGTGATACTGATGCCCGGTAATCTGCGGCGGGGAGGGAATTACTGACGGTGTCCAGTGACGTCCGCCGGCAGCGCCGGGAACTGACCGTCGGGATCGCGATCATCGTGGTGCTGGCGCTGGGTCTCGCCGTGTCCGCGACTGGGTACCTGCTCACCCGCAACGCCGGCCTTGCCGACCCGCCGGACGCGAAGCCGGCGCCCGAGCACAGCGCGCTGGCCCTCGTCGAACCGCCCGGCGCGCCCGGCCCGAGCGGGCCGTTCACCCTCGCCGCGCTGCGCAGCACGGTGTCGCTGCCGCAGCCGATGGTAGACGTGCTGACCACGGCCGGGATGAGCGACGGGGTGCGCAAGACCGCGGTGCGGGCCGGGGTGACGATCGGCCTGTACGCGCTGGCGACGGGCGATCCGCGCGGGGCGGTGCGGGCGTACGGCGCGGGAGTGGAGCTGCAGGGGCTGGCCGCGGACCGGGACCTGTCGCTGGAGGGTGTGATCGTGTACGGCACCCCGGTGGGCGCCCCGCTGGCCCGCTTCGCCGCGGCGTACGTGCTCTACGACCGCGTGGTGGTGGTCGAAACGGCCGGCCACGGCGACGCGGCGCACGACGTGTTCCGGACGACGCTGCAGCGGCAGATCGAGCTGGCCCCGCCGAGCGACCGCTCCTGACGGCGCGCGGCGGTCTGCGCCGCCGGTGAGGACGTCGTGCTGCCTGAGGTTTGCCACGGTGTCGGATCCGCGGCGGCGGAGGCGCCGCAGGGCGGTTCGCGCACCGGCCGGGACCGGGTGCTCGGCGGATGTTCGGCGGTAGCCGGGAGTGCGACCGCGATCCGGTGTGGACGGTCCTACCAGTCCGCCGAATCCCACGCGCCCAAGCGAAGTCGGCTCTCGAAGCGGTGCTCCGCGCCGGTCAGCGGGTCGGTGAACGCGAGCACCTTCGCCAGCAGCTGCAGCGGACGGCGGAACTCACCGGGCGGCACCTCCCGCACCTCCGGGTACAGCGGATCGCCCAGGATCGGGATTCCCAGCGAGTTCAGGTGCACCCGCAGCTGGTGCGTGCGGCCGGTTTCGGGCACCAGCCGGTAGCGGCCCAGCCCGTCGCGGTGCTCGATCAGCTCCACGTGCGTCCGCGCGTTCACCGGCCCCGGCAGCTCCCGCGCGGTGAGCACGCCGCGCTTCTTCACGATCCGGCTCTCCACCACACGCGGCAGCGCCAGCTCCGGCGAGTAGGGCGCGATCGCCTCGTACTCCTTGTGCACCAGGCGATCCCGGAACAGGTTCTGGTACGCGCTGCGGTGCGCCGCGGTCTTGACGAACATCAGCACACCCGCCGTCAGCCGGTCGAGGCGGTGCGCGGGGGAGAGTTCCGGCAGGCCCCGCGTGTGCCGCAGCCGCACCAGCGCGGTCTCCCGGACGTGCCCGCCACGCGGCGTGGTGGCCAGGAAGTGCGGCTTGTCGACCACCAGCAGGACGTCGTCCTCGTGCAGCACGGTCAGCTCGAACGGCACCGGCACCTCGTCGCAGCGGTCCCGGTGGAACCACAGGAAAGTGCTGGGCGTGAACGGCGTCGCGGCGTCGATCGGCCCGTCCACCCCGACGATCGCGCCCTCGGCCAGCATCGCGTCGATCACCGCCGGGTCTAGCTTGGTCAGCTTGCGCACCAGGTAGTCGCGGATGGTGTCCCACGGGCCGTCCGGCGGGGTCCGGATGCGCGCCGCGTTGACCCCGTCACGCGGCGGCAGCGGGGACGGGGGCGGCTTGCGTCTCATCGGTCAGCACTGTAGCGAGGGGCCACCGCGCCCGCCGCGACGACCGCCACCGCGGCGACCACCGCCCCGCGACGACCACCGCCGTTCACGGCGACCGCCGTCACGCCGGTGACCACGGCCCCCGCAGCGACCACCCCCCGCAGCGACCGCCGGCCTCGCCGCGAGCAGCGCCACGCCCGCGACCAGCGCGAACCCCGCCGAGCAGTCGGCCATCGCCGTTCCGGCGCCGAGCCGCAGGGCCACGCGCGCCGAGCCGGGGCCGCCGGTCTGGACGAACCGGCCCAGGCGCGCTTCCACCTGGTCTTCTTGGACGTCGTGCTGGGCGGCGCCCACCGCGACCCGACCACGCCGGGATCTTCGAAGCCGCACGGGCGGGCTCGGCAGCGCCTACACTGAAAGCACTGGTACCGCACCTGCGCGCCGCCACCGCCGACGAGATCTTCGACGCGGAGCTCGACATGCTCGTCGGCGCGATCCACGCCGCACGGCGGCAGTAGGCCGCAATCCCCGGGGTTGTCGGTGCCCTCCGTTACCCTGCATACGCGCGGCGCCCTGGTGCCGCACCACCCCAATCGCTACTGGGAGAGAAGATCCTGTGACTGCTTCTGCTGAGCCTCTCTACGGGGCCGACGACCTTACCCACCTGGAAGGCCTGGAAGCGGTCCGGAAGCGCCCCGGCATGTACATCGGGTCGACCGACAGCCGCGGCGTGAACCACCTGTTCACCGAGATCGTCGACAACTCGACGGACGAGGGTGTCGCAGGTCACGCCACGAAGGTGGTCGTCACGTTGCACGCGGACGGCAGCGTCCAGGTCGACGACGACGGCCGCGGCATCCCGACCGGTGTGCACGCCAAGTCCGGTCTGTCCGGCGTCGAGCTGGTGCTCACCCGGCTGCACGCGGGCGGCAAGTTCGGCGGCTCCGGCTACAAGACCTCGGGTGGCCTGCACGGCGTCGGCGCTTCCGCGGTCAACGCGTTGTCGCACCGTTTCGACGTCACCGTCCGCAACGGCGGCAAGGTGCACGAGATGTCCTTCGCGCACGGCACGCCGGGCGTGTTCGACGGCCCCGGCCCGAAGGCGAAGTTCACGCCGCAGCCCGGGCTGCGCGTCCGGGGCAAGATGAAGCGCGGCGAGCGCACCGGCACGTCCATCCGCTACTGGCACGACTCGCGGTACTTCGAGAAGGGCGCGGAGCTCGACGTCGAGCAGGTGCGCACCAAGCTGCGCAACACCGCGTTCCTCGTGCCGGGCGTCACGTACGTGCTGCGCACCGCCACCGAGGGGTCGATCAGCGAGGAGACATTCCACTTCCCCAACGGCCTCGCGGACATGGTGGAGTACCTCGCGCCGTCGGACGAGAAGCCGGTGTCCGGCACGCTGATCATCCGCGGCGAGGGCTCGTACAAGGAGAACGCGGCCGACGCCAACGGCGTCATGCGGTCCAATGTGGAGCGTCACGCCGAGGTCGAGATCGCGCTGCGCTGGGGCACCGGGTACGAGCGCACGGTCGAGTGCTTCACCAACACCATCCGCAACGTGCACGGCGGCACCCACCGCCGCGGCTTCGACCGCGGGGCGACGAAGGCGTTGCAGGAAGCCATTTCCCGCACCCGCGGCCTGCTGAAGGCCAAGGAGGACCTGCCGACGCTCGACGATGTGCTCGAGGGCATGACGGCGGTCGTCCACGTGCGCATCCCGGAGCCGCAGTTCACCTCGCAGACCAAGGACGAGCTGTCCACCTCCGGCATAACCCGCGTGGTGCAGGGCATCGTGGAGCGGCACCTCAAGGAGTGGACGGAGAACCGCAAGACCAAGGCCGAGGCCAAGGTCGTGCTGCAGAAGATCGTGGACGCCGCGCGCGTGCGGCTGACGCAGAAGCAGCAGAAGGACGCGGCGCGCCGCAAGACCGCGCTGGAGGGCGCGGCGATGCCGCCGAAGCTCGTCGACTGCCGCACCACCGGCATCTCGCGCAGCGAGCTGTTCCTCGTCGAGGGCGACAGCGCGCTCGGGTCGGCCCGCATGGCGCGCGTGTCGGAGTACCAGGCGCTGCTGCCGTTGCGCGGCAAGATCCTGAACGTGCAGAAGGCCTCGCTCGGCGACACGCTGAAGAACGCCGAGATCGCCTCGATCGTGCAGGTGCTCGGCGCGGGCACTGGCCGCACCTTCGACCTGTCCGCGATGCGCTACGGCCGCGTCATCCTGATGGCCGACGCCGACGTCGACGGCTCGCACATCCGGACGCTGCTGATCACCCTGTTCGCGAAGTACATGCGGCCGGTGATCGAGGACGGCAGGCTGTTCGCCGCGATGCCGCCGCTGCACAAGATCGTCACGAAGGGCCGCAACCCCGAGACCATCTTCACCTTCACGCAGCGCGAGATGGAGCAGAAGGTCGCCGAGCTGGAGGCCGCAGGCAAGCAGATCGTCAAGCCGGTCCCGCGGTTCAAGGGCCTCGGCGAGATGGACGCCGACGAGCTGTGGGAGACCACGATGAACCCGGCGACGCGCTCGGTCCGCCGCATCACGCTGGACGACGCGGAGGCCGCGGAGGCCGCGCTGGAGCTGCTGATGGGGGAGAAGGTCGAACCCCGGCGCAACTGGCTCGTCGAATCCGCCGCCCGCGTGGACCGCGAAGCGATCGACGTCTGAGTTCCCCCTAGGAGACAACAGCAATGGCACGCCGATCCAAGACAGCCGTCACCCGGGTCGATCCGGCAGCGTTCGACCAGGCCGGCGCGCAGGTCTTCGAGAACCCGGTCAAGACCGAGATCGAGGACTCCTACCTGGAGTACGCCTACTCGGTCATCCACTCCCGCGCGCTGCCCGACGCGCGCGACGGCCTCAAGCCGGTGCACCGCCGGATCCTGTTCTCGATGAACGAGGCAGGCTACCGGCCCAACCACGCGTACGTGAAGTCCTCGCGCGTGGTCGGCGACGTGATGGGCCGCTACCACCCGCACGGTGACACGGCGATCTACGACGCGATGGTCCGCCTGGCGCAGGACTTCTCGATGAACGCGCCGCTCATCGACGGCCACGGCAACTTCGGCAGCCCGGACGACGGCCCGGCCGCGTCCCGGTACACCGAGGCGCGCATGTCGCCGGAGGCGATGCTGCTCGTCGGCGAGCTGGGCGAGGAGACCGTCGACTTCCGGCCGAACTACGACGGTTCCCTGATGGAGCCGTCGGTGCTGCCCGCCGCGTACCCGAACCTGCTGGTCAACGGCACGTCCGGCATCGCGGTCGGCATGGCGACCAACATGATCCCGCACAACATGGGCGAGGTCATCGCGGCCGCGCGGTGGCTGATCAACCACCCCGGCGCCACCCTGGACAAGCTGATGGAGTTCGTGCCGGGCCCCGACCTGCCGACCGGCGGGATGCTGCTGGGCCTGGACGAGGTGCGCAAGGCGTACGAGACCGGCCGCGGCGTGGTCCGGATGCGGGCGAAGGTCGAGATCGGCCCGCTGCCCGGCAGCCGCGGCCGCCAGGCGATCACGGTCACCGAGCTGCCCTACGGCGTCGGGCCGGAGAAGGTGATCGAGAAGATCACCGAGGAGGTCAACAAGTCCAAGCGGCTGACCGGGATCGCCGACGTCAAGGACCTCACCGACCGCGAGAACGGCACGCGCCTGGTCATCGAGTGCAAGGTGGGGGTCAACCCGAACCCGCTGCTGGCCGACCTCTACCGGCTCACGCCGCTGGAGCAGTCGTTCGGCATCAACAACCTGGTGCTGGTCGACGGCCAGCCGCAGACGCTGGGTCTCAAGCAGCTGCTCGAGGTGTTCCTTGAGCACCGCTACGACGTGGTCACGCGGCGCACGAAGTACCGGCGCCGCAAGCGCGAGGAGCGGCTGCACCTGGTCGAGGGCCTGCTGATCGCGCTGCTGGACATCGACAAGGTGATCCGGCTGATCCGCAACAGCGACGACGCCGCGCAGGCCAAGGACGGCCTGATGAAGCGGTTCAAGCTGTCCGAGATCCAGGCCACCTACATCCTGGACACGCCGCTGCGCCGGCTCACCAAGTACGACAAGCTCGAACTCGAGGACGAGCAGGAGAAGCTGCGCGCCGAGATCGCCGAGCTGACCAAGATCCTCGACGACGACCGCGAGCTGAAGAAGGTCGTCTCCAACGAGCTGGCCAAGATCGCCAAGGACTTCAAGACCGAGCGGCGCACGGCGCTGATCGACGGCGACCTCAAGGAGGTGCTGGCCGCGTCGAAGCCGGCCGGGCCGCTGGAGGTCGCCGACGACCCGTGCCAGGTGATCCTGTCCGCCACCGGCCTGGTCGCCCGCACGGCGGCCGAGTCGGAGGAGGCGCCGGAGGGCCGCCGCCGCAACGGCCGGGTGAAGCACGACGCGGTCGCGGCGATGGTGCACTCGACCGCGCGCGGCCAGGTGCTGCTGGTGACCAGCCGCGGGCGGGCGTTCAAGACGGACGTGCTGCCGCTGCCCGTGCTGCCGGAGCAGTCCGGGACGGTGTCGCTGCGCGGCGGGATGGCCGCGCGGGAGCTGGTGCCGCTGGACAAGGGCGAGAAGGTCATCGGCATCGCGCCGCTGGGCGAGCAGGCGGCCGGGTCGCCCGGTCTCGCGCTCGGCACGCGGCAGGGCGTGGTGAAGGTGGTGGCGCCGGACTGGCCGGTGCGGTCCGACGAGTTCGAGATCATCGGGTTGAAGGACGGCGACGAGGTCGTCGGCGCGGCGTGGCTGGCCGATGGTGAGGAGACGTTCGCGTTCGTCACGTCGGACGCCTCGCTGCTGCGGTTCCCGGCTTCGCTGGTGCGGCCGCAGGGCCTCAAGGGCGGCGGCATGGCGGGCATCAAGCTCGCCGCGGACGCCGAGGTGGTGTTCTTCGGGGCGATCCGCACGGACGACGCCGAGCACGGCGAGCCGATGGTGGTGACGGCCACGGGGGCGAGCGTGAAGATGACGCCGTTCGCTGAGTACCCGGCGAAGGGCCGCGCGACCGGCGGGGTGCGGGCGCAGCGCTTCCTGAAGGGGGAGACGCGCCTGACGGTCGGCTGGGTGGGCCCCCGGCCCGCCGGAGCGTCGAAGAACGGCGACCCGGTGGAGCTCCCGGAGCCCACCGTCCGCCGCGACGCCTCGGGAGCCCCCCACCCCGGCCCGGACGTCATCGGACACCTCATCGAGCGAGGGTGATTCCGGTGCGGGCCCGCGCTTCCGGGCGCGGGGCCCGCAGGGTCGGGCGGCGGGGTCGGGTCGCGGGTCGGCCCGCGGGGTCGGCCGCAACACTGGGCGCAAGACCGGCCCGGCTGCGAAGCCGGGCCGCGACGCCAGGTAGTGAGACTGGGTCGCACCACTGGGCGCGTCGTCGGCCGCAAGGCCGGACGTGGCCGCGGGTCCGGGTCGAAACACCAACCCCCCGTGGCGCCGGCCCGGCAAGGCGGGCCCGCCGAGGTCCAATACCGGCCCGGCAACACCGAGCCCATGGCGCGGGCGCGCCCCGCGCCACCCGAACGAGTGATTTTGTGGAGGCGGCCGGCCGATGACGGAAGATCGTTCGGTCCTCACCCGCCCGGCGCCGGAGCCGGACGGGCAGTTCCGCTACGGCCCGGAGCCCGACCACGTCGCCGACCACTGGCAGGGCCGCCCGGACGCGCCCTTGATCGTCGTCGTCCACGGGGGCTTCTGGCGGCCCGCCTACGACCGGCTGCACACCCGGCCGATGGCGTCGGCCCTGGCACGGACGGGCGCGAACGTCCTCTCGATCGAGTACCGCCGCGTCCCCGGCGAGCCCCGCCTCGCCGCCGCCGACGTCGCCGCCGCGCTGCGTGACCTGCCGGTGAAACTCGCCGGGCAGTTCGAGGGCCGGGTGGTCCTGACCGGGCATTCCGCGGGCGGCCACCTCGCCCTGCTGGCCGCGGCGACCGCGCCCCCACCAGGCCTCACCGCCACCGTCGCGCTGGCGCCGGTCGCCGACCTCGCCCTGGCCACGCGGCTCGGCCTCGGCGACGGCGCCGTCCGCGCGTTCCTCGGCGACGTCCCGCCGGACGGACTCGACCCGGCGCGGTTGTCGTCGCCGGCCGGGCTCGTCGTGCTCGTGCACGGCGACGCGGACGAGGTGGTTCCCCCGGAGCTCTCCCGCGCCTACCGGGAGGTCAACCCCGGTGCGCGTCTGATCGTCCTCCCCAATGCGGGCCATTTCGCGTTGATCGACCCGGACAGCACCGCCTGGCCTGCGGTATCGTCGACCCTGCTCGCCCCGGCAACTCAGGCGGAACCGTGGCGGGAATGACCCGAATCCTCGGAAACCACAGGTTTCTACGACCTGGGCAGGGGCTAGTCTCGCATCATGTCCACATCGGCCAGCGCGCGACTGGAAGCTGAACACAAGCTCCAGCGCATCGGTCTCGTCAGCGACAGCGCGCTCGCCCACCTCACCACCGAGGACCTGCTTCCCGAGCTCCTGGACCGCGTCCGCCAGGTCCTGCATTCCGACACCGCCGCTGTCCTGCTGCTCGAACCGGGCGGTCGGGAGCTGGTGGCGGTCGCCGCGCGCGGCATCGAGACCGAGGTGGCGCAGGGCGTCCGCGTGCCGGTCGGCAAGGGCTTCGCCGGGCAGGTCGTCGCCCGCCGCGAGCCGGTGCAGCTGCAGCGGGTCGACTCGACGACGGTGGTCAACCGGCTGCTCTGGGAGAAGGGCCTGCAGACCCTGCTGGGCGTCCCGTTGCTGGTCGGCGGCGAGGCCCTGGGCGTGCTGCACGTCGGGTCGCTCTCGCCGCGGGAGTTCACGCCGGAGGACGTCGAGCTGCTCCAGCTGGCCGCCGACCGGATAGCGCTCGCCGCCCACGCCCAGCGCTCCAAGGCCGAGCGCGCGGCGGCCGCCGAGCTGCAGCGCAGCCTCCTGCCGACCCAGCTGCCGGTCGTGCCCGGTCTCGAACTCGCCGCGCGGTACGTGCCCGGTGACGAGGGCGCCATCGCCGGCGACTGGTACGACGTGTTCCTCCTGCCCAACGGCTGGCTCGGCGTGGTGATCGGCGACGTGGTCGGGCACGGCCTGCCCGCGGCGATCGTCATGGGCCGGATGCGCAGTGCGTTGCGGGCCTTCGCGCTGGAGGGCGGCGACCCCGCCGAAGTGCTCGCCAACCTTGACCGCAAGATGCAGCACTTCGAGCCGGGGATGATGGCCACCGTGCTGTACGCGCTGATCGAGCCGAACTTCGAGCGCCTGCACGTGTCCTCGGCCGGGCACCTGGTGCCCGTGCAGGGCCGCGAGGGCGAACGGGCCAGGCTGCTCGACGTCGCCGTCGACCCGCCGATCGGCGCCCTGCGAGACGTGCGCCGCCGTGTCACGGTGACGGAGATGCCGCCGGGCTCGGTGGTCTGCTTCTACACCGACGGCCTGGTCGAGCGGCGTGGCGTCGCCCTCGACGACGGGCTCGACCGCCTGCGCGCCGCCGTGCACCCGGGTCAGGCCCAGACCGTCTGCGCCGACGTGATGGCCGAGCTGATCGGCGAGGACACCCCGGACGACGATGTGGCGCTGCTGACCGTGCGCCGCCAGAACGGCGCGGACGTCGGCCCGCTGGAGATGACCGTGCCGGCGGTGCCGGAGTCGTTGAAGGAGGTCCGGTCCGCGATGCGGCGGTGGCTGACCGTCGTCGGCGCGAGCGCGGACGCCACGGCCGACCTGCTGGTCGCGGTCGGCGAGGCCACCTCGAACGCCGTGGAGCACGCCTACGGGCCCGCCGGCGGCGTGATCAAGGTGCGGATTGAACTGCGGGGGCAGGACGTGATCGCGACCGTGTGTGACGAGGGCCGCTGGCGACCGCCGCGTGGCGAGAACCGTGGCCGGGGAACGCTGCTGATGCACCGCTGCGGGGACGAGGTCCGCATCGACCACCACGCGCACGGGACGGAAGTCATGATCCGCCGCACGATCGGGCCCGCGGAATGACGTCGGCCACCGTCGACGCCGAAAACGACGGCGGTCACGTCCTGCTGCGGGTCAGCGGCGAGATCGACCTCGCGAACGCGTCCACCGTCCAGGACCAGATCTTCACCGCGATCGACAACGACGCCATGCGCGTCTCGATCGACCTCACGGACGTGACCTATTTGGACAGTTCGGGCCTGCGTGTGCTGTTCACCCTCGCCGGGCGGCTCAAGGTGCTGCAGATGGAGCTGGACCTGGTCGTCGCGCCCGTGTCACCCGTGCGGCGGGTGCTGGAGATGTCCGGGTTCGAACCGCTCGCCGCGGTGCGTGAGGGTTGAGCTCCGCGGGTAGCCCCGGCACATGGTGAGCGTCGGATACTTCCTGTCCAGCGAAGAGCACGGGCCTCGCGAGCTGGTGGAACAGGCGAAGAAGGCGGAACAGGCCGGGTTCGAGCGGTTGTGGATCTCCGACCACTTCCACCCGTGGACCGGTGAGCAGGGCAACAGCCCGTTCGTGTGGTCGGTGATCGGCGCGCTGTCGCAGGCGGTCTCGTTGCCGATCACGACGGCGGTGACCTGCCCGACGGTGCGCATCCACCCGGCGATCATCGCGCAGGCCGCGGCGACGGCGGCCGTGCAGTGCGAGGGCCGGTTCGTGCTCGGGGTCGGCTCGGGTGAGGCGCTCAACGAGCACATCTTCGGCGATCCGTGGCCGCCCGGCTCGCGGCGGCTGGAGATGCTGGAGGAGGCCGTCGAGGTGATCCGCAAGCTGCACACCGGCGAGCAGGTCACCCACTACGGCAAGCACTACACGGTCGAGCAGGCGCGCATCTACACGCTGCCGGAGCAGCCGGTGCCGATCTACGTGTCGGCGTTCGGGCCGAAGACGGCGCGCCGGATCGCGAAGATCGCGGACGGTTTCGCCACAGTGATGCCCGACGGCGAGCTCGTCCACTCCTACCGCGAAGCCGGCGGGCGGGGGCCGATCCAGGGCGGGTTCAAGGTGTGCTGGGCCGATTCGGCGGAGCAGGCGCGGGAGACCGCGCACCGGCTGTGGGCGAGCGACCTGCTGCCCGGCAGCCTCGGCCGGATCCTGCCGACGCCGCGGGACTTCGAACAGGCCGTGCCGGTGGTGACCGAGGAGCAGGTCGCGGGCCAGATCCCGTGCGGCCCGGACGCCGACGCGCACGCGCAGGCGGTGCGCCAGTTCGCCGACGCCGGGTTCGACGAGGTGTACGTGTCGCAGATCGGCCCGGAGCAGGACAAGTTCTTCGACGCCTGGTCGTCGAAGGTGCTGCCTCAGCTCAAGGGCTGAGGGGCGGGCGGACCGCCGGGCGTCCTGCCGACCCCGGCGGTCTGCTGACGCCCGGGTCCCTCAGCTGAGCGCAACAACCCGGCACGGTGATGTTGCTGAACCCCGGGCGCGCGCACGCGCGATGAGCGCCGCGAGGAAGAACAATGCCGGCCCCGCCGCCGCGGCGATCCCGATCCACCGCACCCCGAGCAGTGCGCACGTGGGCGACCAGTGCCCCGGTGAAGAGCACACCAGCCCGGAGGTCGCGGCGAGTCTGATCCAGCGCAGTCAGATCAGCGGCCCGGGGCATCGGCGGCTTTCAGCGCCCCAGGGCGGGCAGCCAAGATTCCGGCACGCTGTGGCTCACGGGGTGAGTGCGAGGCTCGTCTCGGCGAGGGCCAGGAACAGGGCGGGCACGGCGATGTTGTCGTGACACTGGCCCGCACGTGCGCGACCAGTGCCCCGGTGAAGAACACGCCAGCCGGAGGTCGCGGCGAGTCTGATCCAGCGCAGTCCGATCAGCGGCCCGGGGCATCGGCGGCTTTCAGTGCGGGCCGGCCCGACCCCACCGCTGCGGCTCACGGGCTGAGCGCGAGGCTCGTCGCGGCGAGGGTCAGGAACAGTCCCGGCACCGCGATGTTGCCGAACACCCTGGCACGCACATGCGCCACCAACGCGCCCGTGAAGAACAACACCAGCCCGGCCGCCGCGGCGATCCCTATCCACCGCACCCCCAGCAGCCCGATCAGCAGCCCCACGGCACCGGCGGCTTTCAGCGCCCCCAGCAGCGGCAGCCACGACTCCGGCACGTCCACCGCCGCGGAGTTCGCCAGCACGAACCGCGCTCTGGCGAAGTCCGCGATCGCGATCGCGGCGTTCAGCACGATCGTCAGCACAGTCACTGTCACGTACATGACCACCAGGTTCGGCGCGGCGGCGGCAGCGCGTCCAATACCTGCTCTCATAACCTGAAGGCATGGACGTGGACACGCGCCTGCTCCGCTACTTCGCCGCCGTCGCCGAGGAGGGGCACCTCACGCGCGCGGCGGAGCGGCTCTTCGTGTCCCAGCCCGCGCTCACCAAGCAGATCAAACAGCTCGAAGCGCAGCTCGGCACGACGCTGTTCACCCGCTCCCGCCACGGGATGGCCCTCACCGACGCCGGCCGGGTGCTGGCGGACCGGGTGCCCGCCCTGCTCGACGGGTGGGACCACGCCTGCCGCGAGACCCGTGCGGCCGGCAAGCGCGTGCTGCGCGTCGGCTTCCTGGCCAGCGCCGCCAACGAGGCGACGCCGGCCATCATCGCCGCGTTCGGCCGCCGCCGTCCGGGGTGGCGGGTCGACATGCGGCAGGCCGCCTGGTCGGACCCGACCGCCGGGCTCGCCGCGGCCGACGTCGACGTCGCGCTGCTGCGCCTCCCGTTCCCCGGCCAGGACGAACTCCGCGTGCGGGAGCTGCTCAGCGAACCCCGCTGGGTCGCGCTGCCCGCCTCCCACCCGCTCGCCTGCCGCGACGAGATCGAGTTCCGCGAGCTGTGGGACGAGCCGTACGTCGCCGCCCCGGCCGAGACCGGCTGGTGGCGCGACCACTGGCTCGGCGCGGACGAACGCGAGGGCGAGCCGCGCATCGGCGCGGTGACCGACCAGCCGGACGAGTGGCTGAGCGCGATCGCCAACGGCTACGGCATCGCGCTCGCTCCCGAATCGGCCGCCCGCTTCTACGCCCGGCCGGGCATCGTCTACCGCCCGGTGCGCGGCCTCAGCCCGACCCGCGTCGGCATCGCCTGGCACCCGGCCGACGACGACAACCCGGTCGTCGCCGACTTCGTCGCCTGCTGCCTCGACGCCACCTAGTGCGAATCGCGCGGGACCGAGTGGCCCCGGGATCCGCGCAGGAAGTCGAAGTCCGCGCCCTGGTCGGCCTGTAGCACGTGCTCCGTGTAGAGCCACGTGTACCCGCTGGTGTAGGGCGATTCCGGCGCCTGCCAGGACGCCCGCCGCGCGGCCAGCTCCTCGTCGGACACCTCGACGTTCAGCGTCCGCGCCGCCACGTCCAGCGTGATCAGATCACCGGTGCGCACCAGCGCGAGCGGCCCGCCCGCCGCGGACTCCGGTGTCACGTGCAGCACGACCGTGCCGTACCCGGTGCCGCTCATCCGCCCGTCGCAGATCCGGATCATGTCCGTCACGCCCGCCTTCAGCAGCTTGGCGGGAAGCGCGACGTTCGAGACTTCCGGCATGCCCGGGTAGCCCTTCGGCCCGGCGCCGCGGATCACCAGGATGCTCGTCTCGTCCACGTCGAGGTCAGGGTCGTCGGCGACGGCGTGGTAGTCCTCGACCGTGTCGAACACCAGTGCCCGCCCCTGGTGCTTGAGCAGGTGCGGGGACGCGGCCGACTGCTTGATCACCGCGCCACCCGGGCACAGGTTGCCGCGCAGCACCGCGGTGCCGTTGCCGGCCGGCTGGAACGGCTCCTCGACGGTCGTGATCACGTCGGTGTTGAAGTTCTCCGCCCCGGCCACGTTCTCACCGACCGGCTTGCCGGTCACCGAAACGCTGCCGGTGTGCAGCAGACCGGCTTCGGCGAGCTGCCGCATCACCACCGGCAGGCCGCCGGCGTAGCAGAAGTCCTCCATCAGGTACTTGCCCGACGGCATCAGGTTCACCAGCGTCGGGACCTCGCGGATGAGCGTGTCGAAGTCGTCGAGCGTGAGGTCCACCTCGGCGCGCCCGGCGATCGCGAGCAGGTGGATGATCGCGTTCGTCGACCCGCCGATCGCGGCGTTGACCCGGATCGCGTTCTCGAACGCCTCGCGCGTGAGGATGTGCGACGGGCGCAGGTCCTCCTCGACCATCTCCACGATCCGCTGCCCGGCGGCCTGCCCGATCTCGAACCGCCGCGCGTCGACCGCGGGCCAGGTCGCCGAGCCGGGCAGCTGCATGCCCAGCGCCTCGGCCATGCACGCCATCGTCGACGCGGTGCCCATCGTCATGCAGTGCCCGTTCGAGCGCGCCATGCAGCCCTCGGCGAAGAAGCACTCCTCCTGGGTCATGCGCCCGGCCTTGAGCTCCTCCTCGAACTTCCAGACGTGCGTGCCGGAGCCGACGTCCGCGCCGCGGTACTTGCCGTTGAGCATCGGGCCGCCGGTGACCATCACGGCGGGCAGGTCGACGCTCGCGGCGGCCATCAGCATCGCCGGGGTCGTCTTGTCGCAGCCGGAGAGCAGCACCACGCCGTCGAGCGGGTTGGCGCGGATCAGCTCCTCGACCTCCATCGCCATCAGGTTGCGGTAGAGCATCGCCGTCGGCCGCATCAGCGTCTCGCCGGTGGCCATCGTCGGGAACTCCAGCGGGAACCCGCCCGCCTGCCACACCCCGCGCTTGACCGCCTCCGCCACGCGGGTCAGGTGCGCGTTGCACGGCGCCAGTTCCGACGCGCTGGTCGCGATGCCGATGACCGGCCTGCCGTCGAACACCTCGGCCCCGAAGCCCTGGTTGCGCATCCAGGACCGGTAGATCATCCCCGCGCGGCCGGTCGCCCCGAACCACGCCGCGCTGCGCCTCTGCCCCGTCACGAGCCTGTTCCTCTCCGTCGAGTACGTGCGCTCCGAACGTTAAATCATTCGATGATTCAAGTCCAGGGGCGTCGGAAGTCACAGTGGTTCCGCTGGCCAGAAAGTTGTACAGTCAAAACTGTTATAGAAGTACAACGTTTGGGGTGCGTGTGCCGGAACTGTCCCAGCGACGTCGGCTCCTGGTGCTGGCGATCTGCTGCCTGAGCCTGTTCGTCGTCTCGATGGACACCACGATCGTCAACCTCGCGCTGCCGTCCATCGAGCGCGACTTCTCCGCGAGCGTGTCGAGTCTGCAGTGGACGATCGACGCCTACACGCTCGTGCTGGCCAGCCTGCTGATGCTGTCCGGCTCGACCGCCGACCGGATCGGGCGGCGGCGCACGTTCCAGGCCGGGCTGGTGCTGTTCACGCTCGGTTCCCTGCTGTGCAGCGTCGCGCCGAACATCGGGCTGCTCATCGCCTTCCGGATGGTGCAGGCGGTCGGCGGCAGCATGCTGAACCCGGTCGCCATGTCGATCATCACCAACACCTTCACCGACGCGCGCGAACGGGCGCGCGCGATCGGGATCTGGGGCGCGGTCGTCGGGCTGAGCATGGCGCTGGGCCCGGTGGTCGGCGGCCTGCTGGTGGACGCGGTCGGGTGGCGGTCGATCTTCTGGATCAACATCCCGGTCGGGGTCGCCGCGCTCGTGCTGACCGCGTTGTTCGTGCCGGAGTCGAAGGCGCCACGGGCGCGCCGGCTCGACCCGGTCGGGCAGCTGCTGGTCGTGGTGGCGCTGGCGAGCCTGACGTACGGGATCATCGAGGCGCCGCACCACGGCTGGCTGTCCGGGCTGACCGTGGCGTGCTTCGCGGTGGCGGCCGTCGCCGCGGCCGGGCTCGTCGTCTACGAGCGGCGGCGGGCGGAACCGTTGCTGGACCCCAGGTTCTTCGCGAGCACGCCGTTCTCCGGGGCGACGGTGATCGCGGTGTGCGGGTTCGCCGGGCTGAGCGGGTTTTTGTTCCTCAACGCGCTGTACCTGCAGAACGTCCGCGGGTTCACGCCGCTGCACGCCGGGTTGCTGACGCTGCCCAGCGCGCTGGCGATCTTCGCGCTCGCGCCGCTGTCCGGCAGGCTGGTCGCCGCGCGCGGCTCGCGGATCCCGCTGGTGACCGGGGGACTGGGGCTCGCGGTGAGCGGGGTGCTGCTGACCCGGCTTGGCGCGGACACCGGGATCGCGTGGCTGGTGGTGGCCTACGTCGTGTTCGGCGCCGGGTTCGGGATGCTCAACCCGCCGATCACCAACACCGCGGTGTCCGGCATGCCGCGCACGCAGGCCGGGGTGGCCGCGGCGGTGGCGTCGACGAGCAGGCAGGTCGGGGCGTCACTCGGGGTCGCGGTGCTCGGCGCGGTGGTCACGACGCACATCACCGGCGCGTTCACGACGGGCTTTCCCGCGGCGAGCCACGTCGCGTGGTGGATCATGGCCGGATGCGGCGTGGTGGTGATGGTGCTGGGCGTGCTGACGACGTCCCCGTGGGCGATGGCGACAGCCCGGCGGGCGACGGTGCTGTTCGACGAGCCGGCCGGGGCGCGGACGTGACCGCCGCGGAGCGGGTCTGGGAGCGGATGCAGGACCTGGTGCTGCACCGGCACGACCGGCGCCGGCTGGTCGCCGACGCGCTCGGGCTGAGCTTCTTCAAGGCCAAGGCCCTGCGGCGGCTCGTGCCAGGGCCGCTGACCCTGGGTGAGCTCGCCGAGCTCCTGGACACCGACCGTCCCTACACGACGGTCGTGGTGGACGACCTGGAACAGCGCGGGCTGGTGTCGCGGACCGTCCACCCGGACGACCGCCGCCGCAAGCTGGTGACGGTGACGCCCGCGGGCGCCGAGATGGCGGCCGCGGCGAACCGCATCCTGAGCGAGCCGCCCCCGTTCTTCGCCGCGCTCGACGCCGACGAACTGGCGCAGCTGGACCACCTGCTGGCCAAACTCGACGCGGACGGCTGACCGGTCCCGCTCAGTCGGCCAGGGTGATGGCCCGGGAGGCCAGGTGCAGCGCCAGCCGGTCGTCCGGGCGGGACAGGTCCACCCCCAGCAGCTGCTCGATCCGGGCGACGCGCGCGGTGACCGTGTTGCGGTGCACGCCGAGCACCGCCGCGGTTTCCGCGATCGAGGACTCCGCGTCCAGGTACACCGCCAGCGTGCGCACCAGGTCACCGGGCGCGTTGCGCAGCGGGGCGACCAGCGCGCGGGCCGCCGGCTCGAAGGTGTCCGTCCGCGTCCACTCCAGCAGCAGTTGCGCCATGCCCAGCTGGTCGACGTGCAGGAAGTGCCCCGACTCCGGGCGGGTCGCGGCCAGGCGCGCGGCGTCGGTGGCCTCGGCGATCGTCGCGGCCAGGCCGTCCGGGCGCGGGTGCGGGCGGCCGACCCCGAGGTGCGCGCCGAGCGTGCGCCGCAGCGCCTTGTGCGCCTTCCGCAGCCCGGCGGCCAGCGTGCGGACCCGCTCGGCCGTCGGTTCCTGGTCGAACGTCACCCACCCGGTCCAGCCGTCGCCGTGCTCGACGACCACCGCGGCGATCTGCTCGGCCCGCAGCGCGCGCACCACCTCGGTCGTCCGCGCCACCGTGTCCACACTGGACGCCACACCGATGCGCAGCCCGACGTGCCAGCCGCCCAGCCGCCACCCGGCGTCGGCCGCCCGGCGGCGCAGGTCCGCGCCGGGCTCGGCGTCCAGCCGCAGCAGGTCGCCGAGCAGCGCGGTGCGCGACCGGGCGTCCCGTTCCAGCTCCAGCCGGTTCGCCAGCAGCCACCGCTGCACCGCGCCGGCCGCGACCGCCAGCGCTGGCGGCACCACGTCCGCCCGCGCCGCCTCCGCGCCGGTCAGCTCGGCCGCCACCCACAGCACCGGGCCGGCCAGCAGCGCGGGGTGCGCCAGCAGCACGCCGTCGTCGAGGTCTACCCGCTGCGGCACTGGCTCGCCGACGCGGATCCGCCCGGCCGACGCCAGTTCCCCGGCCACCGGCTCGCCCCGGTCGTCGAGCAACGCGACCGGCGACCGCAGCAGCCCGCGCAGCGCGGTGACCACCTCCTCCGGCGAGCGCAGCCGTTCGCCGAGCGCCCGGTGCGTCGCCAGCACGAGGTTCGCGCGGTCCAGTTCCGGCGCGGCGAGCATCAGGCGGGCGTCGACGAGCAGGTCCAGCGGCCGGGCCGCCGTCACCAGCAGCGGCATCGCGAGCCGGTCGGCCAGCAGCCGGGTCGCGGTCAGCGGTTCGACCTCCGGCAGGAGCAGGCCCGCCGCGCCGCTGTCCGCCCCGCGCCGCAGCAGGGCGTCGATCTGCCAGTCCGTGCCACGCAGTTCCCGGGCCAGCACCAGCAGCTCGCCCGGCCCGGGGCTGTCCCCGGCGTCGAGGGTGGCCCGCACCGTCTCCAGTGGACGGTCCAACCCGGATTCGCCCGCGGCGACCCGGACACCGGCCCACGACGGCAGGGCCAGCAGGCGGCGCAGGATCATGCGAGCACCGGGTCCGAGTCGATGCCGTACGCGCGTGGCCGCAGCACCGGCAGCCGCCGCGGGTCGGTCCAGAACGGCGCCGCGGCGAGCTGCAGCACGTCGACCTCGATCCCGGCGCGGATCCCGTCGCACGGCACCGGAACGCCGGTGCGGTGATCGACCACGGCCAGCACGTCCGGGGTGGACGCCACCGGATGGCCGTCCCGCAGCGCCAGCAGGTACTCGTTCTCCATCTCCAGCCGGAGCAGTGCGCCGGTGCGGTGGTCGGTCAGCGTCGCGCTGCCGCGGCCGAAGCCGGCGCGGCCGTGCGCTCCGGGACCGGGGTGCCGGGACACCTCGAGCACGCGGCCCATCGCGAGCACCCGCCCGCCGCAGGCCTCGGCGAGCCGGTCCGGCTCCGGGCCCTCCCCGGCCGCGAGCACCCGCCTGCCCAGTTCGAGCGCGCCGGTGACGCTGCCCATCACCGCGCACTGCGGCAGTTCGCCCGCCGGCACCGGGGCGAACGCCATCGCCGCCCAGCCGCCGGAACTGGCCAGGAACGCGCGGGCGCCGCGCTCGACCGATTCGTCCGAGCCGGCCGCCAGCACCAGCACCTGACCGCCGGGCTCGGCGAGCGCGGCAGGCGCCAGCCCGCGGCCGGTCGCCGCGATGGAGAGCTGGTCCAGCCTCGGCAGCCCGCGTCCGGACAGGTCCGCGTCGGCGCACGGCAGGCCCAGCTCGACGGCGGCGACCAGCGGCATCAGCCCGTTCAGCCCGCCGATCTCGATCGACACCAGCGCGCCGGCGCGGGCCCCGGTCCAGCGTTCGATCGCCGACACCGCGGTCGTGAACTCCGCCCCGCTGGGCAGTTTCTCGGTGAAGGCGGCGGTCGCGCCCACGATTCCCACCGGCATCACGAGTGTGGACGGGTCCAGCGCGCCGGAGATGTCCGGTTCACGCCCGTGCGTGACGAGCTGGCGCAGCAGCGCCGCGGCCGTCATCGTGTCGCCGCCACCGCCCGACCCGAGCAGCGCGACGCCCCGTTCGAGTGCGGGCACGTCCGCCGCGGTGATGCGCATGCTTGCCTTCATGTGCTGAGCTGGAGGTATGACCAGGGTAGACGATCCAGCCACCATGACCCCGGAACAGGCGCGCGCGGCGTTCCGCGCCGGAACCGTGGCGCCGACGTCGGGGTGGGCGACCGGTTTCACGCAGACCAACCTGATCGCGGTGCCGCGCGACTGGGCCTACGACGTGCTGTTGTTCTGCCAGCGCAACCCGCAGCCGTGCCCGGTCCTGGACGTCACCGACCCGGGCAGCACCGCGACCACGCTCGCCCCCGGCGCCGACCTGAGCCGCGACCTGCCGCGCTACCGCGTGTGGCGGCACGGCGAGCTGGCCGAGGAGGTCGACGACGTCAGCGGCCTGTGGCAGGAGAACCTGGTCGCGTTTTCGATCGGGTGCAGCTTCACGTTCGAGACCGGGCTGCTCGCGGCCGGGATCCCGCTGCGGCACCTGGAGCAGGGCCGCAACGTGTCGATGTACGTGACGAACCGCGAATGCCGGCCTGCCGGGCGGCTGCACGGCCCGATGGTCGTGTCGATGCGCCCGATCCCGGCAGGCCGGGTCGACGAGGCGATCGCGATCAGCGGCGCGATGCCCGCGGTGCACGGCGCGCCGGTGCACGTCGGCGACCCCGCCGGGCTCGGGATCGCCGACCTGTCCCGCCCCGACTTCGGCGACCCGGTCGAGGCGGAACCCGGTGACGTGCCGGTGTTCTGGGCGTGCGGGGTCACCCCGCAGGCGGCGCTGATGGCGTCGAAGCCGCCGTTCGCGATCACCCACTCGCCGGGGCACATGTTCATCACCGACCGGCGGGACAGCGAGTACCGGGTGCCTACGGCAGCGCGGTGAACGGCGCCAGGAACGTGCGCGCGGACGGGGTGTCCAGGCGGTAGGTCACGTTGGTGGCGTAGCAGGGCGCGTCACCGGTGATCGTCGTGGACACCAGGGTCCGCGTGCCGCCGATCGTGGCGAAGTTCGGCCCGCCGGAGTCGCCGTAGCAGGCGCCGCCGTTGCCCTGCGGCGCGGTCATCGCCAGGCGCACCCACGTCTTGTTGAGCGCGTCGAAGGTGACCGGCGCCTTCATCCGGACGCCGCCGCCCGGGTGGGTCTGCCCGCCGGGGCCGTTGACCGCCTCCTGCGTCCCGTAGCCGGCGACCACGAACGGCGTGCTGTTCAGGCCGCGCGGACCGAGCTGGTCCAGCTGCCCGGCTGTGGGCAACTGCGCGGGAGTGAACGACCACCGGGCGGCGACCTGCTGCGCGGGCAGCTGGATGACCGCGATGTCGTGCGCGTCCGCCGAGTTGCCCGGGTAGGCCGGGTCGGAGTGCGCCACGCCTTCCACCGCGACCGCCCGTGCCACCGCCGCGGGATCGCCCGGGTACTGCTGGGCGGCGGCGTCGAGGCCGGACTGCACGTCCTGGTCGAGCGACACGAAGAACCGCACGCCGGCGGGCCAGTCGCTGGTGCAGTGCGCCGCGGTGAGGAAGGTGTCGCGGTCGACCATGGTGCCCGAGCACACCCAGTCCACCCGGTCCGGCGTGGCTGGGTTCGCGTCGTTGTCCCAGGTCGCGACGAGCGCGCCGACCTCGGTGCGCTCGGGCGCCGGGGTCGCGTTGTAGGAGTTGATGGCCGAGGCCGGGGCCGCCGTCGCCAGGATCGCGGCGACGGCGGCGGCCGATGCGAGTGCTGCTCTCATCCGGGAGAGTCAACCTCACGGACGGCCGAAAAACACCCGACCAACGGCCCTACCGGAACGAGTAGCCGCCGTCCGGGTAGAGCGTCGAGCCCGTCGTGAAGGTGGCGCCGAACAGGTAGAGCACCGCGTCGGCCACTTCGGACTCGGTGCCGACGCGGTGCAGCACCGTGTCCGAGCGGTACTGCGCGAAGCTCGCCTCGCGGACGTCCGCCGGCCGCTGCGACCACAGGTTCCCGTCGATCGTGCCGGGCGCGACCACGTTGACCCGCACCGGCGCCAGCTCCACCGCCAGCCCGCGGCCGAGCCCCTCGATCGCGGCGTTGCACGCGACGTAGGCGGGCGCGGGTCCGGGTGGCCGCACGCTCGCCGCCCCGGACATCAGCACCACCGAACCGTCGCGCGACAGCTTCGGCGCCGCGTGCTTGACCGCGTGGTACTGGCCCCAGAACTTCGTCACGAACGGGCTCGCCGCGTCCTCGTCGGACAACTCGCGCATCGGCCCGGTCCGGTACGACGCGCCGGGCGTGAACAGGTGGTCCACGCGTGGCACGGCGCCGAAGAACTCGGCCAGCGAGTCGGAGTCCGTGTTGTCCACGACGTGCCACTGCGCGCCGATCTTCGCCGCCGCGGCCGCCAGCGTGGACGCGGTGCGGCCGCCCAGGAACACCTGAGCTCCCGCGTCGGCCGCCCGCCGCGCCACCTCGAACCCGATGCCCGAACCGCCGCCGATGATCACCACGACCCGATCCGCCAGGCTCATACCAACTCCTCCACCGGCGTGAACTCGTAGGACAACCCGAACGCGGCCGGCCCGAACGTGGCCAGCGCCTCCGGCGTGCGCATCAGGTCCGGCGTCGAGATGCCGACCACCACGACCCGCTGGCCGTAGCGCAGCGTCTCGGTCGTGATCGGCTCGGCCGACTCGGACTCCAGCACGCAGATCAGGTCCGGCACCAGGCACCGCACCTCGTCGTCGACCAGCGCCAGCAGGTGCTCGTTCTGGAACAGCAGCTCCAGCTTGTGCTCGCCGTCGAACGACACCGCCTGCGCCCGCCCGCGCGCGAACCCCGCCTCGGTGCGGCGCTCCACATCGGACACCTTGCCGCGGAACAGCACCCGCAGGTTCCGGTACAGCGTGTCGCGCAACGCCTCCGACAGGGCCGCGATCGGGTCCAGGTTGCGTTCCCGCGCCTCGCGGATCGTGCGGCCCACCGTCAGGGCCAGCGACAACGTGCGCGGCACCGCGGTGCGCTTGACCTCCGCGCCGCTCATCGCGTACTCGGCGATGTGCGCGACCCCGCCGAGCCGGATCGTGACGCCGCGCGCCAGCCACTCCATCCGCTTGTTGTCGGTCCCGGTGTCGATCACCGTCGTCTCGCCGCGCTCACCGCCGATCGCCATCGGCGACCCGGGCACGCCGTAGACGCCGAAGGTCTCCATCTGCAGCTCGGGGAACGCGCGGCCCATCCCGTCCGCGTCCACCACCGGCAGGCCCAGCCGTGCGCCGACGACCAGCGGGATCATCGAGTTGATGCCGCCGCACTCGATCGGCATCGTCGCGCTCGCCCGCTTGCCCAGGTGCTTCTCCAGCGTGCGCAGCGCCAGCACGGGTTCCGCGCCGCTGGGCAGCTTCTCGTGCACGACGGTCGGGGCGCCCATCTGCGCGGTCGGCACGACCAGTTCGTGGTCGCCGACCTCGGACGGGTCGAGAATCGTGATCGGCCCGTGCTCGCGGATGGCCTGCCGCACCAGCAGCCTGCCCACGTACGGGTCGCCGCCGCCCCCGGTGCCGAGCACGGCCGCGCCGCGCGCGAGATCTTCGAGGTGGTCCTCGGTCAGTGTCCAGCTCACGCGGGCACCCCGACCGGGTCGAGGTCGTAGCCGAAGTACCGCGGCCCGGCCAGCTCGATGCCCTCCGGCGTGTGCCAGCGCGGGTCCGCGGGCGCGGCGATGACCGTGACGCGCTGGCCGTACCGCAGGCCCTCGGTCGTCACGGCTTCGCCCGATTCGCGGTCGAGGCAGCAGATCAGGTCCGGCACGGACGCCTGCGCGACGCCGTCCCGCTCGGCGACCAGGTGCTCGTTCTGGAACTTCAGCACCATCTCGCTGCCCGCGTCACCGTCCATTCCGGACAGCCTCGCCTCACCGCGGGCGAAGCCGGTGACGGTCCGCCGGGCGACGTCGACGACCTTGCCGGTGAACAACTTGCGACCGCCCAGCCGCTCGACCACGCGGGCGACGGGATCGGCGTGCTCGGCTCGCGCCTGCCGCACCGCGACGCCCAGCTCGGCGCACAGGCTGAGGGTGCCGGGCACCAGCGATTCACGGGCCTGCGCACCGGACATCGCGTAGTTGCTGATCATCGCCGAGCAGCCCATGTCGATCGTCGCCGACCGCGCCAGCCGCTCCGCCCAGTGGTTGTCCACCGTGTCCAGGACGCCGCGGTTGCCCTTCTCGTCGGCGATCGACATCGGCGTCGCGCGGATGCCGTACAGCGTGGGCAGCACCATCTGCAGCTCGGGGAACGCCCGGCCCATCCCGTCGGCGTCCACCAGGGGCAGGCCCAGCTGCGCCGCCGCGACCACCGGGATCAGCGAGTTGACCCCGCCGGCCTCGGCGCACGCGATGTGGGTCAGCTCCTTGCCCAGGTAGGTGGCCAGGGTGCGGGCGGCCAGCCCGACCTGCTCGGCCGAGGGCAGCTTCTCGACCATCACCGTCGGCGCGCCCATCATCGCGACGGGCAGGACCACGGCGTCGTCGCCGACCTCCTCCAGCGGCACCAGCTCGACCGGGCCGTGGTCGCGGACCGCGGAGGACGCCAGCAGGCGCCCGATGTAGGGGTCGCCACCGCCGCCGGTGCCGAGGATCGCGGCGCCGCGGGCGATGTCGTCGAGGTGGTCGATCGTGATCTCGCGCATCGTCACGCTCCCAGCTGCAGGTCGCCGACGGCCTTGACCCGGATGCGGGTGGCGTTGCCGGGCAGGTAGGGGATGGGCACCTCGTCGAAGTCGACGATCCCGACCGAGGCCGGGCTGGCCCCCGCGGCGATGGCGCGGTCCACGGCTTCCTGCTTCGCCTCCTCCACCACGGCTTCGCGGCGGCCGGGCTCGATCGCGTACACCCGGTCGACCTCGCCGCCGATCTGCGCGATGGCCGCGCCGATCGCGTTCGCGACCGCGTAGTTCTCCGGCCGGTGCACCTTGCCCGCGTCGGCCAGCTCGTCCGGCAGCAGCACCGACCCACCGCCGACCGCGACCACCGGCAGCGGCTCGGCCGAGGTGCGCATCCGCTCGACGACGTCGGAGACGTCCGCCGCGATCTTCTCCAGCGCGGCCCGCACCAGGTCGCGGTCGAGGTGGGCGACCAGGCTCGGGTCGCCGATCTCGGCGCGGCCCGCGGCCACCGCGATGTCGGTCGCGGTGAGCGTGTCCCCGCCGAAGACCAGGGCCTTCGAGGTCAGCTCGTAGCCCACCGAGTCCGGCCCGACCGTGACGTCACCCGCGCCGCCGCGGACCCGGCTGCCGCCGCCGATGCCGATCGACAGCACGTCCGGCATGCGGAAGTTGGTGCGGATCCCGGCGACGCTGACGTCCGTGGTCGCCTCGCGCGGGAAGCCCTGCCGCAACACGCCGACATCGCTGGTCGTGCCGCCGACGTCGACGACCGCGCAGGTGTCCAAACCGGACAGCACGGCGGCGCCGCGCATCGAGTTGGTCGGGCCGGACGCGAACGTCGCCACCGGGTAGCGGCGGGCGAAGTCGACGTCCATCAGCGTGCCGTCGTTCTGGCTCAGGTACAGCGGCGCGGTGATGCCCGCGCCGGACACCGACGCGGCCAGGCCGTCCACGATGTGCGCGGCGAGTTCCCGCAGCGCGGCGTTGATGACGGTCGCGTTCTCCCGCTCCAGCAGCCCGATGCGGCCGATCTCGTGGGACAGCGAGATCGCCACGTCCGGCAGCTGGGCGGCGATGATCTCCGCCGCGCGCGCCTCGAACTCGGCGTTCACGGGGGAGAAGACCGAGGTGATCGCGACGCTGCGCACCCCGTTGGCGCCCATGTCCTCGGCCGCCTTGCGCAGCTCGGACTCGTCGAGCTCGGCGATGTGGCGGCCGTCGAACTCGTGCCCGCCGTGCACCAGGTAGCTGCGCCCGGACACGGCGTCGACCAGCCGCTGCGGCCAGTCCACCATCGGCGGCAGCGACGCGCCGGCGGGCAGGCTGAGCCGCACCGCGGCGGTCGGCGCGAGCCGGTGCGCCTCGACGAGCGCGTTGATGAAGTGCGTGGTGCCGATCATCACCGCCTGCACCGCGGCCGGGTCGAACGCGCGCTGCTGCTGCAGGCCGTTGATCGCGGCGACGATGCCGGAGGTGACGTCCTCGGTGGTGCTGGTCTTGATCGAGGCGAGCACCTGCCGCCCGTCCAGCAGGACCGCGTCGGTGTTGGTGCCGCCGACGTCGATGCCGATGCGCACTGGGATTTCCTTTCTTAGACGGCGGGAACCGGGTCGGCGTCGGCGGTGCGGCTGCGGCCGACACCCCGGATGAGGCCGAGCTTCCCGGCGATCACGTAGAGCAGGAAGGCCACGACGAGCGAGTTGATGCTGGGCAGGCCCCACTCGACGAACTTGCCGATCAACGCGGAGGCGACCCAGACCACGATGGTGGCCGGCACCCACACGGGGGCGTCCTCGGGCACGGTTCCCTTGGCGCGCGCGGCTTCCAGCTCGCCGCGCCACTTCTTGACCACGAAGTACTCGGCCACCATGATCCCGGCGATCGGCGGGAACGCGACGCCGAGCAGGGTGAGGAAGTCGCTGAACGCCCCGAGGATCCCGGCCGCCGCGAGGACGCTGCCGACGATGCCGAGCACCGCGGTGATCAGGCCGCGGTGGGCCTTGCGGCCGGACACGGTGCCGATGAAGTTCACGACGCCGAGCCCGGACGAGTACAGGTTCCAGTCGTTGATCTTGATGGTCCCGGCGATCACGATCAGCAGGCCGACCCAGCCGACCGACGACGTGACGATGGTGGTGATCTCGGCCGACTTCACCGCGTGCGCCAGGAGCACACCGGCCATGCCGATCACGTACTCGCCGAGCGTGATGCCGACCAGGGTCTGCTTGACGACGTCACCGGTGGTGCGGTTGAACCGCGTCATGTCCGGCGTGATCACCGCGCCGACGATGAACCCGCCGGCGACCAGCGTGGTGCCCTCCAGCAGGCTCAGGCCCGGGCCTGGCGGCGCCGACGACACCAGCGCGCCGACGTCGTGGCTGGACAGCTCGGAGATGATCGACCAGCCGACCAGGATCAGGAACGCGGGCACGGTCAGGTACGCCGTCCACGCCATCGAATGGAAGCCACGCACCACGATCGCGGTCACGACCAGGCCGAACACCAGCGCCCACGCCCACTCCGGCAGGCCGCCGATGAGCGAGACGAGGCCCTGCGCGGACACCGCGGACTGGATGCCGAACCAGCCGATGAGGCTGATCCCGATCGCGAGCCCGATCAGCGCCGACCCGCCGCGGCCGAAGCCGGTCCAGCGGGCGATCATCGAGGTCGACAGGCCTTCGCGCATGCCGATCACGCCGACGAGGATCGTGATGAGCTCGAGGATGACCGAGCCCAGGGTGAACGCGAGGAACGCCTGCCAGAAGCCCATCCCGAAGCCGACGGTAGCGCCGAGCAGGAACTGCGACAGCGCGGACACCTGGCCGAACCGTTGGATCGCGACGGACCACCACGAGTAGCGGGCGCTGTCCGGGACTCTGGTGAGGGCGTAGTCGTCGACACCGACTGACGAGGCCATGCCGACCTCCTTATCCGGAGAGGAAACGGTTCCCAGCACCGTAAACAGCGCCAACGCCCCGGTCACTGTGCGAGGTGCACAGGCTCGCCGTCGCGCCTGTGCACCTCGCCCGGTCAGAGGCTGCGGACCCCGTCGAGGAGCCGGTCGACCTCGGCGGCCGTCGTGTAGGGCGCGATGCCGGCCCGGACCGCTCCGGTGTCGCCGAGCCCCAGGTGGCGGGAGCATTCCAGCGCGTAGAAGCTGCCCGCGGGCGCGTTCACGCCCTGCGCGCCGAGCCGCTCGTAGACCACCTGCGACGGCACACCCTCGACGGAGAACAGGACGGTGGGCGTGCGGCGCCGGGTGGGGGAGCCGTACCGGGTCACGCCGGGGATGTCCGCGAGGCCCGCGTCGAGCCGGTCGAGCAGGGCCTGCTCGTGCTCCTCCAGCTCGGTCAGCGACCGCAGCAGCCGCTGCCGCCGGGTGCCGTCGCCGGGCACCAGGTCCGCCAGGAAGTCGATCGCCGCGGTGGTCCCGGCGAGCAGTTCGTACGGCAGCGTGCCCAGCTCGAACCGCTCCGGCACGGCGTTCGTGGACGGCGCCAGCTTGTCCGGGTGCAGGGTCTCCAGCAGCTCGGGCGCTGCCGCGACCAGCCCCAGGTGCGGGCCGAGGAACTTGTACGGCGAGCAGCCGTAGAAGTCCGCGCCCAGCGCCGTGACGTCGACCGGCGCGTGCGGCGTGAGGTGCACACCGTCGACGTAGAGCAGCGCCGCGGTTTCGTGCACCGCCGCGGCGATCGCCGGGATGTCCGGGCGCGTGCCGAGCAGGTTGGACGCCGCGGTCACCGCCACCAGCCGGGTGCGGTCCGACAGCAACCCGGTCACGGCCTCGACCGGCAGCTCACCGGTCGCCGGGTCGAAGTCCGCCCACCGCACCGCGACCCCGCGCGCCTCCGCCGCGTGCACCCACGGCCGGATGTTGGCGTCGTGGTCGAGGCGGGTCACCACCACCTCGTCGCCAGGCTGCCAGGTCTTCGCCAGCGCGCGGGAGAAGTCGTAGGTCAGCTGGGTCATGCTGCGCCCGAACACGACGCCGCCGGGCTGGGCGCCGAGCAGGTCGGCGGCGGCCTGGCGCGCCTCGGCGACGATCGCGTCGGCGCGGCGCTCGGCCGCGGTGACCGAGCCGCGGTTGGCGATCGCGGCGCACAACGTCCTGGCGACGGCCTCGCCGACCACGTCCGGCACCTGCGAGCCGCCGGGGCCGTCGAAGTGCGCGGCGCCCTCGTCGAGCGCCGGGAAGTGCTTGCGTACTGCGGTTACGTCATAGGCCACGCGGCCCAGCATGCCTCACGAACCGGCGAACGTGCGCCGGTAGTCGTGCGGGGACACCCCGATCACCCGGTGGAAGTGGTGCCGGAGCAGGGCGCCCGTGCTGAACCCGCACTCGCGCGCGATCTCCTCGACGCTCAGCCGGGTGGTCTCCAGCAGCGTGCGGGCGTGCAGGACGCGTTGCGTGGTCAGCCACTTCACCGGCGTGGTGCCGGTTTCCGCGGCGAACCGGCGGGCGAAGGTCCGCTCCGACATCTGGGCGCGCCGGGCCAGCGCCGGGACCGTGTGCTCCTCGGCGAGGTTCTCGACCATCCACGTCAGCACCGGTTCCAGACTGTCCGCAGTGGACTCCGGCATGGGCAGTTCGACGAACTGCCGCTGGCCGCCGTCGCGCTGCGGAGGCACGACCATGCGGCGAGCGATCGCGGTGGCCACCGCCGAGCCCAGTTCGCGGCGCACGAAGTGCAGGCTCGCGTCGATCCCGGCCGCGGTGCCCGCGCTGGTGATGATGTCGCCGTCGTCGACGAACAGCACGTCCGGATCGAGGATCGCCTCGGGGAACCGCTGCTTGAACTCGTCGATGTGCTTCCAGTGCGTGGTGCACGGGCGGCCGTTGAGCAGGCCGGTGGCGGCGAGCAGGAACGCGCCGCTGCAGACGGTCAGGAGGGTGGCGCCGTTCGCGTGGGCCCGCCGGATGGCGTCGAGCACCGCGGGCGGGTAGTCGTCGCGAACGGCGGCCGCCGGGATGGCGACCAGGTCGGCGCCGTCCAGCCCGTCGAGGCCGTGCTCGGGGATGAACTGCACGCCGACGCCGGACCGGAGGGGTTCGCCTGGCCGTTCGCCGCACACGCGGAACTCGATGGGCGGCACGCCGTCCTCGGTCCGGTCGATGCCGAAGACCTCGCAGACGACGCCGAACTCGAAGACGGCGGCACGATCGACCAGCACGGCGGCCACGGTGCGGAGCATGCCGTCAGAGTAACTGGCAGAATTTTGCCGGACAAGGACCGTTCTGCCACTCGTGGCAGGTTCTGGCGGAGCGAATAATTTCTGCCATGACCGAATTGCTGATGTTCCTCCTGCTCATCGCCCTGATCGTGTGGGGCCTCAACCGCAACCACCGCCGCCAGGCGCCGTCCCGGATGTCCGGCAGCTTCGACGTCGAAGACCGCGACGCGCTCCGGATCCGCGGCGAGGTGGCCGCCCGCCGGCTGGAGGCCGCCCGCCCGGAGATCCGGACCGCTCCGGCTCCGCGGACTCGTCACCACCTTTCGCGCGCCTGACGGCGACCTAGACTGGGCACGACCTCGACGCCGAGGAGGACGCGTGCCCGAGCTGAGCCTGGCCGACACCAACGGCATCCTGCGCCAGCCGTGGATCCACCCGGCCCGCTCCAGCGCGGGCCTCGGGTGGGACCGGCTCTACGTCTCGACGCAGGCCGAAGCGCCCTACCGCGCGAGCTTCGACGCGGCGGGCACCCACCTGGTGATCCTGCACCTCGACGGCCCGGTGACCGTGCGCCGCGGGCGGCACCAGGTGGCGCACATCCCCGCCGGCGGGCTGTTCCTCCACCCGGCCGGCCGCGATCTCACCGTGGAACTCGGCGGGAAGCTGCGGACCGTGCACGCCTACCTGCCCGACTCGGTGCTGCGCGACGCGGCCGGTGGCCCGGTCGGCCTCGGCGAGGAGGTCGTGGTCGCCGATCCGCTGGCCGAGCAGGTGATGCTGGGCCTGGACGGCGTGCTGCGGCAGTGGACGCCGACGGCCCGGACCTACGTCGACCACCTCGCCGGGCTGCTCGCGGCGCACCTCGCGCACCGCTACGGGACGGCCGTGGAGCCGGAGTCGGCCGCGCTGTCCCGGACGCAGCTCGCCGCGGTGCGGGAGCTCATGGAGCAGCGGCTCGCGGAACCGCTGCCGCTGGCGGAGCTCGCGGCCGTCGCGGCGCTGAGCGTCAGCCAGTTCACCCGCCGGTTCAAGGCCGCGACCGGCGAAACCCCGCACCGGTACCTGATGCGCCTGCGCGTCGAGCACGCCTGCCGGCTGCTGCGTGGCAGCACGCTGCCGATCCCCGAAGTCGCCGTGCGGTGCGGGTTCTCCCACCAGGAGCACCTGACCCGGGTGATGCGCGGCCGGCTGGGCACCACCCCCGCCGCGTACCGAAGGGATCACCCCTAGGACGAAGATCGTTCACGTCCTGGACAGCACCAGCGGGTGAGATCCTCGTGTGATCCGCACCCTCCTGGCCGCCGCGATGGCCGGCTCCCTCCTCGTCGCGCCGCCCGCTGACGCGGCGCCCGCCAAGGTCACCGACCCCGCCCGCTACGTCGACCCGCTCATCGGTTCCGCGGGCGGCGGCAACACCTATCCCGGGGCGGTGCGGCCCTTCGGGATGATCTCGTGGAGCCCGACCACCACGGCAGGCGACCAGACGAACGCCGCGGGCGCCAACGGTTACGCCTACAACACGCCGCGCGTGCGGGGTTTCGCGCTGACCCACGTCAACGGCGCGGGCTGCCACCCCGGCGCCGCCGGTGACGTGCCGATCATGCCGTTCGCCGGTGACGTGACGTCCTCGCCGACCGCCGACACCCGCGACGAGATCTACGCGAGCAACTTCAGCCACGACAACGAGCTCGCCGAACCCGGGCACTACCGCGTCGGCCTGGACTCGGGCGCCACCGCCGATCTGGCCGTCACCACCCGGGCCGGTGTCGGGGAGTTCACCTTCCCCGCGGGCAAGACCGCGAACCTGCTGTTCCGGGTGTCCAACTCGCTCAACGGCAGCGAGGACGCCGAGATCACCATCGACCCGGCGACCCGCACGGTCACCGGTTCCGTGCTGACCGGCGCGTTCTGCGGCCGCCGCGCCAACGGCGGGATCAACAACCGCAAGAGCTACTACCGCCTGTACTTCGTGGCTTCGTTCGACAAGGCGTTTTCCGGCACCGGCACGTGGGTGAACGACCAGCTGCGGCCGGGCGCGACGACCGCGAGCGGCGGCGAGGGCTACGCGACCGGCGCCGACCGCGCGGGCCGGGGATCGGGCGGTTACGTCAGCTTCGCGGACACCGACGTCACGATGAAGGTCGGCATTTCGTACACGAGCCTCGACGCGGCGCGGAAGAACCTGTCCGCCGAGGTCAAGCCGAAGGACGACGTCGAGTCGGTGGCCGCGGACGCGCGGGAGGCCTGGTCGAAGCAGCTGCGCTCGATCGAGATCGCCGGCGGCACCGAGGACCAGCGCACCACGTTCTACACCGCGCTCTACCACTCGTTCCTGCAGCCGAACATCGCCAGCGACGTCGACGGCACCTACCTGGGCAGCGACTTCGCGGTGCACCGGCTCGCGCGCGGGCAGCGGGCGCAGTACGGCAACTTCTCCGGCTGGGACCAGTACCGGGCGCACACGCAGCTGCTCGCGCTGCTGGAACCCGGGGTGGCGGGGGATTTCGCGCAGTCGCTGTACAACCTGGCGCAGCAGAACGGCGGCGTGTGGGACCGGTGGGTGCACGTCAACGGTCCCACGCACGTCATGACGGGTGACCCGTCGGCGCCGACGCTGGCCGGGTTCTACGCGATGGGTGTGCGGAACTTCGACGTGCGTGGCGCGTTCGACTCGCTGGTGCGCCAGGCGACGGTGCCGCACCCGTCCGGCTTGTCGGACGCGGGTTGCCCCGGGCAGTGCGAGGGGCAGCGGCCGAACCTGGCGGAGTACGAGCGGCTCGGGTACGCGCCGCAGGACACGTGCCACTGCTGGGGCGGCGCGGCGGAGACGCTGGAGGACGCGACCGCCGATTTCGCGTTGGCGGACTGGGCGTCGCGGTTGGGGCGCGGCGCCGAGTACCGCGAGCTGATGCCGCGGGCGAGCTGGTGGCGCAACACGTTCAACCCGGCGGCCACCCCCGAGGGCGGTTACCAGCAGGCCCGGCTCGCGAACGGCAGCTGGGTGCAGCCGTTCTCGGCGACGTCCGATGTGGGTTTCGCGCAGGGCACCAGCGCGACGTACACGTGGATGGTGCAACACGACGTGTCGGGCCTGGCGGCGGCGATGGGCGGCCCGTCGGTGGCCGCGGCACGGCTCGACGCGTTCTTCCACCGCCCCGACGGTTCATGGGCCACGGGCGGCGACGGTTTCCGCTACGACCCGACGAACGAGCCCGGCATCCACACGCCGTGGTTGTACAACGGGCTGGGGCAGCCGTGGAAGACGCAGGAGACGGTCCGGGCGATGGCATCGTTGGTGTACCGGACGGGCCCGAGCGGCCTGCCCGGGAACGATGACCTGGGCACCATGTCGGCCTGGTACGTGTTCGCCGCGCTGGGCATGTACCCGCAGACCCCGAGCCGCGCGGAGATGCTGTTGTCCAGCCCGATGTTCGAAAAGGCGTGGGTCAAACGCGACGACGGTCCGACGATCACGGTGAGCGCCCCACGAGCGTCGGCGACGAACATCTACGTGCAGTCGGTGTCGGTGAACGGCAAGGCGACCGACAGGTCCTGGCTACCCGAGCAGGTGATCAACGGAGGCGGCTCGATCACCGTGACGGTCGGCGCAACACCGAACACCACGTGGGGCAAAGACCTCCCAGTGGACCACGCCCAGCACTAACAAACCGCCACCCGGCAACGCAACGCCACCGACTACCCCAACCAGACCTCCCCCGCCCCCGATCCACAGCCTGCTTTTAGTCGCCGATCAGGCGTGTCAAGGTACTCTTTCCCGCCTTGACACGGCTGCT
>NZ_JAKGSD010000023.1 GCF_021654135.1 Amycolatopsis tucumanensis | reverse complement strand
AGCCACTACCAGCGAAGACACAACCAACATCACGAAGTGCGGCTGGAGTACTAGGCCACCCACTCCCGCCACCTGGTCAGCAGCACCTTCAACAACACAGCCGGGTTTTCGGTGTTCGGTGAGTGTGCCGCGCCGGGGATGAGTTCGAAGGGCGCTCCCAGGCGGGCCGCCATTTCGCGCTGTGCCGGGACGCTCCAGGCGTCGTCGCGTTCGCCGGCTATCACCTGCGTTGGCACGCCCGTCGCGGCGAGTTCGGGCACCCGGTCCGGCTCCGTGCGCAGGCCGCGCGCCATTCCGAGCAGCCCGGCCGGGTTCGAGGCCAGGAAACGCAGTCGCAGGAAGTCCTTCAGGTCCGTGGGCATCGCGGTCCACAACGGCGACCGCGCGCTCACCTGCTCCCGCACCCGGTACACCTCGTCCAAACCGGACTGCCGCAACACCGGCTCGCCCGCGCCCAACGCCTGCCGCCGGGCGCCTTCCGGCAACTCGCCGGGTCCGCTGTCCAGCAACGTCAACCCCGCGACCGGCGCGCCCGCCAGCACCGCCGCCCGCGCCACCAGCCCACCGTAGGAGTGGCCGAGCAGCACCACCGGCCCGTCGATGTCCGAGATCAGCCCGGCCACCACGGAACCCAGCGCGGCAGGCAGGTAAGCCTCCTCGTCAGGCGGGCCCGGCGACTCGAACTGGCCCGGCAGGTCGATCGCGACCGCGCGGAAACCACCGTCCGCCAAGCCGTCCAGCAGCGGCGCGAAGTCCTCTTTGGACCCGGTGTACCCGGGCACCAGCACGACGGTCGCCTTCGCCGGAGCGGGCGTGCGCAGCGCGGCCAGGCCCCGCAGGCGCACCTTCTCCGCCCCGTGAGGGGTCAGCTGCGCCGTCACGAAAACGCGACCAGCGTGTTCCCACGCTGTTCGAGCAGCACCGGCCCCAGCGCGGCCAGGCGCACCGGCCCGGTGTAGCCGTGCCGGTCCACCGCGATCGTGCGGATCGTCGACCCGTCCGACTCGTTCAGCACCGCCAGCCCGCCCTGGATCGGCACGACCAGCTGGTGCGCGAAGGTGATCCCGGGGCCGAGCGCGCTGTTCAACGTCCACAGTGGAGTCAGGTTGTCCCGGGACAGCGCCATCATCTTCGACCCGGTGAACCAGTACACGTTCGCCGACGTCGTCGACGTGACCGGCGCCAGCCCGGCCGGGTCCTGCGCCAGGTCCGACGCGGGCAGGTCCAGCGGGTAGGCCGCGGTCTGCTCGCCGTCGGCGTCGTAGAGCACCAGCAGCCTCTGGTCCGGCAACGCGACCGCCGTGTGATCACCCGACATCGCGACCATCTTCGCGTTGTGCCCGGCCACGATGGCGCTGAACGACACCTGCGGCTCGTCCGACTCCTTGGGCACGGACTTCATCACCGTCAGCCGGTCGCCGGGGTCGCCGGGGCACCGCTCGATCACGCCGAGCCGGCCCGACGCCATCGCGACCGAGCCGTAGGTGCAGCCCGTGCGCGGCTGCTTGTTCGGGTTCACCAGGGCGGGGACCTTGCCGTACTCGTTGGTCTCGACGAGGTCGTCCCGCCAGGTCACGAGCAGTTCGGGCCCGGTCGCGGTGACCTGGCTGCCGTCGGTCACCAGCCGCGTGCCCAGCGGCGCGCTGCCGGTGCGCTGCGCCTTGCGCAGGCCCGTGTCGATGCCGAGCCCGATCACTTCGGAACAGCCGGACTCGCCGTTCACGCCGTCCTTGCGGTACACCGCCAGCACCCGGCCCCAGGCCTCGGCGGCGGTGCACAGCGTCAGGTCGCGGGCGTAGCGCCAGCGCACCTCGCCGGTCAGCGGGTCGCGCCCGGCGATCTCGCCGCCGTTCGCGGTGGCCACGGCCGTGCCCTCGGCGATCGGGACCGGTGCCGAGTCGCTGGGCGCCTGCCACAGCTCGCGCAGCGTCGGCGGCACGGTCGCCGGCGCGGGCGGCAGGGGAGCGCCCGGCGCGGACGTCTCCTGGATGGTCGCCCGGCTCGCGCTGCCTGCCCAGATCACGACACCGGTGACGGCCACGACGACGACGATCAGGACCGCGACGACCCGGTCACGGGGCCGGTTCCACGGGGACGGCCGCTCGCGTCGCGGCCGTTCCGGAGCCGGCGCCGGGGCGGGAGCGCCGGCCAGCACGTCCTCCGCGCCGATCGGCCCGGCGACCTCGCCCCCGTCGGGACGGCGGTGCCGTCCACCCGCCTCGGGCTCGCTCACGTTCCTGCTCCCGGTGTTCGCCGGCGCCCCCGCGGCGCCGGTCGGCCTCAGTCTGCCGAACCCGGTGTATCAGACGTGTTCGCCGTCGCGCTGGCCGAGCCCGAACGGCGACGGCGGCGGCGACGGGCGGGACGCTCCGCGGCCTCGCCGCCCTCGCGCTCGGTCGGGCCCTTCTCCGCCGGGCCCGAGGTGTCGCCGACCGCCTTGCCACCGCGGGTGCGGCGGCGCGGACGGCGCTCCTCACCCGACGGCTCGCCGGTGGCCTCGGCCTGCTCGCCCTCGGCCTTCGCGGCGCCGCGGGTGCGGCGACGGTTGCGGGTGGTCGCGCCGCCGCTCCGGCGACGGCCGCCCATCTGCTCCTCCGGCTCGGCGGCCAGGCCGGCGCGGGTGCGCTTGGACAGCGGCAGCCGCCCGGTGGCGTCCTCCGGGATGTCCAGGTCGCTGAACAGGTGCTTCGACGTCGAGTACGTCTCGACCGGCTCGGCCATGTCGAGCTTGAGCGCGTCGTTGATGGCCTGCCAGCGGTGCATGTCGTCCCAGTCGACCAGCGTGATCGCGACACCGGTCTTGCCCGCGCGGCCGGTGCGGCCGATGCGGTGCACGTACGTGCTCTCGTCCTCGGGCGTCTGGTAGTTGATCACGTGCGTCACGTCGGTGACGTCGATGCCGCGAGCGGCAACGTCGGTGGCGACCAGCACGTCGACCTTGCCGGAGCGGAACGCGCGCAGCGCCTGCTCGCGAGCGCCCTGGCCGAGGTCGCCGTGCACCGCCGCGGCGGCGAACCCGCGCTCGGCGAGGTCGTCGGCCACCTTCTGCGCGGTGCGCTTGGTGCGGGTGAAGATCATCGTCAGGCCGCGGTCCTTGGCCTGCAGCACGCGGGCGATCAGCTCGGGCTTGTCGAGCGAGTGCGCCCGGTAGGCGAACTGGGTGGTGCGCTCGTGCACCGCGCTGGAGTCGTTCTCCTCGGCGCGCACGTGCGTCGGGCGGTTGAGGAAGGTGCGGGCCAGCTTGATGATCGGGTCCGGCATTGTGGCCGAGAACAGCATGGTCTGCCGCTGGTCGGGCACCATGCCGAGGATGCGCTCGATGTCGGGCAGGAAGCCCAGGTCGAGCATCTCGTCGGCCTCGTCCAGCACCAGCGCGCGGACCTTGCCGAGGACCAGCGCCTTCTGCTCGGCCAGGTCCAGCAGGCGGCCCGGGGTGCCGACGACCACGTCGACGCCCTTGCGCAGGGCGCTGATCTGCTGCTCGTACGGGCGGCCGCCGTAGATCGCCAGCGTGCGCACGTTCAGGTGCTTGCCCGCGTCGGTGAGGTCGCGGGTGACCTGCAGGCACAGCTCGCGGGTCGGGACGACCACCAGGGCCTGCGGGGTGCCGTCGCCGGGGGAGACCACGCGCTGCAGCAGCGGGACGCCGAAGCCCAGCGTCTTGCCCATGCCGGTGCGGGCCTGGCCGATCAGGTCGTCGCCGGCCAGCGCGAGCGGCAGCGTGAGGGCCTGGATGGCGAAGGTGTGCTCGATGCCGGCCTCGGCGAGCGCGCGCACGATCTCGGGGCGGACGCCCAGCTCGGCGAAGGTGGGGGTGGCCGGTTCGACGTGGTCGGCCTGCAGCGGGTGGGAGGTGTCGGTGTCCGGGACGCCCGTCTCGCTGTGCTCGAGGGCCACCGGGTCGATCTCGTTGTTGTCGGGAATGTTCGCGGTCAGTGTGATCGCCTCTCTCTACCAGCGCGCACGGCCTGGTCGAGATTCGGCACTCAACCGGCGGGAAGGTCCACCGGGAATGCCTGGACGGCGTGCACGCGCATTACCTGCCGCTCACAGTGGCGCCCGGGGTCTGCTCGTCCTCCGGCGAGTCGAGGCGGGTGTGCCTCGGGTGGGGCGCGCTACTGCGGATGCGGTAGCTTTCCCGTCCAATTGTAACCGGTACGGCCCCGGCCTCGGCATTTCGGCCCGGTGTGTCCACGTTAGATTCGTCTCCCCGTGACGGCGGTACGCTCACGGCCGTGACACGAGAGATCAGCGAAGGCGTCGTCGACCTGCTCGGGGTCATCGCCTACGGCGAATTGTCCGCGTTCGACCGGATGGCGGAGGACGCGCGGAAGGCGCCCACCCTGTCCGGGCGCGCCGCGCTGTCGGCGATGGCGGCCGCCGAGATCGGGCACTACGAGATGCTGGCGAAGTTCCTCGCCGAGCACGGCAGGCGCGTCGAGGACGCGATGGCGCCGTTCGTGGCCCGGTTCGACGCCTGGCACGCGTCCACCGCGCCGAAGTCGTGGCTGGAATCGCTGGTCAAGGCCTACGTCGGGGACGGGCTGGCGGCGGACCTCTACCGCGAGGTGGGCAGCTGGCTGGACCCGGAGACCAAGGACCTCGTCGTCACGGTGCTCGCCGACACCGGGCACTCGGCGTTCGCCGAGCGGGAGGTCGCCGCCGGCATCGAGGCCGACCCCAAGACGCGGGACAAGCTGGCGCTGTGGGGACGGCGGCTGCTCGGCGAGGCGCTGACCCAGGCGCAGTACGTGGTGGCCGAGCGGGACCCGCTGGCCGAGCTGATCGTGTCCGGCTCGGGCGACCTGTCGGGAATCGCCGGGCTCTTCCGGCGGTTGCAGCAGGGGCACACCAAACGGATGCAGGTGCTCGGGCTGGGCTAGCCTGGGCGGTGGAGTACGTGGCAGAACCAGTCGGAGGTAACAGGTGGAGGTCAAGATCGGCATCAAGGACACCCCGCGTGAGCTGGTGGTGTCCAGTGGCCAGTCCGCCGAGGAGGTCGAGAAGCTGGTCGCCGACGCGCTGAAGACCGAGGACGGCCTGTTCAGCCTCACCGACGAGAAGGGCCGCAAGTTCCTGGTCCCGTCGGACCGGATCGCCTACGTGGAGATCGCGCCCTCGGACGTGCGCCGGGTCGGGTTCGCGGTCGGTTCGTAAGTCTTCTCGCGGAGGGGGCGTTCACCACGAGGTGGACGCCCCTTTCGTCGTTTCGTAGAGTGCGCGTTGATCCCGGTCGGCGAGCTGCTGGCAGGTTACGCGCCGCGTATCGGCAAAGCCGTCGAGCTTATTACTCCAGTGATGTTGCGGCTGCGCGCCCCGAGGAATGGCGGGAGCCGATCTGATGATCGGCTTGGCGCAGGTCGTGCGATGGCGTCTTGACCAGCTGCGGCCATGTGTGAGGCCCGCGTCCTCGCCGATGCGGAACTCGCCGACCGGGTGGGCGAGGTGCTGCGGCAGGCCGAGGACATCGACAGCCACTCGCGCAACGGCTTCGACCGGATCAAGACCGAGCGCGCGGGCCCGGACACGGGGATCGAAATCCGGTTCAGCGACGCTTACGGCGGTGAGCTGGTCTTCAGGTTCCGCCAAGCGAGCCCTGCTCGGCGCGACCACCGGCTGCCACCTCTACGCCGCGGCCAAGGAGCGCGGCACCCCGTGCCCCTCGACCACTCCGTGACGCGTCAGTCGGCCAGTTCGGCGAGCGTTTTCGGCACCGTGAACGGCGGCGTGCTCGTCCCCAGGATGCGGTAGCGGCCCCACGGGTCGGGGTCCGACAGCTCGCCCGTCGCGGAGCCGTCCGGGGTGCGGATCTCGCCCTTCTTCTTCCGGCCGCCGCACAGCTCGTCCAGCCGGGCGCTCGGCGCGATGCGGCCGTACCAGCGGTAGTAGCCGTCGATGGGCTGGAAGTGGCCCCTCAGCTCCACCTCGACCGGCACCTCGGCGCCGTCCACCACCACCGTCGCGGGACCGGTGTAGCCGTCTTCGTCGTCAGCCGACATCCGTCTCCTCCTTCGGGCGCACCCGTCCGAGCTGGACGATCTTGTTCTCCTCCAGCGGCTTGTTCGGGTCGATCGTGACCCCGTGCTGGCGGGCCAGCCCGTCGATCGCGGCCCAGATGATCTGCGTCAGGTACTCCACGACGCTGTCCCGGCTCATCGACCGGCGCTCCAGCCACCACTCACCGGTGTTCTGGACCATCCCGACGATCCCGTACGCCCACGGCTCGGCCGCGCCGGAGTCCATGTTGAACATCCGCATGTAGTCGCCGAGCAGGGCGGTCAGCGCGGTCGCGATCAGTTCCTTGTCCTCGGCCACCACGTCGGCGTCGGCCGGCTTGCCCGCGAACGAGCCGCGCACCAGCAGCCGGTACAGGTTCGGGTGCTCCTCGATGACGGTGAAGAACGCGTCCAGCGCCATGCGGATCCGCGGCACCGGCGCCAGCTCCGCGTTGATCGCCGGGACCAGCCGCGAGAACAGCAGCTCGGTGCCCCGCTGGCCGAGCGCGTCGTACAGGTCGGCCTTGTCTGCGAAGTGCCGGTACAGCACCGGTTTGGTGACCCCGGCGGCGACCGCCACGTCGTCCATCGCCAGGTCGGGACCGCGCTCGTCCAGCGCCTTCAGCGCCGCCTCGACGAACTCGGCCCGGCGCTCGACCCGGTGCTTGCGCCACCGGTCCCGGCGCGCGTCGCCGGTCGCCGGCTCGCCTGCCGAAGGGTGCTTGCCGCTGCGCTTGACACGATCCGTCACGCGCCTCATGCTACCAGAGGTAACTGTTACCACGGGTTACACAATGTGGGGAGCACGCGATGACGCGAACGCTGGACGACCACGGCCGCGAGAAGACCGCCGACCGGTTGCTGAAGTCCTCGGCCAACAAGTTCTACGACCCCGACGTCGACATCGACTGGTCCGCCCCGCTGGCCGAGGGCAAGCCCTTCCAGCTGGAGCGCCGCAGCTCGCTCTACGGCACCCACCTGTGGGACCGGCTCACCGAGGAACAGCGACTCGAACTGGGCAAGCACGAGCTCGCCAGCATCGCCAGCAACGGCATCTTCTTCGAGGTGCTGCTGATGCAGCTGCTGCTCAAGGAGGTCTACAACTCCGACCCGACCACGCGGCACGTGCAGTACGCGCTCGCCGAGATCGCCGACGAGTGCCGCCACTCGACGATGTTCGCGCGCTCGGTCGAAGCCGTCGGCGCGCCGGCGTACGGCCCGGTGAAGATCGTGCACCGGCTGGGCAAGCTGCTGCCGTTCATCGGCTACGGGCCCGCGCTGTACGGATCGATCCTGGTCGCCGAGGAGATCCTCGACCGGATCCAGCGGGAGAGCATGGCCGACGAGGACATCCAGCCGCTCGTGCGCATGGTCAACCGCATCCACGTGCTCGAAGAGGCGCGGCACGTGACCTTCGCCCGCGAGGAGGTCACCCGCGGCATGGCGAAGCTGAACAAGGCCGAGCTGCTCTACCAGCGCTGGCTCATCGCCGTCGTCAGCTTCGCGATCACCCGCAGCCTGATCAACCCGCGCGTCTACAAGGCGGTCGGCCTCAACCCGCGGGAGGCGTGGGAGGCGGCCATGAACAACCCGCACTGGCACGAGACCCTGCGCTGGTCCGGCGAGCGCATCATGGCGTTCCTCGACGACGCCGGGCTCGTCGGCCAGCCGGGCACGTACTGGTGGCGCAAGTCCTTCCTGCTGGGGGCCCGATGACGGCGACGGTCCGTCGGAGGGGGACGGACCGTCGCTTCACGACGAGCGACGGCACCGCCCTCCACGTCGAGCTGTCCGGACCGCGCGACGCCGCGGTCACCCTGGTGCTGGTGCACGCGTGGACGCAGGACCACCTGGAGTGGGACCCGGTCCTGCCGCTGCTGCCGACCGGGGTCCAGGTCTTGCGCTACGACCACCGCGGGCACGGCTGGTCGGAGCCGGCGAAGCCGGGGACGGCGACGGTCGCGCAGCTGGCCGACGACCTCGCCGAGCTGATCGCGGAGCTGGCGCCGGAGGGCAGGCTCGTACTGGCCGGGCACTCGATGGGCGGGATGACCGTGATGGCGCTGGCCGAGCGGCACCCGGAGCTGGTCGAATCGCGGGTGGACGGGGTCGCGTTCATCGCCACCTCGTGCTGCGACATGGACCGGCTCACGCTCGGGCTGAACGGGCGGGCCGGACGGGTGGCGGCGCGCGTCGACAAGACGTTCGGGCGGCTGCTCAACCGCTGGGGCGCCGAGCACGTGCCGATCCCGGCGCCGCTGGCCCGGCCGTCGGTGAAGTGGCTGGCGTTCGGGAAGAAGGTGCGGCGGGCCGACGTGCGGGCGATGACGGAGCAGTTCCTGCGCGCGCACCCGCGCAGCGTCGGCGGCTTCCGCGACTCGATGTCCGACCACGACCGGCGCAAGGCGCTCGCGAGCCTGCGCGGCACGCCGACGGTGGTGATGGTCGGCGACCGGGACCGGATCACACCGGTGCACCACGCGCGCGTGATCGCCGAGGAGTTGCCGGAGGCGGAGTTCGTGCTCTTCCCCGGCGCCGGCCACGAGCTGACCTACGAGCGGACGCGCGAGGTCGCGAAGCGGCTGAGCCGCCTGCTGGAGAACTAGGCTGGCTCGCCTGGCGTGTGCTGGAGCGGGAAGCCGCCGCCGATGCCGCGCCAGGCGAGCGTCGCGGTCAGCGACACCGCCTCCTCGCGGCTCATCGTGCTGTGGTGGGCCAGCCAGAACCGGGCGCTGACCTGGCTCAACCCGACCAGGCCGACCGCCAGCAGGCGCGCCCGGCCCTCGTCCAGGCCCGCGTCGGCGGTGATGGTGTCCGTGATCGCGTTGACGCACTCGGTGGTGGCGCGGTCGACGGCCTCCTGCACGACGGGCTCGCCCCGCAGGTCGGACTCGAAGATCATCCGGAAGGCGCCGGTCTCGCTGGCGACGAAGTCGAAGAACGCGCCGACGGCGGCCCGCACGCGGAGCTTGTTGTCGGTGGTCGAGGCGAGCGCCTCGTTCACGCGCGCGACCAGCTCGTCGACGTGGTTCTCCAGCAGCGCGGTGTAGAGGTCCAGCTTGCCCGGGAAGTGCTGGTACAGCACCGGCTTGCTGACCCCCGCCTGCTCGGCGATCTCGTCCATGGCCGCCGCGTGGTATCCGTTTGCCGAGAAGACCCGCTGCGCCGCGGCCAGAAGCTGAGCGCGCCGCTCGGTCCGGGGTAGCCGGACTCCCCGCTGTTGCGCCGCCGCAGTCTCCGTCATGCTTTCCTCCCAAAGAACCCGTTCGAGATTACTCGCCGGTATCGCCGAGTCGCCAAGGGCCGGGTGGGTAGGCATCCTGGATTGATGACCGACACCGTCCCGGCTTCCCGGCCGTCCCCGGATCCCGGGGCGCCCAGGGTGCCCGTCACGCACGTACCGCTGTCCACTCGTGAGTTACCCGAACTCGACCCGAAACTCCCGCCGTGGCCGGGGAAAACCGAGCAGGTCGGCGGCGTCTCGCTGCACGTCCGGCGCACGCCGGGCGCGGCGGAGGAGACCGTCCTCTACGTGCACGGCCTCGGCGGATCGTCGACGAACTGGACCGACCTGGCCGCCCTGCTGGCGCCGACGGCCGGGGGAGCGGCGATCGACCTGCCCGGCTTCGGGTTCTCCGAGCCGGAACGCGCGTTCGATTTCAGCCTCGACGCGCACGCCGAGGTGGTCGCCAGGTTCGCGGAGGGGCTCGGCGCGGGCCCGGTGCACCTCATCGGCAACTCGATGGGCGGCGCGGTCTCGCTCCTCGTCGCGGCGCGGCACCCCGAGCTGGTCAAGACGCTGACGTTGATCTCGCCGGCGATGCCGGACCGGCGGCCGGACCCGCGCCGGCTGTCCGACCCGCTGATGGCGCTGGCCTACCTGCCGTTCGTCGGCCGCCGCGCCCGGCGCAAGCTCGCCGCCTACACCGCGCACCAGCGCGCCAAGATGGTCATCAAGCTGTGCTTCGCCGACCCGGACTCCTTCCCCGAGCACCGGATGGCCGAGCTGGTCGAGGAGCACAGCGCGCGCGCCGAGCTGGCCTGGGCGAACGTGGCGATGTCCCGCAGCACGTTCGGGATCTTCCGCACCTGGTTCGCGCGGGGCGCGGCATCGCTGTGGCGGGTGACGCCCAACGTGACGGTTCCCACGCTGGTCGTGTGGGGCACCGAGGACAAGGTGATCTCGGTCCGCCGGGCCGCGCGGACCGCGAAGTTGCTGCCGCGCGGGCGGCTCCTCGTGCTGCCGCGGACCGGTCACGTGGCGCAGATGGAACGCCCGGTTGTCGTAGCGAAGGCCGTTCTGGGTATGTGGGAGGCGGTCGCTGCCGGTTCGTGGTAGCCCATTCGAGTTAATCCGAGCTCGCTCCGTGACGGCTTGGTCGCGCGTTGCGTAACTCTGCGCATGTGGCAATCTGGGACCCGTGAAGCGGGCGAGCAGCGGCGAGCGTGGCGAAGGACGGCGAGCACAGTACGCGCCCCCGTCGGGCCGGTCGTCGGTGCGCCTGAGCGAGGACCGCTACCGGCCGCGCGCGCGGCGCGTGCAGGCCGAGCCGCTGGCCGCGTCGTGGAAGCCGCCGCAGGCGCAGCTCGAGCAGGACCCGGAGGAAGCCCGCCGGGCACGGCGCCGCAAGGGCAAGGTCGGCCGTCTCGTCGGCGCCTACGGCTGGCGCGTGTACGCGTTGCCGGTCCTCGTCGTGATCACCGTCCTGGTGGTGTTCAACACCGCGACCGAGCCGGCCCCGCCGCAGACGAACTCCGCGGCGCAGACCCTCGACGGCGGCGCAGGGCAAGGCGGGGACAACGCGCTCTCCGAACAGCCGGCCGCGCCGCGCGACCTCAACATCCCCACCGCCGAGCTGCCGACCGGCGGTGATTTCACGCAGAGCGGCTCCATGGCCTACCACGTCGTCCCGGTGCCGAACGACGGCGTGAGCGGCAAGGAGGCCGGCAGCGGCGGGAAGCTGTACCACTACACGATCGAGGTCGAAAACGGCATCGACGCCGCCAGTTACGCCGGTGACGACGCCTTCGCCAGCGCCGTCGAGCGGACGCTGTCGGACGTGCGCAGCTGGATCGGCACCGGCAAGGTCAAGCTGCAGCGGGTCGGCGCGGACTACCCGGACATCGACTTCCGCGTGAGCCTCACCACGCCGGACACCGCCAAGCGGCCGGACGTGTGCGGGTTCAGCATCCCGTTCCCGACCTCCTGCTACTCGCGGGCGTTCGACCACCGCGTGGTGATCAACCTCGCCAGGTGGGTCCGCGGTGGGCTCGCGTTCACCGACCTCGGGATGTACCGGCAGTACGCGATCAACCACGAGGTCGGGCACGCGCTGGGGAAATCGCACGTGGGCTGCCAGGAGAACGGCGCGCTGGCGCCCGTGATGATGCAGCAGACCTTCGGCGTGTCGAACAACTACGTGGCCCAGCTGAACGCGGTCGACCAGTACAACTCGAAGGCCGTGCCTGCCGACGGCAAGACCTGTGTCCCGAACGCCTGGCCGGTGCTGCAGTTCGGCGATTCGGCCCCCGCGGGCTGACGCGTTCCACATCCTGGGACGGCGGGAAGAGTCCGGTCGCGCTCCGTGTTGTGGATACTTGGGGAAGCGACAACGACAGCCGCGCGAACTTGGAGGACCGATGGCAGGCACGCTGCCGCCGCTCGTGGAGCCGGCGGCCGAACTCACCAAGGAAGAGGTGGCCCGCTACAGTCGGCACCTGATCATCCCGGATGTCGGGATGGACGGGCAGAAGCGGCTGAAGAACGCGAAGGTCCTGGTCATCGGTGCGGGCGGCCTCGGCAGCCCCGCGCTGCTGTACCTCGCCGCCGCGGGCGTCGGGACGCTCGGCGTCATCGACTTCGACGTCGTCGACGAGTCGAACCTGCAGCGCCAGGTCATCCACGGCCAGTCCGACATCGGCAAGCCCAAGGCCGTTTCGGCCAAGGAGTCGATCGCCGAGATCAACCCGTTCGTCAACGTCATCCTGCACACCGAGCAGCTGACCACCGCGAACGCGCTGGACGTCTTCCGCGGCTACGACCTGATTCTGGACGGCACGGACAACTTCGCGACCCGCTACCTGGTCAACGACGCCGCCGTGCTGCTGGGCAAGCCGTACGTGTGGGGTTCGATCTTCCGGTTCGAGGGCCAGGTCAGCGTGTTCTGGGAGGACGCGCCGAACGGTCAGGGCCTGAACTACCGCGACCTCTACCCCGAGCCGCCGCCTCCGGGCATGGTCCCCTCGTGCGCCGAGGGTGGCGTGCTGGGCGTGTTGTGCGCCTCGATCGGCTCGATCATGGTGACCGAGGCGATCAAGCTGATCACCGGTGTCGGTGAGCCGCTGCTCGGCCGCCTGATCAGCTACGACGCGCTGGAGATGAAGTACCGCGAGGTCAAGATCCGCAAGGACCCGGAGACGCCGAAGATCACCGAGCTGATCGACTACGAGGCGTTCTGCGGTGTCGTTTCGGACGAGGCGCAGCAGGCCGCGTCGGGCAGCACCATCACCCCGGCGGAGCTGAAGGCCAAGTTCGACGCGGGCGAGAACTTCGAGCTCATCGACGTCCGCGAGCCGCACGAGTACGAGATCGTGAACATCAAGGGCGCCAAGCTGATCCCGAAGGACCGCATCCTGTCGGGCGAGGCGCTGGCGGAGCTGCCGCAGGACAAGCCGATCGTGCTGCACTGCAAGTCGGGCGCCCGGTCGGCGGAGGCGCTGGCGGCGCTGCACCGGGCCGGGTTCAAGGACGCCACGCACCTCGGCGGCGGTGTGCTCGCCTGGGCGCGGCAGATCGACCAGAGCCTGCCGACGTACTGAGCGGTTTCTGACTGAAGAAGGCCCGTCGCGGTGTTTGCCGCGGCGGGCCTTCTTCGTCACACCGACCAAGCGGCGATCGCGTCGATCGCCGCGGCGTTCCGGTGCGCCCGCGGGCCAGGTCGTCGACGGGGTCCGGCCCGGGCCGCCGACCAGCGTGGCCTGCCGGACGATGGTGCCCGGGAGCCCGCCGAGGGAGTCGAGGTGCCGCGCGGCGCGGACCGCGGCCTCGTGCATCGGCTGGGCGGTTGCGGCCAGCAGCACCATCCCGGTGGCCGGCGAACGAGCCCACGGCGCAACGCGCGCGCTACCTGCTCAGCCCGATCCTCTTCCCGGCCGCGGAACCGCCTGCTTGAACGCCGGAAAAACGTCGTCGCCACGCGGTAATCTCGGGCGGTGCCCGACGGTCCGAGAGCAGGTCAGCCACCGGCGACTGTCCTGATGGCGTTCGGCCTCCAGCACACCACCCCGGAAGCGCTGCCGGGTGGGCGGGCGCACCGCTGCGGCGACGTCGTCCTGACCCCCGTCCGCGACCGGCCGAAGGCGCTCTGGCTCGCCGGCACCATGCACGCCCTCGACGTCCCCGACCTGCGCATCGCCCGGCCGCAGCGCGCCCGGGACGGGCGGTGGATCGTCGCGGGTTGGGCGGCCCGCCGCTACCTCGACGGCGCGCCCGAGCACCGGCACGACGAGATCATGCTCGCCGCCCTCAAACTGGCCCACGCCCTCACCGGCTTGCCGCGCCCGAAGCACCTCGCCGCCCGGACCGACCCCGACGCGATCGCCGACCGCGTCGCCTGGGGTGAGGCCGAGGTGCCGGTCGACGAGGCCAAGGGCGGCCGCTGGTTCGAGGTCCTCGCGGTGGCGCGAAGACCCGTGGGGCTGCCGGACCAGGTCGTGCCGGGTGACCTCTTCGGCGCCGTCCTCTTCGACGGCGACGCCCCGCCCGGCATCGTCGACTTCGACCCGTTCTACCGGCCCGCCGAATGGGGCGCCGCGGTCGCCGCCGTCGACGCGGTCGCCTGGGGTGACGCCGCCCCCGACTTCCTCCAGCGCTGGTCCCACCTGCCGGAATGGCCCCAGCTCCTGCTGCGCGCCGTGCTGTTCCGGCTGGCAGGCAACGCCCTCAGCCCGCGTGCCACGGCCGCTTCCCTGGACGGTTTGCGTGCCGCCGCGGCCGCGGTGAGTGAGATCCTGTAGCGCCCGTCACTTCTCACCGGGCATCGCCCGAAATGCCGTAGCAATGTCAAACGCCTGAAACATTTGGGAGTTTTCAGGTAACACGCCGTTCCTACCGTCTCTGGGCAGAGGCGGAAGGAGGTGCGCGTGACGCTCACCGCGGAACCCCAGGTCAAAGTGGCCACCCACTGTCCCTACTGCGCCCTGCAGTGCGGGATGAGCCTGTCCGGCACCGCCGTCGCACCCCGCGAGTTCCCCACCAACGGCGGCGGCCTGTGCCAGAAGGGCTGGACGTCGGGCAGCCTGCTCACCACCCCGGCGCGGCTGACCACGCCGCTGGTCCGGGTCGACGGCGAGCTGGTGCCCGCGACCTGGGACGACGCGCTCGACCTCGTCGCGCGCCGGATCGCCGAGGTCCAGGCCGAGCACGGCCGGGACGGAGTCGCCCTGTTCGGCGGCGGCGGCCTCACCAACGAAAAGAGCTACCTGCTCGGCAAGTTCGCCCGCGTCGCGCTGGGCACCTCGCAGGTCGACTACAACGGCCGGTTCTGCATGTCGTCCGCGGCGGCGGCAGGCAACAAGGCGTTCGGCCTCGACCGCGGGCTGCCGTTCCCGCTGACCGACGTCGGCGGCGCGGACGCGGTCCTGCTGATCGGCTCGAACCCGGCCGAGACCATGCCGCCGTTCATGCAGCACCTGCGCAGGGCCATCGACACCGGCGGTCTGGTCGTGGTCGACCCGCGCCGCACGCCGACCGCGGACCAGGCGAGCCTGCACCTCGCGCCCGCGCCGGGCACCGATCTCGCCTTGGCGCTGGGCATCCTGCACGCGCTGGTCGCCGAGGGCCTGTTCGACCGCGACTACGTCGAGCAGCGCACCCGCGGCTTCGACGCGGTGTGGCAGATCGCGGCCCGCTGGTGGCCCGAGCGCGTCGAGCGGATCACCGGTGTCGCCGCCGCCGACCAGCGTCGCGTCGCCACCCTGCTGGCCAACGCCCGCAACGCCTACATCCTCACCGCGCGCGGCACCGAGCAGCACGCCAGCGGTTCGGACACCGTGAGCGCCTGGATCAACCTGGCGCTGGCGCTCGGCCTGCCCGGCCGCGAAGGCTCCGGGTACGGCTGCCTCACCGGACAGGGCAACGGCCAGGGCGGGCGGGAGCACGGCCAGAAGGCCGACCAGCTGCCCGGCTACCGCAAGATCGACGACCCGGCCGCCCGCGAGCACGTCGCGCGCGTGTGGGGAGTCGACCCCGCCGAGCTGCCCGGACCCGGCCGCTCGGCCTACGAACTGCTCGACGCTCTGGGCACCGAGACCGGCCCCAGGGCGATGCTCGTGTTCGGCAGCAACGTCGTGGTGTCCGCGCCGCGCTCGGCGCACGTCGCGGACCGGTTGCGCAGCCTGGACCTCCTCGTCGTCGCGGACTTCGTGCTGTCCGAGACCGCCGCGATGGCCGACGTCGTACTCCCGGTCACGCAGTGGGCCGAGGAGAGCGGCACGATGACGAACCTGGAGGGCCGCATCCTGTTGCGGCAGAAGGCGATCGACCCGCCCGCGGGCGTCCGCAGCGACCTGGAGGTCCTCAGTGGACTCGCGCAGCGCCTCGGGCAGCCGGCAGGACGTTTCCCGGTCGAGGCGAAGACGGTGTTCGCCGAACTGCGCGAGGCTTCGAGGGGCGGGCTCGCGGACTACTCCGGCGTCACCTACGAGCGCCTGCACGACGGCGAGGCCCTGTACTGGCCGGTGCCCGGCACCGAGCACGCCGGGACGCCGCGGATGTTCCTGGACTCCTTCGCCCACCCGGACGGCCGCGCCCGGTTCGTCCCGGTCGAGCACCGCGGCCCCGCCGAGCCGACCGACGACGAGTTCCCGCTGATCGCGACCACCGGCCGGGTACTGCAGCACTACCAGTCCGGGGCGCAGACCCGGCTGGTCGGCGAGCTGAACGACGTGGTGCCCGAGGCCTACGTCGAGGTGCACCCGGACACCGCCGCCCGCGCCGGACTGGCCGACGGCGACTGGGCGGCGGTGGTCTCCCGGCGCGGGGAGACCACCGCACGGGTGCGGTGCGTCGCCTCGATGCGGCCGGACACGGTGTTCCTGCCGTTCCACTTCCCCGGCGCGCAGCGGGCGAACCTGTTGACCAACCCCGCCCTGGACCCGACGAGCCGCATGCCCGAGTTCAAGGTGTGCGCGGTTCGCCTGACCACGAAGGACGGTGCGGAATGACCCGCAAGGTGGTGGTGCTGGGCTACGGCATGGCCGGGGCCCGGCTCGCCGACGAGATCCGGGCCCGCGATCCGGAAGGCACGCGCGTCACGCTGACCGTCATCGGCGAGGAGCCGCACGCCGCGTACAACCGCGTGCTGCTCTCCGCCGTCGTCGCAGGCACGATGCGCCCGGAGATGGTCCGCCTGCACGACGCCGGGTGGGCGGACGCGCACAACGTCGACCTGCGCACGGACGTCAAGGCCGAGCACATCGACCGCGCCGCCCGGCGGATCCGGCTCAGCGACGGGTCCACTGTGGACTACGACGCGCTGGTGCTGGCCACCGGCAGCCGCCCGTGGCTGCCGCCGGTCGAGGGCCTGACCCTGGAGGACGGCACGCCCGCGCCGGGCGTGGTCACCTTCCGCACGCTGGACGACTGCGACCGCATCCTGGACGCCGCCAAGGCCGGCGCGCCGGTCGCGGTGCTGGGCGGCGGGCTGCTCGGCCTGGAGGCCGCCCGCGGCCTGGCCGGTCGCGGCAACCTGGTGACGGTCGTGCACCCGATCGGGCACGTGATGGAACGCCAGCTCGACGCGGGCGCCGGTGGCGTGCTGGCGAAGGCGCTGGGCGAGCTGGGCATCGACTTCAAGCTCGGCGCGGGCGCGGCCCGGTACCTGCCTGGGGACGGGCTCAAGCTCGACGACGGCAGCAAGGTCCACGCCGACCTGGTCGTCGTCAGCACCGGCGTGCGGGCCGAAACCACGCTCGCGGTCGAGGCCGGCCTGGAGGTGGACCGCGGCATCGTGGTCGACGACGCGTTGCGCACCAGCGACGGCCGCATCCACGCGATCGGCGACTGCGCGCAGCACCCGGGCACCGTGTCCGGCCTGGTGGAGCCGGCCTGGCAGCAGGCCAAGGTGCTGGCCGACCTGCTGACCGGCGCCGACGTGTCCGCGCGATACCGCGGCACGCAGGTGATCACCAAGCTGAAGGCGCGCGGCATCGACCTCACCGCGCTCGGCGACGTGCACACCGACGCCGCCGACCCGGACGCCGAGGTCGTGTGCCTGACCGACCCGACCCGTGGCCGCTACGCGAAGCTCGTCGTCCGCGGCGAGCGGGTGGCCGGGGCGATCCTGCTGGGTGCGCCGGACGCCGCCGCGAACATCACGCACCTGTTCGACCGGGGTGTCCCGGTTCCCGAAGACCGGCTCGCCGTCCTGCTCGGGCGCGCGCTGCCGGGCGGGGCGACCGTCGCGTCGAGCCCCGCCGACATCCCGGCGGCCGCCGTCGTCTGCCGGTGCAACTCGGTGACGAAGGGCCGGCTGGTCGAGGCGTTCCGCGCCGGTGCCACCGACGTCACCGAGCTCGCTTCCGTGACCCGAGCGACAACCGGATGTGGCAGCTGTCGCGACGCCGTCTGCGGCATCGCCGACTGGCTCGCCACCACCGCCTGAGGAGTGACATGACGACAACGACGAACGCGCCCGCTGGGCGCAAGCACTGGATCGAGCACTGGGAGCCCGAGAACGAGTCGTTCTGGGAGTCCACCGGCAAGAAGATCGCCAACCGCAACCTGTGGTTCTCGATCTTCTCCGAGCACATCGGCTTCTCCATCTGGACACTGTGGTCGGTCATGGTCCTGTTCATGGGGCCGCAGTACGGGTTCTCGGCCGCCGACAAGTTCCTGCTGACCTCCACGCCGACGCTGGTCGGCGCGATCGCGCGGCTGCCCTACAGCTGGGCGGTGGCGAAGTTCGGCGGTCGCAACTGGACGATCGTCAGCGCGATGCTGCTGCTGATCCCGAGCGTCGGCGCGGCGATCGTGATGGAGCCCGGCACCCCGCTCTGGGGCTTCCTGATCGTGGCGGCGCTGGGCGGTGTCGGCGGCGGCAACTTCGCATCGTCGATGACCAACATCAACGCGTTCTTCCCGGAGAAGGCCAAGGGCATGGCGCTCGGCCTGAACGCGGGCGGCGGCAACCTGGGCGTCGCCGTGATCCAGCTGCTCGGCCTGCTGATCATCGCCACGGCGGGCACCGGCGCGCCGCGGATCATCCTCTTCATCTACATCCCGCTGATCGTCGTCGCGGCGCTGTGCTCGGCGTTGTTCATGGACAACATCGCGTCCGTCAAGAACGACAAGAAGGCGATGCGTGAGATCATCGGCGACGCCCACACCTGGGTGATGTCGTTCCTCTACATCGGCACCTTCGGCTCGTTCATCGGCTACAGCTTCGCCTTCGGCCTGGTGCTGCAGAACCAGTTCGGCCGCACCCCGCTGCAGGCCGCCGCAGTCACGTTCCTCGGCCCGCTGCTCGGCTCGTTCTCCCGCCCGGCCGGTGGCTGGCTGGCGGACAAGCTCGGCGGCTCGCGGGTCACGTTCACCACGTTCGTCGGCATGGCGGTGATGACCGTCATCCTGATCATCGCGTCGAACACGCAGTCGCTGGCGTTGTTCACCACCGCGTTCATCGTGTTGTTCGTGCTGACCGGGGTCGGCAACGGCTCCACCTACAAGAGCATCCCGGCCATCTTCCGCACCAAGGCCAAGGCGGCGATCGCGGCCGGCGCGGACGAGGCGGCCGAGCTGCTCAAGGCCCGCAAGCGCTCCGGCGCACTCATCGGCCTGGCCGGTGCGGTCGGCGCGCTCGGCGGTCTGTTCATCAACCTGGCGTTCCGGCAGTCCTTCCTGGACACCAAGAGCGGCGTGCCGGCGTTCGTCGGGTTCCTCGTCTTCTACGGGATCTGCTTCGTCCTCACCTGGGCGGTGTACCTCCGCAAGTCGGACGCACCGGTGAGCGAGCGCGGGCTGGCTCTGGCCGGCGCCCGGGTCTGAAGCAAGAGAAAGCAGGAGGTTTCGGTAATGCGCACACTCGTCGTCGTCGGGAACGGCATGGTGAGCCATCGACTGGTGGAGGCACTGCGGGCCGAGGACACCGAGGGCGCCTGGCGGGTGCTCGTGCTCGCCGAGGAGCCGCGCCCGGCCTATGACCGGGTGGCCCTGACCTCCTACGTGGATGGCTGGGACGTCCAGGCGCTCACCCTGTCCGGTTCGGACTACGCGGGTGACGACCTCGTCGAGCTGCGGCTGGGCGACCCGGTCACCGCGATCGACCGCGCGGCCAGGAAGGTCACCACGGCGTCCGGCCACGTGCAGGCCTACGACGCGCTCGTGCTGGCCACCGGCTCACGGCCGTTCGTGCCGCCGGTGCCGGGCCACGACCTGCCGGGCTGCTTCGTCTACCGCACGATCGAGGACCTGGACGCGATCCGGGCCGCGGTCGAGCACGCGAAGGCGACCAAGCGCGGCCGCGCCGCGGCGATGGTCGTCGGCGGCGGCCTGCTCGGGCTGGAGGCGGCGAAGGCCCTGCGCGACATGGGCCTGTCGCCGCACGTGGTCGAGATGGCGCCGCGGCTCATGCCGATCCAGGTCGACGACGGCGGTGGCCGGCTGTTGCGCAAGCTGGTCACCGACCTCGACCTGACCGTCCACACCGGAACGTCGGCGGAGAAGATCGAGCAGGACGGCGACCGCCTGTTCACCAAGCTCACCAACGGCACCGAGCTGGACCTGGACCTGGTGGTGTTCTCCGCCGGTGTCCGCCCGCGCGACGACCTGGCCCGCTCGTCCGGGCTGGAGGTCGGCGAGCGCGGCGGCATCATCACGGATCTGGCCTGCCGCACCAGTGACCCGGACATCTGGGCGGTCGGCGAGTGCGCCGCGGTCGAGGGCCGCTGCTACGGCCTGGTCGCGCCCGGCTACACGATGGCCGAGATCGTCGCCGCGCAGCTGCTCGGCAAGACCGGCGAGTTCCCGGGCGCGGACCTGTCCACCAAGCTCAAGCTGATGGGTGTGGACGTCGCCAGCTTCGGCGACGCGCACGCCACCACGGAGAACTCGGTGGAGGTCGTGCTCTCCGACGCCGTCGGCGGCTACTACAAGAAGCTCGTGGTGTCCGGAGAGGACAGCGACGGCAAGCGGCTGTTGCTGGGCGGCGTGCTGGTCGGCGACGCGAGCGCCTACAACCTGCTCCGCCCGCTGGTCGGCAGCCCGCTGCCGGCTGACCCGGCCGCGATGCTGGCTCCCGAGGGCGGTTCCAGCGCGGTGGGTGTGGACGCGCTGCCGGACGAGGCGCAGATCTGCTCGTGCAACGCGGTCAGCAAGGGCGCCATCACCAGCGCCATCCACGACGAGGGCTGCGACAGCGTCGCGAAGATCAAGGGCTGCACCAAGGCGGGCACCACCTGCGGCTCGTGCGTGCCGATGCTGGCCAAGCTGCTGGACGCCTGCGGGGTCGAGCAGTCCAAGGCGCTGTGCGAGCACTTCGCCTACTCGCGCCAGGAGCTGTTCCAGATCCTCAGCGCCACCCGCATCACCACGTTCGGCGAGCTGATCGCCAAGCACGGCACCGGCGCCGGCTGCGAGATCTGCAAGCCGGCCGTGGCCTCGATCCTCGCCACGCTGGACACGACCGACCGCGACGGCGGGCACGTCCTGGCCGGCGAGCAGGCCACGCTGCAGGACACCAACGACCACTTCCTGGCGAACATGCAGCGCAACGGCACCTACTCGGTGGTGCCGCGGATCCCCGGCGGCGAGATCACCCCGGCGAAGCTCAAGGTCATCGCCGAGGTCGCCGAGGAGTTCGGGCTCTACACCAAGATCACCGGCGGGCAGCGGATCGACCTGTTCGGCGCGACCGTGGACCAGCTGCCGCACATCTGGAGGCGGCTGGTGGACGCGGGCATGGAGTCCGGCCACGCGTACGGCAAGTCGCTGCGCACGGTGAAGTCGTGCGTCGGATCGACGTGGTGCCGCTACGGCGTGCAGGACAGCGTCGGACTGGCCGTCGAGCTGGAGCTGCGCTACCGCGGCCTGCGGTCGCCGCACAAGCTCAAGGCCGGTGTCTCCGGGTGCGCCCGCGAGTGCGCGGAGGCCCGCGGCAAGGACTTCGGCGTGATCGCCACCGAGAAGGGCTGGAACCTCTACGTCGGCGGCAACGGCGGGGCCCTGCCGCGCCACGCCGAGCTGCTGGCGTCCGACCTGGACAAGGACACGCTGATCACCTACATCGACCGGTTCCTGATGTTCTACGTCCGCACCGCCGACCGCCTGCAGCGCACCGCGCCGTGGGTCGAGGAGATGGACGGCGGGCTGGACCACCTGCGTGCGGTGATCGTGGACGACAAGCTCGGCATCTGCGAGGAGCTGGACGCCGCGATGGCCAAGCACGTGGAGAACTACGCCGACGAGTGGCGCGGCGTGCTGGAGGACCCGGAGAAGCTGGCCCGGTTCACGTCGTTCGTCAACGCGCCGGGCACCCCCGACCCGACCATCTCGTTCCGCGCGGAGCGAGAGCAGAAAGTCCCCGTCCTGCTGGGTGTCCCGGAGGTGGTTTCGCGATGACCGCGGTGGAGGAGAAGCGCGCCACGGAGGTGGTCGAGATCTGCCGGTTCGACCGGTTGATCCCCGGTCGCGGAGTGGCCGCGCTGCTGCCGGACGGGCGGCAGGTGGCGATCTTCCGCACCATGACCGACGACGTCTACGCCCTGTCCAATGTGGACCCGTTCACCAAGGCGGCCGTGCTGTCGCGGGGGATCATCGGCGACGTCAAGGGTGTGCCGCACGTCGCATCGCCCATGCTGAAACACCGTTTCGAGCTGGCCACGGGCTACTCTCTGGAGGACGAAACGGTGGCTGTGCGGACGTATCCCGTGCGGGTGATCGAGGGCGTGGTGTACATCCAACCATGATCGATTCCTCCGGAATCCTCCCGCTCGCCGGTTTCGCGGTGGGCATCACGGCCGCGCGCCGCGCGGACGAGCTCGGCGCGCTGCTGGTGCGCAAGGGCGCGACCGTGCGGTACGGGCCGGCGATCCGGATCGTGCCGCTCGCCGACGACACCGAGCTGCACGCCGCGACCGTGCGGATGCTGGAGGAGCCGGTCGACGTGGTCGTGGCGACCACCGGCATCGGGTTCCGCGGGTGGGTCGAGGCGGCCGAGGGCTGGGGTCTCGGCGATGCGCTGGTCGACCAGCTCGGCAAGGCGTCGCTGCTGGCTCGCGGCCCGAAGGCGCGGGGTGCGATCCGCGCGGCCGGGTTGTCGGAGAGCTACTCGCCCGCTTCGGAAAGCAGCGCGGAGCTGCTCCAGCACCTGCTGGAGTCCGGTGTGGAGGGTCAGCGGATCGCGGTGCAACTGCACGGCGAGCCGCTGCCGTACTTCGTGGAGTCGTTGCGGGAGGCCGGGGCCGAGGTCATCGAGGTGCCGGTGTACCGCTGGGTCGGGCCGTCCGACCCGGGGCCGCTGGACCGGCTGATCGACGCGGTGCTGGACGGCTCGGTGGACGCGTTGCCGTTCACCAGCGCGCCTGCCGCGGCGAGCACGCTGGCGATGGCCAAGCGCACCGGACGCCTCGCGGCGCTGGTCGACGCGTTGACGCACCGGGTGCTGGTCGCGTGCGTCGGGCCGATCACCGCCGCCCCGCTGGCCGCCGTCGGGATCCCCACGGTGCAGCCGGAGCGGGCGCGGATCGGCGCGCTGGCGCGGACGGTGGCGCAGGCGCTGGTCGAGCGGTCACCGAAGCTGTGCGCGGCCGGGCGGCTCATCGAGCTGCGCGGTCAGGCGGCCATTGTGGACGGTCAGCTGTGCGAGGTGGCGCCGGCGCCGATGGCGGTGCTGCGGGCGCTGGCCCGTGAGCCGGGCCGGGTGGTCTCCCGGCGGGAGCTGACATCCGCGTTGCCCAGCGGCGGTGAGGAACACGCGGTGGAGACCGCGATCGGGCGGCTGCGCACGTCGCTCGGAGAGGGGAAGCTCGTGCAGACCGTGGTGAAGCGCGGATACCGGTTGGCGGTGGAACGATGATCGTGCTGGCAGCGCATGGAACGCGGGACCCGCAGGGCGCGCGGGTGATCGAGGAACTGGCCGAGCGGGTGCGGGCCGAGACGCCGGTGCCGGTGCGGGTGGCCTACGCCGACGTGCGGCAGCCGGACGTGACCACGGTGCTCGACTCGGTGCGCGGGTACCAGGCGATCGTCGTGCCGGCGTTCCTGGCGGCCGGGTATCACGTGCGCACCGACATCCCGGCGCAGATCGCGGCGAGCGGGCACCGCAACGTCCTGCTGGCCGGCCCGTTCGGCCCGGCGCCGGAGCTGGTCGGCGTGATGCGCGACCGGCTGGAGTGGGCGGGCTACCGCGCGGGCGACGCGGTCGTGCTGGCCGCGGCGGGCTCCAGTGATCCGCGCGCGCTGGCCGAGGTGCGCGTCGCCGCGGATGCGCTCGGTGTCCTGCTGGGTGTGTCCGTGCAGGTGGGTTACGTCGCGACGGCGCGGCCCTCGGTCGCGGACGCGGTCGCCCGCGCGCGGGGCCGCGGACGCCGGGTGGCAGTGGCGTCGTGGCTGCTCGCGCCGGGGCTGTTCCAGCGGAAGGTGCTGGAGGCGGGCGCCGACGTGGTGGCGGACCCGCTCGGCGTGCACCCGGACGTGGTCGACCTGGTGCTGGCCAGGTACCAGCAGGCGCAGCGGCAGCTCGCGGTCGCCGCCTGACCCTTGTGATTCGCTGGTTGAAACAGTAATTTCTGTTTCTGTGATGCGTTACACGAACAGGGTCGTTCTGATCACCGGTGCCGGGCAGGGGCTCGGCAGGGCCATGGCGCACAGGTTCGCCGACGAGGGGGCGTCGCTCGCGTTGTGCGACGTCAACGAGGGTGCGCTGAAGGAAACGGCGGTCGACTGCATCGACGTGCGCACGTCGGTGGTCGACGTGTCCGATCCCGAGCAGGTCGACTCGTGGGTCGCGGAGGCGCTGTTCGAGTTCGGGCGCGTCGATGTGCTGGTCAACAACGCCGGCGTGATCCGCGACAACCGGCTGGAGCGGATGACCGACGACGAGTGGGACGCGGTGCTTAATGTCAGCCTGCGCGGGATGTTCAACTGCAGCCGCGCGGTGTTCCCGGTGATGAAGCGGCAGGGGTACGGGCGGGTGCTGTCGTTCTCGTCGATGTGCTGGCGCGGCAACTTCGGGCAGGCCAACTACGCCGCGGCGAAGGCCGGTGTGGTGGGGATGGCGCGCACGATCGCGCTCGAAGGAGCCCGCCACGGCGTGACGTCGAACGCGATCGCGCCCGGGCTCATCGCGACCCCGATGCTGGCGTCCATGGACGACAAGGCGCGGGCGAAGCTCGCCGCGCGGGTGCCCGCCGGGCACATCGGCGACCCGGCGGACATCGCGGAGGCCGCGGCGTACCTGTGCTCCGAGGCGGCCGGCTACGTGACGGGAGTCGTGCTCGACGTCGACGGCGGGATCAGCATCGGCAGCGCGTTGCGCTGAGCTCACGCGCGCTGCGGTGAGCTCACGGGTGGTTCGCCGTGTCCGGCCGGGCAGCGGCCTGTCCGCGCCGCGCCCTGCCCGCTCACGCTGTGGCCAGCCCCGGCTCGCCCGCGCTGGAGCCAGCTCCGGCCTGCCCGCGCTGTGGCCAACCCGCACCGCCCAGCGGTCCCGCGCCCAACCCCGGCCGTCAGCCCCAGCTCACCCGCAGATCCGCGAACCCCCGCGCTCGCGCAACCCGTTCGGCCTCCTCTTCCGCCGCCTTCCGGGCGGCGGGCGGCAGCGGATCGAAGGCGGTGATCGTGAAGTCCAGGCGCTTCCGGCCGCTGCCCTTCGTCCGCCACACGCCTGCCACCTCGCCGCCCGCGAGGAGCGCTCCGGGGTTGCCCAGGATCTTCCACACCTCCTTCTGCCGCGCCCGGTCCGGCACCAGCACCGCCCGGTCGCGCGACTGCAGGAACGGGTCCCACGGCGGCAGCAGCCGCACGAGGTCGGGCTCCGGCGGGTTCTCCAGGGCCGCCACATCGCCCGACGGCAACCACACCACGCGGCCCGCGAAGCGCACCGGCGTCAGGTCGTCCGGCCACATCCGCTTCGCGATCGCCGTCTTCGTGCCGACGAAATCGGCCGCTTCCTTGGGCGTCGCCGGGCCGTGCAGGTGCAGGTAGTCCCGGACGGCGGCCGTCGCGGCCACGGGATCCGGCGTGGTGCGCATCCGCGGCCGGCCCGCCAGTGGCGCGAGCGTCGCGGGCTGCGCACCGGCCTCCAGGCGCACCCCGCCGTGGATCGCCGCCAGCCGCATGACCTGCTCCAGGATGTGGGTGGCCTGGCAGCCGCGGCACCAGTACGACAACCCCTCCGGGATGATCTTCGTGACTGCCTCGCTCACCGCGCCCTTGGTCATCACCCGCGTCACGACCTTGCGGATCGCCCGCGCCGCCGTGAACAACCCGTCCAGCGCGCCCATCCCGGCCGCCTCGACCTGCTTGCGCTGCCAGCCCATCCGCGCCATCGCGTCGTCCTCGTCGAGCGGCACCAGCGCGGCGGTGACCTGGCCGATCTCGTCCGCGCGGTGGAAGTGCGGCGCGCCGCGGTGCGTCCACGCCAGCACGAACCGCGGGTCCTCCACAAAGGACTCCTCGGTGACCGGTCCGGGCAGCCGCGCCGCGAGGGCGATCGCCGCCGTGTCCCGCTGTGTGCTCTGCAGGCCGAGGTCGAAGACGGCCAGCCCGGCCGGGTCCGCGACGTCGCGGTGCAGCCCCTGCGCCGCGATCCGGTGGGCGAGCACCTGCTCGCGATCGACCTCGATCATCACAGCCGGTGGTCGAAGGTGTAGTTCACGGTCTCGCTCGCCCCGCCGATCGTGCCCGTCCCGGTCAGCCCGGTCAGCTCACCGGTGCCCGAGCCTTCGACGACGGTGAACGTGCCCTGGATGCCGTCCGCACCGTAGGCGACGTCGTGCCGGATGACGAAGCTGCCCTTCCGGCCGTTCACGCTGCCCTCGATCCGCTCGAACCCCGGCGCGGTCTGCGGGCTGCCGGTGTAGCCCTCTCCCGGGTAGTACAGCAGGTAGTCGCAAGCCGATTCGCCCTCGATCAGCCCGGAGTAGGTGAACGTGGCGTGCGCGTGGGCGTACCGGGGTCCGTCCTCGGGGCCGCTCACGACCTTCTCGTCCCAGGTCCGCATGGTGAAAGTGTTGGTCATGGGCCCAAGTGTGACGCCCTTGCCTGACACCTTCTGTCAGGTTTCCGGCGATACTGGAGCCATGCGCGCGAGCAGGTTGCTGTCGGTGCTGCTGCTCCTGCAGAACCGGGGCCGGATGACCGCCGAGGAGCTGGCGGAGGAGCTCGAAGTGTCGGTGCGGACGGTTTACCGGGACATCGAGTCGCTGTCCGCCGCCGGCGTGCCGGTCTACGCCGAACGCGGCCGGTCCGGCGGCTACCGGCTGCTCGACGGCTACCGCACCCGCCTGACCGGGCTGACCGGGGAGGAGGCGCAGTCGCTCCCGCTGGCCGGGCTGCCGGACGCCGCCGCCGAGCTGGGCCTTGGCACCGTGCTGACCGCCGCGCAGCTCAAGCTGTACGCCGCGCTGCCGGACGAGCTGCGCGGCCGCGCGGGCAAGGTCGCCGAGCGGTTCGTGCTCGACGTGCCCGGCTGGTTCCGCGGCATCGAGAGCCTGCCGCACCTGGCCGAGGTGGCCCAGGCGGTGTGGGACTCGCGCCGTGTTTCGGTCCGGTACCGGCGGTGGGACAACAGCGAGACGAACCGGCTGCTGGAGCCGCTGGGCCTGATCCTCAAGGCCGGGAACTGGTACCTTGCTGCCCACTGCGACGGTGCGATCCGGACCTACCGGGTGTCGCGGATCCTCTCGCTCGAACCCGGCGCCGCGTTCGAGCGCCCTGCCGGGTTCGACCTCGCCGCCTACTGGCGGGAGTGGTCGGAGCAGTTCGAGCGGCGGATGTACCCGCGGGTCGCCGTCGTCCGGCTTTCCCCGCTGGGCCGCGAACTCGTACCGTTCTACCTGGGAGCGGTGGGCGCTCGCGCGCTGCGGGAGTGCCGTGCGGTTCCGGACGAAGACGGGTGGTTGCGCGTGGAGTTACCGGTGGAACCCGGCGCCCCGGCGCTCGGGGAGCTGTTGCGGTTCGGGCCCGAGCTGCAGGTGCTCGAGCCCGCGGACCTGCGTGACCGGGTGGCGGCCGCGGTGGGCCGGATGGGTGCGTTCTATGGGTGACCTGAGCGGAGTCACGATCGGGGTGACCGCCGAGCGGCGGGCCGAGGAGTTCATCGGCGCGCTGGAACGCAACGGCGCCACGGTGCGGCACGCGCCGTTGATCCACATCGTGCCGCTGCCCGACGACGCCCGGCTGCGTGCCGCGACCGAGGAGGTCCTCGCCGAGCCGCTGGACGTCCTCGCGGTCACCACCGGCGCCGGATTCCGCGGCTGGATCGAGGCCGCCGAGGGGTGGGGACTGCGCGACGACCTGCTCGCGTCGCTGACCAGGGCGCGCGTGTTCGTCCGCGGCCCGAAGGGCAAGGGCGCGGTGCGGGGCGTCGGGCTCACCGAGGAGTGGGCCGCGCCCGAGGAGAGCAACCGGCAGCTGTTCGGGCACCTGCTGGAGGCCGGTGTCGCCGGCGCGCGGCTCGCGGTCCAGCTGCACGGCTCGCCGCTGCCCGAGCACACCGCGCCGCTGCGCGAGGCCGGCGCGCGGGTGATCGAGGTGCAGCCGTACCGGTGGGAGTGGCCCGCCGACCTGCACCCGGCGCACGAGCTGCTCGACGGCGTGCTCGACGGCCGGGTCGACGCGCTCGCGTTCACCAGCGCCCCGGCGAGCGCGAACATGCTGAACCTGGCCCGGGAGCGCGGCGCCTACGACGACTTGGTGCGCGCCCTGCGGGGCGACGTCGTGTGCGCCTGCGTCGGCCCGGTGACGGCCGCGCCGTTCACCGACGCCGGGGTGCCGACACTGCAACCGGAGCGGCAGCGGCTCGGTGCGCTGGTCAAGCTGCTGGTCGCGGAGCTGGGCACCTAGGGGGCCGACCTCCGGGCCGTTCCCGGTGATCATCCGGATGTGCCCGGCCGGGCCCGTTCGTAGGTTCGGTGCATGGTTGAACCAAGATCGCTAACCCGCCGTCTCGCGCTGCTCACCGCCGCCGCCTTCGCGCTCACCGTGGTCCCGGCGTCGGCCGAGACGGCACTCGCCCTGCCGGAACCGTCCGGCCCGTTCGCCGTCGGCGTCACCGAGTTGCACCTGGCCGACCAGGCCCGCGACCGCGAGCTGATGGCGACCGTGCGGTACCCCGCCGTCCACGACCACGGCCCGCGAGCGCCCTTCCTGACACCCGGCGCCGCCGCCGTGATCGCCGAAGCCGACGCCGCCCGGCTCGGCATGGACCCGGCCCGGCTGGACTACGGCTTCGCCACCAACGCGCGTTCCGGCGCGCCCGTCGCCGCGGGGCGGCTGCCCGTCGTGCTCTACACGCCGGGCGCCGAGCAACCCCGCGCGCTGGCGACCACCCAGCTGGAGGAACTCGCGAGCCGGGGATACGTCACCGTCGCGTTCGACCACCCCGGCGAGACGTCCGTGGTGGAGTTCCCGGACGGCCGCCTGGTGCACGGCTCCCTGCCACCGCAGAGCGTCGAGGTCGGCCGCCGGATGATCGCCACCCGCGTCGCGGACGCCCGGTTCGTCCTCGACCAGCTCGAAGTCCTCGCGCGGGGCGGCAACCCGGACGTCGCGCGGCGTGCGTTGCCCGCCCGGCTGGGCCGCTCGCTCGACCTGACCCGGATCGGCATGTTCGGGCATTCGGCAGGCGGGTTCACCACGGCCGAGACGATGCTGGCCGACCCCCGGATCGACGCGGGCGCCAACCTGGACGGCAGCATGGCCTACTCGCAGCGCGACCGGATCTTCGGGCAGGCCGTCGAGCAGGGCCTGGACCAGCCGTTCCTGCTGATGAGCGCCGGTGACCACAGCGCAGCCACGGACGGGTCCTGGCAGGAGTTCCTGAGCAACCAGCGCGGTTCCGTCGAGCAGCGGCACCTGGCACGCGGGGAGCACTTCAGCTACACCGACTACCAGTTCCTGCTGCCCCGGCTCGGCGTCGACCCGGCGGTCACCGCGCCCTGGATCGGCGACGTGGACGCCGCCCACAGCCTGGACTTCCAGCGGACGGGCCTCGTCGAGTTCTTCGACCAGCGGCTCTACGGCTGCCAGCGGTAGGTCTTGAGGTTCACCTTCTGACCGTCCGCCAGCACGCCTTCGGCCCGGAGCAGCTCCAGCTGCCGGTGCACGAGGTGCGGCGCGGGCGTGCCGTTGGCGCGCAGGATCCGGTGCCACGGCAGGTCCGCGCCGTCTTCGGACAGGATCCGGCCGATCATCCGGGGTGACGGGGCGCCGGCGATCGCCGCGATGTCACCGTACGTGGCGACCTTCCCCGGCGGCACGGTCGCGACCACCTCGCGCACCCGCTCGTGCAGCTCCTCGTCCACGTGACCAAACTACCGCCAAGGTGTGCCGGTCCCCGGTTCTGTCGGGCGGTCGTGATTCCATGCCAGACGTGAGCGGAGAGGGGACCCGGTCCCGGGCGGGCGCGCGGCTGGTTCGGCTGCCCGTCCCCGAGCCGCGCCCGGAGCGCTGGGACGCCGACGCGCGGGCGGTGCTGGCGGCGCCCCACGGGTTCGTCCGCGTCCTCGGTGGACCGGGCACCGGCAAGACCACCTTGATCACGAGCGCGGCGGCGGCCCGCATCTCCGGCGGCGCCGATCCGGAGAGCCTGCTGGTGCTCACCGCGTCCCGCCGCGCCGCCAACGCCCTGCGTGCCGAGATCACCCGCCGCGTCACCGCGGGTGACGGCGTGCCCCGCACGATCCGCGAGCCGATCGTGCGCACCGTCCACTCGTACGCGTTCTCCCTGCTTCGCCTGCAGGCCGGGCTGCAGGACGTGCCGGCGCCGCGGCTGCTGTCCAGTCCGGAGCAGGACGTGGTGGTCCGTGACCTGCTGGCAGGCGACCTCGCCGAGGGCGCACCGGACTGGCCCGAGCAACTGCGGCCCGCCCTGGCCGTGCCGGGGTTCGCCGAGGAGCTGCGCGACCTGCTGCTGCGGGCCGCCGAGCGCGGTCTGGGCCCGGAGGACCTGGTCAAGCTGGGTCGGCGCAAGGACCGTCCGGAGTGGGTCGCGGCCGGGGTGTTCTGGCGGCAGTACGAGGAGGTCACCGTCCTGCAGGGTGCGGGAGGCAACGCGCTCGGCGCGCCCGGTTCGCCCGCGCTGGACGCCGCCGAGCTGGTCGCCAGCGCGCTCGTCGAGCTGGAGGGCGACCCCGACCTGCTGGCACGCGAGCAGGCGCGCATCCGGCACGTGTTCGTCGACGACGCCCAGCACCTGGACCACCTGCAGTTCCGCCTGCTGCGGCTGCTCGGCACGGCGGCCGAGGACTTCGTCGTGACCGGCGACCCGGACCAGGCGATCTTCTCCTTCCGCGGCGCTGATCCGGGCCTGCTCACGCGGGCCGACGCCGACGGCGGCCGGACGGTGACCCTGACCAGGACCCACCGGCTGAGTCTCGCCGTGCACGAGGCGGTGACGAAGCTCGGTGCGACCCTGCCGGGCGCGCAGCGGCACCGCGCGATCGAGGTCGACCCGTCGTCCGAGGAGGGCGAGGTCAAGGTCCGGCTGCTGCCGACCCCGTCCGCCGAGGCGAGCTGGGTCGCCGACCAGCTGCGCCGCGCGCACCTCATCGACGGCGTGCCGTGGTCGGAGATGGCCGTGCTGGTGCGTTCGCCGGGACGGTCGTTCCCCGTGCTGCAGCGGGCGTTGCGCGCCGCGGGCGTGCCGATCGCGTCAGCGGCCGACGAGCTGCCGCTGGCCCGCCAGCCCGCGGTCCGGCCGCTGCTCGCCGTCCTGCGCGTCGCCGGTGATCCGGAGCTGCTCGACGTCGACACCGCAGAGATGCTGCTGGCGTCCCCGCTCGGCGGCGCCGACCCGCTGGCGCTGCGCCGGATGCGGCGCGGTCTGCGGCGGCTGGAGCTGGCCGGCGGCGGCGAGCGGTCGAGCGACGAGCTGCTCGTGGAAGTGTTGCGGGACAACGACAAGCTCGGCGGGCTGGCTGAGGCCGAGGCGGCGCCGATCCGCCGGGTCGGCGGGCTGATCGCGGTCGCGCGCGAGGCGATCGCCAGGGGCGCCGGTGTCGAGCAGGTCCTGTGGGACGTGTGGCGGGAGAGCGGCCTGCAGAAGCGGTGGGTGCGGCTGTCCGGGCGCGGCGGGACACTGGGCGCGCAGGCCGACCGCGACCTGGACGCGGTGGTGGCGCTGTTCCACGCCGCGGGCAACTACGTCGACCGGTTGCCGAAGGCGAGCGTGGCGGCGTTCGCGGACTACCTGTCGTCGCAGAACATCGCGGGCGACAGCCTCGCCCCGGTGGCGATGCGCGGCGAGGGCGTGTCGATGCTGACCGCGCACGGCGCGGCCGGTCGCGAGTGGACGGTCGTCGCGGTGGCGAACGTGCAGGAGGGCAGCTGGCCGGACCTGCGGCTGCGTGGGTCGCTGCTCGGCGTCGAGCGGCTGGTGGACCTGCTGTCCGGGCTGGAGGAGGAGACGGTGTCCGCGACGGCGCCGATCCTCGCCGAGGAGCGGCGGCTGTTCTACCTGGCGCTCGGCCGCGCGAAGCGGACGCTGCTGGTGAGCGCGGTGATCGGGGAGGACGAGCAGCCGTCGCGGTTCGTCGACGACCTGGAGGCCAACAGCGCGGACGAGTCCGGGCTGGACTCGCGGGTCAAGCCGCCGGGCCGGTCGCTGGTGCTGGCCGAGCTGGTCGGCGACCTGCGGCGCGCGGTGTGCGACCCGGAGGTGCCGCCGGACCGGCGGGCGCGGGCGGCGCGGCAGCTGGCGCGGCTGGCGCGGGCCGGGGTGCCCGGCGCGCACCCGGATTCCTGGTACGGCCTGGTGGAGACGTCGACGGACACCCCGCTCTACGGCGAGGGCGACGTGATCCGGATTTCGCCGTCCACTGTGGACACGCTGAAGAAGTGCCCGTTGCGGTGGCTGATCGAACGGCACGGTGGCTCCGACCCGGCCCAGCTGGCGGCGATCACCGGGACGCTGGTGCACGAGCTGGCGCAGGCCGCCGCGGACGGCATGGACGACGAGGGGCTGCGCCGCGCGCTGGACGACGCGTGGGCGAAGGTCGACGCCGGCGCGCCGTGGTTCTCGCGGCGGGAGCGCAACCGGGTCGAGCAGATGGTGCGCAACTTCCTGGCGTGGCTGCACAATTCGCGGCACGAGCTGCAGCAGATGGGGATCGAGCAGGACATCGAGGTGGAGCTGCCGGTCGGTGGTGACGGTCTGCTGGTCAAGCTGCGCGGCCGGGTGGACCGCCTGGAGCACGACGCCGAGGGCCGGCCGGTGATCGTCGACCTGAAGACGGGGAAGACCGCGGTGAGCGCCGCGGACGCCGAGCTGAACCCGCAGCTGGCGGCGTACCAGCTGTCGGTGCTGCTGGGCGCGTTCGGCGGGGGGAAGCGCCCGGGCGGTGCCAAGCTGGTGTACCTGGCGAAGGCGCACAACAAGACCGGCGCGACGGTGCGGGAGCAGCCCCCGCTGGACGACGAGAGCGGCCGCGAGTGGCTGGAGCTGGTGCGCAAGGTCGCGGCGTCGGCGACGGGCCCGGAGTACGACGCGATGGAAAACCCGGACTGCGACCGCTGCCCGGCGAAGGGATCGTGCCCGCTGCGCCCGGAGGGCAGGCAGGTGACGGGCCCATGAGGAGAATCGCCGGCGCCCACCAGCCCGGGAGCCGACCCATGACCGAACCCGCCGCCCGGGCCGGCCGGGCCGAGCTTGCCGGTCGGGCCGAGCTTGCTGGTCGGGGCGAGTTTGCCGCCCCGGGCGAGCTTGCTGGCCGGGGCGAGCCCGCTGGCCGGGCCGAGTTGGCTGGCCGGGCTGAGCTCGCTGGCCGGGCTGAGCTCGCCGACTGGGCTGAGCCTGCCGGCCGGGCTGAGCCTGCCGGCCGGGCTGAGCTTGCCGGCCGGGGCGAACTTGGTGGCCGGGCTGAGCTTGCCGCCCGGGCCGGCCGGGCCGAGCCTGCCGCCCGAGTCGAGCCCGCCGCCCGGGCCGAGCCCGCCAACCGAGTCGAGCCCGCCAACCGAGTCGAGCCCGCCAACCGAGTCGAGCCCGCCAACCGAGTCGAGCCCGCCAACCGAGCTGAACCCGCCACACGAGCTGAACCCGCCAACCCATGACCGAGATCGCCTCCCCAGCTGAAGTCGCCCACGCGCTCGGCCTCCACCCGCCCACCCCGGAGCAAGCGGCGGTCATCGCGGCGCCCATCGAGCCCGCGCTGGTCGTCGCGGGGGCTGGGGCCGGCAAGACCGAGACCATGGCCGCCCGCGTCGTCTGGCTGGTCGCCAACGGGTTCGTCACCCCGGAGCGCGTCCTGGGCCTCACGTTCACCCGCAAGGCCGCCCGCCAGCTCGCCGACCGCGTGCGCGCGCGCCTGCGCCGCCTCGCCGGCTCGGGCCTCCTCGACCGCCTCGACCCGGGCGGCGCGCGCCGGGCCGCGGTCGTCGCCGGGGAGCCCACCGTCCTCACCTACCACGCCTACGCCGGCCGCCTCCTCGCCGAGCACGGCCTCCGCCTGCCCGTCCAGCCCGGCGTCCGCCTCCTCTCCGAGACCAGCTCCTGGCAGCTCGCCCACCGCGTGGTCTCCACCTGGGACGAGGACCTGGACACCGACCGCGTCCCGGCCTCGGTCACCGCGCAACTGCTCGCCCTCACCGGCGAACTCGGCGAACACCTGGTCACCGAAGAAAAACTCGCCGAGTACACGCGCTGGCTATGCGACCTCATCGAACGGGCCCCGCGCGCCAAGGGCCAGCGCGCCGCCATGCCGAAGTCGCTCACCGACATCGTGGCCGCGCAGAAGTTCCGCCTCGCGCTCATCCCGCTGATCGAGGAGTACCAGCGCCGCAAGCGGGCCGAGGGCGCACTCGACTTCGCCGACCAGATGTCACTGGCCGCGACGCTCGCCGACAACCACCCGGCCGTCGCCGAGGGCGAACGCGCCCGCTACGGCGCCGTCCTCCTCGACGAGTACCAGGACACCGGCCACGCGCAGCGCATCCTGCTGCGCGCCCTCTTCGGCGGCGTCGAGAACGAACCGCTGCCGGTCACCGCGGTCGGCGACCCCGCGCAGGCCATCTACGGCTGGCGCGGCGCCAGCGCGGCCAACCTGCCCCGCTTCACCACCGACTTCCCGCGCCCCGGCCTGGAACCCGCCCGCGAGTACGGCCTGCTCACCAGCTTCCGCAACCCGGCCGAAGTCCTCGTCCTCGCCAACGGCATCGCCGAACCACTGCGGCAGCGCGGCCTCGGCGTCGAACGGCTCCGCGCCCGCGACGGCGCACCGCCCGCCGACATCGAAGTCGCCCTGCTGCCCGACATCCGGACCGAACGCGAGTGGGTCGCCGATGCCCTGGCGCAGAGGTGGTTCGCCCACCAGGCCGAGCACGGCGCCCCGCCCACCGCCGCCGTCCTCGTTCGCCGCCGCGCCGACATGGCCCCGATCGCCGCCGAGCTGCGGGCCCGCGGACTGCCGGTCGAGGTCGTCGGACTCGGCGGGCTGCTCGACGAACCCGAGGTGGCCGACCTCGTCGCCACCCTGCGCGTCCTCGCCGACCCGTTGGCGGGCACCGCCGCCGCCCGCCTGCTCACCGGCGCCCGCTGGCGGCTGGCGGCCGCCGACCTGGCCGCGTTGTGGCGGCGCGCCAACGAAATCTCCGCGCCCCCGCCCACCGAAGAGTCCAAGGTGGACGATCTGTTCGCCGAACGCGCCGAGCAGACCGGGCTGATCGACGCCCTCGACGACCCGGGTGACCCCAAGCGCTACTCGCCGGAGGGCTACCGCCGGATCCGGGAACTGGGCCACGAACTCGCCGCGCTGCGCCGACGGCTGGACCAGTCGCTGCCCGAACTGGTCGCCGACGTGGAGCGGACCATGCTGCTGGACGTCGAAGCGCAGGCCCGGCCCGGCAGCGCCCGCCGCGCGCACCTGGACGCGTTCGCCGACGTGGTCACCGACTTCGCGGAGACCTCGCCCACCGCCACGCTGATGTCCTTCGTGGACTACCTCGCCACCGCCGCGCACGCCGAGGACGGCCTCACCCCGGGCGAGGTCGAGGTGGTGCCGGACCGGGTGCAGGTGCTGACCGTCCACTCCGCGAAGGGCCTGGAGTGGGAGGTCGTCGCCGTGCCGCACCTGGCGCGCGAGGTCTTCCCGAACAAGCGGCGGTCCTCGTCGTGGCTGCGCACGGTCACGTCGCTGCCCGCGGCGCTGCGCGGCGACTCCGCGGACCTGCCGAAGCTGCGCGTGTCCGACGGCATGGACCGCAAGGAGGTCATCGAGGCCTTCGAGATCCACGAGCAGGACTTCGCCGAGCGCGAGGCCGACGAGGAACGCCGCCTCTGCTACGTGGCGCTGACCCGCTCCGAGCGCGCGCTCATCGTGTCCGGGCACTGGTGGAACGAGACCAGCACCCGCCCCAAGGGCCCGTCGGACTTCCTGCTGGAGGTCGGCGAACTGGCGAAGGAGGGCGTCGGCAAGGTCGCCGCCTGGGCCGAGGAACCGCCTGCCGACGAGGAGAATCCGCTGGTCAGCCAGGCCCGGTCGGCGCAGTGGCCGTCCGACCCGCTGACCGGCCGCCGCGACGCCGTGCACGAGGGCGCCGACCTGGTGCGCACCGCGCTGGCCGAGGGCGAGGTCGACGAAGAGGACGAGGACGACCCGGACGGCTGGATCGCCGACACCGACGTCCTGCTCGCCGAGTTCGCCCGGCGCAGCGGCACGGCCGAGCAGGTCGCGCTGCCCGACCACCTGTCGGTGAGCCAGCTCGTCGAGCTCGCCGCGGACCCCGCCGGCCTGGCCCGCCGCCTGCGCCGCCCGCTGCCGGTGCCCCCCAACACGTTCGCGCGTCGCGGCACCGCCTTCCACGGCTGGCTGGAGCGCCGCTTCGCCGGCGACCGCCTGTTCGACCTCGACGAGCTGCCCGGCGCCGCCGACCCCGACGAGGCCGGCGACGACGAACTCGAAGCGCTGCAGGAGGCCTTCGACCGCAGCGCGTGGGCGGCCCGCACCCCGCACGAGGTGGAGGTGCCGTTCTCCACCGAGGTCGACGGCGTGACCGTGCGCGGGCGGATGGACGCCGTGTTCGCCGACCCGGACGGCGGCTGGACGGTCGTGGACTGGAAGACCGGCGCCGTGCCCGAGGAGGGCCGGATGGCCTCGCTCGCCGTGCAGCTGGCGGCGTACCGTCTGGCTTGGGCGTCGCTGTCCGGAACGCCGTTGGAGAAGGTGCGGGCCGCCTTCCACTACGTGCGCGAAGACCACACGCTGCGCCCGGTGGACCTGCTCGACGCGGACGGTCTGCGTGATCTGCTCCGCAGCGTGCCACAGCCCTAGCGAGGCCTCACATGATCGCTTACGATCCGCGGGTGCGTGTCGCGGACGAACCGGACCACTCGCTCGTCGGCGTCGTCCGGATGCCGGAGCCGGCCCTCAGCCCGATCCGGTCGATCGGCAGACGGATCCTCGGTGCACTGCTGGCGCTGGTCGCCGCGGTGTTCATCGTCTACCTGGGGCGGGACGGCTACCGGGACGTCAACGAGGACGGCCTGTCGCTGCTCGACGCGTTCTACTACGCCACGGTGTCGCTGTCGACCACCGGCTACGGTGACATCACCCCGGTCACGAACTCGGCCCGGCTGATCAACGTGCTGGTGATCACGCCGCTGCGGGTGCTGTTCCTCATCGTCCTGGTCGGCACCACGCTCGAGGTGCTGACCGAGCGGTCGCGGCAGGCGTTCCGGATCCAGAAGTGGAGGACCAAGGTGCGGGACCACGTGGTGGTCGTCGGGTTCGGGACCAAGGGCCGGGCCGCGGTCAAGACCCTGCTCGGGGACGAGGCGATCGAGCCCAACAAGATCGTCGTGGTGGACACCGACCAGCAGGCGCTGGACGCGGCCGCCGCGCTCGGCCTGGTCACCGTGCACGGGTCGGCCACCCGGTCGGACGTGCTGCGGGTGGCGGCCGTGCAGCGGGCGCGCGCGGTCGTCGTCGCCGCGGACCGGGACGACTCGGCGGTGCTGGCCACGCTCACCGCGCGGGAGCTGGCCCCCAAGGCGCACATCGTGGTCTCGGTGCGGGAGGCGGAGAACGTCCACCTGCTCAAGCAGTCCGGCGCGAACCAGGTGGTGGTGTCGAGCGAGACCGCGGGACGGCTGCTCGGCATGGCGACGTCGACGCCGGTCGTCGTGGACATGTTCGAGGACCTGCTCACGCCCGAGTCGGGGCTGGCGATCGCCGAGCGCCCCGCGGAGAAGTCCGAGGAGGGCGGCTCGCCGCGGCACCTGCCGGACATCGTGCTCGGCGTGGTGCGCGACGGGGAGCTGTACCGGGTGGATGCGGCCGCCGTGGACGCCATCGAACCCGGGGACCGGTTGCTCTACGTGAAGAAAGTGACCCCGGCCGACCGGGTTGAGTGATAGATCTCGGCAGCCCGTCGGCGGCTGTGCTTCACCCGGCGCTTCTGGAAGCATGGGGATCGTGCTGCGCTGGAACACCCTCGCCGTCGCCGTGCTGGTCGGCATCGCCATCGTGACCGCCGTGTGGTGGGCGGGGCCGGGGATGCTGGGCACCGCGGCCGCCGCGCAGGGCACGGTCGCGCAGGCCACGGTCACCAAGGGCGCCGAGTGCTCCGAGCCGAACCCGCAGGAGGCGGTGGAGATCACGATCGGCGGGCAGGTGCGCACCGGGACCCTGGACGCGTGCGGGCACGACCAGAACGACCGCGTCGACGTCACCGTGCCTGCCTCGGTGGGGGACGGGGACATCCAGGTGCACCTGGCCGACGTCGTCACCGGCCACGACGACCTGCGCCGCCCGATCGGGCTGGCGCTGCTGGCGCTCAGCTGCCTCGGCGGAGGCACGTACGCGTTCCTGGTCCACCGCGGCCCCCGGCGGGCAGCGACGGTCAGCTGATCCCGGGGGTGTCGGGCGAGGTCGCTTCGCGGGGGCTGACTTCGGACCGGTTGCGCGTCACCAGGCGTGTTAGCTGACCTCGGACGCGGGTGCGATGTCGAGCGCCGGCAGACCTCAGGGAGTTGGGCGGGAGTGCCAGAATCCGCGGGCGCGTGCAACAACGCGAACCGCCGCTTCCCAAAGCCCGGTCGACATCTCGTTTCGCGTCACCCTCCTCGGCCGCCGCGCTGGGCGACGCCTCTCGTCGAGGCGCCGTGCGCGAAGCGCGGCCGCCGGGCGCGTCAGCTCACCTCGGACGCCGGTGCCGCGAACGTGTTGCACTTCGCGATCCGGTTGAACTGCGCGCCCGTCCGCCACCACTGCGCGTAGTGCGCGTTGCTGCCGTGGTCGGAGCTGCCCGAGGTGTTGTCACCGCGGGTGTCCTGGTCCCGCCAGGCCTTGGCATACATGTCGCGCGTCACCGAGCCGCCCCGGTCGACCACGGCGCCCAGGAACATCCCGGAGAAGCACTGCGCCTGCAGCTCCTTGCGCCGCGACAGCTCCAGGCCTGCCGGGGTGTTCTGCCCGACGGCGTAGATCTGCTGCCACACCGCGTCCATGATCCCGGCGACCTCCTGCACGTGGTGGCCGTACTCGTGCGCGAACAGCGCCAGGTAAACCCCTGGGTTGTCGCCGTACTGGTCGGTCTGCAGCCCGCGGAACGGCACGTACAGGTTGTCGTCGCAGTAGTAGGCCGCCGTCGCCACGCTCACCGCGATCGTGCCGCACGCGGTGGTGAAGTGGGTGCCGGTCGGGAAGTGCAGGTTCGGCGGCGTGAACGGCAGGTTGTACCGCTCCAGGAACTGGCCCCACGCCTCGTTGAGGCACTGGTCGGCGGCGGTGAAAAAGGCTTCGGCCGAGGCCTGGTCGCTGTGCCACTCGGGCAGCTCGCAGGCGAAGTTCTGCAGGCCGTCGTCCGGGTTGCGCAGGATCGGGTGGTTCGCCAGCTCCAGGATCTTCTCGCCGTCCACCGAGCCGGTCGCCGCGCCCGCCGCGTTGCCGCCGCTCACCGCGGTGGTCGTCGGCGCCGCCACGGTCGGCGACGACGGGTCCGTGCCGTTGCCGACCGCGATGAACACCACCAGCCCGGCCAGCAGCACCGCGACCGCGCTCAGCACGAACGCGGTGACCGGTCGCGAGGAACGACGCTGTGCCCGGTGCCGCGCCGCGGAGGAGGGCGGCGGCAACGGTTCCCGTGGGCGCTGCGGCGGAGGCGTCATCGGGCGCCAGCATAGTCAGCGCGCGTGCCGCGCGAGTGAGATCACGACTCGGCGGCGGCCGCGTGCCACCCGTGGCCGGTGCCGGACCGCTCTGCGAGAGTGGGCGGCGAAGCGACCCGCAGCGAGTTGGAGAACACCCGATGAGCGACACCGGAGGCTGGACCGGCCCCGATCCCAAGGACCGGCCCGAAGACCCGACGCCTCCCGCCGGCAACCCGATGCCGCCCGCGCCGCCCCCGCCGGGCGCGCCCTACCAGCAGCAGGGCTGGGGACCGCGCCCCGGCTACGGCAAGCCCGGCGTGATCCCGCTGCGCCCGCTGACGGTCGGCGAGATCCTCGATGGCGCCATCACGACCATGCGCCGCCACCCGGCGCTGGTGTTCGGCTCGTCGGCGGTCGTCGCGGTGATCGGCGCGGTGCTGCAGCTGCTGGCCAGCCGCTACCTGCTGCCGGACGTCCAGACGCTGCAGAACCTCGGCCCGGCCGCCACCGACCAGCAGATCCAGGACGCGGCGCTGGACGTGCTCGGCGACACGGCGCTGATCACCGGCGTCGCGGTGATCATCACCGTGCTCACCCAGACCTTCCTGTCCGGTTTCCTGACCGTGGTCATCGGCAAGGCGGTGCTGGGCAAGCCGGTGACCTTCGCGGAGGCGATGGCCGAGGCGAAGCCCCGGTTCCTGCCGCTGCTCGGCGCCACGATCGTCTACGTCCTGCTGGTCGCCGCCGGTTCGGTGCTGTGCCTGATCCCGGGCATCTGGCTCTACACGCTTTTCGGCCTCACCACGCCCGCGCTGGTGCTGGAGCGCGCGAAGGTCGGGCAGGCGCTGTCCCGGTCCCGGCAGCTGGTGTCCGGCTCGTGGTGGCGGTGCTTCGGCATCCTGCTGCTGGCCGGCGTGATCGCGACCGTGCTGCAGTACCTCGTGGACATCCCGTTCAGCCTCGGCGCCGGCGGCACCGACGTGCTCACCGGTGAGGCCGTCCCGGCCGGCTGGGGCGCCCTGCTGCTCGTCGCGGTCGGACAGGTGATCGCCCAGACGATCGTGCAGCCGTTCGTCGCGAACACCACCGCCCTGCTCTACATCGACCAGCGCATGCGCAAGGAGGGCATGGACCTCCAGCTGGCGCGGGCGGCGGGCACCGCTTGATCCGGCTCGCCGACGTCCCGGTCGTCGTCGACGCCGACGACGCGCGCCGCGCCGCCGAGGCCGAGCTGTCCGACCCCGCCTACGCCCTGGCGCAGCCGAGCTGGTTCGACCGGGCGATCGGGTGGCTCGCCGAACGCATATCCGACCTGTTCACCAGCGCGTCGGGTCTGGTGCCCGGCGGCGGCTTCGGCGTGCTCGTGCTGATCGCGGTGCTGGTGCTGGTGATCGTGGTGGTGCGGCTGCGGGTCGGGCCGCTCGCCCGGTCCGCGCGACGGCCCGCCGTGGTCTTCGCGGACCGGTCGCGCACCGCGCAGGACTACCGCGACGCGGCCGAGCGGGCCTTCGCGGCGGGCGACCTGGACACGGCGGTCCGCGAGCGGTTCCGCGCCGTGGTCCGGACGCTGGAAGAGCGCGGCGTGCTCGACGAACGGGCCGGGCGCACCGCGGACGAGGCGGCCCGCGAGGCGGCCGGTCCACTGCCGTCCGCCCGCGACGCGCTGCGGCAGGGCGCGGAGCTGTTCGACGCCGTGCACTACGGCGGCCGCCCGGCCACCGCCGAGGGCTACCGGCACCTGGCCGAGCTCGACGAGCTGGTCCGCCGGACCCGTCCTGAGGTGCCGGCGTGACCAGCGTGTCCCCCGACTCCCGCCGGATCTGGCGGGCGGCTCGCGCGCCCCTGGTGATCGCGGTGATCGTGCTCATCGGCGCGGTGATCGTGCTGCTGAGTTCGGCAGGCGAGCAGCGCGGGTCGCTCGACCCGGACTCGGCCGCCCCCGGCGGCTCGCGCGCGCTGGCGCGGCTGCTCGAACGGGAGGGTGTGCGGATCGTCCCCGCGCGGACCTACGCCGAGGCCGAAGCGGCGCTGCGGGGCGACGCTACCCTGCTCGTGACCGCCCCCGGCCGCGTCGAACCGGGCCGGCTCGCCGCGCTGCGGTCCCGCGCCACGGACGCGGTGCTGGTCGGCCCCGACGATCCGGTGCTCGACATCCTGGCGCCCGGCGTGGTCGTCAACGGTGAGGTCGAGCCCGCCGCGCGCGAGCCGGGGTGCACGGTGGCCGGCGCGGTCGCCGCGGGCAACGCCGTGCTGGACGGTTTCACCTACGAGGCGCACGGCCGGGCCCGCGGCTGCTACGACGGCACGCTGCTGCAGCTGCCCGGCGACCGCGGCACCACCACGATCCTGGGCGGCGGCGCGCCGATGACCAACGACCGGCTCGATGAGGCCGGCGACGCGGCGCTGACCATGCGCCTGCTCGGCCGACACGCGACGCTGGTCTGGTACGTGCCGACGCCGGGTGACGCGGGCGCCGGGATCGTGGCACGGTCGTTCACCGACCTCATTCCGCGCCCGTGGCTGTTCGGCGCGGTCCAGCTCGGCGTGGCCGCGGTGCTGTTCGCGCTGTGGCGCGCCCGGCGGCTCGGGCCGGTCGTGGCGGAACGGCTGCCGGTCGTCGTCCGCGCCGCCGAAACCACCGAGGGCCGCGCCCGGCTCTACCGCCGCGCCGGTGCGGCCGGCCACGCCGCGGCTACGCTGCGGCAGGCGGCGATCGACCGCGTGCGCCCGCTGCTCGGCCTCGGCGCGGGCGCGGAACCGGCGGCCGTCGTCGCCGCGGTCGCGGCCCGCACCGGACGGCCCGCCGCGGCCGCCGGGGAGCTTCTGTACGGTCCGGCGCCGGGGGACGACGCCGGTCTGGTCCGCCTCGCCGACGAGCTGGACCGCATCGAGAGGGAGATCAGTTGACCAGCACGGACACCACTTCGGACGCCCGGAACGCGTTGGTCGCGTTGCGCGCCGAGGTCGGGAAGGCGGTGGTCGGCAACGACGCCGCGGTCACCGGGCTCATCATCGCGCTGCTGTGCCGCGGGCACGTGCTCGTCGAGGGCGTGCCGGGGGTGGCGAAGACGCTGCTGGTGCGGGCCCTGGCGACCGCGCTGGACCTGGACACCACGCGCATCCAGTTCACGCCCGACCTGATGCCGGGCGACGTCACCGGCTCGATCGTCTACGACTCGCGCTCGGCCGAGTTCTCCTTCCGCGAGGGGCCGGTGTTCACGAACCTGCTGCTCGCCGACGAGATCAACCGCACCCCGCCGAAGACCCAGTCCGCGCTGCTGGAGGCGATGGAGGAGCGGCAGGTGTCGGTCGACGGGCGGCCGCGACCGCTGCCGGACCCGTTCACCGTCATCGCCACCCAGAACCCGGTGGAGTACGAGGGCACCTACCCGCTGCCGGAGGCGCAGCTGGACCGGTTCCTGCTCAAGCTCACCGTGCCGCTGCCGACGCGCGAGGACGAGATCGGCGTGCTGGCCAGGCACGCGCAGGGGTTCGACCCGCGTGACCTGTCCGCCGCCGGGGTGCGGCCGGTCGCGGGTGCGGAGCAGCTCGCCGTCGCGCGAGCCGCGGTCGCCGGGGTGACGGTCGGGCCGGAGGTGCTCGGCTACATCGTCGACCTGTGCCGGGCGACGCGCGCGATGCCGTCGGTGCGGATCGGCGTGTCCCCGCGTGGCGCCACGGCGCTGCTCGCCGCGACGCGGGCGTGGGCCTGGCTGTCCGGCCGCGGGTTCGCGACGCCGGACGACGTGAAAGCGCTTGCGCGGCCCGCGCTGCGGCACCGGCTGGACCTGCGGCCGGAGGCCGAGCTGGAGGGCGCGACCGCGGACGGCGTGATCGAGCGCGTGCTGGCCACCGTCCCCGTCCCGCGCTGACATGGCGATCACCGGCCGGGCCGGCCTGCTGGCGCTCGGGGGCATCGTCGTGGTGGCGCTCGGGGCGCCGTCGTGGACCGGTGTGCTCGCGGTGCTCGGCGTGATCGCGTTGCTGGTGGCCGTGGACCTGCTGCTCGCGGCGTCCGTGCGGCGGCTGGTGTTCGCGCGGTCCGGGGCGACGTCGGTGCGGCTCGGCGAGCCGGTCGAGGTGACGCTGTCGGTGACCAACCCCGGTTCCCGTGCGCTGCGTGGGTTGCTGCGGGACGCGTGGCCGCCGAGCGCGGGTGTGGAGCAGGACCGGTTCCGGATCGCGGTGCCGCCGGGGGAGCGGCGGTCGGTCGTGGTGCGGATGACGCCGGTTCGGCGCGGCGACCGGTCCTCGGCGCGGGTGACCGTGCGCGCGCTGGGACCGCTCGGGCTGGCCGGGCGGCAGGGTTCGCACCGGGTGCCGGGCAGTGTCCGGGTGCTGCCGCCGTTCCGCAGCCGCAGGCACCTGCCGTCGCGGCTGGCGCGGCTGCAGCAGCTCGACGGGCGGCAGGCGGCGCTGGTGCGCGGCGAGGGCACGGAGTTCGACTCGCTGCGGGAGTACGTGATCGGCGACGACGTGCGGTCGATCGACTGGCGCGCGTCGGCGCGGGCGGCGGATGTGATGGTGCGGACGTGGCGTCCCGAGCGGGACCGGCGGGTGCTGCTGGTGCTGGACACCGGGCGGACGTCGGCGGGCCGGGTCGGGGACGCGCCACGCCTCGACGCCGCGATGGACGCCGCGCTGTTGCTGGCGGTGCTGGCTTCGCGGGCGGGGGACCGGGTGGATTTCCTCGCCTACGACCGGCAGGTGCGGGCGGACGTGCGCGGGCTGGCGGCGGGGGAGTTGCTGCCGGGACTGGTGAACGCGATGGCGCCACTCGAGGCGAGCCTGGTGGAGACCGACGCGCGCGGCATGGTGGCCGAGGTGCTGCGCCGCGTCCGGCGGCGGTCGCTGGTGGTGCTGCTGACCGGCCTGGACGCGGCGCCGCTGGAGGAGGGCCTGTTGCCGGTGCTGCCGTCCGTGGTGGGGCGGCACCAGTTGCTGGTGGCGGGCGTGGCGGACCCCCGGGTCGCCGCGATGGCCCGCGCCCGCGGCGACGCGGAAGCGGTCTACGAAGCGGCGGCCGCTGAACGGACGCTGGCGGAGCGTCGCCACGTGACTGGTTTGCTGGCGCAGCGCGGGGTCGAGGTGGTGGACGCGGTGCCGGACGAGCTGGCTCCCGCGCTCGCGGACCGGTACCTGGCGCTGAAGGCCGCGGGCCGGTTGTAGGGCCGCACCCCCGCCGATCCCGCCTCGCGGCCGCCGGCCTCGCACCCGCACTCGCCGGCCTCGCGCCGGTAAACGCGGGACTCGCGTCCGCGAGCGCAGAAAGCGCCCCCGGGATCGCAGACCTCGCACCCGCCGGCTACGCGCCGGCGCCGGCACCCACGGCCTCGCGCCCGCCGCATCGCGCTCACCGTGAATCCCACGCTCGCTCAGCCGCGCAAGTTCCACCGCCAGGCGCGAGAGCCGGCCGGCGACGTCAGTCGGTCGCGATCACCATGAACAGGCGCGTGCTCAGCCGCTGCATGAGCTCCTCCGGCACCTCGCCGAGCTGCCGCGTCAGCGACTCTTTCGGCACGTGGTCCAGCCACGTGTACCGCACCCAGCCGCCCGCGCCGGTGGCCACGCTGAGCGGCACGGCGTGCTCGATGACCTCCATCGTCACCACGTGCTCGTCGTCGATGTCGTTCAGCATGTTGCCCGAGAAGACCAGCACCCGCCGCGAGCCGCCGGAGACCGCCCAGATCTGTCCTCTACGCGGCCGAAGAGCCACGGGCACGCCAGTCGTCCGCGGCGGCGCGCACCTGCTCGGGGTGCTCGGCGTTCCACCGCGCCTGCTGCTCGCACAGCTGCCGGTACGCCTCGCGCTCCACGGCAGCCCGGACCCACTCGCCCACGGACTGCCCCGCCGCCTCGGCGAGGGCCGTCACCTGCGCGTACGTGTCATCGGAAAGCTCCAGCCGCATGCCCATCACCATAGAGCCGGCCACCGACAATCCCGGGCAGCGGCGTGTCAGCCGGCCTCGGGCAGCAGGTCACCGCGGTGCCGGGAGTCCACGTCCCCGGTGACCCCGGCCCGCACGGCCCGCCGCCCCAGCACGAACACATACACCAGGAACAGCACCTCGGCGGCCACCCCGATCGCGATCCGCGCCCACGTCGGCAACCCGGACGGCGTCACGAACGCCTCGATCACGCCCGACACCAGCAGCACGCACGCCAGCCCCAGCGCCATCCCCGCCGCCGCCCGGCCTTCCTGCGCGAGCGCCGCCGCTCGGGACCGCCGACCGGGGTTGATGACCGTCCACCCGAGACGGAGCCCGGTGCCCGCCGCGACGAACACCGCGGTCAGCTCCAGCAGCCCGTGCGGGGTGATCAGGCCGAAGAAGACGTCCAGCCGCCCGGCCGCCGCCATGAACCCGGCCGACAGGCCGACGTTGAGCACGTTCTGCCACAACGCGACCAGCACCGGGATCCCCAGCAGCACCCCGAAGAACAGGCAGGTCGCCGCGACCCAGGCGTTGTTCGTCCACACCTGCGCGGCGAACGAGGCGGCCGGGTTGCTGGAGTAGTAGGTCTCGAACTGCCCGCCCGGTTCGGTGAGCGCCCGGATGTCCTCCGGCGCGGCGATGCTCGCCTGCACCTGCGGGTCGCCCGCGATCCACGCCCCGATCAGCCCGCCCACGAGTACCGACACCAGCGCGGCGGGCAGCCACCACCGGACCGTCGTGTAGACCGCGGCCGGGAAGCGCTGCGCGAAGAACAGCCCGACCTCCCGCCAGGCTGGGTTGTGCGAGCCGGTGACGGCCGAGCGGGCACGCGTGACCAGCGACGACAGCCAGGACAGCAGCGCCGGGTCCGGCGCCGACGACCGCACCACGGACAGGTGCGTCGCGGCCCGCTGGTACAGGGTGACCAGCTCGTCGGCCTCCGGACCGGTCAGCCTGCGGGTGGCCAGCAGTTGGTCCAGCCGGGCCCATTCGGCGCGGTGGGCCGCGACGAACAGGTCCACGTCCATGGGGGCAGATTACAGTGGGGCGGTGACAGGCGAACCCGATCTGGTGACCGGCGAGGCCGTCGTGCTGGAGCTGCCGATAGCGCAGGTCGCCAGCCGGGCCGCGGCGTTCGCGATCGACGTCGCGGTCCAGGCCGGGGCGCTCCTGCTGTTCATGCTGGCGCTCACCGTGTCCGGGGTGACCGACGAGGCGTTGCTGGCCGCGCTGGCGCTCAGTTTCTTCGTGCTGGTGCGGGTCGGGTACTCGGTGCTGTTCGAGACGCTCGGCCGGGGGATCACGCTCGGCAAGATGGCGATGGGGCTGCGCGTGGTGCGCGACGACGGCGGCCCGGTCCGCTTCCGGCAGGCCCTGACGCGCGCGCTGGCCGGCGCGATCGTCGACTTCGGACCGGTGCTGGCGTGGAGCGCGGTCGCGTTGTTCGTGTCGCTGTTCTCGCCGCGGTCCAAGCGGGTCGGCGACTACCTGGCCGGCACGGTGGTGATCAGGGAGCGGGCGCCGCGGACGGTCGCGCCGCACATCACGATGCCGCCGGCGCTGGCGGGCTGGGCGGCGCAGCTCGACCTGACCGGGCTGAGCGACGAGCTGGCCCTGATGGCGCGGCAGTACCTGGCGCGGTACGCCGAGCTGAGCGACCGCGCGCGGGACCCGTTGGGCCACCAGCTGGTGCAGGACGTCGCGGCTCGCATCGGCGCGCCGCCCCCGTGGGGCGTGCCGCCGTGGGCGTACCTGCAAGCGGTACTGGCCGAGCGGCGGCGCCGGGCCGGGGGATACGTGGGCACGCCGGTGGGGGCGCAGCAGATGGCGGCGCAGCAGATGGGGGCGCAGCAGGCGGGCGCGTCGCCGGTGGTGCCACCCTCGCCGCCGGTGGTGGCACCCGCGCGGGAGGTGGGGGCACAGCAAGTGGTGGCGCCGCCGGTGGTGGCACCCCCGCCGGAGGTGGGGGCGCCACAGGCGCCAGCGCGGCAGGTGGGCGCACCCCAGGTGGGTGCGCCGGGTGCGCCGGTCGCCGCTGCGCCGGTGGCCCCGCCGCCGACAGCGGAGCCGGGGGAGCCGACGCCACCGCGGGGGTTCGCTCCGCCGAGCTGATCGCCGGCCGGATCGGGCTGCCGGCACAGCCGCCGCTGCCACGCGCTCCCGCCGCTGCCACGCGCTCCCGCCGCTGGCACGCGCTCCCGCCGCTGGCACGCGCTCCCGCCGCTGCCGCGGCGATTCGCGCGGTGATCCCGGATCAAGCCGGGTTTCGCGAGCTGCCGCCAACCCACAGGGGCAACGGCAGTCCCGCCACCGCAGGCGCCAGGCGATTCCACCGCCGCGGCGACCGTCGCGCTCCCGGATCAGGCCGCCGACGCCAGCCGTCCGCCGCCATCCACCCGGAGGACCACTCCGGTCGTGTAGGTGTTGTCCGTCAGGAACGCGATCGCCGAGGCGATGTCGTCCGGCGTGCCCACCCGGCGCGCCGGCAGCCCGGCCGCGATGGCCGTGAAGGTCTCCGCCTTGGCGTCCGCGTCCAGGAAATCCCACCAGGCCGTGTCGATCACACCCGGCGACACCGCGTTGACCCGTACCGGCGCCAGTTCCACCGCCAGCACCGGCACCATCGCTTCGATCCCGGCGTTCACCGCGGCCAGCGCGGCCGTCCCGGGCATCGCCGCTCCGGCCGACGCCGCCGTCACGAACGTCAGCGAACCCCGCAGCACCGGCAGCGCCGCTCGCGCCGCGGCGGTGTGCGGCACCAGCTTCCCCTCGACGCCCTCGCGCAGGCCGTCCATCGTCAGGTCGGGGAAGGCCGTCGTCCCCGGCGCCCCGGTCACTGTGACGACCAGGTGGTCCACCGGCCCGGTCGACGCGAAGAACGACTGCAGCGCCTCGTAGTCCCGCGCGTCGACAATCTCGCCCCGCGCGTCGCCCAGCTTCGCCAGCGCGGCGTCGAGCTTCCCGGCGTCGCGCCCGGTCACGATCACCTCCCGGCCGCTGTCGGCCATGCGGTGGGCGGTCGCCAGCCCGATGCCCGAGGTGCCACCCAGGATCACGACTCGTTCGGTCACGATCTCTCCTCCAATTTCGAGACACTGTGTACTGAAAACATATTCGAGTCACGGTGTCTTGTAAAGTGCCCCGCATGAGAGGACGCCCCCGCAGCGAAGAGGCCCGGCGCGCGATCCTGGACACCGCGCTGCGCATCTGCCACCGCGACGGCTACCCGCAGGTCACGATCAAGGCGATCGCCGACGAGGCCGGTGTCGGGCGGCAGACCGTCTACCGCTGGTGGCCGGACAAGGCGCAGGTGCTGCTGGACGCCCTCATCGACCTCCGCGAACGCGAACCGCGGCTCGACGAGGACACCGGCGACGCCCTGCGCGACATCGAGCGGATCCTCGCCCGCACGTTCGCGCTCACCCACGAGTCGACCGGGCGCGCGCTGGTCGGCCTGATGGCCGACGCCCAGAACGACCCGGCGCTGTCGGACCGGTTGCAGGGCACGGTCATCGGCCCGCGGCGCGACGTCCTGCACCGGTTCCTGCGACAGGGCGTCGAGGCGGGACAGCTCGCCGAAAACGTCCCGCTCCCGCTCGTCGTCGACTTCGCGTTCGGCACCATGTGGTACCGCCTGCTCAGCAGGCACGCCCCGGTCGACGACCGCCTCGCCGCCGACATCACCGCCGCCATCGCGCGACTGCTCGCCCGCTAACCTGCGCGAGTGCGATGGCTGTGCGCCGCCCTGCTGCTGGTCACCCCGCCGCTGCCGGCGCTGCCGGACAGCGCCGAGATCGAGATGCGGCTCCAGCCCGACGGCTCGCTCTCGGTCGTCGAGGCGGTCGACGTGCAGCAGCGCACCACCCGGACCATCGAACTCCGCACGCCGGCCGGCGACCACCGCGACCGCGTGCACTCCCTCCGCGACCTCGGCATCGAGGGCTCCGGCACGGCCGAGCGGCGCGCGGACGCCGTCACCGTCACCCTCAACCCCGGCACCTCCGTCCTGCGGTACACAGTGGACGGTGCCGTCCGGGACGCGGGTGACCACCTCGAGGTGACCTGGACCCTGGAGGGCTGGGACACCGCCCGCACCCTCGTCCGCGCCAGTTTCGCCGCGCCGCGCATCGCGATCGGCGTCCGCTGCACCGGCTGCACGGCCGCGCAGAACGACCAGACCGGCCTCACCCGCTTCTCCGGCCAGCGCCTGGAACCGGGGCAGACGCTGGACATCGCGGTCGACCTGCCACCCGGCACCGTGCCCGCCAACGCCCGCGTCCAGCCGGCGAAGACCCTGGCCGGCGCGTTCGTCCTCACCGCACCCGTCGCGTGGGCGTGGGCCGCCTTCGGGCTCCTGCTCCTCGCCGGGGCCGTGTCACTCCTGCTCGCCCGCCGCCCACGCCCGCCCCTGCCCGCCGGGTTCACCGCCGAACCGTTCGCCACCCCGGACGGCGTCCTGCCCGGCCACATCGCGCTGCTCCGCGGCACGGACCCGGTGGTCGTCACCGCCGTCGACCTGGCCATCCGCGGCTACCTCGGGCCGGACGCCGGACCGGCCCACCCGCCCGACGACCGGCTCACCGGCTTCGAGCGCCGCGTCCTCGACGGCGACGACCCCCTCCAGGACCTGGAAGCCGACGCGATCCGCCGCGGCTGGCTCCGCCCACCCGGCCGCGCGCGCCGGGCCGGCATCCGGATCACCTGCTACGGCCTGTTCCTGACGATCGTCCTCGCGCTCACCACCGGCTACGCGCAGCTCGGCGTGATCCTCACGCTCACCGGGCTCGCACTGGCGCTCGCCGCCCGGTTCCTCCCGGATCGCACCCGCCGCGGCCGCATCCTCGCCCGGCGCCTGCGCGACCCGGCCGGACTGCCCGCCGGTGACCGCTTCGTGCCCTACGCACTGGCCCTCGGACGGCCGGCGCCGGACACCGCGTTCGCTCTCGGTGAATTCCTCGTTGCCCTGCAGGACCGTCGCCGGACCCCGGCCCCGTGATGGCCGTATGGTGGGGCGCATGGCCGAGACCTCCCGCTTCACCCTGCACAACGGCCTGCGCGTAGTGCTCGCGCCGGACCCGACCGCTCCGGTTGTCGGCGTCGCCGTGCACTACGACGTGGGCTTCCGCTCCGAGCCGGAGGGGCGCACCGGGTTCGCGCACCTGTTCGAGCACCTGATGTTCCAGGGCAGCGAGAGCCTGGAGAAGCTCGCGCACTTCAAGATCGTGCAGTCCAGCGGCGGCACCTTCAACGGGTCGACCCACCCGGACTACACCGACTACTACGAGGTGCTGCCCTCCGCGGCGCTGGAGCGCGCGTTGTTCCTCGAGGCCGACCGCATGCGCGCGCCGAAGCTGACGAAGGAGAACCTCGCCAACCAGATCGACGTGGTGAAGGAGGAGATCCGCCTCAACGTGCTGAACCGGCCCTACGGCGGGTTCCCGTGGATCCTCCTGCCGCCGGTGCTCTACTCGACGTTCCCCAACGCGCACAACGGCTACGGCGACTTCACCGACCTGGAGCAGGCCAGCCTGGACGACTGCGCGGCCTTCTTCGACACCTACTACTCGCCGGCCAACGCGGTGCTCACCGTCGCGGGCGACTTCGAGCCGGACCGGGCGCGCGAGCTGATCGAGAAGCACTTCGGCGACGTGCCGCACCGCCCGGCGCCGCCGAAGCGCTCGTTCGCCGAGCCGCCGCCCGCCGGCGAGGTCCGCGGCCAGCACACCGATCCGCACGCGCCGCTGCCCGCGCTGGCGGTGGGCTACCGGATGCCGGACCCGGTCGGCGAGCTGGACGCCTACCTCGCGAACCTGGTGCTGGCCGGTGTGCTGACCGACGGCGACGGCTCCCGGCTGCAGCAGCGGCTGGTGCACCGCGAGCCGCTGGTCACCGACATCGGCGCGGGCGCGGGCCTGTTCGGCCCGTTCGAGGCGCGCGACCCCGACACCTTCTCGATCACCGCCATCCACTCGCCGGACGTCCCGGCCGACCGGGTGCTGGCCGCGGTCGACGAGGAGCTGGAGAAGCTCGCCGCCACGCCGCCCGACGCCCAGGAACTGGCCAAGGTCACCGCGCGCTGGAGCGCGAGCCTGCACGCCGAGCACGACCGGCTGATGTCCCGGACGCTGTCGCTCGGCGCGTTCGAACTGCTCTACGGGGACCCGTCCCTGGTGTCCCGGCTGCCGGACCGGATGGCGGCCGTCACCGGCGAGGACGTGGCCGCCGCCGCCAAGGCGCTGCGGCCCGACTCGCGCGCGGTCCTGCTCGTCGAGCCCGAAGGGGGAGCGAAGTGACTTCCGTCGACCACCGCAGCGCCGAGGAGATCGGCCGCACCGCCACCGGACCGCGCCCGGTCCCGGAGCTCGGCGCGCAGAAGGCCGCGGCGGATCTGTCCCATGTGGACACCGTGCTGTCCAACGGCCTGCGCCTGCTCGCGGTCCGCAAGCCGACCGTGCCGCTGGTGGAGCTGCGGCTGCGGATCCCGTTCGGCGGCACCGCGCCGCTGCACGCGGCCACCGCCGAGGTGCTCGCCGAGACCATGCTCACCGGCACCGCCCGGCGCGACCGGATCGAGATCGACACCGAGCTGGCGCTGATCGGCGGCGAGCTGGACACCGTGGTCGACCCGGAGCGGCTGACCATCTCCGGCAACGGACTGGCGACCGGCCTGCCGACGCTGCTGGACGTGCTCGCCGACGCGCTCACCGGCGCGTCCTATGTGGACGACGAGGTGGCGCGCGAGTCGGCCCGGCTGGTCGAGCGGCTGGCGGTGTCGCGCACGCAGCCGCGGGTGATCGCCCGCGAGGCGCTGCTCAGGCACGTCTATGGCGACCACCCGGCCACCCGCGAGGTGCCGCAGGCCGCCGATGTGGAACAGGTGACGCCGGAGGCCGTCCGCGCGCTGCACACCGCCGCGGTGCTGCCGCGTGGTTCGGTGCTGGTGATCGTCGGCGACATCGACCCGGAGCGGATCGCGGCCGACGTCGAGCGCGTCCTGGGCGGCTGGTCGTCCGACGCGTCGGCGGTCGTGATGCCCGGCCTGCCCGAGGTCACCGGCGGCGACCTGCTGCTGGTGCCGCGGGCCGGGGCGGTGCAGTCGCAGATCCGGCTCATCGCGCAGTCGCTGCCGCGCACGGACCCGCGGTACGCCGCGCTGCAGCTGGCGAACATGACCTACGGCGGCTACTTCTCCTCGCGGCTGGTGGAGAACATCCGCGAGGACAAGGGCTACACCTACAGCGCGCACTCCGGGTTCGAGTTCACCGGCACCACGGCGACCGTCGGGGTCGACGCGGACACGGCGAACGAGGTCACCGCGGCCGCGCTGCTGGAGACCCGCTACGAGCTGGGCAGGCTCGCGGTCGTGCCGCCGACGGCCGAGGAGGTCGAGTCGGTGCGCCAGTACGCCGTCGGCTCGCTGCTCACCGCGACGTCGTCGCAGGCCGGGCTGGCCAGCCAGCTCGCCGCGCTGACCGCGGCCGGCCTCGGTGTGGAGTGGCTGGCCGAGCACCCGCGGCGGGTCGCCGCGGTCACCGTGGAGGAGGTCGCCCAGGCCGCGCTCGACTTCTTCGCCCCGGCCCGGTTCACCGGTGTCGTGGTCGGTGACGCCGAGACGCTCGCGCCGCAGCTGACCGCGCTCGGCGGGGTCACCGTGGGGGAGCCCGGCAAGTGACCGTCGCACCGTTCACGCTGGGCCGGCTCCCGACGCTCTCCCGGTCTACTGTGGACCGGCAGGAGACGTTGCGCACCAACCCGGAGCGCCTGCGCGCCCGGTGGCCGGACGCGCAGGTCATGCTGCTGGACAAGCAGTTGCGCACGCCGGTGCGCGAGGGAGAAGCGGTCCTGGCGACCCGCAAGGCGCTGACGTTCGGCGAGGAACCGCCCGCGGACGCGGTGTTCCTCGGCGAGTGGCAGGGCGTCGACTACTGGTCGCTGCCGGGCGAGCCGGAGGGCGAACCGGAGATCGTCGAGATCCCGGGCAGCTGGGGCATGCCCGAGGAGGCGCCGCGGGTCGACGGCGAGCTGTGGGTGACGCTGCGGGCGCACGGCGACCAGCTGGACGACACGGCGGCCGGGCTGTTCACCACGGCGCAGGCGTTGCGGGTGTGGCACCGGCAGGCGCGGTTCTGCGTGCGCGACGGCAGCCCGACGCACCTGGTGCAGTTCGGGTGGGCGTCGAAGTGCGAGGCGTGCGGCCGCGAGGAGTACCCGCGCACGGACCCGGCGATCATCTGCCTGGTGCACGACGAGGAGGGCGTCAACGGTTCGCACGTCCTGCTGGCGCGGCAGCCGGTGTGGCCGCCGGGGCGGTACTCGGTGCTGGCCGGTTTCGTCGAGGCCGGCGAGTCGCTCGAGGGCTGTTGTGTGCGGGAGATCCGCGAGGAGGTCGGCGCGGACGTCCACGACGTGCGGTACCTGGGCAGCCAGCCGTGGCCGTTCCCGCGCTCGATCATGCTGGGCTTCGCCGCGAAGGCGGACGCGTCCCGCCCCCTGGTCCCGGCCGACGGCGAGATCGAGGCCGCGCTGTGGGTGCCGCGCGCCGAGGTGCGCGCGGCGTTCGAGGCGAAGGGCCGCCCGGTCCCCATCCTCGACGGCACGAGCGAACTGATCCTGCCCGGTAATTCGTCGATCGCACGCGTGATGCTGGAGGCGTGGGCCTACGCGGAACGGGGCTGAGGGTCGGCTTCCTCGTGGGCGTGCGCGGTGCCCGGCCGGGGGCACGTCGGCGCGCCACCGGCCGGAAGCCAGTGCGGCCCGATGTCGAAAAGCCGGTCGCGGCTCCGACCTCCTCGCGTCAGACGACGAAAGGGGAAACCGTGGACTTCGACCGGCTCCGCGCCGAGATCGTCACCCAGACCGAGCTGCTCACGGCCGGCATCGCAGGCGCGGACCTGCGCGCGCCGGTGCCGTCGTGCCCCGGCTGGACGCTGGGCATGCTGCTGCGCCACATCGGCGGCGGGCACCGCTGGGCCGAGGAGATCGTCCGGACGCGCAGCCTCGAGTACCTGCCCGACGACCAGCTGCGCGAACTCCACGGTGACGACGCCGGCGAAGTGCCCACGCAGTGGTTGCTGGCGGGAGCGCACCGGCTCTCGGAAACGCTGCGCGACGCCGGCCCCGACGCACCCACCTGGGGGCCGTTCGACTTCAACCGGTCGGAGTTCCTCGCGCGCCGCTTCGCGCACGAGACGGTCGTCCACCGTGCCGACGCCTGCCTCGCCGCCGGCGTGGAGTTCACCGTCGCCGAGGACGTCGCGGCAGCCTCCCTCGACGAGTGGATGGAGCTGGACGTCCTGCCCCAGCACTTCGAGATCGACCCGCGCAAGCGGGAACTGCTCGGGCCGGGCCGGACGATCGCGTTGCAGGCGCCGGAGGCGTCCTGGTTCGTCGACCTCACCGGCGACGTCATCCGCTGGCGCCGCGGCCCCGCCGACGCGGCGGTCACCGTGCGCGGCTCGCTCACCGACCTGCTGCTGCTCGTCTACCGCCGCAGGCCGGTGGAGGGGCTCGCCGTCACCGGGGACGCGTCACTGCTGGCCTTCTGGCTGGACCACGTCGCGTTCGGCTGACTCGGCGTTGCGCTTCGCCAGGCGCAGCCATCGCCGCATGATGAACCCGGCGAACGGTCCGACCACGGTCCAGTACCGGGCGAACCGGTTGCGCGACAACGCATCCGTCGTCGCCGTGCGGGTTTCGGTCGTCAGCAGCGACCGGCCCGGCCCGTACGGCTGGACGACGAAGTTCAGCGCCACCTTGCCGTAACCCGGCTCCTCGAACCCGGTGAACTCGCCCGGCTCGAACCGCCGGAACTCCAGCTGCGTCGCCGTCATGAACTTGCCGATCATGCCGACCACGAACTCCGCGCCCGGCCGCTCGTCGAGCAGCACGAACGCCGCCTGGTACTCCTCGGCGGGCAGGCATTCCGGTGGCGGTTCGGTGTCGCCGCGGATCCGGTCGGCGATCGCGGCCGGAAAAGCGCGGACCCGGCCGAGCACCCGCAGCAGGGGAACGGCCTGTGCGACCTTGTCCGGGTCCAGGTCGCGGACCGCGCGATAGGCCGCGTCCGGCGGCGCCTCGACGACTACGGCGTCCAGCTGGTGCGCCTCGTATTCAGGCAGGTACTCGTCGATCAGGAGTTTTTCGGTCATGCCGCCAAGCGTTCTGCGGCGGCGCGGACGGCATAAGGGGCCTTCGGCACCAACCGAAGGCCCCTCGGCCTCACGCGAGCAGCGCGCCCAGCGGCAGGATGATCGCGATCGCGACCACCGAGATCACCGTCTCCATGATCGACCAGCTCCGGATGGTCTGGCCGACGGACAACCCGAAGTACTCCTTGACCAGCCAGAACCCGGCGTCGTTGACGTGCGAGAAGAACAGCGAGCCCGCGCCGATCGCGAGCACCAGCAGCGCCGCCTCGGTGGGCGACATCGTCGCCGCCAGGCCGGACACCAGCCCGGCCGCGGACACCGTCGCCACGGTCGCCGAGCCCGTCGCGAGCCGGATCAGCACCGCGACCAGCCAGCCGAGCAGCAGCGCCGGGATGTTGGCGCCCTCGGCGAGCTGCGTGACGACGTTGCCGACGCCCGCGTCGACGAGGATCTGCTTGAACCCGCCGCCCGCGGCGACGATCAGGATGATCCCGGCGATCGGGCCGAGCGACTCGCCGACCGTCGAAGCCAGCCGGTCGCGGGTGAACCCGGCGGCGCGGCCGAGCGTGAACATGCCCAGCAGCACCGCGGCGAGCAGCGCGATCAGCGGGTCACCGACGAAGTCCAGCACCCGGCGGACCGGGTTGCCGCTGTCGGCGACGATGTCCGCGATCGCCTTGCCCAGCATCAGGACCACCGGCAGCAGCACGGTCACCAGCGTCGCCGTGAAGCTCGGCCGCCGCCGCTCGTCCTCGCTCCCGCCAGCGGACGGGATCAGGTGTTCCGGCGCTCGCGCCTCGGGCACCCAGCGCGCGGCGAGCTTGCCGAACAGCGGGCCCGCGATGATCACCGTCGGGATCGCGACCAGCAGGCCGAGGCCGAGCACGATGCCGACGCTCGCGTTCAGCGCGCCGGCCGCGGCAAGCGGGCCGGGGTGCGGCGGCACCAGGCCGTGCAGCACGGAAAGCCCGGCCAGCGCGGGGATCCCGACCAGCATCAGCGGTTTGCCGCTGCGCTTGGCGACCAGCAGCACGACCGGGATGAGCATGACCAGGCCGATCTCGAAGAACATCGGCAGCCCGATCAGGGCGGCGACCAGCGCCATCGCCCACGGCAGCGCCTTCGACGAGGTGCGGGACAGGATCGTGTCGACGATCTGTTCCGCCCCACCGGAATCGGCCAGCAGCTTGCCGAGCATCGCGCCCAGCGCGATCAGCAGGCCGACCGACGCGACGGTCGAGCCCACCCCACTGGAAAAGCTCTTGATCACTTTGTCGACCGGCAGTCCGCCCAGCAGGCCGACGACCACCGATCCGATGATCAGCGACAGGAAGGCGTGCATGCGGGCCTTGCTGATCAGCACCACGATCACGGCGATGCCGATCAGGGTCGCGACGACCAGCCGGGTGTCGGTCCCGGTCCAGGCGGCGGCGAGAGTACTCACGGCTGCTCCTTTGCCAGCTCGGTGAGCGCGCGGTCCACGATCGCCGACGGGGGTTCGAGGATGTCGGCGATCAGGCCGCGCTCATCGGTTTCGAGGGGTTCGAGATCGGCGAGCTGGGAGTCCAGCAGCGACACCGGCATGAAGTGCCCGGTGCGCCCCTGCATCCGCTCGGCGAGGACGTCCCGGGGGCCGTCGAGGTGCAGGAACCACACGTCCCCGCCGGTCCGCAGCACGTCGCGGTAGCGTCGCTTCAGCGCGGACGACGACACCACGCCGCCCGTGGCCTGGTGCTCGGAGATCCACGCCGCGATGGCGTGCAGCCACGGCCACCGGTCTTCGTCGTCGAGCGGGTGGCCGGACGACATCTTCTCGATGTTCGCCGGCGGGTGGAAGGCGTCCGCTTCCGCGTATTCGACGCCGAGGCGCTCGGCCAACGCCGAACCCACCGTCGTCTTGCCCGAACCGGCGACACCCATCACGACGATGACCGTCATTGGCTTCGCTCCTCCGACCTCGCTGTCACTCGATCAGTGCAACGCAAAAGTACTACTTATTCAACCCACAAGTACTACTTAATCGAATCAGTGGTCTAGCGTCACCTGCGTGGCCGAGGGAATTCACGAGCGCATGCTCGACGCGGTGGGGACCGCGATCGCCTGCGGGAAGCTGCCGCCGGGCACGGTGCTGCGGCTGGAAGAGCTGCAGCAGAACCACGGCGCCTCGCGCACCGTGGCGCGTGAGGTCGTCCGCGCGCTCGAGGCGATGCGGCTGACCACGAGCAAGCGCCGCGTCGGCATCACGGTCCGGGACTGCGCCGACTGGAACCACTACGACCCCCGGTTGATCCGCTGGCAACTGGACGGCGAGCAGCGTCCCGTCGCCCTGCGCAACCTGATGGAGCTGCGGTGGGCGGTCGAGCCGAGCGCCGCGCGCTTCGCCGCGATCCGCGCGACCCCCGAGGAGCGCGGACGGCTACGGGCACTGGGTGCCCGGCTGGAGGTCACCGCACACGCGCGGGACCTGCACACCTTCCTCGGGCACGACATCGCTTTTCACCACCTGGTGCTCGCCGCGTCGGGCAACCCGATGTTCACGCAGCTCTCGGCGGTCGTCGCGGAGGTGCTGACCGGGCGGACCGAGCACGGCCTGATGCCGCCGGAACCGCAGCCGGAGGCGGTCGCGCTGCACCTGGAGGTCGCCCGCGCCATCGACGAGGCGGACGCCGACCGGGCCGAGCGCGCGATGCGGGACATCATGGTCCAGGCGCGCGACGAGGTCGCCCAGCAGTTCGAGTAGCCTCACGGCGGATACCGACCTCGGGGGGAGCCACGAGTGAGTGCCGCACGGGCGATCGGACTGCTGCTGGGGGCGGCGGCGGACGGAGTGATCGGCGAGCCGAAGCGCGGACGGCCGGTCACCGTGTTCACCCGCGCCGTCCGGACCGTCGACGCGAGCCTGCCCCAGCACCGCCTGGCGGGCGTCGCCTTCGCCGGCGGGCTGGCCGGCTCGGCCGTGGTGGCCGGGGTGCTGGCGGAGCGGTCGCTGCGGCGCAGTCCCGTTCTGCAGGCGCTCGGCACGGCCGTCGCGACGTGGGCCGTCCTCGGCGGCGCCGGTCTCGCGGCCGACGGCACCGAACTGGCCCGCGACCTCGAAGAGGGCGAACTCGACGCGGCCCGCGAGACGTTGTCCGAGCTGGACAGCAGGCAGACCGGCGGGCTGAACGTCGTCGGCCTGTCCCGTGCGTCGGTGGAGTCGGTCGCGCAACACACCGCGGACGCCGTCGTCGGCCCGCTGTTCTGGGGCGCGGTCGCCGGGATGCCCGGGCTGCTCGCCGCGCGGACGGTGTCGGTGCTGCGGACCGTGGGTGACCCGACCCGTCCGGCGGGGTGGTTCGCGCGGCGCCTGGACGACCTGGTCAACCTGCTGCCCACCCGGTTCGCGGCCGCATTAACGGTGTCGAGCGCGCCGGTGGTCGGCGGCTCGGCGGCGGGGGCGTGGCGTGCGTGGCGGCGGGACACGGCGGCCCACCCGAGCCCGAACGCCGGCCGGATGGAGGCGGCGTTCGCGGGGGCGCTGGAGATCCGCCTCGGTGGCCGCACGGTTTACCCGCACGGCGTCGAGGAACTGCCGGTGCTGGGCGACGGCCGGAACCCGGACGCCGGGCACGTGACGCGCGCGGTCGAGTTGTCGCGGGTGGTGGGGTGGCTGGCCGGGGTCAGTTCCGCTGTGCTGGCTGCTCTGTTCGGTCTTCGCCGCCGGTCTCGTTGACCTCGTCTTCGGCCAGGATTTCGGCGACCGACTTGCGCTTGCGCTTGTTCTTTTCGGCCATCTCGTTGAGCACACCGCCGGGCTTCAGCTCGCGGACCGTGAAGTACACCAGGCCCGCGATGGCCATGACCCCGAACGCGATCCACTGCAGCGCGTAGGAGAAGAACGGGCCCGCGTCGGTCTGCGGCAGCGGCAGGGCGTTGAGCACGCCCGGCTGGTCGGAGTCGAGCTGGAAGTAGCCGCTGCGGATGTCCAGGCCGCTCGACCGCGCCACCACGCGGGAGTCGACGCTGTAGCTCTGCAGCTTGCCGTGGGTGGAGGCGTCGGCGAAGGCGTCCCGGTTCTTCGGGTCGTTCTCGTCCTCCCGGATCCGCGCGACGATCGTCACGGTGCCCGCCGGGGGTGCGGCGTAGGGCGGGACCTCGGTGCGGGAGTCCGGCTGGAGGTAGCCCCGGTCGACAAGGACGACCTGGCCGTCGGTGGCGCGGAACGGGGTGAGCACCTCGAACGCGGGCTGCCCCTGCACGGTCCGCAGGCGTGCCACGACCTCGTGTTCCGGCAGGTAGGAGCCGGTGATCTCGACGCGGGTCCACTCGGTGTTCGCGTCGGGGACGGCGCCGGGCGGGAGAACGTCGTTCAACGGACGCGGGTCGGCGGTGAGGGAGGCCTCGATGGCCCTGTTCTGGGCCTCGCGCTCGTCGTTGCGGGAGAACTGCCACGGGGACAGCAGCGTGAAGCAGGCGAACGCGAACGCGAGCACACCCACCACGAGGGCGAGCCAGCTCGGCCGGAGGAGGAACTTCAGCCGCACACCTCTACGGTAGGCCGTCCCCGGTGGGGGCTGTGTGGGGAGGTCAGCGCAGCGTGTGGCAGGTGACATTGGTCGCGCCCCGCGTGGCTCGCCGTGCCCGCACCCGCGCCTTGTCTCGCCGCACGCTGCTGCCCTGCTGTGCCGCGCCCCGTGCAGCGTGGCGGCCGGCCCCGCCGCGCTCACCGCGCTCACCGCACTGCCGCGCGTTGCTGCGCCGCGTTGCCGCGCGCACCTCACGCTCCCGCACTCCGCGGCGCGCGCCCACCTCAGCGCGCGCCCACCTCAGCGCGCCAGCGCTGCCTCCGCCGCGCGCAGCGCCTGCCGCGCGTAGCCGGCCCCGAAGACCGCCGCGTGCATGAGCAGCGGGAACAGCTGGTGCAGCTCCACGCGCTCCCGCCAGCCGTCGGCGAGTGGGGCGTCCAGGTCCTTCGCCGCTTCCTCGTACGCGCCCAGGATGTGCTCCAGCAGCGGCGTGCCGAACAGCCGCAGCATCGCCAGGTCCGTCTCGCGGTGCCCGCCGTGCGCCGCAGGGTCGATCAGCCACACCGCGCCCTGCCCCCAGTGCACGTTGCCGCTCCACGCGTCGCCGTGTACACGGGACGGGGGTTCGGCCGGGCCGCCCAGCTCGGGCAGCCGCGCGCACAACCGCTCGAACACCTCCGCCTGCCCCGCGTCGTACAGGCCCTGGTCCACGCACATCCGCACGTACGGCAGCACGCGGTGCGAACCGTAGAACGTCGCCCAGTCCGGGCACTCCTCGTTGCGCATCGGGGCGAGGCCCATCCACGCGTCGGCCGGTCCGCCGGGCGGCGGCGAACCGTACGCGGGCGCGCCCCGCAGGTGCAGCCGCGCCAGGCCGCGCCCGAACGCTTCCGCCGCGGCGGTCTCGGGGTACGTCGGCGGCACGTACTCCATGACGATCCACTCGTCGTCGTGCGCGTGGACCTGCGGCACCGGCACGTCCCCGTGCTCGCCGAGCCACCGCAGCCCGGCGGCTTCGGCGTCGGTCGCGCCGGGGCCGCTGCCCTGCTTCGCGACCAGGACACCCCGCCCCTCGGCGGTCACCAGGCACACCGCGCCACTGCTGCGGCGCACCCCGGTGACCGGAACTCCCAGCAGCCGTTCGACGGCTTCGCGAACGCTCATGTCCAGCACCTTTTCGTCTGCCCGCCGCCACGGTAACCGCGTGCGGCCGCAACCGCATGAGCGCAGCTCAGAGCTGCGCCTTCGCCCAGTCCAGCAGCGCGGGAACGGTCCGTTCGACCATCGCGAGGACCTCGTCGAACCCGTCGTCGCCGCCGTAGTACGGGTCCGGCACCTCCGCACCCTCCGGCGCCTCCGGGTCGAACGACCGCAGCAACCGCACGCGCGAGGGGTCGTCCACCAGCCGCCGCAGTTCCCGCAGGTGGCCCCGGTCGGCGGGGAGCAGCAGGTCGGCGCACAGGTGGTCGCTGTCGACCTGCGCGGCCACGTGCTTGCCGGTGTAGCCGTGCTCGCGCAGCGTCTCGCGGGCACGCGGATCGGCCGGTTCGCCGACGTGCCACGGCCCGGTGCCGGCGCTGGTGACGCGCACCCGGTCGGCCAGCCCGGCGCGCTCCAGGTGCGCCCGGAAGACGATGGCCGCCATGGGGGAGCGGCAGATGTTGCCGGAACAGACGAAGCACACATGGATGCACTTTTTCTCGGTGGTGCTCACCGGGACAGTCTCCACGCCTCGCCCTGGGCCTGAACGAAGGCGGCCCCCGGTGGTGTTGCAGCACCAGGCGGGGGCCTCGATCGGAAGCGAGGTTCCGACCGTGCCCACATCATCCCTGATCACGCCCCGGGCGGTGGCGCACCCGTGAGTATCGAGGCGATCTCCTGGGCGCTGAACCGCGCACCCATCCCAACCTGCCGCAAGGACGCGTCCAGCCTCGCCGTGGTGTTGATCGGCTTGGCGAACCACGCCGATCCCTATGGACGCAACGCGTTCCCGTCCGCCGCGACGCTGACGCGGTACACGCGGCTGAGTGAGAGCACCGTCCGGCGCAGCCTGGACCGGTTGGAGGCCCTGGGGCTGATCACCCCGTCCGACCCCGCGATTGTGGCCGCCCACATCAAGCGGGCCGACCGGCGCCCGCAGGGATGGGACCTCCAGTTGTCGCTGGGGGGTGTGGATAACCCCCCGAACGGGGTGTCACCACGCCACCCCGCTGACCTCGACGGGGTGTCATCCGCGCCGAACGGGGTGTCATCCGCAGGGGAACGGGGTGTCACCACGACACCCGAACCGTCCTATAACCCTTCCAGGAACCGTCCCGCGCGCGAGCGCGCGCCCGAAACGGCGCGCTCGCCGCTGCCGCCGGTGTGCGGCCAGTGCGACGCCCGCGAGTCGGACCCGGTGAGCGCCCGCGTCGTGTGGGACGCCGACGACCGGTGCACGCCGTGCCCGCGTTGCCACCCCAGCCGGATCGGGGGTGCCCGATGACGCGCGCTTGGATCAACTGGGGCGGCCTGGCTGTGGTGGCGCTGGCGGCGGCCGTGCTGTCGTTCGCGTCCCTGCGGCACCTGGCGATCGTGTGCGGCACGCCGACGGGCCTGGCGTGGCTGCTGCCGGTGTGCATCGACGCTGCCGCCGTCGTCGCCACGCGGCTGTGGCTGTCAGGCGAGACGCCCGCCGAAGCGCGCCGGTTCGCCCGGGCACTGGCGCTGGCGATGATCGTCCTGTCCGTCGCGGGCAACGGTGCGGATCACGCGCTGGCCGCGTACGGCATCCTCCCGCCGTGGTGGGCGGTGGTGGCGGTGGCGTCCGTTCCCCCCGCCGTTCTGGGCGCGGTGGCGCACCTGTCGGCACTGGTGACCGGTCGTCCCGCCGACGCCGTTCCGGAGGTCTCGGCGGCCGTACCGGCGCCGGTCGATGTCCCCGTACCGGAACCCGTCGCCGAGGTGCCGCCGACCGTGGCCGCGCCGGAGCCGGTTCCGGCCCCTGAACCTGCCCGTACCGGTCGTGACCAGCGGCCTCGCCGTCCCCGTCCCGTTCCGGCGGGTCACACGGACGCGGAACTGATGACGCGGCTGCGCGCCCTCGCCGACGAGCTTGGCGGGCCTCCGTCGGTCGGTCGGACCCGTACCGCGTTGGGCGTCGGTACCGGCCGTGCACAGCGGCTGCTGGCCGCCCTGAACGAACCCGTGCGCCTTGTCTCGACCGGCACGGACGGGGGTGCGCGATGAGCCAGAACGCGGTGGAGCTGGCCCCTGAGGTGCTGACGGGGGAGCTGCTGACCGAAGAGGAGTACCGCCGGTCCAAGGCACGCCGCCTGACGGAGACGGCCCGGTCCCGGCTGCCGGTCCAGTGGCAGACGCCCGAGTCCAGGCGCCAGGTCGCGGGAGCGCTTGCCGGCCAGTTTGCGCTGGCGCCTGTGCGCTATCCCCGCGCGGTGGGCCGGGGCCTGGTGATCGCCGTCCGTGCATGGTGGGGCTGGGTCCGGGTGAGCGACTTCTACGAGGCCGCGAAGGCGGGGGACAAGCTGGCGGACAAGTGGGTGGAGATCGCGGCCCTGCGGCGTCGGCGGGCCATCATCACGCTGGTGACGCTGGGCGTGCTCGGGCTGGGCTCCGGTGTCGTCAGCCTGGCCGTCGGGTCCGCCCCGGTGCTGCTGGCCGGAGGGGCGGCCTCCGCCGCCCTCGCGATCGCCGGACGCCGCAAGGACGGCGCCGGGGGCCGCAAGGCGGTCGTGGGCGCCCGGACGCTGGCGTGGGCGATGGACGGGGATCACCTGGTCGAGGCGTTCCGCGCGGCCAAGGTCATCGGCAAGGACGACGGGTTGCAGTTCGTCCGGCTGCCCAAGCGTGACGGCTCCGGGTGGTACGTGGTGGTGGACCTGCCCGCGTCGCGCCGCGCGTCGCAGGCTGTGGCGCACCGGGAAGACCTTGCCAGCGCCCTCGCCGTGGACGAGTCGCGCCTGATCCTGGAGCGGGTACGCGGGGACGACGGCCACGCCGGACGGCTGGCGCTGTGGGTGGGCGACAGCGACCCGTACGCCGCGCCACCGGTGGAATCGCCGCTCGCCAAGGCGGAGAGCTGGGACCTGTGGCGGCCCCCGCCGTTCGGCACCACGGCGCGTGGGACGGCGGTGGCGCTGCCGGTGGTGTGGACGTCGCTGCTGGTCGGCGCGATCCCCCGCATGGGCAAGACGTACGTGATGCGGCTGCCGCTGACGGCCGCCGCGCTGGACCCACACGTGCGGTTGATCGTCGCCGACGGCAAGGGCGGCAAGGATCACCGGCCGTACGAGCTGGTGGCGCACCGGTACATCCGCGACGCCCGGGCCGATTCGGTGGTGCGGCTGATCGCGGTGCTGGAGGAAGCCGCCGCCGACGTGGAGGACCGGTTCTCTCGGCTGGCCGACATGGACGACGAGGTGTGCCCGGAATCCAAGGTCACGCCCGAGATCACCCGCAACCCTCGCTACGGGATGCCGCTGACCGTGATCGGCATCGACGAGATCCAGAACTACCTGGAAGACGACACCCCGTTGGACCCCGGCAACCCCAAGGGCAAGAAGCGAGGCCAGCGGGTGCTGGAGCTGCTGACGTTCATCGCCAAGACCGGACCCGCCGCCGGGTATTCGCTGGTGCTGGCGACGCAGAAGCCGGACAGTGCGGTGATCCCGGACAAGCTGCGCGGGCAGTTGGGGACCCGGTTCGCGCTCAAGGTCATGACGTGGCAGGCGTCCGAAACCATCCTCGGCGCGGGCACCTACAAGGCGGGTATGGACGCCTCCAAGCTGCTCACCAGCCACAAGGGTGTGGGGCTGCTGCGCGGTGCGGACGGCGAAACCGACCTCGACGCGGGCGAGGCCGTCACCGTGAAGACCCACCTGCTGCCGATCAAGGACATCCGCGCGGCGTGTGAGCGCGGCCGGGCGCTGCGCGAGGACGCCGGAACTCTGACCGGTGACGCAGCCGGGGACCACGCGGTGGGCGACCTCCCGGCGCACGTGGCGGCCCGCATCGAAGAGGCTGCCCGGGTGGAACCGGCCACTGTTGCCGCGTCCGTGGACATCGTGGACGCCGAGGTGGTGGACGACGACCTGCCGGAGCCGCTGGGTGCCCTGGTCGACGCGATCGACGACGACGAGGACGGCGTGGTGGCGACGGCCGATCTCGCCGAGCGGATCGGCTGGGAGGCCAAGGATCTCGGGCAGGCGCTCCGCCGACTGGGCGTGCCCGCGCCGACCCCGCCGCGCCAGCGCATCAACGGCTCACCGCACCCCGTCGCGGTGGTGAACCTCGCCGACATCCGGGCCGCCGTGGTGGCCCACTACGGCGGCTGAGGTCCGCACAGGGTCCGCACATCGGTGTGCGGACCCGCCCCCGGGGTTGTGCGGAGCCGTGGAGCGCCCCGAAACGAGCGCTGAGCTGCCCAGACAGCCGCGATCGGGATCACCCGATGACCTTGTGCCGACCGGCCCGGATCGGTCCGCACAGGCCCGCACAGACCCCGTTTTCCGACTCCCCGGCGTCCGCCGGGAGGTCCGCACAACTACTGGAGGAGCAATGTCCCCGAGCACGGTCAACCACAGCCGCGAGTTCCGGCCCCTGCGGTGGCTGGGGTGGGCGGCGATCGCATGCCTGGTGTCGTTCGTGATCGGCCTCGCCGCCGCCGAGTCGGCCACCCCGCCCGCCGACAGCCCGGCTACCTGCGCTCCCTGACGATCACCAGAAACCCCCCGCCGAGGGGCTTACCCTGGTGCCGTGGCCTCGACCGGGAACACACTCCGGCAGATCCGCCACGCGCGAGGGAAGTCCCTCGCCGTGGTGGCGGGCCTTGCTGGAATCTCGCCGTCGTACCTGTCCCGCCTGGAGTCCGGCGAACGCGCCCTGGACCGCCGGTCGCTGATCGTGGCGCTGGCGAACGCGCTGGAGGTCGCGCCCAGCGAGATCACCGGCGCCGCGATCGCCACCCCGCGTGAGGCCGAAGAGGACCGTGCGCTGTCGGAGGTCAGGCTGGCGCTGCTCGCCGTCAGCCTGAACGAGCCGCGCGGCGAGGTCCAGCCGGTCGAACAACTTCGCGCCCGGGTCGCCGGGATCGTCGCCGCGACCAATGACGCGCAGGCCGACACCGTCGGCGCCGCGCTGCCCGCGCTGATCCGGGACCTGCACACCACCCGCAACGCGCACCGCCACGAACGCGAGGTGCTGCACCTGCTGACGCTGGCGCACATGCAGGGCACCCAGGCGTGGCTGGCGATGGTCGGCGCCCCGATGGACCTCGCGTGGCAGGCCGCGACGCTCGCCCGGCAGGCCGCCGAGGAACTGGACGAACCGGCGCCCCTGGCGATCGCGGCCTACGGGACGTCGATGGGCCTGCTGGCCGCTGGCGCGTTCGACCTCGCCGCGCAGACCCTCACCGCCGTGGAACTGCCACTGGTGACACCGGAGGATCTGCAACTGGCCGGCTCACTCGCGCTGGCGTCATCGTTGGTCGCGTCCGCGCAGAAGGACGCTGCCGAACGCGCAGCCGCGCTGGAGCACGCCGCCGAACTGGCCGAGCGCACCGGCGAAACCAACGTCATGGGGTTCGGCTTCGGGCCGTCCAACGTGGGCGTGTGGCGGATGCAAGGCGCATTGGAGGCGGGAGACCACGCCGAGGCCGCCAGGATCGCCGAGACCGTCAACCCCGACGCCCTCACCGTCCGCGCCCGGCAGGCCGTGTACTGGCGCGACAGGGGCCGTGCGCTGGCCCGCCTGCCGCGTCAGCGGGACACCGCCGTGATGATGCTGCGCCGGGCCGAGGCGATCTCGCCGGAGCACGTCCGGCGGCACCCGTTCACGCTGTCCGTTGTGGCGGAGCTGGTCGCCAAGGCCAAGCGGGACGCAGTCGGCCGGGAACTGCGGGGCCTCGCCTACCGGGCTGGTCTGCCCGTGTAGTCCGTTCGGGTGTTTGCCACGCAGGCAACATCCGTGCCCGCTCCGGCGCCAGGCTGACGATCATGAGCCTGACGAACCGCGAGCGGACCGCCCGATGACGGTGCGGCTGATGATCGGCCGACCACTGCCCGGCGTGGTCGGCGAGTCCAGGCGTGTGGTGCACCTGTTCCCCGGCACCGGCCGGTACCCCGACACCCTGACGGCCTACTGCGGCGAGGCGTTCTGGTCGGGGGACCTGGAGTGGCTGGACGGCCCGGCCGGAATGCCGTGCACGGTGTGCCTTCTCCGCTTGCGTCGTTCGCAGGCTGCCGACCCCCGGCCGGTGCGGGCTGCCTCCCCCGAGATCCCCGACGCCCCGCACCGGCTGGGCCTCCAACCCCCTACCGGGGGGTGAACCGCTACTGTCCGGCCGTGGCGAACGACGACTACAAGCTGTTCCGTGTGACGGTCCGCCCGCCGCCCTGGGATGAGGAGCCCGTGCGGCACATCGTCGAGGCCCGCAACGCCCAGGAAGCGGCCAAACCATTCCCGCGCAACAGCGTCATCAACGTGGAGCGCTACAGCGGCGTGAAGCAGCCGACGATCCGCGTGGAGCCGGAACCCAGCCGGGCCGGACGGGTCATCGTGTGGTCGGCCCAGCAGCTCTGGCGCGGCACCAAGGCGGCCGGTCGCGGCGCCCGGGTGGCTTGGCGCTGGGCGTCGAACAAGGACGCGCGCTGACCTCAGGCTGACAGCGCGGCGGCCTCTGGCCCCATCTCGCGCACGAGGATGTTCCGCACGGTCATCGCCGACCACTGCGCGGCCTTGCGCGGCCGGAACCCTTCCTCCTGGAGCCGTGCGGCTATCTCCGGGTAGGACATGCGCGCCTGCCGCATCTCCACCATGCGGCGGATGACGCGCTGTTCCTGGGGCACCCGGACAGCGTCGCGGTTCTTGCCCGTGCCCTCGCCCCGGTACCCGTAGGCGTAGCTGCCCGTGGCCTTGCGTCCGGACGCGGCCTTGGCCTTGATCCCGTCTCGCAGCCGCTTCACGGTCGTCCGGCGGTCCAGCTCGGCGAACACGCCTGCCATCTGGCGCATGGCGGTCCGCATCGGGTCGTCCGGGTCGTCCCGCAGCACCTCGCCGGTGTCGGCCGTGAACACGTGCGCCCCGTGCTGCCACGCCAGGCCCAGGATTGCCTCCTGAACGGTCAGAGCACGCGCCAGGCGGTCCAGCCGGGCCACCACAAGGCCCTCGGCTTCCGGAGCGCGCCGTGCGCCACTCAGGCCCGGATGCCGGAGCTTTTGGAGCGCTTCCGTCAGGCCGGGCCGGTCCACAGCGTCCTTGGCGCCGGACACCGCCGGGTCCTCGCACCACGCCACGACCTTGTGGCCGTTGGCAGCGCACCACTCCTGGATGGCCTTGCGCTGGACGTCGAGGCCGAACCCGTCGAGCTGCTTAGCAGTGGACACGCGGAGGTAGGCGACGAGCTTCATTCGGGCACCATATCACTCTGACCTGCGGTTTAAATGAACTGGGCTAATTGTTTACGAGTGGCCGGATTGGCGGATGCACACGGAATGCACGCCTGCCATGTCCCGCCAGTGCGGGGGTAAACCGCATCGGCGCTGGTCAGGTGCGGACCGGAGGGCGCTTTCGGTGTGGTGGGGGCCTGTCGCGCCCTCCGGTCACGACGTTCGCGCGGTCACCCCATGTCGGGGGGTGAACTGTCCGCGAGCAGCCCCAGCAGGTCGTCCAGGTCCGTGTCCGTGGCGATCACCGCGAGCAGTTGCTGTACCTCGGTGTCGATGACCCGCCGCGCCACGATCGGGCACCCGGGTGCGTCGAGGTCCCGCACCAACTCGGTGCGCTCGGGCTGCGGGTCGGGGGAGGTCATGCCGCGATCCCGCTCCAGTTCGGACGGAGGAACGCGTTCAGGTCGGGTCCGGTGGGGTTGCCGTTGGCGTTGGTGAGCCGCGCCTCCACGTAGATGCGGTACCGGCCCAGGTTGTTCGCCCACAGGGCGCTCTGGGCGGTGTCGAGGCTCAGATACCAGCTTCCCGCCCCGGTGCCGGAGGCGATGGTGCCGGTCTGGATGGTTTCGGACCCGCCGGGGGTGAGGAAGGCGCCGACGCTCAGCCGGAGGTCCATGCTGTAGTTCAAGCCCATCAAGATCTGGCCCATAGCCTCGACGATGGGGCCGTGGGCGTACACCTCCGCGAACGCCACGAGCTGCCACGCGGTCGTGGTGGTGGCGATCGTGTACGGCCGGGTGGTGTCGGACATCGAGTACAGGCACACGGACGTCCACGGCCACGCCAGGCCCCCGTTCAAGCCTTCCTCGAAGATGGGCTTGCCGTTGCGGTCGTACATGCGGACCCGCTGCCGGAGGGGGCCGCCGGGTCGCCAGTTCGCATCCCAGTCGGCGACCTGGAACGCGATGCTGCCGCTGGGGTCGTCGCGGCGGATGCTGAACCCCCGCTGGGGCTTGCCCAACACGGGGTCCTGCTCCACGTCGTCCAGCTCCCCGATGCGCACGTAGTACGAGCGGTCGCCCGTGGTGGCGTCGGTGTAGTTGCCACGCCAGCGCACCACCCCGTCGTCGATGATCGCGTTTCGCAGCGGGTTCGACCGTGCGGCGGCGTCCACGATGCGCTTGGTTTCCGCAATGACGTCCACGATGGTGCTGGGCCGGGGGGTGTTCTGCTGCGGCTGCGCGTAGGGGTTGATCTCAACCATCGGTCGGCTCCTGAGGGAAGTAGGCGGTCCACTCGGTGCCGCAGTTCGGGCACAGGTAGGCGAACGTGAGCGCGGGCGTGTCCTCGACCACAGCGGCGGGGTAGACGACCTCGCGGCACATCACCAGCGAGCGGCACACCATGCCGTACTGCTCGGGGTAGTCGGGCTCGGGCATCTCGGGGGCGGTCACTGGCCGGCTGCCTTCCGGGCGCGCTTGGCGGCCGTGCGCTTGGCCTTGTCCGCCTTGCGCTTGGCGCGGGCCTTCCGCCGCTGGAGGTCCAGCTTGCGGCCGTGCACGCACATCGGGTCGTGGCGCACCGCGAACACCACGCCGGGACCGTCGTCGTCGCTGGTGTGCGGCTCCACGGTGCTGACGCAATCCGGGCACTGCGCCTGAGCCACGGCCTCCTGGTAGCTCATCAGGCCAGGGAACGGCGCGAGGACGAGTTCACGGGTGGACTTCGGCATGATGGTCTCCTGTCTGTGCGGTGATCTGCCGGGCCTGCTCGGCAAGGGCCGGAAGCGCTTCGGGGTAGTGGGCGGTGATCTCGGCGAGGGCGGCGAGGCCGGTGCGGACGGTCTCGGCGATGTCGGCGCGGACGCGGGCGGTCATGATGCGACCAGTCCGAGGTCGTGGAGCGCTCGACGTGCGTCCCGATCGCCCTTGTTGGCGCGTCGAGCGAGGCGTGCCAACGGCTCGGGCTTGGCGTAACGCCGGTGGTAGGCGGGCGCCAGCCTCTTGTGTGCCTCAGCCGCCCAACCATCCGTGTTCCGGATCTCCGTCCACTCCGGCCCGGAAAGGCCGTCCTCGGCGTCCTCAGCCCTCTTTTCGATCGGGTACGGCACGGTGTCCGAGCGGTGCTCCCGGTCGGTCGCCCTCTCGTCCTCAGCGTCTTTTGTCGGGGACGGCACGGACCGTGAGGGGGGCGCGTCAGCCTCGGCGTCGGCCAGCTCGTCCGCCCAGTCGTAGGCGTCCGGCGGGGTGTCCTGCTCGACCTCGCTCCCCGCCTCGCCCGTCGGCTGTCCGCCGCTCGCGGTGGACGAGGCCGCGCGGCCGGTGGAGCGCGTTCCCCCCAGCGGGGGGCGGAGGGGGGAGAAGGACTGGTCCTTGGACTGGTAAGGACTGGTATCCCCGTCGCAAGAACCGGAACGTTCGGTCGTAGGAACCGGAACGTTCGGTCGCAGGGACCGGAACGACGCAGTCGTACGGCCTTCACCAAGTCCATGTTCCGGTTCCTGCGACCGGAACGCCGTGGAAGCGTGGCCCCGAGGTTCCGGTTCCTGCGACCGGAACGTGTTCACCTGGTGGTCCGTTGCACGCTTCCTCCGCGCGGCTGTCATGCGTTCCAGGGCGGCTTCCCGCTCTGCATTGACCTTGGCGTCGTGAGCGGCGCGCTCCTCCGGAGGGCGCTTGAGATGGAGCCGCAACGTCCAGTTGGTGACTCCGTCGCCCTTGGTTCCGTTCCGCACGATCAGCCCGGCCTGCTCAAGCGTCTTGAGGGCGTTGCGGACAGGCTTGTCCGACAGTCCGGTGCGCCAGGTGATTTCGGAGACAGCCGGGTAGGCGTTGGTCCCGTCCGCATCCGCCGCATCGGCAAGCGCTGCGAGCACGAGGCGTGCGGTGGTGTGGTTCTTACCGGCGTCGGTCTTGGGCATCGGAGCCTCGCGGAACACCCACTCGACGGCCTGGTAGCTCACGATGCACCCCCGGAAGGGGTAGAATCTCCGGTAGGAAACGTCCTCCCAGCAAGGGTTTCCGTGGCCGCCCCGTTGCCCCCGGGGCGGCTTTCCCTTGTCTTCACCGGATTTCACCCCCCGTCGAGGGGGAAAGCAGGGCCGCCAGGCGGGCGCGCTGCTCGTCGGTCAGCGGCGGCCACGTCGCCAGGGCATCGGTGATGTGCCGCTGGAGGATCGCCGTGCGGAGTTCACGCTGGAGATCCTCCGCCTCCGGTCGGTTCCACCGCTTGGCGTTCGCCACGCGGGCGCGCAGGTGATGGATCGTGCTGCTATCACCACGGACGGTCAAGGAGACCGCACCTCCTTCACGGGCCGGTGTCCCGGCCCAGTCGGTGCGCGGTGGATTCTCCTTGTTCAGTCGTTCCGGTGCGCTTGTTTTACTTCGGACGGTCTTGATCCTTCCGGAACAAGAGAACGGTCAGCAACCGTCCTTCCCCGGGTATCCCTTGTGGCACAACATGTTTACCCCATATCGGGGGGTAAACCTGGTGCGTGACCAGGGAAAACGCGATCGCGGCCGTAGTGTGATCCGTGCAGCACGACAGATAGCCGGGGGCGTGCTGGTCGCGTCCATCGCGCGTAGGGCCGACAGTGGGTGCGTGCGCGCAGGGCCTAGCCCGGCTCACCTCGAACGGACAGACACAGCGCCGGAGGCCTAGCCCGGCTGGGGAGTCCACGGAACCCCTACCAAGGAGGCACACCCAATGCGGGTGACGACTATCAAGCAGGCTGACGAGGTGCTGGCAAACCTCGCTCGATCGGCGGCTAAGTACCGAGGGCAGTACACCGAGGAGGCCGTGCGGACGCTGGAGCAGTTGGCGGCCACCAAACAGGAGGTGCTCGCCCAGAAGGCACACCTGGAGGCCGCCCAGACGCCCATCCGCGCGGAGGTGATCATCCCCGGCCAGGGCGCCGTCAAGACCCAGGACGCCCTCGTGGAACACGTGGCGGACGCCCTCCAGCGCACGGCAACAGGGATGTCTGGCGCCCCGGCGCCGAGCAGAAATGTGCTGATGCGGGTGAACACCACCTATCCGGAAGCGCGGATGCTCCAGACCAGCGTGCCCTCCGCAGGCATCATGCCGAGGATCGACGCGACGCGCTCCCTGGACGCGCTGACGGCCGCTGGTGGCCTCTGTGCGCCCCTGGAGACGATCTACGACATTCCGGTGGTGGGCGTGGCCGATCGGCCCGTCAGGGACGCGCTGAACCGGTTCCAGGCTGAGCACGGTGGTATCGAGTTCCGCCGCGCGATCGATGCCAGCAGCCTGACGGCTGGCGTGTGGACCGTTGACGACGACGTGGCCGCCGACGCACCCGACGGCGCGCGCAAGACCGTCCAGCAGTTCGACTGCCCGCCCGTGGAGACGGTGGCGGTGCGCGCGATCTACTCCGTGCTGGAGTTGGCGAACTTCATGGCCCGGTTCGACCGGGAGTACGCCCAGGCTGCGGTGGAGACCAGCCTGATCGCGGCTGCCCGCGTCGCCGAGAACGAACTGCTGGCTGACATCCTGGCCGGGTCCACGCTGGTGACCGTCCCGAAGCGGCTGGGCGCGGCGCGGGACATTCTGGCCGGTCTCGATCAGGCCGTGAGCTACTACCGCAGTCGCCGCCGTCTGGCGGTCCAGCCGCCGCTGACGTGGATCGCGCCCGTGTGGCTGCGGGATGAGATCCGTGCCGATATCGTCCGCCAGCAGGCCAGTGCCGACACCGCGCAGGCCCTCGCGGAGGCCGATGCGGAGATCGAGCGGTGGTTCGCGGTCCGGCACGTCACGCCGGTGTGGCACCTGGACGGCCTGCCCCAGCAGACCGTGGGCGCCCTGACCATCCCCGCGCAGACGTTCCCCGCCGCGCTTGCCGGCCAGCCCCTCCCCGCGTGGCCGACGTCGGTGGACACGGCTTTGTTCCGGACTGGCGACTGGCTGTACCTCGACGGTGGGCGCCTGGATCTCGGCGTGGTGCGGGACAGCGAGCTGAACGCCCGGAACCGGTTCCAGACGTTCGTGGAGACGTTCGAGGCCGCCGCGTTCGTCGGTGTGGAGTCCCTGCGCGTGGTGTTCCAGAACCTCGCGCCGACCGGCGAGGCCCAGGCCCCGATCACCGCGTGACGGATGCCGGGGGTGGCTACCGCTTCGGAGTCATGACCACGGAGCCAGGGTCGAATGTGTTCTGTGGCCGCCCCCGGCCGATCCGCTTAACCGTCACCGTCATCAGGCAGTCGATGATGGCGCGTTGCCGGTCGATGTCCAGGCCCAGGAACGTCTCTCCGGGTCTAGCGGCGTCCGCGACACCGGCGAGCGCATCACCGGCCGTGTGGCGCGCGATCTCAGTTTCCAGGTGCTTGATGCCCCCCTGGAGGCGCTTGTTTGCCACCTGGAACTGTTCGATGGTCATACCCCCGTCAGGGTCGGCGTAGAGGCTCGCCAGCTCTTCGCTCTTCGCGCGGAGCACGGCCAGTCGCTCTCGGTGCGGGGTGAGGTCGACGGCCGGGGCGAGCAGGGCCGTCCCCTCGCGGTCGAGGATTGCGGCCGTCATGCCCAGCACCAGCTCATCTAGGGGTTGCGCGGTCCGCACCAGGTGCATCTCCGAGCACATGTAGCGCGGCTTCCCAGTGCTGCTGAGGCCGCCCGAGCGTAACGGCTGTCCGCACTCGCACCGGTACAGCCAGGACCCCACCAGGCGCCGAGAGACGCCCCTGTGGGCGGTCCGGGCCGGGTCCACCAGCTTCTGTGCCAGCGCCCGGTACAGCTCCCGGTCCAGGATCGCGGGCCACTGGGCGTCCGGCATCTTGTCCAGGGCCGCGCCGACATCGCCATATGGCCGACGAAGCTTGCCGACCTTGGCGGTGTTCCGTGGCCGGAGTAGCACCTCTCGCAAAGATGACCCCGTCCACGGCTGGCCCGTCACCGTCGTGAGGCCAGCGGCGTTCCATTCGCGGAAGATCGATCGGACGGTGTCACCCGCGAGGACCCGGCGGGCCGCGCTACGCAGGGCGTCCGCCTCCACCGCGCGCACGGTCATCCCGTCGTCCTCGAAGCCGAACGGGCGCCGTCCGCCGATCCAGCGGCCTTGCTCCATCGCTTGGCGCCGCTGCCGGGCCAGCCGCTCGCTCTTCTGCTCGCTCTCGTGACGCGCGACAGCGCCGGTGATGCGGGCTGTCATGCGCCCGGCGGCGGTCGTGAGGTCCAGCTCACCGGCCTTGACGGTGTAGGTCGGCACGTTCCTCGGCTCGCAGGCCGTGATGTACCGCTCCAGCTCCATCGGTGCCCGGTGGAGGCGGTCCGTGTGCCACGCCACAACGGCCGTCACCCGTCCAGCTTCGACGTCGGCCAACAGGCGCTCGTAGTTTGGCCGCCGCTTGCCGCTATAGGCGCTGATGTCGTTGTCCACGTACACGTCGACCACGTCCCCGCCCAGCCGTTCGGCCAGCTCGCGGCAGTCTTCCTCCTGCCGCTCAACCCCCAGACCAGCACCAATGCGGTCCCGGCTGATGCGGCAGTAGATCCCGACCTTGTGCGTCACCCAAATATGTTATCTTGACGCCTGGCTCAGACGAAGCAGATGTGCAGGCTCGGCTCGGTCACACCCCGCAGTCTGCCCCACGCCGCATGCGAAGATCCCCCCATGCCCGCCCTCGCCGAAGTGATCGCCGCACTGGAGGACGCCTACCCGCCCGCGCTCGCGGAGAGCTGGGACGCGGTCGGCCTGGTCTGCGGCGACCCCGCCGAGCCGGTCACCGACGTCCTGATCTGCGTCGACCCGGTCGCGGCCACCATCGACGAGGCCATCGAGACCGGGGTCCAGCTGGTCGTCGCGCACCACCCGCTGCTGCTGCGCGGCGTGCACGGCGTGCCTGCCGACACCCCGAAGGGCGCGCTGGTGCACCGCCTCATCCGCGCCGGCATCGCCCTTTACTGCGCGCACACGAACGCCGACTCCGCGAACCCCGGGGTGTCCGACGCGCTCGCCGAGGCCATCGGGCTGCGGGTGCTCCGCCCGCTCGACCCGCACCCGGACGGCTCCACCGGCCTCGGCCGCATCGGCGAGCTGCCCGAGCCGGAGCCGTTCGCCGCGTTCGTGCGCCGGGTGGCCGGCGCCCTGCCCGCCACTGAGCCGGGCGTGCTCGGGGCGGGCGACCCGGACCGTCTGATTAGGACGGTGGCGGTGTCCGGCGGGGCCGGGGACAGCTTCCTCGGCGCCGCGACCGCGGCCGGCGTGGACGCCTACGTCACCGCCGACCTGCGGCACCACCCCGCCGGCGAGCACCTGGAAACCGGCGCGGACGCGCCCGCACTGGTCGGCCTGACCCATTGGGCCAGCGAGTGGCCGTGGTGCGGTCAAGCCTCGGCCGTCCTGCGGGACGCCTTTGCGGGTAACGTCAACGTTCACGTGTCCGCGCGCCGAACCGATCCGTGGACCATCCGTGCGTAATCCGAGGGAGTACCAGTGAAGGCAGAGCCAGCCGTCCAGCGTCAGCTGCTCGAGCTCGCGAAAGTGGATGCCGAGCTGTCCCGGGTCGAGCACCGCCGCCGGACCATGCCTGAGCTCGCCGAGATCGAGGGCATCCAGAAGACCCTGCGCGAGCTGCGCGACACGGCGATCCGGCACGAGACCGCCGCCTCCGACCTGGACCGCGAGATCGCCCGCCAGGAGAAGGAGATCGAGTCCGTCCGCGCCCGCGAGGACCGCGACCGCAAGCTGATCGACGGCGGCACCCTGCCCGCCAAGCAGGTCGCGGACCTGCAGCACGAGCTGGAGACACTGGCCCGGCGCCAGAGCGCGCTCGAGGACGACCTGCTGGAGCTGATGGAGCGCCGCGAAGCGCTCGGCCTGGACGTGCAGCGCACCGGGGCCGAGGTCGACAAGACCGAGCAGGCGCTGGCCGACGTCGAGGGCCGCCGCGACGAGACGCTCAAGGACCTGGACACCACGAAGGCCCGCCGCGAGGAGGACCGCGCGAAGCTGGTGCCGCGGTTCCCGGAGGGGCTGCTGAAGCTGTACGAGCGGGTCCGCGCGCACAAGGGCATCGGCGCCGCGCTGGTGCGGGCGCGCAAGTGCCTGGCCTGCAACATGGAGTTCGACCGCAACACGGTGTCCGAGCTCAAGGCGGCGGCCGAGGACGAGGTCGTGCAGTGCGAGAACTGCGGCGCGATCCTGGTGCGGACGGTGGAGTCGGGCCTGTGAGGGTGGTCGTCGAGGCCGACGGCGGTTCGCGGGGCAACCCCGGGCCGGCCGGGTACGGGGCGGTCGTGCGCGACGCCGAGACGGGCGCGGTCCTGGCCGAGCGCCAGGAGGGGCTCGGGGTGGCGACGAACAACTTCGCCGAGTACTCGGGCCTGATCGCCGGGCTCCGGGCGGCGGCCGAGGCGGGCGCCACCGAGGTCGACGTCCGGATGGACTCGAAGCTGGTGGTCGAGCAGATGTCCGGCCGCTGGAAGATCAAGCACGAGGCGCTGAAGCCGCTCGCCGAGCAGGCGCGCGAGCTGGCCGCCGGCTTCGCGGCGGTGCGCTACGAGTGGATCCCGCGCGCCGAGAACGCGCACGCCGACCGGCTCGCCAACGAGGCGATGGACACCCAGGCGGGCAAGGGCGCGGGCCCGGAGCGCACGACGCCGCAGAAGTGGACCGGCGCGCAGGGCACACCGACGCGGATGATGCTGCTGCGGCACGGGCAGACCGCGATGTCGGTCGACCGCCGGTACTCGGGACGCGGCGACGTGCCGCTGACCGAGCACGGCCTGCAGCAGGCCGCCGCGGCCGCCAAGCGCCTCGCCGCGTTGTCCGACCTCGGCACGGACACCGCGATCGTGGCGTCCCCGCTGACCAGGGCGAAGCAGACGGCCCAGTCGGTCGCCGACGCGCTCGGCGCCCGGGTGGAGACCCACCCCGGCCTGCTGGAGACCGACTTCGGCGAGTGGGAGGGGCTGACCTTCACGGAGGCCGCCCAGCGCGATCCCGAGCTGCACGGCCGCTGGCTGCGCGACCCGTCGGTGCCCGCGCCGGGCGGGGAGAGCTTCGACGCGGTGCACCAGCGGGTCCGCCGCACGCGGGACGAGCTGGTCGAGAGCCACGCCGGCCGGACGATCATCGTGGTCAGCCACGTCACCCCGATCAAGTCCCTGCTGCGGCTCGGCCTGGACGCCGGCCCGTCGCTGCTGTTCCGGCTGCACCTGGACCTGGCGTCGCTGTCGATCGTGGAGTTCTACCCGGACGGCAACGCGTCGGTGCGCCTGGTCAACGACATCTCGCACTTGGCCTGATTCTCACGGCAAGGCGGGCGCCGAGGCCCGCAGACGCGCGGCGTCCCGGCCGGGTGGCGCGCCGAACAGGCGGCGGTATTCCCGGCTGAACTGCGACGGGCTGTCGTAGCCGACGAGGTGCCCGACACCGGCGACGTCGTCGGGCCGGGCCAGCAGCAGTGACCGCGCCTCCTGCAGCCGGATCCGCTTCTGGAACTGCAGCGGGCTCATCGCGGTGACCGCGCGGAAGTGCCGGTGGAACGCCGATGCGCTCAGCCCGCACAGCCGCGCGAGCTCCGCGATCCTGATCGGCTCGGCGTAGTTCTCCCTGATCCGGGCGATGGCGCGGCCGACCAGGCTCAGGCTGCTGTCGGCAAGGCCGATCTGGCGCAGCGTCGCCCCGCACGGGCCGGTGAGCAGGCGCCAGAGGATCTCCCGCTCGATGAGCGGGGCGAGCACGGGCACGTCGGCGGGCCGGTCGAGCAGCCGCAGCAGCCGGGTCACGGCGTCGAGCAGGTCGGCGTCGGCGTCCCCGGTGGCGATGGCGGGGCCGGCCGGGGTGCGCGGGGCGGGCGCCTCCAGCAGCAGCGGCGCGATCGCGGACGGCCGCAGCACCAGTCCGGCACCCAGCGACGGCGCCGCCAGGAACCGGCCGGTGACCGGCAGCGCGGCGGTGACCAGGAGGAACTGGCCCGCCCGGTACTCGAACACCCGGTCGCCGAGCAGCAGCCGTTTGCCGCCCTGGGCCATCAGCACCAGCAGCGGTTCGGTGAGCGAGTGCTCCGGCTCGGTGTCGTCCACCCGGGACAGCAGCAGGCCGTCGACCGGCGTCCGCAGGTCCGGGCGGGCGTGGGCCGCGATGAGGTCGCGGATCTCGTTGAGCACCTCTCGACGGAACCACCCGGGGCCGAGGAAGCACAAGCCCGATCCGGGCGGAGCCGAGAGGATCGTGCAAGAGGCAGCGCGGATCGGTCTACCTTGAAACACCTCGCGCGGGCTTCGATGGGAGGACCATCCGGACCGACACGAGGAGCACCTCCCATGCCGCTCGACCACTACGTCACCCTGGGCCGATCCGGCCTGCGGGTCAGCCCGTACGCCCTCGGCGCGATGACCTTCGGCGACGATCCCGGCGGCGCCGGGTGCGGCGTCGAGGAGTCGGAGAAGATCCTGGCGACCTACCTCGACCGCGGCGGGAACTTCGTGGACACCGCGAACTTCTACACGAACGGGCATTCCGAGAAGATCCTCGGCGACTGGTTCGCCGCCCATCCGGGACGCCGCGACCGCGTGGTGCTGGCGACCAAGTTCTTCACCAACATGCACCCCGGCGACCCGAACGGCGGCGGTGCCGGACGGCGGTCGGTCATCGCCCAGCTCGACGAGTCGCTGCGCCGCCTGCGCACCGATCACGTGGACCTGTACTGGCTGCACAACTGGGACCGCAGCACCCCGGTCGAGGAGACGCTGCGGGCCCTCGACGACCTGGTCCGGGCCGGCAAGGTCCGCTACATCGGCTTCTCCAACACGCCTGCCTGGGTCACCGCGCAGGCGCAGACCACGGCGCTGCTGCGCGGCTGGACGCCGTTGATCGCGCTGCAGGTCGAGTACTCGTTGCTGGCGCGCACGGTCGAGGGCGAGATCGCGCCGCTGGCCGCCGACCAGGGCCTCGGGCTGGTCGCGTGGAGCCCGCTGAAGAACGGTTTCCTGTCCGGCAAGTACCGCCGCGGCGCCGCACCGGCCGATTCCGCCCGGGCGGCGTTCGTCGGCGGTCCCGCCGAGTCCGACTACGCGGTGATCGAGGCGGTCGCCGCGATCGCCGAGGAACTGGGCACGACGTCCGCAGCGGTGTCGCTGGCATGGCTGCGGGCGCGGGGAGTGGTGCCGATCCTGGGCGCCCGGCGCCTCGGGCACCTGGAGGACAACCTCGACGAGGTCACCTTGCCGCCGGAGCACGTGCGCACCCTGGACGAGGTGTCGGCCCCGGAGCTGGCCTACCCGGCCGCGATGCACGGCGAGCAGCGGGCGATGCTCCAGTTCGCCGGCACCACGGTCGACGGAGAGCCCTCGAGGGTGTACCCACCGCTGGCCGCCGGCACGGTGCGCTACTGACGATGGGGGCGGCGATTTCGCTCTCGTGCCTAGAGCACCAGCCACAGCGCGACGGTCGCCGCCGCGAGGCTCACTGGCACCGTTGCCAGCCCGAGTCGCGTGAACTCGCCGAGCGGTGGGGCGTCCCGGCCGAGGACGCGGCGCCACAGCAGCGTCGCGAGCGAGCCGAGGTACGTGGCGTTCGGCCCGATGTTCACGCCCAGCAGCACGGCGAGCAGCACCCCGGGTGCCGGGTGCGGGCCGAGCGCCGCCAGCAGGATCAGCGTCGCCGGGAGGTTGTTGACCAGGTTGGCCAGCGCGGCCGCCACGAAGGCCGCCAGCAGCAACCCGGGCAGGCTGGCCGTGTCCGGCAGCAACGCCCGCAGCGGGCCACCGAGCAGGTGGTCCGACACCGCCTGCACGACGATCGCCAGCCCGAGCACGAACAGGCTGAGCAGCGGGTTCGCCGCCACCACCAGCTGCCGCGGGCTGGTCTCGCGCCGCGCGAGCGCCCGCACGGCCAGCACGGCGGCGGCGATCGCGGCCACCCACCCCGGCGCGAGCCCGATGAGCGGCCCCACCCCGAACCCGGCGAGCGTCAGCCCGATGACGACCAGCGCGAAGACCGGCGCGGCCCGGTCCACGGCGGGCGGCTTCGCGAACCCGGCCAGGTCGCGCCGGAAGAACCACCCGAAGACCGCCAGCTCGACCGCGACGGTGACCAGCCACGGCAAGGCCATCAGCGCGGCGAACCCGGTGAAGGTCAGCCCGGACGCCGCGAAGGCCAGCAGGTTGGTCAGGTTCGAGACGGGCAGCAGCGTGGACGCCGAGTTGGCCAGGTGCGCGCACGCGTAGACGTGCGGCTTGGGCGGCAAGTCGAGCGTCCGCGTGGTGGCCAGGACGACCGGCGTCAGCAGGACGACGGTCGCGTCGAGGCTCAGCACCGCGGTCGTGCCCGCGGCCGCCGCGAAGGTCAACGCCAGCAGCCGTCGCGGCCGGCCGTGGGAGGCAGTGGCCAGCCGGGCGCCGAGCCACCGGAACACGCCCTCGCGGTCGGCGAGGTCGGCCAGCACGAGGATCGCCGCGAGGAACCCGAGCGTCGGCGCCATCGCGGTGACCTGCGCCAGCGCTTCACCGGGCGAGACCAGCCCGACGGCGAGCACGACGAGCGCGGCGGGCACGGCGACCAGCGCCTCCGGCAGGCCGCGCGGGCGCGCCATGGCGAACCCGAGAACGGCAGCGAGCGCCCCGAGACTCCCGACCGCCGCGACCACGTCCCCAACGCTAGCTGCCCCGCTCACGGGTGAAGGCCACCCCCGCGCCCGAGCGCTGCGGGGGTGGCCTTCCGGCAACAGGTGGCTACGTGTACCAGGTCGGCTCGGGGAGCCGGTCGTTCAGCGCGTAGTCGCCGACCTCCCGCCGCTTGTACGGCAGCGGGTCGTGCAGCGAGTGGGTGCGCAGGTTCCGCCAGAACCGGTCCAGCCCGTACTTCGTGGCGCTCGCCCGCGCGCCGGTCAGCTCGAAGATCTTCGTGCCGATCTCCAGCCCGGTGTCGACGATCCGCTGCTTGGCCGCGGCGATCAGCACCGCCACCTCGCCGCGCGCCTCGGGCGTCAGCTCCTCCCGCGGCGCGTGCAGGAGCGGCGAGATCGCCGCGCCGGCCCGGTCCACCAGTGCTTCCGCCGCCCACAGCTTGGCCTGCAGGTCGCCGTAGCCCTCCAGCACGTACCACTCCTCGGTGGCGGCGGCCTTGTCGTCCCCGCCGTAGGGCCAGGCGCGCGTCCGCTCCCGCGTGTAGGCGAGCGCCGACTCCAGCGCCCCCTGCGCGATGCCGAGGTAGAAATTGGTGAACACCAGCTGGATCGTCGGCACGTTCAGCGTGTTGTAGACGAGCGGCTGGAATTTCCGGTCCACGTATCCGGCGGCATCCGACCACGGCACGCGCACGTCGGAAATGGTCACGCTGCCCGATTCGGTGAGCCGCTGGCCGATGTTGTCCCAGTCGTCGTGGAACACGATTCCCGGCTGTTTCGACGGCACGATCGCGAAGACGTGCTCGTCGGTCCCTTCCAGGACGCCCTCCAGCACGGTCAGGTCCGACACCTTGCTGCCGGTGGAGAACGACTTGTGCCCGTGATAGACGAGCTCGTCGCCGTCCTGCGTGATCTTCAGGTCCGAGTCGCGCGGGTTGACCGCGCCGCCGAAGAAGAAGTTGTTCTTCGTGTACAGCTCCTCGACCGCGGCGATCTGCGCGTCGGTGCCGACCAGGCGCGCCGCCCACGCCCACAGGTAGTGGTAGCCGAGCAGCTGGCCGATCGAGCCGTCCGCCTTGGCGATCTCCCGGATCACGCGGTAGGCGGTCTCCCAGGTCTGCCCGCCGCCGCCGTGCTCGGCGGGCCCGAGCAGGGTGACCAGGCCGTTGTCCTTGAGCAGCTGGACTTCGGCGTAGGGCGTCTCGTTGGCCCGGTCGCGCTCGACGGCGTCGACCGCCAGCTGGGCGGCGACCTCGCGGGCGCGGGTGATCCAGTCGGTCACGAGAAGCTCCCTACGGGTTCGGGGGTGGCGGCGGTGGCGTCGAGCTCCTTTTCGAGCTCACGGATGATGGGCAGCACTTCGCGGCCGAAGTACTCGACGTCCTCGTGGTAGTGCAGGAAACCGAGCAGCAGCAGGTCCGCCCCGCGCCGCTTGTACTCCACCGCCCGGCGCGCGATCTGCTCCGGCGTGCCGATGAGTCCGGTGCGGAACCCGTCGTTGTACTGGACCAGGTCGGCGAATTCGGAGTCCGCCCACATGCCCTTCTTGTCCGATGTCGACCGTCCGGCCTGCTGGACCGCGGACCGGAAGCCCTCGACGGCCTGGACGTCGGCCTTGTCCACGATCTCCCGCAGCACGTCCCGCGCCTCGGCCTCGGTGTCCCTGGCGATCACGAACCCGTTGAGCCCGAAGCGGACGTGGTGGTCGTGCTCCGCGGCGTACCCGCGGACCTCGGCGACCTGCTCGCTGAAGCCGTCGAAGTCCTTGCCGTTGCTGAAGTACCAGTCGGACACGCGGCCGGCCAGCTTGCGCGCCGCGGTCGAGTTGCCGCCCTGGAACACCTCCGGGTGCGGCCGGTCCGGTGTGGACAGCGGTTTGGGTTTGATGTCGAAGTCGTGGATTCGGTAGAAGTCGCCGCGGAACTCCGCCGCGTCGTTGGTCCACAGTTCCTTGAGGACGCGGATGAACTCCTCGGACCGCCGGTAGCGTTCGTCGTGTTCCAGCCACGGCTCGCCGAGTCCGGTGAACTCGTCCTTGAACCAGCCGCTGACCACGTTGACCGCGGCCCGGCCGCCGGACAGGACGTCCGCGCTGGCCACGAACTTCGCCAGCACCCCGGGGTGCCACAGTCCGGGGTGGACGGCCGCGATGACCTTGAGACGCTGGGTCGCGAGCAGCAGCGCCAGGCTGAACCCGGTGGACTCGTGCTGGTAGGCGGCGCCGTAGCTGGCGGTGTAGCGGACCTGGGTCAGTGCGTACTCGAATCCGTTGTTCTCGGCGAGCACGGCGAGTTCTCGGTTGTAGTCGTAACCCCAGTCGGTGCGTTGTTCGATGCGGCTGGTGACCAGTCCGCCACTGACGTTGGGCACCCAATAGGCGAATTTGAGTGGTGCGGGCATGAAGGCTCCACAGAAATGGTTTCGGGAATTGTGCGTCGACGGCCGCGCGATCTGATTCCGAGTAAAGCGGCGGGCAGGGGGAGGGGCAACCGACGTCCACGGCGTGGGAACGGTTACCCTGAGTGGGCGGACGAGTTGGCCGGGCGGTCGCGAGGGGTCACTCCCTCGAGGAAAGTCCGGACTCCGCAGGGCAGGGTGGTTGCTAACCGCAACCCGGGGCGACCCGCGGGACAGTGCCACAGAAAACAGACCGCCCCGGCTTCACCGCCGGGGTAAGGGTGAAACGGTGGTGTAAGAGACCACCAGCACCCCGGGTGACCGGGGTGGCTAGGTAAACCCCACCCGGAGCAAGGCCAAGAGGGCGCCGCGAGGCGCCTGCGCAGGCGATCGAGGGCGGCCCGTCCGATGCCTGCGGGTAGGCCGCTCGAGCCTGCCGGCAACGGCAGGCCTAGATGGATGGCCGCCGCCGCGGTTCCGGCCGCGGAACAGGATCCGGCTTACAGGCCAACTCGTCCGCCCCTTTCCCGCCGGCCCGCCGGTGGCCTACGGTCGGGCTCGTGGATCACGCAGAAGCCCGCGACGTCGCGTTCCGGTGCCACCGGGTGCTCGAACCGCTGCACTCGTTCGTCTACTTCGCGCCCGAGGCGGAGCAGGCGCTGACCGCGGCCGGGCTGCGGCCGGGCCGGATGTGCTACTTCGCGAGCCGGGCCGCGCCGATGGGCCCGGTCGGCCCGGGCGTCGTCGCCGCCACCTTCTACAACTTCAACCCGGAGCTGGTCGCCAGGCACATCCCGCGGGCGTGGACGCTCGCCGCGCCGGCGGAGATCTTGGCGGCTCGGCTGGCCGCGGCCGACGGCGGGTTGCGCCGCGTGCTGGGCGAGGAGCTGATCACCTCGCCGCGGCTCGCGGAGGCGGCGGAGCTGGCGCGCTCGGCGGCGTCGGTGTTGAGCCCGGAGGGGCGCCCGTTGTACGCCGGGCACGCGGAGCTGGAGTGGCCGTCGGAGCCGCACCTGGTCCTCTGGCACGCGGCGACGCTGCTGCGGGAGTACCGCGGCGACGGGCACATCGCGGCGCTGGTCGGGCACGGGCTGAGCGGGCTGGCCGCGCTGATCACCTACACGGCGACGGGGAAGGGCTTCGTGGAGCCGGTGGCGAAGGCGACGCGCGGCTGGTCCGACGAGCAGTGGGCCGCGGGGGTCGAGGAGCTGCGCGAGCAGGGCCTGCTGGACGCCGACGGCCGGCTCACCTCGGAGGGCACCGTGCTGCGGCAGAGCCTCGAAGAGCAGACGAACGCCTCCGCGACGGCCCCGTGGCGCCACCTGGGCGCCGAGAAGGCCGCCCGGCTGCACGAGCTGGCCCGCGAACTCGCGCGGCACGCCGTCGCCCACGGAGCCTTCCCGGACGGAATCTTCGCGACGGCGCGGGCCTGAGCCCGGTCTCGGCCGCGGCTGCCCTCGCTGAGGCCTGCCCAACGCGCGTCCACGTGACTGCGGGAGCCGGCGCTACGCCCGCACGACACCTTCCCGGGGTGCGCACAGTGGCCGGCCCCCTCGAACCCTGGAGTCGGCCCCGGGTCCGCCCTGGGGCAATGGCCCTGCCGCAGCAGGGCGTTGCGCCAGCGCTGCCCGGATGGCGACAGCGCCTGACCCTGGTTCGAGCCACCGCTCGCCGACGATCCGCCGCCCTGAAATCTCACCTTCCGTGAGGAAGCAAGCGTTCGCGCTCGCCCTCCGTCACCGCCGCGCCGCCGGAAAGCGCTGCCCAACTGTCCGCCACCTCGGTTCAGATCCCGATCACCCGCTGTTCACCGCGCCCTCCGGACCACCGCGTCCCACCGCGGCGCCCCCGGCAGTGAGCGCTTACACCTGAGTCCACCCGAAAGTGCGTACCGATCACGGATCGTGAGGGCAAAACGGGTCCACCTGGGCGCTGCGTGAGCGCGATCGCCGAATCGGATGATCGACTCGCCCGGAGAAGTCGTCACGCCCGGGTACGTGCCATGCGGCCGATCGGGGCATGCCACACTGTTGTCCGCGCCATCGAGGAGCGATACCGCGCACCCAGAGTGAAGCGTGACTGCGCCTGTGGGTGAGTCCCTACCCACACTAGGAAATCCGGGTGCAGGGGGTTAACCCTGAGCGGTCTTGCCACGATGATGGAGGGCGACGAGTTCAGGAGAAGTGGCCGTACTGTGCCTGGTGTGGATGGACTGCCGTTCGACAGAGAGCGCTTTGACCGTCACAGCTTGTGACGCCATGATGGGCTAGACAGACCGGACCGGACTTTCCGACCTCGTGGGCCTGCCCCGCGCCGACCCACCCGACACCCACACTCCTCGCACCTGGGAGTACGCGATGACCATGATGACACTTGTGCAGCAGCTGGCGCAGGGCGAGATCAGGACCCGTGGAGTCCAGCAGTGGCTCCTCGACAACATCATCCCCCTGGTCCTGCTCGCCGTCGCGCTGCTGCTGCTCTGGCTCGGTGGCGGCAAAGGCGACAACGCCGGCGTCATGCGCCGCCTGGCCGGTGTGGTGATCGCGCTCGCGATCGTCGGCCTCGCCGTGAGCGGGCTCGGCGTCAACGTCGGCGAGTGGATCGCCGGCTTGTTCACCAGCTGACGGCGCGGGGTAGCGCGCGTGCGGATTCGAACCGATGACGAGGTCTACCGGGTCGACGCGGTATGGCTCGGCCCGCCGAAGGCGACGTTCCCGTGGCGGGCCCGCTACGTGGCCTGGGGCGTCGGCATCCCGGTGTTCCTCGTCGTACTGGCGGTGGAGCGGCAGCTCGGCTTCGGGTTCGGCTTCTTCTCCACCGCGTGGGCGTTCGTCATCACGATCTTGATCACCCGGATGATCACCGCCAAGATCAGTCACGAGCGTCCGCTCGGAGCCGTCATGACGATGTGGCTGCGCGAGCTGCAGACGCCCCGCGAGAAGACCTCCGGAGAGGGCGGTGCGGTCACGGCCACGAAGATCCGCGTGCGGAACCAGCGGCCGCTGCCCAAGCACAAACGGCACCTCGCTCCGGCGGGGTCGCATCCTCACCACCAGCCAGCACGACCGCGTGGCGCGCGCACTTCGGCGCCACGGTAGGAGGTAGGGGTTGTTCGGAAGCGGCGGACGCCGGAAGGCCGGGAAGTCCGACCCGAGCGGGGCTGCGCAGTGGCCGCCGCAGCCGGGTCGCGCCCCCGGCAAGCAGGGCCGCCGGCTCCCCGGTGAGCAGGCGATTCCCAGCTATACCCCGTCGATCTCCCTGCGAACCATCGACGGGCACCTGGTGCGCACCGAGAACGAGGTCTACGCCTGGTACCGGCTGGCGCCGCAGCGGTGGTCGTTCCGGTCGGACTCGCAGCGGCGCGACCTGATCGCCGCGATCGCCGGCCAGTACGCCGAGCTGCAGGGCCGCTGGCTGCACCTGCGCGTCACCACCCGCCCGTACCCGATCCGGATGTGGGCCGAGGCGCACGTCCACAACGCCATCCGCCGCCCGCCGGACGTGCCCGGCGCGCTGTCGTTCGACGACTACCTGATCGGCGAGCAGCAGCAGCTCCTCGGCCGGTCGATGGCCGAAAAAGAGGTCTACATCGGGGTGCAGGTGCAGACCAGGCGGGTCGTCGACCGCGCGGTCGAGCGCGCCGCCCCGCTGCTGCGCCGCATCCTGCCCGAGGCCGTCGACGCCGAGCTGGCCGCGCTGGACTCCGAGGTCGAGCACCTGGACCAGGTGATCGGATCGTCCGGCCTGGAGGGCCGCCCGGTGCACGCCGAGGAGATGTCCTGGCTGATGCACCGCTCGTGCTCGCTCGGCCTGCCCGCGCCACGGCACCTGCCCGCCGTGCCCGGCGCGGCGTGGGAGCCGGAGGACCTGGCCAGCTTCACCGACGCGGCGGACTTCCACGCCGAGCCGTACGCGCCGACGCTCACCGTGCGCGGCCGCACCGGGTCGAACGCCGGGGTGCAACGGCACCTCGCGGTGCTGACCGTCGGCCAGATGCACGGCCTGCAGATCCCCGAGGTCGACGACCCGTGGGTGCAGCACGCGGACCGGCTGCCCGCCTCGGTGGAGTGGTCGGCCCGCATTTACGTGCGCCGCCCCGAGGAGGTGGCCGGCGAGCTGCAGCGCCAGATGAACAAGGTGCGCTCGCAGGTCAAGCACTACACCGACGAGCACGAGCTGGAGCCGCCGCAGTCGCTGGCGCGGCAGGCGACCCGCGTGCTGGAGATCGACGACGAGATGACGTCGGGCTTCACCGCGCTGGCCACGCGCGTGCGGTCGTGGTGGCGGCTGGCGGTGTCCGGTGACAGCGAGCGCGAGGCGCTGCGGCTGGCCCAGCAGCTGCTCGACCTGTACAAGCCGAAGATCGCGATCGAGCACCCGGAGGCGCAGTACGCGCTGGCGCGGGAGTTCATCCCGGGCGAGCCGCTGTCCTCGTCGGCGTACATGCGCCGCGGTTCGGTGGTGTGGGCCGCGGCGGCGGTGCCGACGGCGACGGCCGAGGTCGGCGACCGGCGGGGCATCCTGCTCGGCGAGACGGTCACCGCCACCCGGCGCCCGGTCGCCTGGGACCCGTGGATGGCGCAGGAGATCCGGGACGGCTCCGGTCTGACCGCGATGGTCGCCGGTCTCGGTGGCGGCAAGTCGTTCCTCGGCGGCGGCATCGTCTACAAGACGCTGCGGGCCGGGGCGCACTGGACGCTGCTGGACCCGTCCGGCCCGCTGTCCCGGTTGTGCGACCTGCCGGAGATCCGGCCGTACGCGCGGCCCATCAACTTGCTGAATGCACAACCCGGCATCCTGAACCCGTACCGGGTGGTGGCCGAGCCGCTGCTCGAGCACTTCATGGACGAGGAGGACCCGGAGCGGGCGTGGCGGCGCGAGCGGGCGCTGGCCGGCGCGACCCGGCGGCGGCTCGTGCTGGACGTGCTCACCGGTGTGCTGCCGTACGAGGTCGCGCGGATGCCGCAGAGCCGGATCGTGCTGCTGCGGGCGGTGCGGGCCGTCGGCGGCCGGTACGACGCCGACCCCGGCCAGGTGATCGACGCGCTGCGCCGGGACTCCAGCGAGCACCACGAGCACGCGGTCGTGGTGGCGGACTTCCTGGACGAGATGCGCGAGCGCATGTCGCTGCTGATCCCCGAGAACGACGCCGACCCGTACTCGGAGACGCGGGACGACCGGCTGACGGTCCTGACGATGGCCGGGCTGACGCTGCCCAAGGACGGCGTCGGCCGCGAGCACTGGACCGACGCCGAGGCGCTCGGTGTCGAGATGCTGAACCTGGCGGCGTGGCTGACGCAGCGGTCGGTGTACGAGAAGCCGAAGGACCTGCGCAAGGGCGTGTGGATCGACGAGGCGTTCTTCCTGTCCGAGGTGCCGACCGGTCGCGTGCTGATGAACCGGTTCGCGCGTGACTCGCGGAAGTGGAACGTCCGGGTGCTGTTGTCCTCGCAGATCCCGGCGGACTTCCTGAAGATCCAGGGTTTCGTCGCGCTGCTCGACTCGGTGTTCGTCGGGCGCCTGGACGACGACGAGGCGCAGGCCGACGCGCTGCGGTTGCTGAAGGTGCCGGTCGGGGTCGGGTACGAGCAGGTGGTCGCGTCGCTGGGCAGGCGGCCCGGCGCGCAGCGCGGCCTGGAGCGCGACCGCGAGCCGAGGCAGTTCATCTTCGGCGACGGCGCCGGTGGCGTGGAGCGGATCCGGGTGGACTTCTCCGGGCCGCACCTGGCCCACCTGCGCGCGTCGCTGGACACGACGCCGGGCTCGAAGGACGCCCTGCCCGCGGACACGCACGCCCGGGACGCGGAGCCGCCGCGCCAGCACGTGGCGGCCCCGCCACCGGACGACGAGCTCGAGCCGGACCTGGAGCTGGCCGCCGAGCGCGATCTGGGGCTGACGGAGGAGCAGATCCTGGCCGAGGACGTGCCGGGCTCCGGGAGCTCCGGCGGCTCGGCGGGCGCGGCGGGCTCCGGTGGCTCCGGTGGCTCCGCCGAGGGCGAACGAGCCGGTGCGGGCAAGCGCGGCGGCTGGGACGCCGCATGACGCTCGTGACGATCCTGAGCGTGCTAGCGCTGGCCGGTGGCTGGCACGCGCTGCGGAGGGGCTTGAAGAACCGCGGCAGCCGGCGAAAGAGACCGTCCCGCTGGGCGGCCGTCGTGGCGGTCGCACTGCTGATGGGCTTCCAGACGACGGTGATGGCGCCATCCGCCTCAGCAGCGGCGTGTGGTGACGCTCCGATCCCGGAGCGACCGGGCTCGGGCCTCGTCGGCGCGCTGGACCAGTCCCGTAGCCACGGCCTGGCGGGCAGCGCCTACCTCGACTACAGCTACGCAGGGATGGTCTGGCACGTCTACCAGACGGACTGCGGACCGTTGTCGGGGATCACGAGCCCGAACACGACCATCGACACGTGGGCCGGGAACCAGGCGTTCAACGTCGGCAAGAACCTGGTCGGCGCCACGAACTCGCTCCACTACACGATCCTGCAGGGTGGGTTGCTCGACCCGATCTACGGTGCCGTGAAGGCCGGGGCGGAGAAGGTCTACAACAACATCTACGCGCAGCTGTTCGGGCTCGTCGCGCTCCTGCTCGCGATCATGATGTTCCGGAACATCTGGCGGGGTGACCTGGCGGCGCTGAGCAAGCGGGGCCTGTACGCGCTGGCCGCGGTCTGGCTCGCCGCTTCCTCGCTGGCGATGTTGCGTTACCTCGATCCACTCGACAAGGCGATCGTCGACACGACGACGAACATCCAGGCGGGATTCATCGACGACTCCTCCGGGCAGTACCCGTGGGAGATCCTGCCGACGGAGTTGCACACGCAGGTCGTCTACAACAACTGGCTGCGGGGCGAGTTCGGATCGCCGGACTCCCCGCAGGCGCAGCAGTTCGGCCGGCCGCTGCTCGATGCCCAGGCGTTCACCTGGAACCAGCTCAACAACGGCGACGACGCGAACCAGAGCGTGGTCGACGCGAAGAAGGCCGCCTACAAGAACATCGCGACCCAGCTCGGCCCCGCCACCCCGTACTTCACCGGGGAAGGCGGCAGCCGCACCGGCTCCGGTTTCCTCGCGCTGGGGCAGAGCCTCGCCTACGCGTTGTTCCAGCTGCTGGCGAAGGCTTCGGTGCTCCTGGCCCAGGTGATCATCCGGCTGTTCGTGCTGACCGCACCGCTGATCGGCCTGATCGCGATGCTGCACCACGACCTCCTGCGCCGCGTTGCGCGGGTGCTCGGTGGCGTCGGCTTCAACCTCCTGGTGCTGTCGGTCCTGGCCGGTGTGCACGCGTTGCTGCTGCAGGCCATCTTCTCGCCGGCCGCCCGGTTGTCCATCCTGACGCAGATGATCCTGGCGGGTCTCGTCACGATCCTGCTGTTCCTCGTCGGCAGGCCGGTTCGCCGCCTGTGGCAGATGGTCGAGATGTCCGTCGGCATGGTCGGGTCCTCCATTCCGGCCCCGAGTGGCGGCCTGTTCAGCCGCTTCCGGAAGAAGCAGGGGCCGACGCCGCAGGACGAGTTCTGGGAGAGCGTCCGCGAGGGCGAGGAGAGCGAGGTCGCCAGCCCGACCGGGTCGGCGGGCCGTGGGCGTCCCGAGGCGACCGTCTTCGCCACGGCCCAGCGTCTCGACGGCGCCGGCGCCATGGCCGCCCGCCCCGCCGCCGCCTGGTCCGGCGCGCCTTGGCCCGGCGGTGGGCCCGCCTTGCCCGGGCACACCAGGCCGGGCCTGCCCGCCGGTGGCGGCCACCAGCCCGCGTACGCCGGCTACGCACCGGAAGGCGCGGACCCGGACGCGTTCGTCTACTCCGCCCCGCCCGGCACCACCCGCCGCGCGGACGGCTGGATGCCGCCGGTCGCGCAGCGGCCCAGCCGCCGCGTCGACACCTCGCCCGTCTACGACCGCGGCTGGGACGAACCCGACCCCGTCGTCGTCCCGTCGCGCATCTCGCGGCCGGGCATGAGCGCCACCCCCGCCCAGCGGCCGGAACCGCGCCGCGCCGGGCAGGAACTCGTCGGCGGCAAGCCGGTCCACGTGCTGTACCGGCCTTCGCGCGGGCTCGAGGTGCGCGACGACTCCCGTGACACCGACCGGATCGTGCGGTGATGTAGATGCCGATCCGGACCAACCGCGGCCGCGCCGCCGTCTACCGCCGCATCTGGGGTTTCCCGCTGCGCTCGCCCGCCCACCTCGTCGGCACCGCCGTCGCGGTGATCGCGCTGATCGTGGCCATCGGCATCGTCGTGCCGCAGCTCCTGGGCAACCCGAACCGCTCCGGGCCGACGCCGGTCCGCATCCAGGACCCCGGCGCCAGCAGCAGCCCGACCAGCGCGGGCTCCTCGCCCGCCCCGATGTCGACCCGGCTCACCGCGCCGCTGCTGCAGCCGACCTCCGCGGCGCCGGACCCGGCGGCCCTGCAGACCGCGAAGCAGTGGGCCACCGCGTGGGCCACCCACCCGGCAGGCATGACCAACGCGCAATGGCTGGAGGGCCTCCGTCCACTCACGACGGAGGAGTACCTGCCGGAGATGTCCACTGTGGACCCGGCGAACATCCCGGCCACCAGGGTCACCGGCGAACCCACCGTCACGAAGTCCTACACCAGTTCCGTCGAGGTGCTCGTGCCGACCGACGGCCCGCAGCTGTCGATCACCGTCGCGAAGACCCCGTCCGGCTGGCTCGTCACCGGCTACGACCAGGCGAGCTGACCCATGCGGCTGGGTGTCCTCGTCGGCGTTCTCGTCGCCGTTCTCTTCGCCGGGGTCGCGACCGTCGGTGTCGTGACGAAGGTCGTCAGCGACCAGCAGCAGGCCCAGATGCAGGCCGCCTACACCAACGTCAGCTGCGACGCGGCGATCGGCCCGAGCGTGCCGGGCACCGACCACGGCGCCGCGCAGGCCGCGAAGCTCAACGACGAGCAGCGCTACATCATCAGCCAGATCATCGAGATCGGCAAGCAGCGCGGCCTTTCCCCGCGCGCGTGGCAGATCGCGATCCAGGCCGGCATGACCGAGTCCGGCATGCGGAACCTGAACTACGGCGACCGCGACTCGCTGGGCATCTTCCAGATGCGCCCGTCGATGGGCTGGGGCACGCCCGCGCAGCTGCAGGACATCCCGTACCAGATCAACAAGTTCTACAACGTCCTGCTCACCGTGCCGGACTGGGACAAGCAGCGTCCCGGCGCGTCGGCGCAGGACGTGGAGCGGTCGGCGTTCCCCGAGCGCTACCACAAGTGGGAGCAGATGGCGGCCCACCTGGTGGAGAACCTGGGCCAGGTCGCGGACATGGTCGGCTGCGGTCAGAGCGCGGGCCTGGTGCTGCCGCCCAACAACGCCGCGGCCGCCGCGATCCAGTTCGCGCTGGGGGAGCAGGGCAAGCCGTACGTGTGGGGCGCGACCGGGCCGAACTCCTACGACTGCTCCGGACTGATGCTGCGCGCCTACGAGGCGGCGGGCATCACGCTCAGCCGGGTGTCGCGGGACCAGTACAAGAACGGCGCGATGCTTCCGGTGCGTGACGCCCAGCCCGGTGACCTGCTCTTCTGGGCGTACGACCCGTCGAACCCGGCGACCATCCACCACGTCGCGATGTACCTTGGCGACGGGAAGATCGTGGAGGCCCAGCAGACCGGCGTGCCGGTGCACACCCGGAAGGTCTCCTGGAACGAAGACGAGCTTGTGCCGCAGGCAGTCCGGCCCGGCGTGTAGAAGGTGGTGCCCCGTGGCGAAGAAGTTCGGTAAGCGCAACAAGAAGCCGGCGCAACTCAACGACCTGTTCGGCGCCCCGCCGCCCCCGCCGCGGCCGGGCCCGCCCGCGTCGAGCACGCCCCTGGCCGACTACCTGTCGCAGGGGTTGCCGGGTGTGGACGAGGGTTACGTCGTGCTGCCGCGTTCGCTGGCGGAGTCGATGTCGCTGCCATGGCAGCAGCAGATGGCCGGGTTGCTGTCGCAGTTCCACCAGACGCACCGGACGCTGTCGTGGCCGGTCTACCGCACCGTGCCGTCGCGCTACGAGAAGCTCGTCGACCTGGACGAGGAGCAGCTCGCCGAGGTCGGCTACCTGGTCGAGATCGACGCCGACGGCGACATGGTCTACCGCGAGCGCAGCGGGCGGAAGGTCGAGGAGCCGGAGAACACGACCGTCCTGGTGCCCTGCCTCGACCCGATCCCGCCGCGCGGACAGGCCCGCCGGGACGCGGCGGCGCCCACCCCGGACGCGGACGTCCCCCGCGCCGCCCCGATGATCATCCCGCCCGCGCCGGTGTGGCGGACCACGCCGACCACGCCGTCGCCGGAGGTGCCGCCGCTGCCGGAGCCGCCGAAGAAGCTCGCCGCGCCACGCACACCGCCCGGAACGGGCCCGGCCGAAGCCGGTTCGGCCGCTCCGACTGGAGGCGCGGTGCCCGGCCCGGCCGCTGTTCCGGCAGGAGGTGCGCAGCCTGGCCAGGGCACGTCGCCTGGAACTGGCCCGGCTGTGGCGCCGGCGGGAGGCGCGGCACCGGGCCAGGGCACGTCGCCTGGAAGCGGCCCCGCCGCGCCCGAGACCGGTCCGGCCGCTGCCCCGGCTGGAGCCGCGATGCCGGGCACGCCGCCCGAGCAGCCGCAGCGGGTGACGAACCCGCAGGCCTGGCGCGCGATGGAGCCCCCGGAGGAGCCGCCCCGGTTCACCGAGCCGCTGCCCCCGCAACCCCAGCCGACCCCGGCGGCCGGCATCCCGCTCACCCGGCCCACCGACCCGGAGCCGACGCCGCCGCGCGGCACGCCGCAGGTGAACCGCGACTGGTTCGAGCCGGACAACCCGGAGCACGAGTTCGGCCCGACCGGCCAGCCGACGGAGCTGCCGTACCGCTACCGCCCCTGACCGGCGCGGTGCCGCTGGCGCCGCCCGCCGCCGGGTGCGAAGCTCGCTCTATGGCGAAGAGCAAGGACCCGAACCCGGACCAGGGCTGGTACTACAACACCCGCACCGGCGAGGTCGAGCACCTCGAGCGGTCGCGGTCCATCGACCTCCTCGGCCCCTACCCCGACGAGGCCACGGCCAAGCGCGCGCTCGAGATCGCCCGTGAGCGCACCAAGAAGGCCGACGAGGAAGACGCCAAGTGGCGCTGACGTGACAGGGCCCCGGACCGCGACCGGTCCGGGGCCCTTCTCGAACAAACCTCAGCAGTCGCGCAGTGCGGGGCTCTGGTTGCGCAGCTGGCCGGCCGGCGAGATGAACTCCCGGTACGCGTCGCTGTCCACGGCGGCCGGGCGGAAGGCCGCGACCCGGTGGCAGTTCTGGAACGCCAGCTTCATGCCGAAGTGCCGCTCCAGCCCGCCGCGGATCGCGTCCGAAGCCAGCGCCCGCAGCAGCTGGCCCCGCTCCTTCTCGCTCGGCGGCGGGGTCGCGTGGTCGGCGAAGTCGGCGGCGCCGCCCTCGAGGTCCGCGGCCACTTCGCTGATCACCTGCCACGCGTAGGGCAGCGAGTCGCGCACGCAGGCGACGAACTCGGCGTCGCTCACCTCACCGGATTCGGCGCGGGCGAGCAGGTCGGCGGGTACATCGAGGGACATCGTGCTCCTTTCGATTTCTTCCTACGCCCCGGCCAGCGCTGGCGGGCCGGGCACGAACTCGGGGTCCACTTGCTCGGCCAGGTCCTGTCCCGCGCGCTCGTTGCCCCACGACCGGGCGTTGCGCAGGTGGAACTCGACGGCCTGGCGGTGGAACTTCGCCCAGTCCCGCGGCGTGGCATCCACAGTGGACTGGATGGTGGCGAGGGCGTCCAGATTGTGCGGCTCCAGCGCGGTGATCGGCCGCGCCCGGCCGCGTTCGGCGGCGCGCACGTGCGACGACCCGGACAGCCAACACAGCAGGTCCGAACCCAGCTGCTCGCGCAGGAACTCGACGTCCTCGTCGTCGGTGACCTTGTTCCCGACCACCGCGAGCCGCACGCCGAAGTCACGCGCGTACTCGGCGTACTGCCGGTACACGCCGACGCTGCGCAGCGTCGGCTCGCACACCAGGAACGTCACGTCGAAGCGGGTGAACAGGCCGGAGGCGAACGCGTCGGCGCCCGCGGTCATGTCCATCACGACGTACTCGCCCGCGTCGTCGACCAGGTGGTTCAACAGCAGCTCCGCCGCGCCGACCTTCGAGTGGTAGCAGGCCACCCCGAGGTCGTCCTCGGTGAACTGCCCGGTCACGCCCAGCCGCACCCCGGCGACGTCGCGGAAGCACGCCGCGAAGACCGGGTTGTCCTCGAACGGCCGCACCAGCCGCGACCCGCGCCCCGGCGGCGTCGTCTTGATCATCGCCTCGGCGCTGGTGATCCGCGGGTTGTCGCCGCGCAGCCAGTCCTTGATCAGGGGGAGGTGCTCGCCGAGCGTCGGCAGCGCGGCCGCCTCCTCCGCGGACGCGCCCAGCGCGACGGCGAGGTGCTGGTTGATGTCGGCGTCGATGGCCAGTACGGGGTGGCCGGAACCGGAGAGATAAGCGGCGAACAGCGAGGTCAGCGTCGTCTTCCCGCTTCCGCCCTTGCCGACAAAGGCGACTTTCACAGTGTGCGCACCCTTCATATAGATGAAAACGATATCGCTTTTCGACGGTGTGCGGGCAAGATACACCCGTCCGGCTCAACCCCGAACGGGCGACCGGAACGGCCATACCGGGTTAGGGTCTAGGTGTGCCCCACGTCGTGACCAGCACGAACTCGGCGGACGGCGGCTTCGCCCGGCTGCGCGCCGAGTTCGAGCTGCCGGAGGACTTCGACCCGGCCGTACTGGCCGAGGCCGAGGGCGTCGTGATGGATCCGTCCGGACTGGCCGCCGACCGCGCCGACGCCACCGACCTGCCCCTGGTCACGCTCGATCCGCCGGGCGCGAAGGACCTCGACCAGGCCGTCCTCATCGAGCGGCGGTTCGGCGGCTTCCTCGTGCACTACGCGATCGCCGACCTCGCCGCGTTCGTCGCGCCGGGCGGCCCGATCGACCGGGAGGCCCGCCGCCGCGGCCAGACCCTCTACCTGCCCGACGGCACCGTGCCGCTGCACCCGCCGGTGCTGTCCGAGGGCGCGGCGAGCCTGCTGCCGCGCGAGGTCCGGCCCGCCGTGCTGTGGACCCTCGACCTCGACCGCGACGGCGAACTCACGCACGCCACCGTGCGCCGCGCGCTCGTCCGCTCCACCGACCAACTCGACTACGCGACCGAGGACCCGGCCGCGCCGCACCCGTCGATCGCCGCCCTGCCCGAGCTGGGCACGCTCCGCCGTGAACTGGCGGTGCGCCGTGGCGCGGTCGAACCGCAGCTGCCGGACCGGATCATCGGCGCGAACGGCGGCGACTGGGTGCTCGGCATGCGGCCGCGCACGAGACTCGAGGCCTGGAACGCCGAGATCTCCCTGCTCACCGGAATGGCCGCGGCGCGGATGATGATCGACGCGAAGATCGGCCTGCTGCGCACCCTGCCCGAGCCGGACGCCGAGACGCTCCAGTGGCTGCGCGGCGCGGCCCGCGCGCTGGGCATCGACTGGCCCGCCGGGACGAGCGTCGCCGAGCTGCTCGCCGGGCTCGACCCCGCCCAGCCGGAGTCGATGGCCTTCTACACCGACACCACCCGCCTGCTGCGCGGCGCCGGCTACACCACCTTCGACGGCGAACTGCCCGAGGTCGTCACGCACGCCGGCATCGGCGCCCCGTACGCGCACGTCACCGCGCCCATCCGGCGACTGGCCGACCGCTTCGCCACCGAGGTCTGCCTGGCCGTCAACGCCGGCGAGCCGGTTCCCGCGTGGGCCCGCGCCGCGCTGACCGAGCTGCCCGGTCTGATGAACGCGTCGGACCTGCTCGCCGCACGGGTCGAGAAGGCCTGCCTGGACCAGGTCGAGGCGTGGATGCTGGCCGACCGCGTCGGCGAGACCTTCGAGGCGGTCGTCCTGCGGGCGGAGGAGAACCGCGCGGAGATCCTGCTGGCCGATCCGCCGGTGATGGCGCGGTGCGCGGGGGAGAACCTGCCGGAGGGCCGCCGCATCAGCGTCCGGCTGACCGCGGTGGACGTCGACAAGCGGAAGGTGTCGTTCGAGCGGGCATGAGCGACTGGACCGACGAGGAACGCGAGCTGGCGCAGCGCGTGCGCGACGGCCACGCGGTGGTCGTCAACGTGCGGAAATCGGGGCCGCACAAGCACCTCGTGCCGTGGCTCGTGGAGAACGACCTGATCACCTACATCGGGCACCGGGGCAACCGGCACTCCTGGCCGGAGTCCGACTTCGCGAACCCGTTCGTCAAGGAGGGCAAGACCGACCGCGCCGCCATGGTGCGGCACTACCGCGAGTACCTGGACGGGCGGCCGGACCTGCTGGACCGGCTCGGCGAGCTGTCCGGCCGGGCGCTGGGCTGCTGGTGCGCGCCGGAACCCTGCCACGGCGACGTCCTGCTGGAACACCTCGAAGGAGACCGATGACGCTGTTCGACGACCTCGGCGAGGACGTGCCGCTGCGTGGCGCGCCCCAGCGCGTGGTCTCGCTGGTCCCGGCGCTGACGGAAGCGGTCGAGGCGACCGTGCCGGGCCGCATCGCCGGCGCCACCGACTACTGCACCCACCCGGACAGCCTCCAGGTGTCGCGGGTGGGCGGCTCGAAGTACCCGAAGGTCGACGACGTCCTCGCGCTGCGTCCGGACCTGGTGCTCGCCAACTCCGAGGAAAACCGGCCGGAGGACGTGGAACGCCTGCGCGCCAACGGCATTCCGGTGTGGGTGATGGAGGCGCCGGCGACCGTTCCGCACGCGCTGGCGTCGCTGCGCCGCCTGCTGACCCAGGCGTTCGAGGTGTCCGAACCGGACTGGCTGGTGACCGCCGAGGAGCTGTGGCGGGAGGCGGCTCCCGAGCGCGTGCGTGCCGTGATTCCGGTGTGGCGCAAGCCGTGGATCGTGCTCGGCCGGGACACGTTCGGCGGCGACCTGCTGCACCGCCTCGGGGTCGCCAACGTCTACGCCGACCACGAAGACCGGTACCCGCGCCCGAAGATCGACGAGCTGCGGGCGCGGTTCGCCGACGGCGCCGACCTGCTGGTGCTGCCCGACGAGCCGTACCTGTTCACCGACATCGACGGCCCCGAGGCGTTCCCGGACGTGCCGTACGTGCTGGTCTCCGGCCGTTACCTGACCTGGTACGGACCGTCCCTCGTGGACGCCCACCGCGAGCTGTCTGCGGCGTTCAGCGCCTGGTGACCAGCAGCGCGATCGGCGCGTCCCCGCAGCGCAGCAGCACCGTGTCCGCGTCGTGCACCGGCTGCGCGCCGCCGTTCCACCAGGACGCGATGTCCGGATCCCGCACCAGCGAACCGGTCGCCTGACGGGCGGTGTTGGCGGCGATCACGCGGCCCTGCGCGTTGATCACCGCCGCCCGTCCGTCGACGCGCCGCAGCTTCGGCAGCAGCAGCCGCTCGAACTCGTGCACGAACACGTCCGCGCCGACGACCCCGGCGAACGCGCCGTCGCGCAGCACCGGGACGGTGAAGGTCAGCGTGTACTCGTCGGTGCACAGGTAGTCGACGTACGGCCCGGTGATGTGGCGGCGGCCGGAATCGCGCGGCACGGTGAACCACGACTGCCGCGTGTAGTCCAGGAAGTGGTCGCTGGCCGGGTCGAGGCTGATGAACAGCTGCGCGGGCGGCCCGCCCGGTGTGCAGGTCCACCATTCGAAGCCGAAGCGCTGGTCGGCGAGTGCGTCCGGGGCGGCGATGAAACCGGCGCCCACCACCCGTTCGCCGAGCGCCGCGAGCACGTCCGGGCGCAGCGCGTCCAGGTCGGCGGCGCGGACCGGGCCCGGTCTGCCGAGGATCGCGGTGGCCGCGGCGACCGCGGGCGCGAGCCGCCCGAAGACGCCCTCGACGATGCCGGACACCTCTTCGGCGATGTCCTCGCCGGCCAGCGTGTCGTTCACGTTGCCGCCCCTGGTGTAGTCGAGGTGTCGAAGCTTAGGACCCGAGTAGGTCAAGATGCACCTCACCCAATCGGTCGATGGTGTCCAGGATGTGCTGCTCGGTCAGCTTGCGGGCGAGTTCGCCGTCGGCCTGGGCGATCGCGGCGGCGATGGCCCGGTGCTCAGTGCACGCCGTCACCGGATCGTGGTGCCCGAGCGGCAGCCACAGCAGCGCGCCCTGTTCGCTCTGCAGCCGGATCTCCTGGTGCGTGAGGCGCGGGGACTGGGACGCGGCGGCGACCTCCAGGTGGAACTGCCGCTCGGCGCGGGCGGCCGCGGTGCCGGCCGCGCCGTCCATGTCCTCGGCGGCGAGCTGGAGGCGCGCGATGTCCTCGGTGGAGCTGCGCTCGGCCGCCAGCCGGGCCGCGGCGCCCGCGATCGCCACGTAGTCGTCGCCGATGTCCCGCAGCTCGCTGAGCGAGACCTCGCGCAGGCGCGCCCGCCACGTCTCGTCGTTCTCCTCCGGCGGCGCGCAGACGAAGCTGCCGCCACCGCGGCCTCTTTTCGTCTGCACCAGACCCTGCTGCCGCAGGGCCACCAGCGCCTCCCGCACGGTCACGGTCGACACCCCGAACTGCTCGGCGAGCTCGGCCTCGCTCGGCAGTTGCTCCTGGTCGGCGAGGACACCCAGCGTGATCGCGTCCACCAGCCGCCGGGCGACGAGCTCGGCCCGCCCGGTCTGGTCCAGGGGCGCGAACAGGACTGATCGCGCGCTGGGGGACGTCAACGGCCTTCGCATCGGGCTCCTTCTTTCGGGTACCGCCGCGAACAATCCTGCCTCAAAGACTTGTCCTATGAAATATGGTCTTATATGTTTTCCGGCCATCGGGGTACCGACCCGCACCGTCCCCGCTGAGCCAGGAGCCTGCCCGTGCACCAGCTGAAGCACTTCATCGACGGCGAACCCGCGGATTCCGCGGACGGCGCCGTCGCCGAGATCATCGATCCGGTCACCGGACGGCCGTACTGCACCGCGCCGGTAGGCGGCGCGCAGGACGTGGACCGCGCCCTGCGTGCGGCGGCCCGGGCCTTCGAGCAGTGGCGCGAGACCACGCCCGGCGACCGCCAGGCCGCGTTGCTGAAGATCGCCGACGCCGTCGAGCGCCGCGCCGAGGAGATCGTCCGCGTGGAGTCGGCGAACACGGGCAAGCCGCTGGCCGTGACCACGGCCGAGGAGATCCCGGTGCTCGTCGACCAGTTGCGGTTCTTCGCCGGGGCCGCCCGCGCGCTGGAGGGCCGCGCCGCCGGCGAGTACCTCACCGGGCACACCTCCTACGTCCGGCGCGAGCCGATCGGGGTGTGCGCCCAGGTGACGCCGTGGAACTACCCGCTGATGATGGCGATCTGGAAGATCGCGCCGGCGCTGGCGGCCGGGAACACGGTGGTGCTCAAGCCGTCCGACACGACGCCGGCGTCCACTGTGCTCCTCGCCGAGATCGCCGCGGAGTTCCTGCCGCCGGGCGTGCTCAACGTCGTCTGCGGCGACCGGGCGACCGGCCGGGCGCTGGTCGAGCACGACATCCCGGCGATGGTGTCGATCACCGGTTCGGTCCGGGCAGGCATCGAGGTCGCCGGCTCCGCGGCCGCCGACCTCAAGCGCGTCCACCTGGAACTGGGCGGCAAGGCGCCGGTGATCGTCTTCCCGGACGCCGACATCGAGGACGCGGCCGAGACCATCGCCGGCGCCGGGTTCTTCAACGCCGGCCAGGACTGCACGGCCGCCACCCGCGTGCTGGTCCACGACGACGTGCACGACGAGTTCGTGGCCGCGCTGACCCGGCACGCGGAGGCGACGAAGACCGGACTGCCGCACGACCCGGACGTGCTCTACGGGCCGCTCAACAGCGCCGCCCACCTCGCGAAGGTCGCCGGGTTCATCGAACGGCTGCCCGCGCACGCGACCGTCCACACCGGCGGCAAGCGCGCCCGCGACGAAGGTTTCTTCTTCGAACCCACCGTGGTGTCGGGGGTCCGGCAGGACGACGAGATCTCGCAGAACGAGGTGTTCGGTCCGGTCATCACGGTGCAGCGGTTCAGCGGCGACGACGAGGCGCTGGCCGCCGCCAACGGTGTCGAGTACGGGCTCGCGTCGTCGATCTGGACCGCCGACCACCGCCGCGCGATGCGCCTGTCCGCGAAGCTCGACTTCGGCTGCGTGTGGATCAACACGCACATCCCGCTGGTGGCCGAGATGCCGCACGGCGGGTTCAAGAAGTCCGGCTACGGCAAGGACCTCTCGCTGTACGGGCTCGAGGACTACACCCGCGTCAAGCACGTCATGACGGCCTGGTGATCGACATGTCGCCCAACCAAGCTCCCGCACTGGCCGAGAAGACCGCCCCGGCGGAGACCACGAGCGCGATCCGGCTGCGTGGCCTGCGCAAGGAGTTCGGCTCGGTGGTCGCCGTCGAGGGCGTCGACCTGGACATCGCGCAGGGCGAGTTCTTCTCGATGCTCGGCCCGTCCGGCTCGGGCAAGACGACCGTGCTGCGCATGATCGCCGGGTTCGAGCTGCCCACGTCCGGGACGGTCGAACTGGCCGGCCGCGACGTCACCCGGCTGGCGCCGTTCGAGCGGGACGTCAACACCGTGTTCCAGGACTACGCGCTCTTCCCGCACATGACGGTGCAGCAGAACGTCGAGTACGGGTTGCGGGTCAAGAAGGTGCCCCGCGCGCAACGCCGGGAACGCGCCCGCGAGGCGCTTCGGACCGTCCACTTGGAAGGGTTCGAGGGCCGCAAACCCACGCAGCTCTCCGGCGGTCAGCGGCAACGCGTCGCACTGGCCCGCGCGCTCGTCAACCGCCCCAAGGTGCTGCTGCTCGACGAACCGCTCGGCGCGCTGGACCTGAAACTGCGGCACGCCATGCAGACCGAGCTGAAGCAGATCCAGCGCGACGTCGGCATCACGTTCATCTTCGTGACGCACGACCAGGACGAGGCGCTGACGATGAGCGACCGGATCGCCGTGTTCAACACCGGCGGGATCGAACAGGTCGGCACGCCGAGCGAGGTGTACGAGGAGCCGGCGACCGCGTTCGTCGCCGGGTTCGTCGGCACGTCGAACCTGCTGTCCGGCGACAGCGCCGAGGCGGTGCTCGGCACGCGCGGCGTGTTCAGCATCCGGCCGGAAAAGATCCGCATCGATCCGGACCTGTCGCAGCCGGCCGCGGTCGGCGAGATCTCCGCGACGGGCACGGTGACCAGCACCTCCTACGCCGGCGCCACGGTTCGCTACGTGGTGGCGCTGGACGTCGGCGGGCAGCTCTCGGTGGTCCGGCAGAACGCCGGCGCACCCCTCGAACTTGCCGACAACCGAGTCCGCCTGTGTTGGCGGCAAGAGCACAACTTCCGCATCAAAGACACATGAGCAGCGGCCTGCGTGGCGGTGCATGTAGCGGCCCCTCCCGCCTGCCCACCACCACCGTCAACGGACACGCTTCGCGTGGCGGCCCCCTTCGAGACGGCCTCTCGCTGTGGGATCGCCTCCTCATGAAACCCCGCCCGCCGGCCCGACCACCACCCCTGCGGACGCGCTCCGCGCGGCAGCGCCCTTCACCACGTCGGCGCTGTCCTCGCGAGAGGCCGCCCGCCCGTCACCCGCCACAACCCTCAACGGACGCGCTTCGCGCGGCAGATCCGACTCGAAACCCGCGGCGGCGCAAGTTGCCTGCGCTGCCGTAAGAACCAACCGAAGGAGCCATCCAGATGCGCAACAGCCGGACCCTGCGCTTGATCGCGGGGCTGATGTGTGCGGGGACCGCGGTCGCGGCCTGCGGCACGTCGAGCACTTCGTCCAGCTCGTCCAGCGCGGGCGGGCAGGGCTTCACCCCGCCCAAGCTCGAAGCCCTCTCCCAGCTCGGTCAGCCCGAGGGCGCGCTGAACATCCTGGCCTGGCCCGGTTACGCGGAGAACGGGTCCAACGACCCCAACGTCGACTGGGTGACCCCGTTCGAGCAGGCCACCGGGTGCAAGGTCAACGTCAAGACCTTCGGCACCTCCGACGAGGCCGTCAGCCTCATGAAGACCGGCCAGTACGACGTCATCTCCGCCTCGGGTGACGCCTCGCTGCGGCTCATCGCCGCCGGCGACACCGAACCGGTCAACACCAGCCTCATCCCGAACTACGCCGACGTCTTCGACTTCCTCAAGAACAAGCCGTGGAACAGCGTGAACAACGTCTCCTACGGCGTGCCCCACGGCTGGGGCGCCAACGTCCTGACCTACCGCACCGACAAGGTCAGCCCCGCGCCCACCTCGTGGTCCGTGGTGTTCGACGCGAACTCCCCGTACAAGGGCAAGGTCACCGCGTACGACTCGCCGATCTACATCGCCGACGCCGCGCTGTACCTGATGAAGACCAAGCCGGAACTGGGCATCAAGAACCCCTACGCACTGGACGACAAGCAGTTCCAGGCCGCGGTCGACCTGCTCAAGCAGCAGCGCCCGCTGGTGTCGGAGTACTGGTCGGACTACCTCAAGGAAAGCCAGGCGCTGAAGAACGGCGACGCCGTCATCGGCACCGCGTGGCAGGTGACGGTCAACCTGACCAAGTCCGAGGGCGCGCCGCTGGAGTCGACCCTGCCCGTCGAGGGCGCCACCGGCTGGTCGGACACCTGGATGGTGGCCACCAAGTCGCCGCACAAGACCTGCGCCTACAAGTGGCTCGACCACATCGTCAGCCCTCAGGCCAACGCGAAGGTCGCCGAGTACTTCGGCGAGGCCCCGGCCAACCCGAAGGCCTGCTCGCTGACCGCGGACGCCAAGCACTGCGAGACCTACCACGCCGGTGACGCCGCCTACGCCGGCCAGATCTGGTACTGGACCACGCCGATCGCCCAGTGCGTCGACGGCCGCACCGACGTCAAGTGCAAGGACTACGGCGAGTGGACTCGCGCGTGGACGGAGATCAAGGGCTGACATGAGCATCGCCGCCAGTGTGTCGGGATTCCTCTACCGCAAACCCAGGTTGCGGCTGGGCATGCTGCTCAGCGCGCCACTGCTCTGGCTGGGCCTGGCCTACCTCGGCGCACTGGCGGCGTTGTTCGTCACCGCCTTCTGGCACACCGACACGTTCACCGGCCAGGTCGTCACCGAGTGGTCGCTGGACAACTTCGCCACCCTGTTCACCGACGAGGTCTACCGCACGATCACGTTCCGCACCCTCGGGATCGCGGTGGCCGTCACGGTGATCGACGCGGTCATCGCCTTCCCGATGGCCTTCTACATGGCCAAGTTCGCCTCGCCACGGGCGCAGCGGATCCTGGTGATCGCCGTGATGACGCCGCTGTGGGCCAGCTACCTCGTCAAGGCGTACTCGTGGCGGGTCATGCTGTCGGGCAACGGGCTGGTCGGGTGGCTCTTCGGCGCCACCCCCGGCTACGGCCTGACCGCCACCATCCTCACGCTGTCCTACCTGTGGCTGCCCTACATGATCCTGCCGATCTACGCGGGACTGGACCGGCTGCCGAACTCGCTGGTCGAGGCGTCGAGCGACCTGGGCGGCCGGTCGTGGCGGACGTTCCGCTCGGTGGTGCTGCCGCTGACGTTCCCCGCGATCGTGGCCGGGTCGATCTTCACGTTCTCGCTGACGCTGGGCGACTACATCACCGTCAAGATCGTCGGCGGCGCCGGCCAGATGCTCGGCAACGTCGTCTACGACAACATCGGCGCGGCGAACAACCTCCCGTTCGCGGCGACGGTCGCGACGGTGCCGGTCGTGATCATGCTCGTCTACCTCGCCGCGGTGCGCCGGACCGGTGCGCTGGACAACCTCTAGGCGGTTTCCGATGATGCTGTCCAAGAAGACCAAGTACGTCCTGCTCGCCGCGCTGGTGCTCGGGCTCGCCGTGATCTACGTGCCGCTGCTGGTGGTGCTGCTGAACTCGGTCAACAGCGACACCACGTTCGGCTGGCCGCCGTCCGGGTTCACGCTCGAGTGGTGGGGCCGCGCTGCGCAGAACGAGGGTGTGCTGCGGGCGTTGTGGACCAGCCTGCAGGCGGGGCTGGCGGCCACCGCGATCGCGCTGGTGCTCGGCATGATGGCGGCGTTCGCCCTGCAGCGGTACCGGTTCTTCGGCAAGGACACGGTGTCGCTGCTGATCATCCTGCCGATCGCGCTGCCCGGGATCGTCACCGGAATCGCGCTGAACAACGCGTTCCGCACCATCCTGGGCGTCGACCTCGGCCTGTTCACCGCGATCGTCGCGCACGCCACGTTCTGCATCGTCGTGGTGTTCAACAACGTCGTCGCGCGGCTGCGGCGCATGGGCGGGAACCTCGAAGAGGCGTCGATGGACCTCGGGGCGGACGGGATCACCACGTTCCGGCTGGTCACGTTCCCGATGCTGCGGTCGGCGCTGCTCGCGGGCGGGCTGCTGGCGTTCGCGTTGTCGTTCGACGAGATCATCGTGACCACGTTCACCCTCGGTGCCGGCTTGCAGACGCTGCCGATCTGGATCCTCGACAACCTGTTCCGGCCCAACCAGGCGCCGGTGGTCAACGTGGTCGCCGCGGTGCTGATCGTGGTGTCGACAGTCCCGGTGTACCTCGCGCAGCGGCTGTCCGGTGACACGGCCAGCGGCGGGCGGCTGTAGCGCCTCAGGTATTTTCGACGGACGGTTTCCGGCGGTCGGAAAAGAGGTCCGCGATGTCCGCTGTGACATATTTCGAGGCGATTGTCGTCGGCGCTTTGCAAGGCGTGTCGGAATTGTTTCCGGTGTCCAGCCTCGGGCACAGCATCCTCATCCCGGCGTTGCTGGGCGGTTCCTGGGCTCGGGACCTGAGCATGGGCGGCGAGTCGCCGTACCTGGCGGTGCTGGTCGCGATGCACGTCGCGACCGCGCTGGCGCTGGTGGTCTTCTACCGGCGGGACTGGGCGCGCATCGTGCGCGGGTTGTGGACTTCGATGCGTGACCGCCGCGTGTCCGATCCCGACCAGCGGCTGGCGTGGTTGCTGGTGCTGGCGACGATCCCGGTCGGGCTGGCCGGGTTGCTGCTGGAAGGCGTGTTGCGGGACTTCCTCGGCAAGCCGGTGCCGACCGCGGTGTTCCTGGCGCTCAACGGGCTCGTGCTGCTGGCCGTGGAGCGGTCCGCGCGTGCTTCCCGCCGGCCGGTCCCGGTCACGCCGGTGCCCGAGCCGTCCGAGGTGACGCGGGACTTCTCGGCGGAGATCACGATGCCCATCCGGATCATCCGCGCCGAGGAGGCCGCCGACCGCCGCCTGGCGCGGCTCGGCGTCGGTGAGGCGGTGCTGATCGGGGCGGCGCAGATCCTCGCGTTGTTCCCCGGGATCAGCCGGTCCGGCATCACGATGGTGGCCGGCCTGCGGCGGGGTCTGTCGCACGAGGACGCCGCGCGGTTCGCGTTCCTGCTGGCCACGCCGGTGATCCTGGCCGCGGGGGTGCTGAAGCTGCCGTCGCTGTTCACGCCGGCGAACCAGGCCTCCCTCGGTCCGGCACTGGTGGGCAGCGTGGTGGCCGGGGTCGCCGCCTATCTGGCGCTGCGATTCCTGACGCGTTATTTCGAGACCCGCACGTTGACGCCGTTCGCGATTTATTGCGTGGTCGCCGGATTGGGGAGTCTCGCGTATTTCCTGGCGTGACTGCCGCCCGCCGCGGACGGCGGGCGGCAGGGGCCGTCAGTGGAAGGCGTGCTCGGGCGCGGGGAACTCGCCGCGGCGCACTTCGTCGGCGAAGGCGGCCGCGGCGCCGGACAGTGCACCGGCGAGGTCGGCGTACCGCTTGACGAAGCGGGGCGCCTTGCCGCGGCGCAGGCCGGCCATGTCCTGCCACACCAGCACCTGGGCGTCGCAGTCCGGGCCGGCCCCGATGCCGACCGTCGGGATCTTCAGCTCGTGCGTGACCTGCTTCGCGACTTCGGCCGGCACCATCTCCATGACGACGGCGAACGCGCCGGCTTCCTGGAGCGCGAGCGCGTCGGCGATCAGGTCGGCGCCCGCCTCGCCGCGGCCCTGGACCCGGTAGCCGCCGAGGTTGTGCTCGCTCTGCGGGGTGAAGCCGATGTGGCCCATGACCGGCACGCCCGCGCCGGTGAGGGCCTCGACGTGCGGCGCGAACCGGCGGCCGCCTTCGAGTTTGACCGCGTGCGCGCGGCCTTCCTTCATGAAGCGGACGGCGGTGGCGAGGGCCTGTTCGGGGGAGAGCTGGTAGGAGCCGAACGGCAGGTCCGCGACGACGAGCGCGCGTTTCGCGGCGCGGGTGACGGCGCGGACGAGGGGGAGCAGTTCGTCGACGGTCACCGGGAGCGAGGTCTCGTAGCCGAAGACGTTGTTGGCGGCCGAGTCGCCGACGAGGAGCACCGGGATGCCGGCCTCGTCGAACAGTTCGGCCGTGTACATGTCGTAGGTGGTGAGCATGGGCCACGGCTCGCCGCGGCGCTTGAGTTCCTGCAGGTGGGGGATGCGGACCTTCTTGGCCGGGGCGCCGGAAGCCGGGCCGGAGCCGTACGGGGCCGCGGTCTCGCCGCTGGTGGTGGACATCTTCGTCGACCGTCCTTCCCTCGAGGCCCTCGTCGGGTCCCCGGGTCGTGGATCTGGGAAACCCAGCGTGACACCAGGACGTGAGGCAGCCCAAGGAGCTGCGATGAGCTTCACACGCCGGTGGTTCCGAGCAGGCGCCGGAGGGCGGCCGGCGGGTGGCCGACGTGTTCCTTGACGGTGCGGGTGAGGTGGGCCTGGTCGGCGAAGCCGAGGTCGGCCGCGAGTCCGGCCAGGTCCGTGTCGCCGGCTTCGAGGCGTTCCAGCACCAGGCCGACGCGGATCCGGTTGCGGTAGCGGGTGAGGGGCACGCCCACCTCGCGGGTGAAGGCGCGGCTGAGCCGGAACGGTGAGACGTGGAGCAGTTCGGCGAGGGAGAGGAGGGTGCCGGCGGCCAGGTGCCGTTCGACGATGGCGATGCGCGCCCTGGCGACGATGTCCCGGTCGGTGACGCGGGCGCCGGGGTGAGGCGCGGCCTGGGTGCCGAGGTGGGGCGCGGGCCCGATGGCGGCCCGGGTGAGGGCGAGCAGGCTTTCCGGCAACGCGTAGTCGGGGTCGGCCTGCCGGGTCGACGCGATGAACCGCCGATGGGCGAACTCGAGCGCGGCGTCGACGTAGACCGCCGGGGTGGCCGGCCGGTGTTCCCCGAAGAGCGAGGCCCACAGCGAGGGCGCGAACTGGATGGCGGTGCACACGTCACCGCCGCCGGGATGCGCGAAGGTCTCTTCCTCGTCGGGCAGCGAGAGGTAGCCGACGGCCGGATCGGCCTCGAAGACCCCGGCGCACGTCCGGCGCCGGAACCAGCCGCGCCGAACGAGCACCAGTTCCGGCGAGGAGCGCCCCTCAGGAGCCGACCACCCGCGATGCCCGCCCCCACAACGCACAAGCCGCACCACGACACCCGCGCGCGAGGCAATCGAGAGAACGGCCACCATGCGCGCGACGGTACCCCGCAGGTACGACAATTCCGGGCGCCTTGGTGCGGGCGTTCTTGTCCCGGCGCCCTTGCCGCCGCGCCCCTGAGGCTCGACGCCCGGACGCTGTGCCGCTCCGGTGCACATGTCCGGCGCCCTTGGCGCCGCGTCGCGCGAGGCTGGAGGCACTGCCGCTCTGCAGTTCCGACGCCATTGGCGCCGCGCCCCGCGAAGGTCGACGCCCTACCGCCCAGGCGCCCCGGCACCGCAAGGCCCCTGCACTGCAGGGCCCAGGCACCGCAGGGTCCAGGCACCGCAGCGCCCAGGCACCCTAGGCCCTGGCCGCGGCATCCGGGGCTTCCCTGTGCTCAGTCACCCGGGCGTCCGCTGGGCACCCTGCCGCTCCGGCACCCGGGGCCCCGGGTGCTCAGGGCGCCAGCCGCCCCGGCGCCCGGGCACTGCGCGGTGCAAAGGGCCGGGCCCGCGGCGCTCTGCGGCCCGAACCACACGGCCTTCGCAGCCTCCCGCCCCGGTGCCCGACGCTCTACCCCCAACGTCGTGGCACTTTGTTGCGCCCGGCCGTTCGCGCGCGGCCGGCGGCGCGCCTCAGGGCTACGCCGTCGGCTGGGGTCAGCTCGCCAGCAGGTGTTGTCCCGGGCCGAGGGCCTTTTCGCCCATGCTGTGGAGCAGTGCCCACATCGTGGCTTGGTTCGCGGTGACCACGGGCTTGCCCAGCTCCCGCTCCAGCGGCGCGATCACGTCGTAAGTGGGCAGGCCGGTGCAGCTCACGAACACCGCGTCGGCCGTGGGGGTGTCGCCCTCGCGGATCAGGTCCGTCACCTCCTCGGGCTGGACGTCGGGGACCTCGTCGACCGCCAGGGCGAAACCGGTGATCCTGGTGATCTCGAACCCGTGCGCCGTCAGGTACTTGTGCAGGCGCCGGCCCACCGCGGGCGCGTACGGGTGCACCACGGCCAACCGCCACGCGCCGACGCTCCGCAGTGCGTCGACGACCGCGCCGGACGTGGTCAGCGCCCGAGGTGCGCCAGCGGCCTCCATGGCTTGCCGCAGGGCGCGTTCGCCTGCCTCACCGCCCACGAAACTGCAGGCCGTGCAGGCGTAGGCGATCGCCGCGGCGCCCGTGTCGCACAGCGCGCGGACCGAGGCCGTCAGGTACGCAGGATCGGCCAGCGCGGACACCATCGTCAGGTTGTCGTCGGCCGGGGCCTCGGCCGTCCGGCGCACCTCCAGCTCGACTCCGTCGGGCAGCCAGCGGCGGATCTCGTCGTCCCTGGTGAAGTCGAACGACGCGACCACGCCGACCCGCAGTGTGCCCATGACGCCGGGTACCCGCCGGGCAGCGCAAGAATCTTCAAGACCCCGGGCCGGCCGCGCGGCACGCTGACCGCATGGCTTCGATACGTACGGAAACCCTGATCGACACTCCTCTCGCCGTGGTCTGGGCAGCTCTCCGGGACTGGGGCGCGCTGCACGAACGCCTCGCCCCCGGCTTCGTCACCGACACGCGCCTGGACGGCACGGACCGGATCGTCACCTTCTTCGACGGCACCGTCGTGCGCGAGGTGCTGGTCGACCTCGACGACGACGCGCACCGGCTCGTCTGGTCCGTCGTCGGCGGGCCCTACAGCCACCACAACGGCGTCTCGCAGGTGTTCGCCGACGGACCGGGCCGGACCCGGTTCGTCTGGGTCGCCGACCTCCTCCCCGGAACCCTCGCGGCCCGCACCGGTGCTTTGATGGAGCAAGGCACCGCGGTCATCAAGGAGACGCTGGAGGCACAGGCCCTCCCGGCCTGAGGGGACACCATGACAGCACTGGGTTACGCGCTCTTCGACACCGCGATCGGTCACTGCGGCATCGCCTGGGGCGAGCACGGTGTGACCGGCGTCCGCCTGCCCGACGGCGCCCCCGCCACCACACGGGCCCGCCTCCGGGCCGCCTTCCCCGAGGCCGCCGAGTCGACGCCGCCGGACGAGATCCAGGCCGCCATCGACGAGATCACCGCACTCCTGCGCGGCGAGCGCCGGGACCTGCTCGGGATCGTTCTCGACTACCAGGGCGTGCCGGAGTTCAACCGCCGCGTGTACGAGATCGCGCGGAACATCCCGCCCGGACGGACCCTCACCTACGGCGACATCGCCCACCGGCTGGGCATGCCGGGTTCGGCGCAGGCCGTCGGCCAGGCGCTGGGACACAACCCCTTCCCGATCGTCGTGCCGTGCCACCGGGTGCTGGCCGCCGGGCGCCGCATGGGTGGGTTCTCCGCACGCGGTGGGGTGGAGACCAAGCGGCAGATGCTCATCATCGAAGGCGCGGACGTCCAGCCGACCCTCTTCTGACGCGGGCGCGCCCGGCCCGGGGGAGCGCGCCCGACGGGGTGGCTGGCGTGTGGGTTGTTGTTCAAGGGGTCTCCTTTGACGTTGGTTCGGGACCGGCTTGCGAAGCGCGGGACTGGGCGCGGTGGTGGGAAGGCGAGTTCTTGCGTGGCCTTCTCGTGTGGGACGGCGGCCTTCTGTGGGAGGGCGTCGTGTCGGGTCACGGTCCGACGGGTTATCCGTGGCCGCGCTCGCGTTAGGTTTCAGCGGGTATTCGGCGCGCCCGGGGGAGTGCGTCCGGTGGGGTGGCTGGCGTGTGGGTTGCGGTTCAAGGGATCTCCTTTGGAGTTGGCTCGGGACCGGGTCGTGAAGCCCGGGCCTGGGCTTGGCGGTGGGAGGCTCGGTTCTTGCGTGACCCTCTTGCGTGGGATGGCAGCCTTCCGTGGGAGGGTGCCGGGCATCGTGTCGGGTCATGGCCCGACGGGTTATCCGTGGCCGCGGTCGCGTACGGGTTTCAAGGGGCGCTCGGCGCGCATCCGTCGGGGCGGCTGGCGTGTTCTTGCGTGCGAGTGCGGCGGGCTCGTGTCGGGAGGGGTGCACGTTGCTCCCGGCGGGGCCTGCGACCGAAGCGGCGGAAACAGGCGCCGCCAACCGCTCGGTTGCGAGCGCATCGCCAGCGAGCGCAACCGCAGCAGCGTCGTCAGCCGCTGGGGGCGCGGGGCGTCAGCCACGGTCTGACGGGCCATCCCTCCGCCGCGGCCATCAGTGGCACCGCGGTCGCGCCGTCGATGTGTTCGCGCAGGATGTCCGCGTGCCCGGCGTGCCGCGCGGTTTCCTCGATCAGGTGCAGCAGCACCCACCGCACCGTCCACGCGTCCACTTCGTCCGGGAGCCACGGCACCCGCACCGGCTGCCCGACATCCGGGATCCCGGCGACGATCTCCTCGGTCTCCCTGGCCGCCGAGTCGTACGCGGTCAGCACATCGGACAGCGTTTCCCCTTCACCCACAACGAAATCCGCCACGCCATCGCTGTCCACAGGGGAACCGCGCACCGCCGCCATCCACCGTCGCTCGGTGCTCGTCACGTGTTTGATCAGCCCGCCGATGCTCAGCGCGCTCCGCGTGGGCGTCAGCCGCGCCTGCGCGTCGGTCAGACCACGGGCCGCGAGACGCAGGACATAACGCTGCTGCGCGAGAAAAGCGAGCAGGCCGTCGCGCTCGTCGGCCACCGGACGGACATTCCCAGCCATGACAACAGTTCCTTCCAGGAGGGGCATGGAGGGAATGATGGCACCCGGGTCCGACAGTTTCCGGCTCAGAACTCCCCTCCGCGCCAGCAATTCGTGATGGGCAGCCGTCGATCTCGCCCGAAAGCCTTAAAAGTTATCTTCGTACCGATCGGGTACTGGCGGCGTTTGTACTCCGCACGGTCTACCATCCGGATCACCCGATCGATCGTTTCCGGCGCGAACCCGGCCTCGACCAACTCCGCGTAACCCCGGTCGCCTTCGACGTAGTCGTCCAGGATGTCGTCCAGCAACCCGTAGTCCGGCAGGGAATCCGTGTCCAGCTGCCCCGGTCGCAGCTCCGCCGACGGCGGTTTCGCGATCGAGTTCTCCGGGATCGGCGGCACCTCACCGCGTTTCTCGGCCGCGGCGTTGCGCCACCGGGCCAGCGCCCACACCTGCGTCTTGAACACGTCCTTGATCGGCGCGAACCCGCCGACCGCGTCCCCGTACATCGTCGAGTACCCGACCGCCAGCTCGGTCTTGTTCCCGGTCGCCAGCACCAAATGTCCCTCCATATTGGACAGTGACATCAGGAGCATGCCGCGCACCCGCGCCTGGATGTTCTCCTCCGCCAGGCCCGACAGTCCGAGCTGATCCACGTAGACCCGCACCATCTCCTCGACCGGCTCCACCCGGAAGTGGCATCCCAGCCGCCGCGCCAGTTCCGCCGCGTCGTCCCGCGAATGCGCCGACGAGTACCGCGACGGCATCGACACCCCGTGCACCGAGTCCGCCCCCAGCGCGTCCACCGCCAGCGCCGCCGTCACCGCGGAGTCGATCCCGCCGGAGAACCCGAAGATCACCGAGCGGAACCCGTTCTTGTGCACGTAGTCCCGCAACCCGACGACCAGCGCCGACCACACCTCCGCCTCGTCGGACAACGGCTCGCGCACCGCAGCGGGCAAGGGTTCGTACGCCGGCGCCGGATCCGCCGACAGCACCCGCCGCCGCACCTCGAGCCCCTCGTACGTCCCCGGCACGCACTCCACCGCGTCCACGGACACATCCGCCACCAGCAGGTGCTCCACGAACTGCGGCGCCCGCGCGAGCAGCGAGCCGTCCGCGCCGACCACGAACGAGTCGCCGTCGAACACGAGGTCGTCCTGCCCGCCGACCTGGTTCGCGTAGACCAAGGGAGCGCCGGCCTCTGCCGCCCGCCGCGCGACCAGCGGCAACCGGATGTCGTCCTTGGACCGTTCGTACGGCGAGGCGTTCGGCGACACCACCACGCCGACCCCGGCCGCCCCGAGCGCGGACACCGGCCCGCCGTCCTGCCAGAGGTCCTCGCAGATCACCATGCCGATGTCGCAGCCGTGGAACCGCAGCACGTCCAGCGTCCGCCCCGCCTTGAACCACCTCTGCTCGTCGAACACGCCGTAGTTCGGCAGGTGGTGCTTGAACTGGCGCGCGACCACCTCGCCGCGCCACAGGGCGGCTGCCGCGTCACGGGGACCGACGTCGTCCAGGTCGAGGTAACCCACGTACACGAGCAGCTCGCCGCAACCCGCGTCCGCCAGCGAAGCAGCCAACGCCCGCAACGCGGAGCGCGACGCTTCCGCGAAGGTCCGCCGCAACGCGAGGTCCTCGACCGGGTACCCGGTCAGCGACATCTCGGGGAACACGACGACGTGCGCCCCCGCCTCGGCGGCCTTGCGGGCCCACGTCACAGTTTGCGCCGCGTTGGCCGTCAGGTCGCCGACGGTCGGGTTCACCTGGGCCAGCGCGATCCGGAGCATGACCTCATTGTCGGCCACGCCCCGGATGCCCGCTCAGTTCTTCTTGCGCCGCAAGAGGCTGCGCACCTGCCGCAGCGTCTCCTCGAAGCCCGCGTCGAACGGCGCGTCGTGCACCAGGTACGTCCACGTCGAGCTGGCCCGCCGCACGCCGGAGGCCGCCAGGTCGATCCCGTCGTCGCCGATCTCCACGTCGGCGAGCGTCTCGGCGGACCGCTCCTTGATCGCGGGCACGATCTTGCGGAACTCCGGGATCGCGATGCGGTGGAACTCGTCCAGCGGCGTCTCCCGCGCCAGCGCGCGCAGGTGGATGCTCTCCCGCACGTCGGTGAGGAACGCGAGGTGGTCCGACCACATCTGGTCCAGGTGGTACAGCATGATCTCGCGGCAGACCTGCTTCGCCTTCTCCTCGCCGACCTTCTCGGTCAGCTCGTCGTAGCGCTTCTCGCCGGACAGCGCCTCCGCGGCCGCGTCGGTCCGGAGCAGCTCGTCGCGGTACTCCAGCAGCTCGCGCCGCTGGTGCTCGATCAGCCGCGTGTAGCGCCAGGTGTTGCGGTGGATCTCCAGGTCCACGCCCTCGGCGACGCGCTGCGCGTGGTCGATGTGGCGCTTGGCAGCCGGATCGGTGATCTCGCCCGAGTCGTCCGCGTCGATGCCATCGGGCACGTCCGGCGCGTTCGAGGTGACCAGCTCGTCGTTCAGGCTCGCGAAGAACACCGCGCTGCCCGGGTCGCCCTGGCGGCCGGACCGGCCGCGCAACTGGCCGTCCAGACGGCTCGACGGGTACCGCGCGGTGCCGATGACGTGCAGACCGCCCAGCTCGGCGACGCGTTCGCGGTCCTTGCCGTCCGCGCCGCCCAGCCGGATGTCGGTGCCGCGGCCCGCCATCTGGGTGGACACGGTGATCGCGCCGAACTTGCCCGCCTCGGCGATGATCGCGGCTTCCTCGGCGTCGTTGCGCGCGTTGAGGACGACGCACGGCAGGTCGGCCTTCGCCAGCTTCTCGGCGAGCTCCTCGGATTCCGCGACGTCCTGCGTGCCGACGAGGATCGGCCGCCCGGTCTCGTGCACCTCGCGGATCTCCTTGACGATCGCGCGCAGCTTGTGCGACGGCGAGGCGAAGATCCGGTCGTCGAGGTCCTCGCGGACGTTCGGCTTGTTCGGCGGGATGACCGCCACTTCGAGCTGGTAGAACTCGCGCAGCTGCTCGGCGACCGCGACCGCGGTGCCGGTCATGCCCGCGACCTGCGGGTACCGGGCGATCAGGGCCTGCACGGTGATCGAGTCCAGGATCTCGCCGCGGTCGGTGGGCGCGACCTGCTCCTTCGCCTCGACCGCGGCCTGCAGCCCGTCCGGCCAGCGCTGCAGCTCGGCGACCCGGCCGCGGGAGGCGTTGATCAGCTCGACCTTGCCGTCGCGCACCAGGTAGTCGACGTCGCGGGTGAGCAGCGCGTGCGCGTGCAGGGCGACGTTGACGGCCGCCAGCCGCTCGGAGCCGGACTCGCTGTACAGGTCGACCCCGCCGAGCGCCTTCTCCACGACGGACGCGCCGGCGGTGGTCAGCCACGCGTTGCGGCCGTCGGTGTCGGTCTCGTAGTGCAGGCCCAGCCGCAGCCGCCGGACCACGTTGGCGACCTCGGTGTCGGCGACCGCCTGGTCCACCGAACCGGCCATGACCAGCGGCACCCGCGCCTCGTCGACGAGCACCGAGTCGGCCTCGTCGATGATCGCGACCTCCGGGGCGGGCTGGACGACGTCCTCGGCGCGGGTGACGAGCCGGTCGCGCAGCATGTCGAACCCGATCTCGCTGACCGCGCCGTAGGTGACCTCGGCGTCGTAGGCCGCGCGCCGCTCCTCGCGGGTGAGGCTGCCGTCGACCCAGCCGACGGTGACGCCGAGCAGGTCGTACACCGGCTTCATCCACTCGCCGTCGCGGCGGGCCAGGTAGTCGTTGACGGAGATGACGTGCACGCGCTTGCCCTGCAGCGCGTACCCCGCGGCGGCCAGCGCGCCCGCCAGCGTCTTGCCCTCACCGGTCTGCATCTGCACGACGTGCCCGGACAGCAGGCCCATCGTGCCGAGCAGCTGCACGTCGAACGCGCGCTCGTCCAGCGCCCGCCGCGCGGCTTCGCGGCCGAGCGCGCACAGCTCCACCAGCTGCGAGTCGCCGAGCTCGGCCTCCAGGCGGAGCTTGCCCGCGCGCTCGGTCAGCTCCGCGTCGCTCAGGGCCTCCAGCTCGGGTTCGAGCGCCTCGATGTCCGGCAGCAGCGCCTCGTACTTGGTCAGCTCGACGCTGCCTGGCCGCTCGATGAGCTTGCGCAGCCGCTTGCCCATCCGGCTGATCAGTGCTGGCACCCGTGGTCTCCTGTCCTTCTCGCGCGCAACCCACCAGCCAACGAGGTGGCGGTGCACCTGTGTTCCCACTCAGGATGGCACGATCACGACGTGCGCTTCCTTCAGCGAGCCAGGTCCCGGTCCATACGAGCCGCCGTCCTCGGCGCCTGCCTGCTGGTGCCGGTCGCGGCCTGCACCTCGCCGGAGCCCGCGCCGGCTCCCGCGCCGACGGCGACCACCGAGTCGGCCGGCCCGGCCGGGGTGGTGCCCGCCGGGCTGGAGCGGTTCTACGCACAGCCGTTGACCTGGGGCGACTGTGCACCTTACGCGACTTCGGACGACATCAGGTCCGCCTTCCGCGCTGATGCTCTCCAGTGCGCCCGGCTGACCGTGCCGCTGGACTACACGAAGCCGCAGGGCGACACGATCACGATCGGCGTGCTCCGGCAGAAGGCGACGGGCGACCGGCTCGGGGCGCTCGTGCTCAACCCGGGCGGCCCCGGCGCCTCCGGCATGTACGCCGCCGCCGGCCTCGCGCCGCGGGTCGCGAACACCGACCTCGGCAAGCGCTTCGACATCGTCGGCTTCGACCCGCGCGGAATCGGCGCCAGCGAACCCGACGTGACCTGCCTGACCGACGCCGAGCGGGACGAGCAGCGCGCCGAGGACCTCGAGGCCGACGGCAGCCCGGCAGGCGTGGCCAGGCAGGACGCCGAGTCCAAGGAATTCGCCGACAAGTGCGCCGAGCGGACCCAGTTCGGCACCGCGATGCTCGCGAACCTCGGCACCCGCGACGTCGTCAAGGACATGGACGTCCTGCGGTCGGCGCTGGGCGAGGAGAAGCTGACCTACCTCGGCTACTCCTACGGCACGCGGATCGGCTACACCTACGCCGAAGCGTTCCCACAGAACGTGCGCGCCATGGTCCTCGACGGCGCGCTGGACCCGAGCCAGGACGAGGTCGAGTCGCTGGTCGCGCAGGGGCAGGGCTTCGGCGTCGCGTTCAACGACTTCGCCAGGTGGTGCGCCGCCCGCCGCGACTGCGCGCTCGGCACCGACCCGGCCGGCGCGACCCGGGCCTTCCAGAACCTGGTGCGGCCGCTGATCGAGAACCCGGTCCGCCTCCGCGACGGCCGGGTCCTCAGCTACGACGACGCCACGCTCGGCGCGATCCAGGCGTTGTACTCGCAGCAGTTGTGGGCGCCGCTGAACGCCGGGCTCAACGAGCTGAAGAGCGGCCAGGGCACCACGTTGATGGCGCTGGCCGACCAGTACAACGAGCGCGACGCCAGCGGCAACTACGCCAACACGCAGGACGCCTTCACCGCGATCCGCTGCGTCGACGACCCGCCGGTGACCGACCGCGCCGAGATCCTCGAGGCGGAGAACCGCTACGACCAGGTGGCGCCCTTCCTCGACGACGGCAGGCCCAACGGTGCCGCGCTCGACCCGTGCGCGTTCTGGCCAGTGCCCAACACCTCGGAGCCGCACGAGCCGAACGTCGCCGGCGTGCCGCCGGTCCTGGTGATCTCGACCACGAACGATCCAGCCACCCCGTACCAGGCGGGGGTGAACCTCGCGAAGGCGATGAAGGGCGCGCTGCTGACGTTCGAGGGCACCCAGCACACCGTCTTCCTGCAGGGAGTCGACTGCGTGGACGACATCGGCACCGCCTACCTGATCGACGGGACCCTGCCTGCGGAAGGCGCGCGCTGTACCTCTCGGTGACCGGACTGGCACGATGTGAGAGATGCGTTTTCCCCGCCGCCGGAGGCTGCTCGCCGCGGGCCTGCTGGCCGTCACGCTGACTGCGTGCACCACGCAGGCCACCGCGCCGCCGCCGTCACCCTCGCCGGTGGCGGACGTCCACGCGCTCGACCGCTTCTACGACCAGCGGCTCGCGTGGGGTGACTGCGCGGCGTACGCGACGGGGCAGCAGAGCGCGGAGGCGTTCCGCACGCCCGGTGTGGAGTGCGCCCGGCTGACCGTTCCGCTGGACTACGCGAACCCGCGCGGCGAGACGATCACCGTCGGCGTGCTGCGGCACAAGGCGCTCGACCCGGCCCACCGCATCGGCTCGCTGGTCATGAACCCGGGCGGCCCTGGCGGTTCCGGCATGGAAGCGGCCGCCCGGCTGGTGCCGACGGTGTCGAACAACGCGATCGGCCTGCGGTTCGACTTCGTCGGCTTCGATCCGCGCGGGGTCGGCGCGAGCCAGCCGCGCGTGCAGTGCCTGACCGACGCCGAACGCGACGCCGAACGGGCGGGCAACCCGGGCGCCTCGGACGCCGCGTGGACCGGGGAGGCGAAGGACTTCGCGGCGAAGTGCGCCCAGCGCACCGAGCACGGCGACGCGATGCTGGCGAACATGGGCACGCGGGACGTGGTCAAAGACCTCGACGTCCTGCGGGCCGCGCTGGGCGAGGCGAAGCTGAGCTACCTCGGCTACTCCTACGGCACCCAGATCGGCTACAGCTACGCCGAGGCGTTCCCGGAGCGGGTCCGCGCGTTGCTGCTGGACGGCGCGATCGACCCGGCGGCGACCGATCCGGATTCGCTGGTCGCGCAGGGCGCCGGGTTCTCCCGCGCGTTCGGCGAGTTCGCCGCCGAGTGCGCGCGCCACGACGGCTGCGCGCTGGGCCGGGACCCGGCGAAGGCGGCGGCCGAGTTCCAGAACCTGGTCCAGCCGCTGGTCGGCGCTCCGGCGAAGACCGGCGACGGCAGGCGGCTGTCCTACCGGGACGCCATCACGGGCGTGGTCGAGGCGATGTACTCAAGCCAGTCCTGGCCGTTCCTCAACACCGGGCTCGGCCTGCTGCGCGGCGGTGACGGCTCGGTCCTGCTCCGGCTCGCCGACGGCTACTACGAGCGCGACGCGGACGGGCGGTACTCGTCGCTGCAGGACGCCTATTACGCCGTGCGCTGCGTGGACAACCCGCGTGCGGTCGATCCGGCGGTGTCCCGGCAGCGGATGGTCGACGCCGCGCCGTTCCTCGGCTGGGGCCGCCCCGACCAGGGCGAACTCGACGTGTGCGCGAGCTGGCCGGTGCCCAGCACGTCCCAGCCGCACCGGCCGACGGTCACCTCCGCCGCGCCACCACTGGTCATCTCGACGACCGGCGACCCGGTCACCCCGTACCAGGCCGGCGTCACCCTCGCGAACCTCTTCCACGGCGGGCTGCTCACCGTCGACGGCACCCAGCACACCGCGTTCCTGCACGGCAACATGTGCGTCGACGTCGCCGGACTGGACTACCTGGTGGACGGCTCCCAGCCGGCCCCGGGCACCCGCTGCCAGGCCTAACCGCCGGTGGACGTCCCGACGGGCACGTTCTGGTCGGACAGCGCCAGTTCCAGCTGGATGGCGCCCTCGTTCGGCTGCCGCGGCGGCACCTGGATCCAGACGCGCACCAGGTTGCGCGGCTCGGCCTTGGTGACCCAGAACTTGATGTCCACGTCGGCCTGGATGCCGGGGATGACGCTGGAGATGACGTCCTTCGCCAGCTCGCCGGTGACCCGGTAGGCCTCGACGCCGAGGACGTCCTCCTTCGTCTCCGTCTTCAGCGCGGTCGCCTCCGACATCAGCTTGGGCAGGCCGCGCTCGGAGTCGAGCAGCGTCATCGGGTTGTAGTCGGCGGGCACGGGGGCCTGCCGCTGCTGGCCCTTGGTGTCGGTGAGGAACAGCGTCTCACCGACGAGCACGTAGTCCAGCTCGAACCGGTCCGCCGAGGCCTGCACGTCGGCCTGCCCGATCGCGGTGCCGTGCGGCCCGCCGTCCTTGCTGGCCTGCCCCTTGACCTCGCGGATGTCCAGGCCGGGGATGGTCGAGCTGACGCTGAAGTCGAACCGCACGCTGCGGATCCCGTTCAGGCTCGTCTCGGCGGCGTCCACGAGCGCGCGCCCGTCGGGGAGCGGTTCCTCTGGCGCGGCCGAACAGGCGGTGGACAGCGCCAGGACCAGGGCGAGGACACCGGCGGTGCGTCGGCGGAGCATGCGTCCAAGGTAGCGATCAGCGGCGGGCGAAGGTCCGGCGGTATGCCAGCGGAGCGACGCCGATCGCCGCGTTGAGGTGCTGCCGCAGCGAAGCCGCGGTGCCCAGCCCCGACTCGGCCGCGACCCGGTCGACGGGCAGATCCGTGGTCTCCAGCAGGTGGCGGGCGTGCAGCACCCGCTGCTGGTTCAGCCATGCCCGCGGCGACTGCCCGGTCTCCGCGCGGAAGCGGCGGCTGAAGGTGCGCACGCTCATGCCCGCGTGCTTCGCGAGCGCGGCCAGGTCGAGCGGTTCGCCGAGCCGCTCCAGCACCCACGCGCGCGTCGCGGCGGTGCTGCCGTCGGCCTCGGGCAGTGGCTGCTCGATGAACTGCGACTGCCCGCCGTCGCGCCACGGCGGCACCACGCAGTAGCGGGCGACGTGGTTGGCGACCGCGCTGCCGTGGTCGGACCGCACGAGGTGCAGGCACAGGTCCACGCCGGCGGCCAGCCCCGCGGAGGTCAGAACGTCGCCGTCGTCCACGAACAACACGTTCTCGTCCAGGTCGACCTGCGGGTAGAGGCGCCGGAAGGCGGGCGCGTGCGCCCAGTGGGTGGTCGCGCGGCGGCCGTCGAGCACGCCGGCGGCGGCCAGCACGAAGGCGCCGGTGCAGATCGACACGAGCCGCGCCGATGACGGGATCCGGGCCAGCGCCGCGGCCAGGTCGGGCGGCAGCACGCCATCGCGCCGCGGCCCGTGCACGCGGGTGCCGGGGATGACGACGGTGTCGGCGTCCTCCAGTGCTTCCGGGCCGTGGCCGAGCTGCGCGTCGTAGCCGTGGCTGACCCGCACCGGCCGGTCGTTGACCCCGCAAACCCGCACGTCGTAGAGCGGTTCGCCGTCCTGTGCCGCGGTGCCGAACACGAGCGGCGCGATGTTCAGGTCGTACCCGACCACTTCGGAGACCGCGAGGACCACAACCCGGTGCATGGCCGGATTCTTGCACATATTGGCGCTCCGGCCACTCGTCCGGGTGATCGCGGTCGGCGAGCATGTACCGGTGACAAGAACGAAGTCGCGCATCCACCCGGCCTGGTTCGTCGCCTTCGCGGCCTTCGTCGCGCTGGTCGGCGCCGCCGGGTTCCGCGCCACCCCCGGCGTGCTGATCGACCCGCTGCACGAGGAGTTCGGCTGGTCGACGGCCACGATCTCGGCCGCCGTGTCGATCAACCTCCTGCTCTACGGCCTGACCGCGCCGTTCGCCGCTGCGCTGATGGAGCGCCTCGGCATGCGCAAGGTCGTGACCGGCGCGCTGGTCCTGGTCGCGGCGGGCAGCGGTCTGACGGTGTTCATGACCGCGAGCTGGCAGCTGCTGTTGTGCTGGGGCGTGCTGGTCGGGCTGGGGACCGGCTCGATGGCGCTGGCGTTCGTCGCGACCGTGACCGCGCGCTGGTTCGTCCGCCACCGCGGCCTGGTCAGCGGCATCCTGACCGCCGCGGGCGCGGCCGGGCAGCTGGTGTTCCTGCCTCTGCTCGCCGCGATCGCCACGAACGACGGCTGGCGGACCGCGTCGCTGGTGGTGTCCTTCGCCGCGCTCGCGGTCGTGCCGATCACCCTGATCTTCCTGCGCGACCACCCGAGCGAGATCGGCCTGACCGCGTACGGCGCGACCGAGGCCGAGGAGTTGCCGCCGTCGACTGGAGCGGCCCGGCGCGCGCTGCAGGTGCTGGGGCAGGCCGCGAAGACGCGGGCGTTCTGGCTGCTCGCCGGCGGGTTCGCGATCTGCGGGGCCTCCACCAACGGCCTGATCCAGACCCACTTCGTGCCCGCGGCGCACGAGCACGGGATGCCGCCGACAACCGCGGCCTCGCTGCTCGCGCTGGTCGGCATCTTCGACGTGGCAGGCACGATCGCCTCCGGCTGGCTCACCGACCGCGTCAACCCGCGGATCCTGCTCGGCGTGTACTACTTCCTGCGCGGCGCGTCGCTCATCGTGCTGCCGCACCTGTTCGCGCCCACCACCGAGCCGCCGATGTGGGCTTTCATCATCTTCTACGGCCTGGACTGGGTCGCCACGGTGCCGCCGACGGTGGCGCTGGCGCGTGAGCACTTCGGCCTGAGCGGTCCCATCGTGTTCGGCTGGGTCTTCGCGTCCCACCAGGTCGGCGCGTCGATCGCCGCGGTGGGCGCCGGCCTGATCCACGACCACGCCGGGAGTTACGACCTCGCGTGGTACATCTCGGGCGGATTGTGCGCGCTGGCTGCGGTGATGTCGCTGGTCATTCCCTCCGTCAGGGCAACACCGGAACCACGAAACATGCCGTTAACACGCCATGCGTAGGGTGCGGCCATGGATCGCCAGCAGGAGTTCGTGCTGCGCACGCTGGAAGAACGTGACATCCGGTTCGTCCGTCTGTGGTTCACCGACGTACTCGGTTTCCTGAAGTCGGTGGCGGTGGCCCCCGCCGAGCTGGAGGGCGCCTTCAGCGACGGGATCGGGTTCGACGGATCGGCCATCGAAGGCTTCGCGCGCGTCTACGAATCGGACATGGTCGCGAAGCCCGACCCGTCGACGTTCCAGGTGCTGCCCTGGGAGACCCCGGAGGGCGGGCACTACTCCGCGCGGATGTTCTGCGACATCGCGATGCCCGACGGGTCGCCGTCCTGGGCCGACCCGCGGCACGTGCTGCGGCGCCAGCTGTCGAAGGCGGGGGAGGCCGGGTTCACCTGCTACGTGCACCCGGAGATCGAGTTCTTCCTGCTCTCGTCGTTGCCGTCGGACGGCAGCGAGCCGGAGCCCGCGGACAACGGCGGGTACTTCGACCAGGCCAGTCACGCCACGGCGACGCACTTCCGCCGCCACGCCATCGAGGCGCTGGAGGCGATGGGCATCTCGGTCGAGTTCAGCCACCACGAGGGCGCGCCGGGGCAGCAGGAGATCGACCTGCGCTACGCCGACGCGCTGACCATGGCCGACAACGTCATGACGTTCCGGTATGTGGTCAAGGAGGTCGCGCTGACCCAGGGGGTGCGTGCGACGTTCATGCCGAAACCGTTCACCGAGCAGCCCGGCTCGGGGATGCACACGCACGTGTCGTTGTTCGAGGGCGACCGCAACGCGTTCCACAACCCGGAAGACCCGTACGAGTTGTCCGAGACGGGCAAGGCCTTCGTCGCCGGCCTGCTCCACCACGCGCGGGAGATCTCCGCCGTCACCAACCAGTGGGTGAACTCGTACAAGCGGCTGATCAGCGGGGGAGAGGCGCCGACCACGGTGTCGTGGGGCCGGGCGAACCGGTCCGCGCTGGTGCGGGTGCCGAACTACTCGCCGGGCAAGGCGTCGTCGCGACGGGTCGAGATCCGCACGATCGACTCCGCCTGCAACCCCTATCTGGCGTACTCGGTCGTGATCGCCGCCGGGTTGAAGGGGATCGAGAAGGGCTACGAGCTGCCGCCGGCGGCCGAGGACAACATCTGGTCGATGAGCGACGCCGAGCGCCGCGCGGCCGGGTACGACCAGCTGCCGCAGAACCTCGGCGAGGCTCTCGCCGAGATGGAGAAGTCCGAGCTGCTGCCCGACGCGCTCGGCGAGCACGTCTACGACTTCTTCCTCCGGAACAAGCGCGCCGAGTGGGACGCCTACCGGCGCTCGGTCACGCCGTACGAGCTCAAGACGCTCCTGCCGGTGCTCTGACCAGGGGAAATGCCGTTAAGGGACCCCCCTGTTTCAGGGGGGTTCCGGGGCATGTAATCTTCTCTTCGTCGCCAGGGAGACCGGGACGACGGGGCCGAAAGCCCCGGCGGACGGACCAGGGTCGGGCGGTGTTGACACCGCGAACCGAACCGGGTAAAGTTCTTGGTCGGCCCGCGGGTGGGTCGCCAACCACTACTACTAAACCAGTAGGGTTGCTGACGCCCTCCGCGAGAACACAAAAGCTTTATAGAAGCAGCAGCTTCGTGTTGTTTGAGAACTCAACAGTGTATTGATGAGCTAAAGCCAGTTGATTAGCT
>NZ_JAKGSD010000022.1:25297-124475 GCF_021654135.1 Amycolatopsis tucumanensis | reverse complement strand
CGCTGGCGTTCATCCCGTCGCTGGGCATGGCGATCTCCAGCGCGAAACCGGAGGAAGGCGGGCTCGCCTCGGGCATCGTCAACACCGCCTACCAGATCGGCTCGGCGCTCGGCCTGGCCGCGATGACCGCGGTCGCCCTCTCCTCCGGCGCCGGCGAACTCGGCAACGCCGTCGCCCTCACCGACGGCTTCTCCGCCGCCTTCCTCGGCGCCGCCGCACTCGCCGTCCTCGGCGGGTTCCTCGCACTGGCCACGGTCCGCACCGCCCGCAGGGACCCCGCGCCGAAGCAGGAGGTGAGCAGCCACTGATTCCCGACGACTGTCCGTCGTACACCCTGAAGATTCCGCCGTTGGGCGAGCTGGGGAGAACCCTCAGCTCGCCCTACCGACCCACTACGAATGATAGTAGTATCGCGTCAGCGTCATCGACGCTGCGCATGGAAAAGGGAGCGGCCCGGCGGACCAGCAGCAGATCCGCCGGGCCGCGTGCGCACCAGCACGAGCGGTTCGACCGCCAGGGAGAACGTCCGACCCGGGCACCACTGCGCCGATCGGATGGCGAACCTCCCGATTTGTCTACTATCGAAGCTAGTATCCCAACGGTTGGTTGCCTTCGGTAGCGACCCGGATCCGGACGGGAGTGTGGATGCGCCCACGGCACATCGTGCTGCTGCTGTGCCTGCTCGGTATTCCCGTTCTCGTTGCCCCCGTGGTGTTCGTCGCGGTCATGACGGCTGCCCGCCCAACACCCGTCAAACCCTCACCCACGAGGGCGGGGGTGGCGATCGCGATGCTGCCATCCCTGGCCAAGCAGATGCTGCCGTTCGTCGCCACGGTGGTCGACCAGCAGTGCTCCGAGCTCAGCGTGCTGCGTGTGCTGGCCGAGGTCGCGGCCGAATCCGGGTGGAACCCGGAGGCGTGGAGCGAGGACGTCAACGGCGGGGCGGCCGGCTTGTTACAGATCAACGAAGCGAACTGGATCAGTCTCGGTGGTCAGCCCTGGGCCGGCACACCCCCTCCGTCCGGATCCGAAATCTACGATCCGAGCGTCCACCTGGCGCTGGGTGTCAATTTCCTGTGCGGCAACCTCCGGGCGATGACGCTGCACCTGCGCCAGGCGGGCAAGTCGATCGACCCGCTGGACGCGATGAGCGTCTGCCACATTGCGGGCTGCAGCCGCGTCATCAACAGCCGCAGCGGTATCCCCGAGGCAGGCGAAGCCGGATGCGACCAGCGGTGCGCATCGCTGATCCGCCGCTACCTGGACAACATCCACAACTACGAAAGCCGGTGGACCGCGTCGCCGACCGACTCCGGCGCACCCGGTGCCGTGCCGGACGGAGTCGAGGTCGGGGCACTACCAGGTGCAGCGTCGTTCACCGGCGGCCCGGCTGGCTGCACCTCCCCCGACCCGACGAGTGCGAAGGGCTGCGTCACCGCTGCCACGGCCCACGCGTACCAGGAGCTGAAGAAGGCGTTCGGCCCGCAGATCCGCTCTGCGGGGTGCTGGGCACAGCGGCCGTGGAACCCGACGAGCGACCACCCGTCGGGTCGCGCCTGTGACGTGTTCCCCGATCGGGCAGGGATCTTTCCCCAGGGCGAACCGCTCGCCGCCGGGTGGCGCATGGCCGCTTGGCTGCGAGCCAATGCCGCGGCACTGCGGGTGAAGTACGTGATCTGGCAAGGCAGGTACTGGGACCCGACGACCGGCGACCAAGGAGGCTGGGGTGAGCGCTACACCGGGGGCGGCGTGTACAACACGGCCGATCCGACGGGTGGGCATTACGACCACATCCACGTCAGCTTCACGGAATGAGTGAGCCCAACCATGTGGGACGCACGACGCATCCTCACGGCGGCCGCAGTCGCCGCCGGCTTCGGTCTCCTGTGGCTGGTCGGCTCGAAGGCGGGCTCTCCCGGCGACAGCGGGGTCTCGCCACCCAGTTGGACGACGGCCTCCGGACCGATCGGACCGGACGCGCGGCGTGCCGCCTCCGGGCCGCCTCAGTTACCCGGAGAGTCGGGTGCCGCCATCCCGCCGGGCCTTGATTTCGCCCGGCCGGAAGTGGTCGCTCGTGCCTATGTGGTCGCGGCACATTCGTTGACCGACGCCGACCGCGATCGCACGAATCGGCGGGTACTCCCGTACCTCGCGCCGACCAACCCGGCCAATCCCCGGGGCCTCGTCGTCGTTGCGCCACCGACCGGGCAGACCACTACCGCCGTGGTGGACCGGCTGGAGGTCGCCTTCGCCGACGAAACCGGGCAGACGATCGCCTACCAGGCGACGTGGTCGGCGACCACGGGCGAGGCTCGGAACCCGCAGACGAGTTACGTTGTCCTCCAGCGCCAGCCCGACGGGCGCTGGCTCGTCACGCAGGAATCCGCTCGCCTGCATCCCGGAGACTGATCGCGGACGCGTGGGGAACGAACGTCGATGACGGATCTGCCGCGGTTCCAGCACCCGCGGTTCGCGAGGATGTATGAGCGGATCGGTGCCGGGGCCGAGCAACGTGGAACCGCGGTTGCCTGCGCCTACCTCGATCACCTGGCCGGCGAGTGCCCTTCGGGCTCCGAGTCTGACTCCGGCCCATCGGGCTCGATACGCCAGCGCACGAGCCAGTTCCACAATCGCGGGAGCGAGGTTTCAGCGTCGTGGACGACCACAGCCCGTGCGGTTTCCGGATCCACTTCGACGTCGATGACGCCAGGCTGGCTCCGCAACATCGTGGCCGCAGTGCGGGGATCCTTCGCCCAGGGGATGCCCTGCAGATCGAGCACCACTCGACAGGTAGGAAGATGCGATCCGCTCATAGCTGGTCTCCATCAGGCATTGCCCTGGTCTTCCGGGGCCGCGGAGTCTCGGGCGGGCGATCATCCTTCGAGTCTCCCCGCCGACGCCAACACCAGCGTACCGTCGTGAGAACACGGGAAGGGCGTCGCTGCCGGTTCGGTAGCGACGCCCTTCCCGCCGTTCAAACGCTCAGCCGACCCGCTGGCTCTCCGCGGCGTCCGTGCCGCTGAGACTGCGGAAGCGCCGGAGCCGCAGGCTGTTCGACACCACGAACACCGAGCTGAACGCCATCGCCGCGCCCGCGATCATCGGGTTGAGCAATCCGGCCGCGGCGAGCGGCAGGGCCGCGACGTTGTAGCCGAACGCCCAGAACAGGTTGCCCTTGATCGTGCCGAGTGTGCGCCGGGACAACCGGATCGCGTCCGCCGCAGCACGCAGGTCCCCCCGCACCAGCGTCAGGTCGCTGGCTTCGATGGCGACGTCGGTGCCGGTGCCCATCGCCAGGCCGAGATCGGCCTGAGCGAGCGCGGCCGCATCGTTGACGCCATCGCCGACCATCGCGACGACCTTGCTCTCTCCCTGCAGCCGCTTGACCACGTCGACCTTGTCGGCCGGCAGGACCTCGGCGATGACCTCGTCGATACCCACCTCGGCGGCGACGGCTTTCGCCACCGCCTCGTTGTCGCCGGTGAGCAGCACCGGGGTCAGGCCGAGCGCCCGCAGCTGCCGGATCGCCTCGGCCGAGGTCGGCTTGACGGTGTCGGCCACCACCAGCACGGCGCGGGCCTGGCCGTCCCAGCCGACCGCCACCGCGGTCTTGCCCTCGGCTTCGGCCGCCGCCTTGAGCGCGGCCAGCTCGTCCGGCAGGTGCTGGCTCCAGTCGGCCAGCAGAGCCGTCCGCCCGGCCAGCACCGCTTTGCCGTCGACGACGCCCTGCACGCCGAGTCCTTCGACGTTGGTGAAGCCCTCGACCTCGGGCAGTGTGCCGAGCTTGTCCCGGGCCGCCTGGGCGATCGCCTTCGCGATCGGGTGCTCGGACGCGTGCTCGAGCGCGCCGGCCAGCCGCAGTGCCTCGTCGGCGTCGGCGCCGTCCGCCACGTGGATCCCGACGAGCGACATCCGGCCGCTGGTCACGGTGCCGGTCTTGTCCAGCACCACGGTGTCGATCCGGCGGGTGGACTCCAGCACCTCCGGCCCCTTGATCAGGATGCCCATCTGGGCACCGCGGCCGGTACCGACCAGCAGCGCCGTCGGCGTGGCCAGGCCGAGCGCGCACGGGCAGGCGATGATCAGCACCGCGACACCCGCGGTGAACGCCGCCGCGACCGAGCCACCGGCACCGAGCCAGAAGGCCAGGGAGCCGACGGCCAGCGCGATCACGATCGGCACGAACACCGCCGACACCCGGTCGGCCAGCCGCTGCACCTGCGCCTTGCCGGTCTGCGCGTCCTCCACGAGCTTGGCCATCTGGGCCAGCTGCGTGTCCGACCCGACGCGCGTGGCCCGCACGACCAGGCGGCCACCGGCGTTGACCGTCGCGCCGACGACCGCGTCGCCCGGCCCGACCTCCACCGGCACCGATTCGCCGGTCAGCATGCTCGCGTCGACCGCCGAACTGCCGTCCTCGATCACGCCGTCGGTGGCGATCTTCTCGCCCGGCCGCACGATGAACCGGTCTCCGACGGCCAGCTGGTCGACCGGGATCCGGGTCTCCGTGCCGTTGCGCAGCACGGCGACGTCCTTCGCGCCGAGCTCCAGCAGCGCCCGCAGCGCCGCCCCGGCCCGCCGCTTGGACCTGGCCTCGAAGTAGCGGCCGGCGAGGATGAACGTGGTCACGCCCGCGGCGACCTCGAGGTAGATGTTGCCGTCGCCGCTCATCCGCTGGATGGTCAGCTCGAACGGGTGGGCCATTCCGGGAGTTCCGGCGGTGCCGAACAGCAGCGCGTAGAGCGACCACAGGAACGCCGCCAGTGTGCCGATCGAGATGAGCGTGTCCATGGTGGCCGCGCCGTGACGCAGGTTGGCCCACGCGGCCTTGTGGAACGGCCACGCCGCCCACACCACGACAGGCGCCGCCAGCGTCAGGGAGATCCACTGCCAGTAGGTGAACTGCAGCGCCGGGATCATCGCCAGCGCGATCACCGGTACGGACAGCACGACCGAGCCGATCAGCCGCTGCCGCAACGACCGGGTGGGATCTTCCGGCTCCGCGGTGTCGCCGGCGGAGTCCTCAGTGCGCTGAGGCTTGGGCAGTTCGGCGGTGTAGCCCGCGGCCTCGACCTGCGCGATGAGCTGCTCGGGCTCGACGCCTTCGCTGAAGGTGACCTTGGCCTTCTCGGTCGCGTAGTTCACCGTCGCGGTGACGCCGTCGAGCTTGTTCAGCTTCTTCTCGATGCGCATCGCGCAGGAGGCGCAGGTCATCCCGCCGATGGCCAGTTCGACTTCGCCGCCGGCCGCGGACCGAGGTTGGGTGGTCGAGGTCATCACGGTCTCCTTCCTCGGTCAGTGACCGCCGTGGCCCTCGCCGGCGGCTGGGGCCTGGGGCTGGATCGGCGCGGGGGTGCCCGCGGTGGGGATGGTGAACTCCGCCGTGCGGACCGTGCCGCCGTGCTGGAAGTCCAGGAACAGCCGGTAGGTCCCGGCCGAGGGAACCTCGGCGAAGAACGTCACCGACGGCCCGGACGGCGTCTTCCCGTCACCAGGCGCGCCTTCCGGGTGCACGTGCAGGTAGGCAAGGTCGCCGCCGCGCAGGGCCACCAGGTGACCGTAGGCGCCGAGGTAAGGCTGCAGGTCGGTGACCGGGCGGCCGTCCTTGCTGACGGTCAGGGTCACTTTCGACGATCGTCCCGGGCTCAGGTCCCCGTCGAGACGGACCTGGTAGCCGTCGACGACGGTCTCGCGTGCCGGCTGGTAGGCGACCGGCCGGAAATCACCGGGGACCGTGAGATCGACGCCGAGGGTGGTCGCCTCGGCGGCGGTGGGCTTGAAATCGGCGTAGGCCCGGTAGCTGCCGCCGACCGGCAGGTCGAGCGGCACGGTCCAGGTGCCGTCGGCGCCCAGCTCAGGGTGCACGTGCTGGAAACCGGAGGTGTCCCGGCGCACGACGATCAGGTGCATGCGCTTCTCGTGCTCCACGTCGTAGGCGGTCACCGGTGTTCCGTCCGGTCCCGTGACCGTGAAGGAGAAGGTCTGGTTACGTCCCTGGGCGAGCGTGGTCGTGGTGGGCGTGAGGGTGTAACCGCCCCTGGACGACGCCAGCCCGCCAGGCTGGTCGGTTTGCGCGGTCTCCGCGACGGTGCCGCTGTGAGCGTCCCCGTGCCCGGCGTCCTCGCCACCGGGTGTTCCGGTCGCCGCACCGGAGGCGGTCTGACCGGCGAAGGGACCGACTGCGGTGCCGGTCGCCCAGGCGCCACCGGCGACCAGGACGAGCGCCGCACCGTAGGCGGAGAGCTTCGCTGCAGTGTTCATCGCAATCCTTTGCTCCGGCTCCTGCCGCTCAGGCAGTGAGCTCGTACCCGGCCTCGTCGACCGCGGCGCGCACGTCGTCGACGTTGAGCTCCTGGTTGCTGGCGACCGTGACCTTGCCGGTGGGCAGGTCCACCTCGACGCCGGTCACCCCGTCGATCTTGCCGACCTCTTCGGTCACCGCACGGACGCAGTGGTCGCAGGTCATCCCGCGTACCGTGTACACAGCCTCGGACATTGATTCCCTCCTGCTGATCGTGATCTTCGGTTCAGGAGCGGACCAAGCGGGCGATCGCCTCGCTGGCCTCGCGGACCTTCTCGTCGGCCTTGTCGCCGCCCTCGGCGATCGCTTCCGCCACACAGTGCTTGAGGTGCTCGTCCATCAGGCCGAGCGACACCGACTGCAGGGCCTTGGTCGCCGCCGAGATCTGGGTCAGGATGTCGATGCAGTACTCGTCGGATTCGACCATCCGCTGCAACCCACGCACCTGCCCCTCGACACGGCGTAGCCGCTTGAGCAGGTTGTCCTTGTCCCCGGTGTAGCCGCGCATGTGAGCCCTCCTGAACTCCTGTACCAGTCAGCCTCCCCAGCATACCCCTTACGGGTAGTGAGTTAACTTCCTGACGGAGCCATTTATACCCCCCACCCGTATATGACGCAAGGGCCCGGTCCACTGGGCCGCCGAGCGAGCGATCGTCGCCTTGATCACACTCGACCTGCCCGCTAGTCGTCCGACCTGCTCATCGGCCGCCACCCGAGGCGGGCCGAACAGGGCACCAAGGTGGTTCGCCGAAACCCGGTTGCACCGTACGGGTACCCCGTATAGGAACTACACAAAACCGACAGAAAGGCCTCGACGTGCCCGAAGCGCAGCAGCATGACCACACCTCCATGGAGCATGGGTCGCACCACGACCACCACGAGCACGGCGATCAGCACACCCATCACGCCAGCCATGGCGGCGAGCATCACACCGGTCACCAGCAAGCCACCTGGGGCGTGGCGGCCTCCGCGACCCTGCACTGCCTCACCGGCTGCGCGATCGGCGAGATCCTCGGCATGGTGATCGGCACCGCGCTGGGCTGGCACACCGTGCCAACGATCATCCTCGCCGTGGCAATGGCCTTCTTCTTCGGATACGCGCTGAGCATGCGCGGCGTGCTCCGCGCCGGCGTCGGGTTCAAGCAGGCGCTCAAGGTCGCCCTCGCAGCCGACACCGTGTCGATCGCCGTCATGGAGATCATCGACAACGCGGTGATGGTCGTGGTTCCGGGCGCCATGGACGCGGGCCTGAACAGCGCTCTGTTCTGGGGCGCGCTGGCCTTCGCCTTCCTGGTGGCCTTCCTGGTGACCATGCCGGTCAACAAGTGGCTGATCGGCAGAGGCAAGGGACACGCGGTCGCCCACGCGTACCACCACTGACCCCGGCCCGCGGCCTCCTCACGGTGCTCGCCTTGATACCCCTTGGGGGTAGGTCGTATAGTCGGGGCGAGCGCGGGTGAACGACCGCGAGACAGCGGATCTGAGAGGACAAACCGATGAGCACAACCGTCTACACCGTCCAGGGCATGACCTGCTCCGGCTGCGTCAACAAGGTCACCAACGCGGTGACGGCCGTGGACGGCGTGTCGGACGTGGATGTCGACATCGCCACCGGTGAACTGACCGTCATCAGCGACGAGCCGATCGACAGCGAGGCCATCCGCAAGACGATCGCCGATGTCGGTTACTCGGTAGTCGGCTGACGACGGCGGCGACGTCACCCATGACCGAGCAAGCGCCCACGCCTCCCGTCGTCATCAAGACGGTGGACAACGGTCCATATCAGATCAAGGGGCCGGTACGCATCGTCGACCACGAGAACAACGAGTACGAGCTCGGCCCCGGCCGGACACAGGTGCTGTGCCGCTGTGGGCATTCGGCCCGCAAGCCGTTCTGCGACGGCTCGCATACGCGCCAAGGTTTCAGCGCAGCCGAGCGAGCTCAGGCGCTGGACAACCGTCCGTAGACCGGTGAGGTGCGGGGTGACTTCCTGACACCCCGCACCTCACCGGCTCGGCAAGAACTAGACCCCGCATATTGCTAGGATGCGCTCGTGGCATCCAACGCGGAGGATGACAACGACTGCCCTTCACCTGTGAGCACTCTGCCACTTCTCACGATCCCGTACGTTTTTACACAGGATCGACTGCTCACGACGGGTGAATTCCTTCGTGCGGCGCGAGAGCGCGGCCACATCCTGACTCTCGACGATCTCCAGGATCTTCACCGCCACCGGCTCCTGCCACCGCTTTACCATGTCACCGACGATGCCATCGAGGGCCGCCGCATTCCCGTGGTATCCCCGAGCATGAATATCAATGTCACGAGGTGGACTTTCGAAGCGGCCGCTGATGGACGCCTTCGCGATGGCGCGGAAGACCGTTCGACGGCCGGGCCGTTCAAGCAGCCCGCGGACGAGCAGTCCAGCGCGTGGTGGAACGGGTTCGTGTACTCGTCTTGGCAGTTGTTGCACGTCGATGCCGCTGTCAGCGACTACCAGTTCCTGCAGTCGAGCCGGCAGGTACCTCCCGGCGTGCGCCGACGTCTCGCCCAGCAACGGCGGATAACGCTCGCCCTTGCCGCGCTGGCCACACCCTACTTGCCGGGCGTGCTGGGCCAGCTCAGCCTCCCGGCCGGTGTCGACCAGAAGGGGCTCCGCGAGTACCGCGCTGCCGCCGATGTCTCCGGGCTCCTCCGGACCGCGGGTTTCGACCCGTCCGAACTCGAGGCAGAGGCCGACTTCCTGCTCATGCAGGCGCAGAACGATCCGCTGGCCAAGTGGCTGCCGCTGGTGCGTCACGCGAGTTACCGGGGCTGGTCGAAGCTTCGCGGTGAGCCACTCGACGCGATGTGGCGGAGGACCGCCGCCGAAGTACTCCTGAGGGCCCACGAAGAGCTCGCCACCGCGGGCGTCGTCGAGCCACTACCCGACCTCACAGGCGCGTCTTGGCACGCGCCGCAACACGACCGGCTCACGCCACGCTTCGAGGAAGCGCAAACCCTCGAGCGAGCGCTCGCCGAGCTGGGACTGTCGCCGCATCCGAAGGTCGTCCTCCTGATCGAGGGCGAGACCGAGCGCTATCACGTCCCCCGACTCCTCGCCGAGTTCGGCATCACGGAGCCGCAGGACGTCCGGGTCCAGCACACCAAGAGCTCGAAGATCAACGCTCACCTCATCGCGCGCTACAGTGCGGCACCGCGGGTAGGCCGGAAGCTGGGAGATCGTTGGCTCCTCGATGCATCACCGACCGCCTTGCTCATCGCGATGGACCCGGAGAACCACTTCGCGACGCCGGCCCAGCGAGACAAGGTTCGGCGGAATCTGCAGGAGGCCATCCGGGAGGAAGTACGGTATCAGGACGCCGAGATCAGCCAGGCTGACCTGGACTTCCTGGTTCGCGTCCGGGTCTGGGGCGACGACACGTACGAACTCGCCAACTTCGCCGATGATGACCTGCTGCCTGCGCTTACCAGGCTCGCGGAACGTCAAGGAAATCCGCGCATGAGTTCTGCTACCTGGGAGCAGGATGTCCGGGCAGAACTCCACATGGCACGCGCGAACCACTACGACGTGAAGGTGCCACTCCAACGACTTGGCCTCAGGGAGGACAAAGTCGAACTGGCCAAGCTGCTGTGGCCGGTCCTTCGCGACAAATGTGAGTCGGAATTCGTCTCGGGCGACGTGCACACCCCGGTTCTCGAGCTCGTACTCGAAATGAAGGAGATGATCGCCCGATTGACAGGCACGTTTGCCCTCGGCGGCGACGAACCGACGGCCGCCGGGCAGCACCAGGCCACGCCGTAGGGCCGGAACCGCTTCGGAGCAGCGGGGCGATCCGCGCTGGAGCGAGTTGCCGCGGCTCGCTCCCTTTCTTGAACGAGAAAGTGGGCGAGGAAGCTCGCGATCGTGCACAGCAGCGATAATGAGGGGTGTGGATCCGGGCTCGGCGGGACGGGAATTCGCCGCCTACGGCCTGTCGCACTGGCTGGTCCTCGGGTTGTTCGCGACAGGCTCGGCCGCCCTCGTCATCTGCGGCCGCAAACACCGGGATTCGGGGGCGAATCGCCTCTTCACCCGTGCGTTCGCTGTGGTGCTGCTGGGGCTGCAGCTGGGAATGCAGGTCCACGCTCTGACACCCGCGCGGTGGAACATCGAAGGGTCTCTGCCCCTGCACCTGTCCGACCTCGCCGGTCTGGCGACTGCCTACGCTCTGTGGTCCCGTCGCAGGTGGGCCTTCGCCCTCACCTACTACTGGGGCCTCGCGTTGAGCACCCAGGCCCTGGTCGCGCCGGTTCTGCAGGGCCCAGACTTCCCGCATCCGGGGTTCCTGGTGTTCTGGGGAACGCACCTGCTCGTCGTGTGGGCGGCGATCTACCTCACCTGGGGCCTGGGCTTTCGGCCGACGTGGCACAGTTATCGGGTGGCGGTCGCGATCACGTCCTGCTGGGCCATCGCCGCTTTCGTTTTCAACACCCTCACCGGCACCAACTACGGCTTCCTGAACCGCAAACCCGAGACCGGTTCCCTGCTGGACGTGCTGGGTCCTTGGCCGTGGTACCTGATCCCTGAGATCACGCTCATTCTCGGCGCGTGGGCTCTGATGACCTTGCCATGGACGCGGTGCACGACCGCGGTGCAAACCTAGCCGAAGGACGGGTTGAAGGCCGGCGCGGGTGAAGTCAGCCCGATCCGGCAGCTCTCCGGCTGCTAAGCAGCCGCCCGCCAGATCGTGCGCTCGGGCGGCGCGGCGCTGTCGGCGACGGCCTTTTCCCATCGGGACTGGAGGGCGTCGAGGAGTCGCTGTTCCACTGCACGCGCGACGTGGGAGTAGGTCTCCTGGACTTTGTCGGGCAGGACGTGCCCCAGGCGAAGCGCCTGGGCGATTTCGGGGACGCCGTCGTCGATCATCCAGGTCTTGTGGCTATGCCGCAGTCCGTGGAACGTCAGCCCGGGTTTCACCGCGCGCAACCGGATCGCCGGATTTGCGATGTGGGCGTTGCCGTCGGCGGCGGGGCGTAACGCTCGGCGGGCGAAGTTGCTGCGCCGGTGCAGTTCGTTCTGCGGCGTGACGAACACGTGCCTGTGGCTGTGACTCGCCAAGTGTGTGCGGAGCAGTCGCACCAGGAAGGGCGGCAGGGTGATGATGCGGGCGGATTCCTCGGTCTTGGGTGGCCCCAGGAACAGGGGCCCCGTGTTGGGCTCGTGGAGGGATCCGATGTCCGGATCGACGAGGAACTGGCCGGTGTCGTCGTCGAACAGGTGCAGGTTCGGCCGTTGCAGTCCGACGAGTTCGCCCCAGCGTGCTCCGGTCCAGCCTGCGGTCACCGCCAGAACCGCACCCCCTGGACCGTACTTCTGGGCGATCTGATCGGCGATCGTCAGCACCTCGGATGGTTCGGCCCAGATCTTGCGGGGTGTGCGCTGACTTCGGCGGCGCCGTCCCCGGCGACGGGCCTGGATGGGGTTGGTGGCGATGATCTTTTCGTCCGCTGCGTCGGTCAGCATCAACGAGAAGCACTTAATGATGCCGTCGACCGTCGTTTTGGCCAGTCCGCTGGCACGAAGGTGCTTCTCCCACTTGCGAACGTTGAGGTTGGTGATGTCGCTGAAGGCCGTGCTCCCCCAGCGAGGGACGACGTGCTTGCGGACGATGCTTCGATAGTTTTCCTCGGTGCGCTGGTCGATGTCGAGCGCGTCGAGCCAATCAGGCGCCCACTCGGCAACGACAATCCGGCCTGCTGCCGGGTCGATCCAGGTTCCTTTGCGTTGTTCCGACTCCATGTCGGTGATGTAGGCTTCGGCGGCTTTCACGTCCGGGAAGCCGGGGACAGCCCCTTTGCTGCCGTCATCGCGTCGGTAGCGAACTCGCCAAGTTCCATCTCCGACCGGTTCGGGCCACGGCACGATGAACTCCTTCCGAGTGGTGTGGGGGTCCGCGTCAACGCGGACGTCCATCAACGCTCCACTAGCGACAGAGAGCCAGTCCCTGGCACAAAGAGACTCGTTTCCGCTCCTGGAGGCGCGGTGGATTCAGAGAGAGCGCGTACGCTTCCGGCGCGTACGCCGCCGCTGAGCTCCCGTCGGACGGCTGCCGTTCACGACGATGGCGCGGAGGTCGGCTTCGGAGAAGCGGAGATGCTTGCCGAGGAAGGTGCACGGGATGACGCGCAGGCCGGCCTTGCGCCGGAGCCAGGACTCGGGAACAGCGAGTTTCTCGGCCGCCTGGGCAGGCGTGTACAGAAGTGGTTCCGCCGTGGCGCTGGCGTCTGGCGGTGCGGGGGTAGTGCCGCGGTGCTCCGGTCCCGGGCCGTTGGTAGCGGAGGTTCCTGGGTTGGTCGTGGTGGTCATGCTGCTGCCCCTCCTGAGCACACCTCAGTCGCGATAGGCACGAAGTCCAAGTCGAAGCCTGGTGAGGTCGTCGAGCAGCAAACGCAGCGCATGGGCGGCTTGCTGGGGCATGACGCCGTTGCCCAGTGCACGCAGTTGCGCGGTGCGGGGAAGGTTGAGGTGCTCGGCGGTGACCCAGCCCGGTGGAAGTCCCATGAGCCATTCGACGAAAGGTGGCGCGAGCACGGGACGTCCGTGTCGGCCGGCTTGTGTGGGGTATGGCGCTGATCGCTGTGTGATGAGCTCCCACCGGTGTGCGGCTGCGGCGTACTCGCCCCAGTCCAACGGTGGCGGTTCAGCTTGTGCGCCGCGGCGGGCGCGAGGTGTGCGCGCGATCATGGTTACCACCTCCCGGCGCTTGGGCCTGTGGGATGCGGGTGACGGCGATGACGACCGAGGGAAGCATCAGATCGCCCTTGGAGCCGCGCTGCGCCGGGCAGCCTTTCGTGCCGTCGGTCGCGCGCGGTGTGGGAAGCAGGCGTAGCGTTTCCAGGAGAGACGCGCCTCCTTGACGGGACTTGGCGGAGATTCCGTTGGAGGAGCCGTCGTGCGCGGTCGGTGTCGGCAGCAGCGCCCTCCCACGCGCCCGGGGAGAGACATCTACGAAGCCCCCCCCCCCCCGATTTTTGATGCTGCGCAACCGGTTTCGTGGTCCGTGCGTGGCGGGTTCGTGAGAGTACGGGCGCGGTCGGGCAGCGACGGCCCGCCGAAGTGTGTTGCGTGTGTACAGTTCTTGGCGTCGGACGCAGTTGGTGTGGGCAATAGCCGTACTGAGTCGGTCAGCGTCACGCATCCGGCTGGGATCGGGCGTCCCGGTTTCCGCACGGTCTGGATAGCGGCCGACCGCGAGTCCCCTGCCGTCGGTGTCGGCAGCAGCCGGGCCGGATTGAGAACCGAGTCCACCGCGTCGTTGAGATTGACCTGGTGCCCGCCCGCGCGTCGGCGGGCCGGGTCGACGGGACCGCGGGGCTCGCCGTCGCGCGCCTGCGGGGTCGGCATCATCCGGATGCCGTTCCGGCTGGGGGACGGCACACAAGAACACCCGTTCTCGTCGGTGGGCGGCGCCGATGTCGCTGGCTCGTACGCAACGCCAGACCGCGTCATACCCCGTTTCGGCCAGCCCTGCGAGTACGCGGTCGAGTCCGCCGTTGCGCCAGCGGAGGGCGGCGACGTTCTCCACGACGACGAGCCGCGGTCCCAGTACGCGAATGGCGTCCAGGATGGTGTACCACAGTCCACTACGGGTGCCTTTCTCGATGCCGGCGCGTCGCCCGGCGGCGGAGATGTCCTGGCAGGGGAAGCCGGCGGTGAGCACTTCGACGGGCTCGACGGCGGTGAAGTCGACCGCGCGCAGGTCGCCGAGGTTCGGTGCGCCGGGCACGCGTGCGGCCAGGACCGCGCAGGCGTGTGGGTCGACTTCGGAGTACCAGGCGATCCGCCCGCCGAGTACGGCGGCGACGCCGAGGTCGAGCCCGCCCACGCCGGTGCACAATGACCCGATAACCGGGCCCTCGGTCGCGACGAATCGCAGCCCGTCACTCCCGCCTCGCGCCTGTGTCGTCGGGTCAGCGGGCATGGTGCACCTCCTGCCTGTTGTCCGGTCGCCTCGACCGCGGCGCGTGGCTCGGCTCGCGCGGTCGCGTGGGCGGAGTGGGCCGTGTTCCCGCTCCGCTGGGACGGGCCGTTGCCCGGGCGGTCGTCAACGTGCTGCAGAGCCGGGTGTGCCAGTCCAGGGCGTAGCGCAGGCAGTTGGACTCGGTTCGGTGGCTGGGGGTACAGCCCGGCTGGTAGCGGCCGCTGTAGCTCCACGCCGCGGAGTCGCTGGAGGCCAGCGTGCCGGCGTAGCGGGCCAGGCCCCCGACCTTGACGCCGAACCCGTGCAGGCGCAGGCCCCGTTCGCGCAATGAGCGCATGATGCGCGCGACCTGGTCGCTGTGCTGCCGGCGGCACACGCTGCCCACGCCGACCAACGGCAGTCTCGCCAGCGCGACCCCGTGGCGCTCGTAAAGGTCGGCGCACCAGTGGTAGTCGGCGACGGAGTCACCCTGCAAGACCGGAATGAACGGCAGCTCCGGGGCCATCTCGCGCAGCTGGAGATAGTTGCGCACGGTCCGGCGCTGGTGGGCCCGCAAGCTGGCGCCGGTGCGGGCCCGGATGTGGGCCTCGACCATCCAGTCCTGGGGCGCGGCCCAGGACAGGCGCCCGATCTCCGCGGCGTAGCGGCGCACCGCGGCGGCGTAGGTGCGGGCGTCGGTGCGCCACCGGCCGTGCAGCGACAGTTCGGTGAACCCGCCGGAGTCGAGCGCCCACTCCCCCGTCGCCCGCGGCAGGCTGCGCCGGGGTGCCAGGCGCCGGTGCGAAACCAGCAGTGGGATCCCGAGGTCGCGTGTCAGCCACGTGGGCTGGTGGGCGCCCAGGTAGAACTTCATGGCAGCACCCCGCCTCGTCGTCGTGCGGTCAGCGCGGCCGTCGCCGCGAGGGCCGTGACTGTGGCGAGGGTCTTGCCGGCGAGTTGCCCGGGCAGCAACGCCAGCGACCCGAACGCCCACGGCACGAAAACCACGCTGTCGAGCACCAGCCCGCCGAGGTTGGACCCCGCGATCGCCGCGGACCGGCTGCGGCGGCGGAGCCGGGTGTAGAGCCACCAATCGACGAGTTCGGCGACCAGGAACGCCGCCGCGCTGGCGAGCACCAGCCGGGGCGGCGCGACGATCAGCGAGACCAGGGTGCCCCCACCGATCGCAGCCACCACCGCTGTCGACCCGAGCGTGTCCTGTACGACGTCGCGTGCCGTGAGCACCACACCGGCCACGACCGCGCCGGCCGGGATGACGAGCGATCCCAGCACGACCGCAATGCTGCTACTGGCCCAGTTCGCCCCGGCGATCCCCGCCAGGTGGATTCCCGTCGCGCCCCAGCCCGCGGCGCGCGCCGCCCAGGGCTTCGTCCCGGCTACGCTCCCCTGCCGCGGCGATCCTGCCTCCGCCGTGGCAGTAACGTCAGTCCCGGACACGGCCTGCCGCCGCGGTGAGTGCCGGAAACGAGGTCGCGGTGGGCTCGAGGGGCTTGCGGAGCACGACCACGTCTTCGTGCGCGATGAGATGCAGTGGCAGGCCCTGCTCGCGCTGTTTCCGGATGAAGTCGCGCTGGAAGAAGCTTCCCCGGACGACGAGGTCGCGCTCGGCGACACGAGCCAGCAGCGCCACACACCGCTCGACCGGGATCAGACCGGCGGCCGTGCCGCAGGCGATGATCTGCGACGGCAGGTCGATCAGCTCGGAGTGCTCCCGCCACGGGCGCACCGTGATGGCGACGTGCCCGCCCGGGCGCAGGACAGCGGCGCAACCGGCCAGGATGCGGGTGAACCCCGCGAGCAACCGGTGGTGGCCGACGTTGGCGAGGTTGCCGCGGTCGAGGGTGTTGCCGTAGCGGTGGTGGAACTTGTGCACCTTGCCGTCGCCGCTGGGGTCTCCGGCGGTGATGACCTGCCCGTGCGTGGACGGTCCGTACGGCGGCGAGGTGACCACCAGCGCCACCTGCCCCCGGTAGCGATCCGGGAGCAGATACGGGAGGCGGCGGGCATCGCCGTGCACGATCTCGGCGTCGTGGTCGTGACCGCGTTCGCGGGCTAGTTCGAGGTTGGCGCGGCAGACCTTGACCCAGTGCGGTTCGTACTCCACGCCGACCGCGCGGCGCCCGGCGTCGATCGCCTCCACCAGGGTCGTGCCGGCCCCGGCCATGGGGTCGAAGACCAGCTCGCCGGGACGCGTGTAGTGCCGGATTGCGCGCGCGGCGACCGCGGGCAGCATCTTCGCCGGATGGGCAGTGGAGTCGCCCACGTAGCGGCCCTTGCGCTGGGCGGCCGGAGAGGTTTGCGCGGTCACCCAGACCGACAGCGGCAGCCCCTCGTCCTCGGCGACATCGGTCGCGGTGGCCGTGTCCCTCTGGTTGCCTGCTGCGGGGATGCGCGGGTCCGTCGCGGCATCTTCGCGTGTGGTGTCGAGGGCGTCGATGACCGCACGCGGGATCGGCATGGTCGGCGCGTCGTCCCCGTCGTTGGGTGACCCAGCCGGGAGGGTGTGGGTGGTGTCCGGACGGTCGGAGTGAGACATCGGTGAGGCACCTTCCGTGCGCGGGGGAACGGCTGGACTGGCTTCGGGCGAGCGCGCGAACGGCGGTGTCATCGGCGGTCCTCATCGGGCTCGTGCCCGGCAGCAGCGGGCGAGGTCGCGGCGCGTGCGAAGACGAGCACGTCCCCGTGTACGCGTAGGTGCGGCGCGGGCAGCCCGCGCACAGTCGCCCGGTGTCGTGCTCGCGCGAACTCGGTCGCCATCGCGGGCGTCGGCGCAGCGTCCAGCCGGCCTTCGCGGACCGGGGCGTGCAGGGTGACGATGTGCTGGAGGTAGAGCAGATCGGCGTGCTGCGCGGAGGCCACGATCGCCCCGGTCGGGTCGGCCAGCTCGCCCGGGTTCCAGTCGCTGTGCGTGTAGACCGCGAAGATCCCGCCGCACCGCAATCGGTCCGCGGCCAAGAGGGCGAGCCGGTCCAGTGACACCGCCTCGGCGGCGCGCGCGGGCAGCGACGCGAGCACCAAATCCGCGCGCCCGGAAGTGCGTCCCGCCGGGGCACCGGGACCCGTGGCCACCCCTTCGTGTGGCAAGTTCGTCGGCGGCGCTGAAACGGTCCCGGTCGAGGTGACGAAGCCCGTCCAGAACGGTCGTGACTGCGTCGCAGGGACGTCCGCGCGCGACGTGAAGTCGAGGGCGCCAACGGTGCGTCCGAGTGCGCGCACCGCCTGCTGCGCGTCCGTTGTTGGCGACGTGCCGGCGGATACCAGCACGACCCGCGCGCCGGGCTCAGTGAGCGCGGTCGTGATGGTCTCGACGATCGGCACCGGCCACTGCTCGTGCGCATCGATCGGCTCCGGCCCGGACTTCCAGACAGTTGCCGGAATCGGCACCGCCGTGCGCGCCCGGGACGCTGTCGACCGGCCCTCCGGACGCGAGGTCGCGCGGGCCCGCCCAGCGGTGTCGTGAGTGCCGGCTCCGGGGTAGGGAACGCGGTCGCCGCCGCGCCTGGTTCGCGGCGGTCGGGTCGAGTCACCTCGGCGGCCGGAACGGCCGTCCGGAGACTGCGGGCGCTGGGCCATGTGAGGGGCCTCCTCGGACGAGAAACGCCGGGCCAGTAACCGGCTTGATTCGTGCTGTCGGAGGCAATACCGGAGAATCAGCGTGTTGGAGACAGCGCCCGCCACCACGCGTTTCCCTCGACCCTCGACAACATTCGCGCCTTCGTCTTTGGAGCCCCGCTACGCCGCGAATCACCTTGAGGCATCACTCTCTTTCCGCAGGTCGGCATACCGATGAGCCTGACCAGAGATCATCTATTCCAAATCGTCCGAGAACGAATGAGGCGGCTTTGAGGCACTTTTGTCGCGCCGCAGAGGCGGTTTTGAGGCCGTTTTGAGGCGCCCGGCGTGGCTTCCTGACAACACACGAAAGAGCCGATTCTTCGGGGAGCTGTCATGAATTCTTCTTCGCGCCCGAATCCGGCCCGCGAGCCGAGCTACTACGTGCGCGCCAACCCGGATTTCGTCCGGGATTCGGACGTGTTCGCGACCGCGCGGACCAGTTTCGCGTGGCTGGTGACCGGACCGAACCCGGTGTCGGTGGACGGTCGCGAAATCGCGGGGTTGCCGCCGCGCCCGGTGCCGCTGGACGAGTTGGGCGCGGTGCTGCTCAGGCGGGGTTGCGCCCAGGCCACGCGCGACGCGGCGTGGGCGTACTTGATCAGACGAGCACGCGCCGAGGGCGGTACCTGGACGGTGGCGTGCGTCGGGTTGGCGCTGCCCGTGTTGTTGCGGGCTGCGGCGATCGTGACGCGCCGGTTCACCGGTGACACTCATGACCTCAACGCGGCCGTGCTGACCGGGTTTCTGCACGAGTTGCGCGAGGTCGATCTGGGCCGGCCGGCGATCCTGGCGCGGCTGTACTGGGCCGCCTACCGGGAGGGACGGCTGGCGCTGCACGAGGCCGCCGGCGGTCCGATCCCGGCGGGCGATCTGGGTTTCGATTCCGGCCCGCCGCCGCGTCCGGAAGGCCACCCGGATCTGGTCCTCGCCGCGGCGGTGAAGGCGGGCGTGATCACCGCCGAGGAAGCCGGGCTCATCTCCGAGACGCGTGTCGGTGACGTGCCGCTCGCCGAGGCGGCGCAGGCGCGCGGGCTGCCGTACAAGACGGTCCAGAAGAGCCGCATCCGGGCCGAGCACCGCCTCCGCGCCTACCTCGCCGAACAACACACCGGTACCGCTGCGTCGGCGGGCAGAACTCGCCGAATCCGGCGACGCAACGCGACCCGCGCGGAGGCCGCAGCGTCGAGGAAAGTGCGCGCACAAGTGTCTCCGAACGACCCGCAATCTCGCATTGCCTCACGCGGGACCCGCCTGCCCGCAGACCGCCGAGCCCGCACCCACGACGCCACCTCGGGCCCGGCCGCGCACACCCGTCGGGAGGCCCGCTCATGCGACTGAACCCACACCACTGCCACCGTCGTCTTCGCCGGGTCGCGCTGCTCACGGCGTGGCTCCTCACCGCTGCGGTGCTGCTGACTTCCCCGGCCGCCCGGGCGGAGACGGTGCGCATCATCGCGCTCGCGCAGACGGTCGACGAGGTGCTCAACAACATCCGCAACTGGATCATGGGCATCCTCGCTGGGGTCGCGGTCGTGTTCCTCACGATCGGCGGGCTGCGCTACCTGATGGCCTCCGGTGATCCCGGCGAGGTGGAGAAGGCCAAGGGCGCGTTCAAGGCCGCCGGCATCGGCTTCGGGCTGGCCGCGCTCGCCCCGCTCGTGGTCGAGATCCTCAAGGGCATCGTGGGCGGGGTGTAAGCCATGACCACCCCATCCACCCACCCGCCGCAACCGCCCCGACGGCGTGCGGCGCGCACGCTCGCGGTGCTGGTGCCGCTGCTGGCGGCGCTGGCCGGACTCTCGTTCGCCACCACGAGCTCGACACCGCATGCCACCGCGGTCGCAGTCGCTCCGGCGCAACCGCCGCCGTTGCCGCTCCCGCCGACCGACCCGTCGTGCACACCGGGCTCGACCGACCCGGCATGCCTGCTGCCGACCGGCAACCCACCGCCGCCCTCGGGGGTGCCGAGTACACCGCTGGTGCCGGCCCCGTCGACGCCGCCGGTGTCGTGCTTCCCCGGCGCCTTGATGCCCGAGTGCACCGGCACACCCACACCCACCCCGCCTCCGTCGTGTGAGGGGCCGAACTGCATCCCACAGCCGACCCCGCTCGAACCCGGCGGCCCGGGCCAGACACCGGTGCCTGGGCAGGATGGGGAGGGCGAGGACTCGTGCGGCATCACCAATCCGGTCGCCTGCGTCACCGAAGCGATCGACGACTTCTTCCGCACCGTGGTGACCGACGCACTCAACCCCTTGCTCGAGCTCCTCGGGAAGACGTTGCTGACCACCCCGGAGCCGTCGGCGCTGCCGAGTGTCGGACAGCTGTGGGCCGAGTCGTGGCGGATCCTGCTCGCCGTCTACGTCATCATCGTGGTCGTCGCGGGGATCGTCGTGATGGGCTACGAGACCCTGCAGACCCGCTACACCATCAAGGAAATCGCACCCCGGGTCGCGATCGGGTTCCTCGCCGGGACGCTGTCGCTGTTCGTGGCGACCAAGGCGATCCAGATCGCCAACGCGCTCGCCCAGGCCGTCATGGGCGAGGGCGTGAACCCGCAGACCGCGGGCAAGGCGCTGACCGACATGGTGCTCGGCGCGCTCAACGGCGGCGGGCTGTGGCTGATCTTCATCGGGCTCGCGCTCGCGGTGATGGTCGTGGTCCTGCTGCTCACCTTCATCGTCCGGGTGATGCTCACCGTGCTGCTGATCGCGGCCGCCCCGATCGCGCTGATGTGGCACGCCCTCCCCCATACCGAGGGCATCGCGCAGGCATGGTGGAAGGCCTTCGGCGGGGTGCTGGCCATCCAGATCGGGCAGTCGCTTGCGATGGTCGTGGCGCTGCGGGTGTTCTTCGCCCCGGGCGGGTTCACCGTGTTCGGGCCGACCCTGTCAGGGTTGGTGAACCTGCTGCTGTGCCTGGCGCTGATGTGGGTGCTCATCAAGATCCCGTTCTGGTGCCTGGCACCGCTGCGCACCGGGCGCCGCTCGCTACTCGGCTCCCTCGCCCGCGGCCTGATCGCCTATAAGACGATGGGCCTGCTCAGCGGCGCCGGCACCGCCCTCGGCCGGAAGGGAAGCAAGCGGCCAAGTGGTGGTGGGGGCGCTGCGGCGGATCCTCCGGCGACCCGGTCGGGCCAGTTCATGCTGCCGCTGCGGCTGCGCCGCACCCGCTCCCCCGCCCCACGCTCGCCCCGGCTGAGCGAGGTGCCCACCACGGCGCGCGGGTCGGAGCGCAGGCCGGGTCGCGGGCAGCTGTCGCTGTTCACCGCGAGCGGGTCCGGTGACGAGCGGGAGGTGTCGCCCAACCCGCGGGCGCTGCCACCGGACGTACTGCCGCACGCGCTGCCAGCCGATCAGCTCGGGTTGCCGATCACCACGCGGTACGACCCGGACCGGGTCGGGCGCCGCACGCTCGCCGACGACCCCACCCAGCCTCCTTCGCCGGTTCCGCAGCCCGGGCTGCTGACACCGGACGGGCGGATCAACCGCCACGCGCGCCCACCCGCGCGGCTGCCCCAGGCATTGGTGGCGCCCAGCGCGGGGATGCTCCCGATCCACCTGCGCCCCGCACCACCGCGACCCGCTCGCCGCCCCCTGGCCGACGAACCCACTGTCCCGCCGCCGCGGCAGACCGGGCCCGGCCTGCTCACCCCGTCCGGGCAGATCAACCCGGCCGCCCGCGCCCCGCGCCGCCCCCAGCCCGACGCCTACACCGGCAACCGGCCACTGGCCTCGGGCCAGTACCCACTCCCCCTCGCCGTGCGCCGCCAACCCAAACCCCAGCCTTCGCCGAGCGAGAGCACTCCGGTGCGGAAGCCGCGGCCGGGCACGCAGCTGCCGTTGCCGTTGGACCTGCCCCGCCGCCGGGGCGCCAGGAAGAGGAAGTGAGGTTGTGTTCGCCGTGACCAGTCCTGTGCGTGTTCCGGCCGACGTCGACCGCCCGGACCGAGTGCTGGGTCCGCTGACCGCCCGGCAGCTGGCGATCCTCGCCGGCGCCGGGACGCTGCTCTATGGCCTGTACTCGCTGACCCGCACGGTGCTGCCGCTTGCGGTGTTCCTCCTCGTGGCGGTGCCGGCCGGGATCGCGGTCGCCGTGCTGGCGCTCGGGCAGCGTGACGGGCTCCCGCTGGACAAGCTCGCCCTCGCCGCGATCCGCCAGCACCTCGCCCCCCGGCACCGGGTCGCCGCCCCCGAAGGCGTACGCCCCGCCCCCACCTGGCTCACCGCCCACCAGGCGCAGCGTGGTCGTGCCGAGGCGGTGTCCCCGGCACCGCTGGAACTCCCGGCGAGCGGAGTCGCCGACAGCGGCGCGCAGGCCGGGATCGTCGACCTCGGCAGCGACGGGCTCGCGGTCATCGCCGTGTGCTCCACCGTCAACTTCAGCCTGCGCACCCCCGCCGAGCAGGAAGCGCTCGTCGCCTCCTTCGCCCGCTACCTGCACAGCCTGACCGCGCCGGTCCAGATCCTCGTCCGCGCCGAACGACTCGACCTCGCACCCCAGATCGCGCAACTCCGCGCCCGCGCCGGCGGGCTCCCCCACCCCGCGCTGGAGACAGCCGCGCGGGACCACGCCGACTACCTCGCCCAGCTCACCGCACAGACCGAGCTACTGCGCCGCCAGGTGCTGCTGGTGCTACGCGAACCCCTGCACACCAACCCCGTCCCCGCCCCATCCGGTGTACTCCGCCGACGCCGCCCGGCGCAGCCGGTGGATGCGGGGGTGCGGCAGGCGGCCGAGCAACGGCTGGTGCGCCGCCTCGGCGAGGCGAGCGAGCTGCTGTCGGCGGCCGGGATCGTCGTCGCCCCGCTCGACGCCGCGGCAGCGACCGGGGTGCTGGCCTCGGCCTGCAACCCCGACACCTTCCTCCCGCCCTCGGCCGCGCTGGCCGCCGCCGATGAGGTCGTCACCGCCACCACCACCTTCACCGACCTCTACGAACCCGACCAACCCGCCGAACCCTCCCGTCCACGGGGCAGTACGCCGGCCGGGCCGTGGCTGTCCGAGGACGAGGACTGGGACTACGACGACGAGATCGAAAGCAGGTAACCCTATGGCGCGCACCAGGCACCAGTTCCGGTCCGGGTCGGCGGGGGCGTTCACCCCGGACTCGTTGTCGGTGGCCGCCCGGCACCTGGAGGTCGGCAACGAGTTCGTCGCCAGCTTCGGCGTCACCGGCTATCCGCAGGAGGTCTATCCCGGCTGGCTGGCACCGCTGCTGACCTATCCCGCGCGGCTGGACGTGTCCGTGCACATCCAGCCGGTCGACCCGGCCACCGCCGCCAGCGGTCTGCGCAAGCAACGCGCCCGGCTGGAATCCTCCCGCCGGCACAACGCCCGGCACGACCGGCTCGACGACCCGGACCTCGACGCCGCCGCCGAGGACGCCGCCGACCTGTCCCGCCGCATCGCCCGCGGCGACGGGAAACTGTTCCGGTTCGGCCTGTACCTGACGGTGCACGCCCCGGACGAGCACACGCTCGCCGAGGAGGTCTCGGCGCTGCGGTCGCTGTGCGCGTCGCTGCTGCTCGACGCCAAACCCGCAACCTACCGCGCACTGCAGGGCTGGGTCTCCACTCTGCCGCTCGGCCTGGACCCGCTCGGTCTGAAGAGGACGTTCGACACGGCCGCGGTGTCTGCGGCCTATCCGTTCACCTCGCCGGACCTGCCACCCACCGACCCGACCACGTCGGCGCCGTCCGGGGTGCTCTACGGCTACAACGTCGGCAGCTCCGGGCTGGTGCACTGGGACCGCTTCGCCTGCGACAACTACAACTCCGTCGTGCTCGGCCGCTCCGGCGCCGGCAAGTCCTACTTCGTCAAGCTCGAAACCCTGCGCAGCCTCTACCGCAACCTCAACGACGACAGTGACGAGGGCGGTGCGTGGGCCTCCGACGGGGTGCAGGCGTTCGTCGTCGACCCCGAGGACGAGTACGCCCGCCTGGCCGCCCAGGTCGGCGGCACCTACGTGCACCTCGGCGCGGGCGGGGTGCGGCTCAACCCGTTCGACCTGCCCGTGCACACCGACGCCCGCGGACGGCGCACCGCCCCGCAGGACGCCCTCAACCGGCGCAGCCTCTTCCTGCACACCGTGCTCGCCGTCCTGTTCGGCACGCCGGTCACCGCCGCCGAGCGGGCGGTGCTCGACCGCGCGATCACCGCTACCTACGCCCGCGCCGGCATCACCGGCGACGCCCGCACCTGGACCCGCCCCGCACCGCTGCTGCGCAACCTCCGGGACACCCTCGCCGCCTCCGGGGACGGCGGGGACGCGGTGGCCGGTGATCTGGCGGCCCGGTTGCACCCCTTCGTCGACGGCGCGTTCAGCGACCTGTTCGCCGGCCCCACCACCGCCACCCCGGACGGGCACCTCGTCGTGTTCTCCCTGCGCGACCTGCCCGACGAGCTGCGCGCGATCGGCACCCTGCTCGTGCTCGACGCGGTCTGGCGCCGGGTGTCCAACCCCGCCCACCGGCGGCCCCGGCTGGTCGTGGTCGACGAGGCCTGGCTGCTCATGCAACAACCCGAGGGCGCGAAGTTCCTGTTCCGCATGGCCAAAGCCGCCCGCAAACACTGGGCCGGGCTCACCGTCGCCACCCAGGACACCGCCGACGTCCTCGGCAGCGACCTCGGCAAGGCCATCGTGTCCAACGCCGCCACCCAGGTCCTGCTGCGCCAAGCCCCGCAAGCCATCGACGAGATCGCCGACACCTTCGGCCTGTCCGCCGGGGAGCGGCAGTTCCTGCTCTCCGCCGACCGCGGCCAAGGGCTGCTGTCGGCCGGCACCCAGCGGGTGGCGTTCCAGTCACTGGCCTCGCCCACCGAAAACTTCCTCGTCACCACCGACCCCGCCGAACTCGCCCGCCTCGCCGAGAACGACCCCGACGCCACCGACAACAGCCTCGCCGACGCCTACATCGACCTCGGCCCCGCCAACGACGACTTGCTCGATGACACCGATCCCGCCTGACCCTCCGGTCCAGTGACGAATGTCCAGAAAGGAGGGCCGCCATGCCGACACCCTTACCTCAGAGCTGGGTGGGCGATTACCTGCGTGACCCCGGCGGCGTCACCGCCGATCTGCTTGCCGTCCTGCGGGGCTTGGCATTGATGTGGGGGCCGGTCGCCGTTCCGACGCTGCTCGTGGCCGTGGCGGGTGGGGTCGCGGCACGGCGCTGGTGGCTGCGGCGCCGGCACGCCGCGCTGCAGGTCGACGCTCGCCGGATCACGGTGCTCGCCCCGCCCACCGTGGATTCCGCCGGCGGGGCCGCGGTCTGGTCCAACCTCGTCGGCCTCCTGCGCCCAGCGTGGCGGCGGTGGTGGGCCGGCCAGCCTCACCTCGCGCTGGAGTACGTGTTCGGCGAGCACGGCGTCACCGTGCAGTTCTGGGTTCCCGGCGTCATCCCGCCCAACATGGTCGAGCGAGCGGTGGAGGCCGCCTGGCCCGGCTCCCACACCCGCACCAGCCCCGCCACCTCCCCCTTCCCTATCCCGGCGACCGGGCAACGCCGGGTTGTGGTGGGTGGGCAGCTGCGCCTGGCCCGCCCGGAATCGCTGCCGATCCGCACCAGCTTCGACGCCGACCCGATCCGTGGCCTGCTCGGCGCGCCGGTCGGGCTCGGCCGCGACGAGCACGCCTGCGTCCAGATCCTCGCCCGCCCGGTCACCGGCCGCCGCGTCGCCCAGGCCCGCCGCGCGGCCCGCCGGGTCCACCACGGCTCCTCCGCCCGCCTCGGCGGCCGGATCCTCGACGCGATCACCCCCGGCGCCAACGCCACCCGACGCGGCCGGACCGCGGACGCGCGGCGGATCAGCCAGGACCCGCAGCTGTCGCTGGAGTACTCCGCCCAGAACAAGGCCATCGTGGGCAAGCAACGCGGCTCCCAGTACGAGACCCTCGTGCGCTACGCCGTCGCCGCCGACGTGCCCGCGGACGCTCCGGACGAGCTGGTGCGGCAGGCCCGCGACACCGCCCGCGGCCGGGCCCACGCGCTGGCCGCCGCGTTCGCCGCCTACACCGAGCACAACCACTACACCCGCACCCGCCTGCGCCACCCCGCCCGCGCCCTCGCCACCCGGCGGCTCGACCGCGGTGACCTGCTTTCGGTGCCCGAGCTGGCCGCGATCGCGCACCTGCCCACCGACGCCGCAATCCCCGGGGTCGAACGCGCCGGCGCCAAGGCCGTCGCCCCACCACCCGGCATCGCCACCCCCGGACCGCAGGTCAAACCACTCGGCCGCGCCGACACCGGCCACACCCGCCCGGTCGGGCTGCGGGTCGCCGACGCCCGCCACCACCTGCACGTCCTCGGCGCCACCGGCTCCGGCAAATCAACCCTGCTCGGCACCCTGGTCCTCAACGACGCCACGAACCACCGCGGTGTCGTGGTGATCGACCCCAAGGGCGACCTCGTCACCGACATCCTCAACCGCCTCCCCCGCACCGCGGCCGAGCGGGTGGTGCTCTTCGACGCCGACTCCCGCCACCGCCCACCCGTGCTCAACCCCTTGGAGGGCGGTGAAACCGACCGGGAGGTGGACAACCTCGTCTCCGTCTTCCGCCGCGTGTACTCGGCGTTCTGGGGGCCGCGCACCGACGACCTGATGCGCGCTGCCTGCCTAACCCTCCGGGCCCAGGACGGGGTGCCCACGCTGGCCGACCTGCCCAAGCTGCTGGCCAGCGAGGCGTTCCGGGCCCGCATCACCGCCGGCCTGACCGACCCGGTGCTCACCGGATTCTGGCAGTGGTACGACGACCTCACCGACAGCTCCCGCAGCCAGGTGATCTCGCCGCTGATGAACAAGCTGCGCGCGTTCCTGCTGCGCCCCTTCGTCAAAGAAGCGATCGCCGGCGGCCGTTCCACTGTGGACATGGGCCAGGTCCTCGACGAGGGCGGCATCTGCCTCGTTCGGATCCCCAAAGGTTCGCTCGGTGAGGAAACCACCCGGCTGGTCGGCTCGCTGGTGGTGGCGCGTACGTGGCAGGCCACCACCGCCCGCGCCCGGGTCCCGCAGCGCCTGCGGCCCGACGCCAACCTCGTGGTCGACGAATGCCACAACTTCCTCAACCTGCCCTACCCGCTGGAAGACATGCTGGCCGAGGCGCGGGGATTCCGGGTGGCGATGACCCTGGCGCACCAGCACCTCGGCCAGCTGCCCCGCGAACTGAAGGAAGGCATCTCCACCAACGCCCGCTCAAAGATCTTCTTCTCCGCCAGCCCCGAAGACGCCCGCGAACTCGCCCGCCACACCACACCCCGGCTCTCCGACCACGACCTGTCCCACCTCGGCGCCTACCACGCCGCCGCCCGCCTGGTCGTGCACGGCGAAGAAACCGAACCCTTCACCCTCACCACCACACCCCTGCCCGACCCGATCCCCGGACGAGCACGGGAAATCCGCTCCGCCCTGCGCGCCCAGCGCCGCGCCCACAGCACCGGCGCACACCCGCCCGCCACCACCACGCGGCCCCGGCCGACCACACGACCGGTCGCGCCGACCCGGCCGCGCAAAACCGACCCCCGCCGCGCCCGCCCCTGACCTGAGGAATCGCCTGTGATCACGACGACCACGCGTCAGCACACGCTGCGCGGACACCTGCCCGGCCGCCGCAGCCCCCGCGCCGCCGGCTCGGTCGAGCACCAAGCCATGCTCGCCGCCCGGCTCACCGCCCGCGACCGCTGGATCCTGGCCCTGCTGCACGAACACCGGGTCCTGACCAGCAGCCAGATCCAGGACGCCGCGTTCCCCTCCGGCCGCTCGGCCCGGCAACGCCTGCGTGACCTCTACCTGTGGCGAGTCGTGTCGCGGTTCCAGCCGTTCCGGCAACGCGGCTCCGCCCCCATGCACTACGTCCTCGGGCCCGCCGGCGCCGCCGTCCTCGCCGCCGAACACGGCCTGGAGGTCAAAGAACTCGGCTACCGCCACGACCGCGCCATGGCCATCGCCCACAACCAGCGCCTCGCCCACACCGTCGGCGTCAACGACTTCTTCACCGCCCTGATCGCCCACACCCGCACCACCCGCAGCGAGGCGCTGGTGGCGTGGTGGTCCGAAGCACGCTGCGCCCGCCACTTCGGCGACCTCGTCATCCCCGACGGCTACGGCCGCTGGCGCACCACCACCCGCGAGATCGAGTGGTTCCTCGAGTTCGACACCGGCACCGAATCCCTCACCAAGGTCGGTCGCAAACTCATCGGCTACGCCCGGCTGGCCGACGCCACCGGCATCGCCACCCCCGTGCTCATCTGGCTGCCCACCACCCGCCGCGAAGCCGGCGCCCGCACCGCGCTGGCCCGCGTGCACGCCGACCTCGACAACCGGCGCGCCGTGCCGGTCGCCACCGCCGCGGCCGACCAGCTCAACCCGCGCACGGCGCACCCGAGCCCCGCCGAGGCCGTGTGGCTGCCGCTCATCACCGCACGCGCCGACCGCGCCGGACCCCGCTACCGCCTCACCGAGCTGCCCGACGCCTGGCCCGGGCTCCCCCCACCAGCAGACCCCACCACCGCCGACGAGGACGCCGACACCGCGGCCGCCGCGCCCTACCGGCTACCACCGCCCAGCCCAGTCCCGCCCCGCGCGACGCCGAACCGACTCGCCCGCTGACTCGACGCCACGGAAAGGAGCCGAGCCGGACCATGGGAAGCCGACTGGGGGCCGGGGTCGCCGCGCTCGTCCTGGCCATTCCGCTGCTCCTCGCCGCCGGGATCGCCGGCGTCGTCAGCGCCCTCACCGGCAGCAGCGCCACGGGCTCGCTGACCTGCACCCCCGACGGCACGCCCACCGGCGCGGTGCCGGGCTTCACCGCCGAGCAGTTGGGCAACGCGGCCGTCATCGTGGGCGTCGGCAAGCAGATGCGGGTGCCCGAGCAGGGCTGGGTCGTCGCGATCGCCGCCGCCATCCAGGAATCCGGGCTGCGCAACCTCGACTACGGCGACCGCGACAGCCTCGGCCTGTTCCAGCAACGCCCCTCGATGGGCTGGGGCACCCCGGAGCAAATCACCACGCCCACCTACGCCGCGACCCAGTTCTACGAGCACCTGCTCACCATCCCAAACTGGCAAGCCATGAGCATCAACGCCGCCACCCAAGCCGTCCAGCGCTCCGGCTTCCCGCACGCCTACGGACCACACGAAACCGACGCCCGCCGCATCGTCGCCGCCGTCGCCGGCATCCGCTGCGAACCAGTACCGGCCCTCGACGGAACCGGAGACTGCAACAACATCCAAGCCCCGACATCAGCGGCGCTGACCGCCATCAACTACGCCTGCGGCCAACGAGGACTGCCCTACATCTGGGGCGGCAACGGACCCGACAGCGGAGACCGCGGATTCGACTGCAGCGGGCTGACCAAAGCCGCCTACAACGCCGCCGGAATCACCCTCCCCCGCACCGCCCACGCCCAATTCCACACCGGAACCCGCATCCCAGACGGATCCCCACTACTTCCCGGCGACCTCGTCTTCTACGGCACCCCAGCCAGCATCACCCACGTCGCGCTCTACCTCGGCAACGGCAAGATGATCAACGCACCCATCTTCGGCAGCCCCGTCCAGATCAACAACTACCGCCACCCCAACGACACCTACGTCGGCGCCACGCGCCCCTCGACTTAGGATCCGAGGCACGCGGAATCCCTGCCCCAAGGTTCTGAGCGCGGGCCGTGGACATGCGAAGGATCGACACGTGCGTGCGGCCGCCGCCCCGTCGGACGACGACCGCACGCGCAGATATCGGCCTCCCGGTTGGGCTCCTACGCGCTATCGCGAGCCTCCTGCGGGATGTCGGTCTTGGCCGGATTGATCGCAAACCGCTTGGGGGCTTCGCAGGTCTTGAGCGCGTACCCGTCGGCGACGAGCTTCTCCAGGGCGTTGTTGACCGCGCCGCCGGAACGGCCGAGGTCCTTGCCGATCTTGGCGGGCCCGAAGCTCTCGCCGGGGTGCTCGGTCAGATACTCCTCCACCAAGGCCCGCAGCCCACCTTTGCGTAGCCGCCCCTTGTCCGGCGGAGTGGTGTCAACGGATGCCGCGTCCGCAGCGGGGACGTCCCTGGACGACTCGGTCGTGGTCGTGTTGTCGACCGAAGACGTGGTCAGTGTTTCGGCCAGCTGGGCAGCAGCAATACCGTCGGTGGGTGCGCTGTCGTCGGCCGCTGAGGTCGGCGCATTATCGGGGACGGCATTGTCATCGGTCTCCGGTGTGGTGCTGCGCTCTTCGGCCGCCGGGTACTCCTCCACGGCCGGGCCACTGACCTGGGTGGTGGCAGAATCCCCGGGGGCTGCCTCGTCGGCGCTGTGGGGGTCATCGGTTCCCTGATCGGTGCTGGGCGCCGTCCCCGTCGCGTCGGGCTGCTCGTCGTCGACGTCCGGCGTGGTGGTGGCGTACGCCGGTGCGAGGGCCCAGGTGTCGGGGTTGCGTGGACCGGCGCCAGAGGTGCGGATCGCGTGGCCGTCGCGGTCCCAGCGGGCCAAGATCTTCGCGGCGGTCGAGCGGCCGACCCCGGCCGCCATCGCCAGCTCGGCCGCGGTGAACCCAGGATTGTCGGCTAGCGCGGCGCGGACCTTGTCCTCCGTTGCCATTGCCACGTTCTGCTGATCGGGGACCGCGTGCAAGTGGCGGTCGTCGGTGGTGGTGGCGGTGGTCCGGTTCGTGTGGTTCTTAGGGGACATGACGAACTCCCTGTGTGCTGAATGAAATCTGTTGGTCATGCCCCGGCCGGAGCGGTGGCCCGCCGGTGCGCATCCGGTGGTTCGGGCTGCACGACTATGGACGCTTCGTCACCGCCTCCTTGTCAAGCGCTTGTCCTAAAAAGACGATCGTGCGGATCAAGTCGTCATGGAGTTGCTGGCGGACAGAGGGAACGACCCCGATCTGGGAACTGGTGGCGTAGGCCGTCCCGTCGTTGGTGAGGGCGTGGACGGCTGTGAGGAACCAGGCGCAGTAGGTACGACCGGATTCGAAGCGGTTGTAGTGCGGCAAACCTGTCCTGTGCCGCGTGGACTGATCCGCTCGCACGGCGAGCCGCCTTGTTCGATCAATCCCTTCCTCGGCCGGCGGCACCGCGGCGGTACCTACGACTTCTCCTCACAGCGGCGGAGACCAGTAGCAGCGCAGGCGACAGCTTGTTCCTTCGAAAGCCCGGTGGACGGGCGGGGCGCCGGAAGGATTCAGTGAACGCGGGCCAGCAGCTTTTCGAGGTTGTCGCGTGTGTTCCGTCCAGTGCGGGGCCAATCAGTAAGGTAGGTCAGCATCTCCGGCGTCGCGCGCGGCGGAGCGTTACCGGCCAAAACCGCCAGCGCGGCGCCGTGGCGGTGCTGCAACTGGGCGGAGAGGGGCGAGGCGAGCGCGAACCACACGTCACGGATCTCGTAGCGGCCGTCGTCGTCGGGCCGGATGACGCGAGGCTGGGGTTCCTGCGAGAACCTCCAGGGGTCGTCATGGATGTGCACGACGTCACCCTGCCAGTCGTAGCGGATCTGCGCGCCACCGTAGACCGCTTCCAGGTAAATGCCGATCCATTGCGCCACGGATCGGCGGCACCGCAGGCCTATCTCCCTCCGGCGGTCCTCGCTGTCCGGTTCGGGGCGCGTGTCCAGGATGTTGATGACGGTGGCTGGGGGTTGGCCGGTGGGGATTCCGGGGAACGCGGGCTCATGCGGCGGCGCCACCAGAACCTCGCCGGGCGGAAACACATGCTTCACGCTTCACCTTCCGATTTACCTCGAGCAGGGGCGGGAGGGTTTGGCTCGTCGGCGGGCGAGGTTCCCATGCCCGCGGAACGCCCCGTGGCGGCGATGAGAGTGTTCATCGGGCGTCACCTTCACCGTTCGTGGCATGGGAGGGGCGGGTCCAGCGGTACGCAACCGGGTCCCAGGTTGCGGTGGTGACCAACCGGTTGAGGTCGGGCAGGCCGGGACCGAGCATCCAGCCGAACTCGGCGCATTCGGCTTCCCCGGGCCACCGCCCGGTCCACACGTCCTGAGGGCAGCGGCACGGCCCGTGGCCGAGGCGCTGCAGCCCGGTGGCCAGACAGCGGGCCACGTCGCAGCCCTCGGTGTGGGCTTGGCCGATCTCGGCGTGACAGTCTGGGCAGAGCTCGTCGAGCGAATCGGCGATGTCAGTCATGTCGACCTCCTGTCGGTGTCGTCGTGGCGGGGGTGTCAGGTGGTGGTCAGCACTGCGCGGGTGTGACGGTCGGCCAGCGCGGGGTGGGTGAGGTGGCGCTCGTCATCGGCGAGGAGCACGCGCGTGCCGAAGCGGGGCGGCGCGCCGTTGGGGTCGGTCCACCCGTAGAGGGCGGGCAGTGCGGTGAGGGCCTGCGCGGTAGCGTCTGCGGCGGGGTCGCCGTCTCGGTAGCCGAACACCTCGATCTCCAGCTCTGCCGTGGTCTCGTGGGCGTTGATGACGTACCGCAGGTGTGGCGGGAGTTGCGCGCGGAGCTCGACGAGCTGGGCGGGCGCCGGGCCCGGTGACGGCAGGGTGAGGTCGGCGAGGATGCGCAGTCCGAGCTGATGCAGGTCGTGGCGGTGGGTCTCGCCCAGGAGCGGCCCGTAGCGGCGCCCCACAGTATCGGCGGCGTCGATCCCGGTGTAGCCGCAGGTGTCGCGGCCGTGCGGAAACACGACCGGGGTCTCGCCCAGTCCTGGTGGGATGTACTCGCCCGCGCGCATCGACCAGCGCTGCCCTCGCCGCGCTGTCCACACCGTGCCCCTGTCGAAGGCGTGGGTGTAATCGGTGCCGTGGCTGGTCGGCCAGAGCCACGGCCAGGGGTGGCCTCGGTGGGTGACCTCGCCGACCTGACCGACCTCGGCGGCGTGCAAGAACGAGTTCACGAGATCGGCGAATTCGTCCGCGGAACGCGCCAGCCCGATCTTCTCGACACTGGAGCACGCGCAGGTGCCGAGGTGGATCGATCCGATCCACTCGGCGTCAGGTCCGCGCCCGAGGTAGAAGTCGTGGGTGGTCGAGCGGCTTATCACGCACCTCCAGTGGGGTAGGAAGTCGGGTTGCGGGGCGGCGCGAACGGGTCCGGGCCGGGTACATGGGTCGGCGCGGGACGGGCCCCGGGGGCGGTGTCCTGGTCGCTCTCGGCTGCGCGGCCGAGGAGGTAGGCCAGCACGATGACCGGGGTCCATGGTCCCGGCAGCACCACGGCCAGTACGGTCCACCCTTTTCGTTTCTTCCTGTCCTGCATCGGTTTCTCCTTGTCAGAAGTTGTGGGGGTCGGGTGGTGGGGCGAGGACGGGACCGCCCAGCGCGGTGGTGAGGCGGCAGCCCGCCGACTCGGTGGCGTGGACGTCCCAGAAGCCTCGGCAAATGGCCTGAGTGCCGATCGGGTTTCCCGTGGCGGGAAGCGTGGCATGGCAGACGATCCAGCTGTCGCGGTCCAGCGCCTCCTGCACGAGCTGGTCGCGGTAGCCGGGTGGCAGGTGCATGAGGTTGCCGGGCCGGAAGATGCAGGTGGTGCACTTCGTACTCAGCAGGCGCGGCAGCCCGGTGCCGGTGTCGCGCACGTCCCCACACCGCGACGAGGCGAAGTCCTCGTCCCGAGCGCGGTCGCGGGTCATCGCTCCGCGCTCCGGGACGCGGTGGCGAGTTCGGCGCGGAGCTCCACCAGAGGACGATCATCGTGGGTGCGGCGCCACAGGTACCAGCCGTTGACCGTGGCCGGCCTCGCGAGCCAGGTCGCCAGCGCGGAGACGGCGGACGGGAACCTCAGGGCGGGTTCGGTGCCGTGCACCAGGGCGCCGCCGGGGCCCACGGTGGCGGTGTGCCCGTTCCACCCCAGCTGCTCGCCGACCGCGACCAGCCCGCTGTCGATCATCTGAGTAAGCGCGTCGGGCGTGTCCGGGCCCGGAAGCATCGGGTCCACGGCTCGGCCGATCGACGAGCTGAACAGCCGCAGGCCGACCTTGCGTTCGGCCTCGTCGGCGAGGGCGCGCATCCAGTTCACAACCACAGCGGCGACGTCGTGCGGCCAGTGGGTGTCCACCCCGGGCAGGGTGTGCACGGTCCGCCAGCACTGCGGGGTGGCGGTGAGGACCTCGACATCGGTCCGGGCCGGGTCGCCGTCGGCGGGCGGGTGCAACCGGACCGCAACATCGCCCCGGTGCACCTCGGCGGGCGGCGGCACGGGCAGCCACACTCCCGCGAACAGCTCGGCGGCGAGCGCGGGCGGAGGCGTGTCCGTCTGCTGGGGCAGGGTGAGGCGGACGGTGGTGACCACGAGAGCCCACGTGTCGGCGGGGGCGCGCAGCGGCACCTCTCCCGGCGGTGCGGGCACGAGGGCGACCGCGGTGGGTGGCACGGTGGGGTCGTTCGGGCAGGTGTCGCTGGTCATGCTGGCGTTTCCTTCCGTTGCGTTCCTTCGGGGGGTGGTTCAGTGCGTGGCGCGGAGGGCGGCGGTGGCGGCCTGCCCGATGGCGCGGGCGGTGGTGGCGGGGTCGGTGAGGGTGTGCACGGTGGCGCCGTGCATGGGTTCGTTGAAGCGCGTGTCGGGTGCCAGCCACAGCACCGCGCAGCCGCTGGCACGTAACCGGTCGAGCATTTTCTGGCCCGGGGCTTTGGTGGCGTTCTCGAAGCAGCCGTCGGAGATGATCACCAGGAGGCGGGCGGCGTCGGGCCGGGACAGGTCGAGCGCGCCGTCGAGTGCGTTGATCGCGGTGTCGATGTGGTGGGCGCTGTCACCGGTGTCGAATTCGGTGACCCGGTGCGGGGTGCTGCCGGGGCGGGTGATCGGGCGGACGTGGTAGCCGAAGATGACGGTCGCGGTGGTGGCGGGGACGGCGGTGTGGCGGGCGGCGTTGGCCAGGATCCAGGCTGCCGAGGCGACCGGTCCGGCGAAGGCGCCCATGGACCCGGACACATCGCAGGCGATCCCGATGCGGAGCGGTGGGGTGGGGACGATCGCGCGGGTGGTGTGGGTGAACGGTTCGGCTGTGGGGATCGCGCCCGCCGCTCGTTGCGCGTCGGCGGTCATGGCGCCGCGCATCCGTAGCCGTCCCGGGGGTAGGGCCGAGTGGGTTTTGGTGACGGTGCGGTCGCGGGTTCCGGCGGTGGTCAGCGCGCGGGCGAGTTGGCGTGCGGCGGTGCGTTCCGACGCGTGTGGCGGGCGGGTGCCCCGGATGGTGGTGCCGTAGGTCGGGGTCCCGCCGGGGTCGTCGAACACGGCGCGCGCAGCGCGTCGCGCCTGCTGGCGTGCTGCGTCGTCGACGGCGGCCGCTTTCCGCGCCCGGGTGACGGGGTCGGTCGGTGCGGTTTCGGCCGCGACGGCGCGGTTGATCGCTGCCGCCGCGCTGGTGACCGCTTTCGCCAGCGGTGACGGTGTGCCGTTGCGGTTCTGTCCGTCGTTGCCGGGTTCGGGGGGCGGGTCGTTGGGGTCGGTACCGAGGGCCTCGCACCAGCGGCGGCCGAGGTCGATCATCGTGTCGGCGTCGTCGTCGGCGGTGCGGTGTGCCTCGCGCCAGATCTCGCGCAGGGTGTCGAGGGTGCCGGCGTCCAGGATTTGCGCGACCTGGCGCGCCACGGCGGCGGTTTCGCGGCGGTTGAGGACGCCACCGTCCACCCGGGCCAGCAGCAGCGCGGCGCATTGGGCGGCGTCCTGCGTGGCCATCGTCGGGGCGGTGGCGGGGTCGTCGGCGTGCAGGTCGGCGAGGATGAGGTTGGTGGCGCTGGCGCGCAGCCAGTACCGGTCGCCCGGGCGGCGGCGCAGGTGTGCCGCTTCGATGCGGGACTCCTCCAGCAGTTCCGCCGCCGCCGCTGCCCCGGGCGGTGCGTCGTCCGGGGGTCGCCACACCGAGTGTTTGGCGTGCGCGCATTCGTGGGTCAGCAGTCCCCACGCGGTGCGGTAGCGCTTGCGGTCGCCAACCCGGTGCGGGGCGACGGTGGCGGGATCGACCCCGCTGTCCACGTGAGCCCCGTCGACCTCGATGGTGGCGAGGTCGGGGAAGAAGCACGCGGGGGCGCCGTGGCCCGCTCCGGGCACGACGGTCACCACGAGGTCGTCGCGGTCGGCGATCGCCGGGACCTCGTCGCCGAACGCGGCGGACAGGGTGAGCCATCCGGGGGCGGCCGGGAACACGGCGGTGGGGGTGGCGGCGGCGGTGGCGACGTGGGTGCTCATCGGTGTGTCCCTTCCGGACTGTCGGGCGGGTGGTGGGCGGGCTAGAACTGCGGTCCGAGTGACAGCGGGGCGACGTTGGTGCCGAAGACGTTGCGCACCGTTTCGGCGACCACCTCGCGGTCCTCCTCGGGTGCGATGCCCACGAGGTTGCCAGCGGCGGCGGCGGTGCCCAGCACGGCGGCGATGCGGTTGAACGCGATCAGTTCGCGCAACTGGGGCGCCCAGCCGATCTCGCCTTTGTCCTGCCGTGCGGCCAGATTCCGCGCGACCCGCACCGCTTTCGGTTCGATCCCCAGTTGGACGGCGAGGTCGTAGTCGGTGGACACGTGGATCTGGGCGGCGAACCGGGACGAGAGCGCGTCGGTGAGGACCGCGCCGTGCACGCCGGGGTTGTGTCCGGCCACGACGTAGAACCCCGGGGCGGCGTCGACCACCTCGTTGCGGTGGGATTTGATGATGATCTGGCGGCGCCCGTCCATCGCGGGGTACACCACGGCCAGCACGGTCGGGGGGATCAGGGTGGCGTCGTCGATGAACAGTGCGCGCCCCTCGCGCATCGCGGTGACCAGCGGGCCGTAGGCGAATTCGTAGCGCCCGTCCGGGGTTTGGGTGTAGGAGCCGACGAAGTCGTCGGTGACGGTGTCGCTGTCGCCCTGAATCGTGATCAGGTCGTCGAACGCGGCCTCCACCACCGAGGTCTTCCCGGTGCCGGGTGGGCCGTACATGAGCGCGGACACCCCGGCGGCGCGCAGTCGGCGGAGCGCGGTGACGTCCGACAGCCCGGACAGCTTGCGCGGGTGGTACATCTGCCCGTTCGGGCGGCGGACCAGACGGGTGACCAGGGCGGTTGGGGCGGGGGGCGGGGTGGGGGCCGACGTGGTCGGGACGGTGGTGGTGCGCGGGGCGACGGTGACGGTTTTCGCGGCGTCGGCGGTTTTGTCGGTCGCACGGTAGCTGACCGGTTTGGTGCCGACCGGTCGCGCTTGCCCGAGCGCTTCCAGCGTCACCAGCGCATTGCCGACCGCGCCGGAGGACTTCCCCAGTCGGCGCGCGATGGCACCGGCGGTGAGCGCGGCGTTGGGGTCTTTGGCGAGTTGTTCGGCCACCATGCGGCGGAGTTCACCGTTGCGCAGCCGGGGTGTGGTCGCGCCCGGGACAGCGGGCGCGGTGCCGTGGTCCGGAGTCGTGGCGGGCGTGCTCATGGTTCGGTGTCCCTTTCAGACGTTCGCGGTCACAAGCGGGGGCACAAGGTCAGCCGGGCTGGAAGTTTTCGCCCCATTCGGCGTGGCGCCGATGGAAGTTGAGGTCGGCGTGGCCCCCGCATGGGCAGGGGGCGACGTTGTCGCGCTCCCACTGCTGGCGGGTGATCTCCAACGGTTGCGAGCAGTGGCCGCATTCGACGGTGCCGGTGTCCGGGGTGCTGGTTTCGCGGTTGCTGGTGGTCAGCCATTCGACGGCGTCGTATTCGCTGGCGGCGTGGTAGTGGGTGCCGTCGGCGGCGACGATCCGCCAGTGGTCGCCGCGCACCCGGTCGGCCGGGTAGTAGGTCCCGGCGAGTCTTCCGTCGGGGCGGGTGACCGTGCCGTACAACAGTTGTTGCGCGTCGGCGGGGTCGATGACCACGCACACGACCGCGCAGCCGTTTTCCATGAAGTGGTCGACGGTAATTTCCGGCAGCGGCGCGGGATCGGCCATCGGGTCGATGACGTGCACCGCCGGGGTTCGCGGGGTGCTGGCGTTGCGGTTCACGGCGTGGCCCCCTTTTCTGGGATGTGGCGCGGGTTTTCGGGCGGTTCAGCTGTAGGCCAGTTCGGCGTCGTGGTGGGCGTCGGTGGCCGCTGCGGCGGCGGCGTGGCTGGGGTGTTCTTCGGTCCACCCGCAGTTGCAAAACGCGGTGGCGGTTCCGTCGGCGTGCGTGGTGACGTCGGTGTAGCACATAACTATCCCCGTTCCTGAATTCGCCGGGCGGGCGGTTGGTGACGGTTTCCGGTTTTCCCGGTGACACATCAAAAGTAACTCGATCCCGGGCGGCGTGCAATAGTTTTCCGCCGTCGATCTCAGGGAATTTTGTTCGCCTTTTCATCATCGAATTGGCTCACATTTCCGTGCCGTTTGCGCAGGTCAGGCACGTTTGAGGCGGATGCAGAAACGGCCCGGCGGCCAGTCGAAAAGCCGGATAGAAATGTCGTCTTCTCCAGAGAAAATTAAGAGAAATCGGGAGAATTGAACGTGAGCAGAGCACACAGGCTGCCAGCATGATCAGGATGCGGAAGGTACGTGACATCGCCGCCGGACCTGATGTGCTTACCGGCTTGGCGGCAAGCGAGTCTGGGACACCGGTGGATCCCCTTACCGGGTGCATGACCTGCGGTGACGGCGGGCACCAGGGGATCCGACTTAAGCGGATACCGGAGGACGAGGCTGAGCGGTCCGGTGAGCGGCTCCTCCGTTGGCACTCGCGTCCCGCGGCAGGTAGCCCCGCAGCGACAGCACGGGATGGTCGGCCGCTGGCGAGGTCCCCACCGGCGCCCTTCTGCCTGAGATCGTTCGCACGCACACGACAGAATTGCGGGCGCTGGTCCCGCGATCCCCGCGATCGAAAAAAGACATTTGGAAAGGTGCGCACGGAGTTCTTTTCCGGCCTTGACGGTGGTTCTGCCACGTCGACGTTAGCATTGGATCCGCCCGATTGGGGGCTGGTAATCGAGGTATTTCGTTGTTCCCGACGAGTCTTTTTCCTCCATCGAGTCGCGTTCGTGCGCCGATTCATGGTTCCGGGGAGGGGCGAGTTTTCTCGGTGGGGATTCCGGTGTGGTAGGCGCGTAGTCGCTGTGCGAGGTCGATGGTGTCGGGGGTGGGTGTGGCGTCGATTTCGGTGAGGCGGGTGTGCAGCAGGGTCAGGGTGCGGGAGATGGCGTCGTGCTTTCCGAGTACGTGTTGCAGGCGCATGATGTCGCGGTAGAGCAGTTCGTTGTGCGGGTCGAATGCGCGCGCGGTTTCCAGGAGGTCCAGGGTGTAGTCGGGGTCTGTGTCGACGTGGGCGCGGGCGAGCGCGGCGACGGCGTCGAGGGCGTCCCGCCGGGTCGCTTCACGCGCGGCGGTGAGCCATTCGGCGTCCAGTCCGTCGGCGAGGGTGCCGCCGTAGCAAGCCACGATTGCCTCGTAGGCCTCGATGCGTTGGTCGGGAGTGGGGGCGGTGCGGCGGCGGGAGACCGCGTCGGTGAAGGCCCAGTAGTCCACGTGGACGAGGGCCGGGTTGAGGCGGTAGTGGCCGTGCTCGCCCAGCACGAGGTCCGGGATCGTTCCGCGGGTGGCGGTGTCGAGGGCCCGGCGGATGCGGGAGAGCACGGTGCGCAGGACGCTCGCCGGGTTGCGGGGCGGGTGGTCGGGCCAGAGGGCATCGACGATCGCGTCCCGGGACACGCCGCGGGGGTGGACGGCGAGGAACACCAGCAGCTCGAGCAGCCGGCTGGTCAGGTGTCCGGTCACGTCACTCAGGTCGCCCGGCCGGTTAGGGTCGGGCCGCCAATGCAGGGTCGGCCCGCCGAAGATGGCCAGCGTCAACGGGGTGTGCACCCCGGGCGATCTGTCTTCGGTCGTCGGTGGGGCGGGATGGTCGTCGTCGGACTCGGCGGGTGGTGGGCCGGTGACGATCTCCAGCCGCTGGGTTCTGTCGGCTGGCGCAGCCTCCTCGGCGGATGACTCGTCGTGGGGCTGTGAAGGTTGGGGCGATTGGGTGGTGTGGAGGAAGGCCAGCAGGTCGCGGGTGGCGGTGTCGGGCAGGGTGAAGGCCCGTGCGCCCCGCAGGGGCTCACCGTGCCCGGGGTCGGTCGCGGAGATGATCCCGTCACTAGTGACGTAGGCGGTCACGCCGGCGCGCCATTGGCCTAGCAGGACGGCGCTGATGCCCGATGGCGCGCCGTTGTCCAGCAGCTGCTGCAGTCGTGTTTGCGGCTCTGGCTCGCGTGGCGGGGACGCAACCAGGATGGTGCGCAGGCCCGGTTGCCGAGACTCCTGGTGCGTGGGATGGGAGTCGAGAACGGTCAGCGCCGCATCGAGGTCCGCGACCACCGTGATCCGGTCCGGGAGCGGTCCGGCGACCGGAAGGCCGAGCAGGCGGGTGAGGTCGTCGGCGGGGACGAGCACCGTGACCGGGCCGTCGGTGGTGGTGAGGGCGGCGAGCACGAGGGCCCGGGCCGCGGCGTAGCCACCGGGGCCGACCAGGCCGAGGCCATGCACCGCCGCGAGATCGAGCGCGATCTGCTCGATCTCGTTGCCGTCGACCTCCCGGACGGCTGTGTCGAGGCCACTGTCCCAACGCAGCGCGGGGACGACGTGCCGGACGCGCGCAGCGAGGACCTGCATCTGGTCCTCGCTGCGCGGTCCAGCTGGGGATTCGGTGTCGGCGGTCTCGGCCTGGAGCGCCTCGTCCTCGTCGCCGTGTTGGGCGCGCAGGTGGGCCAGCCGCAGCTGGTACACCGCGGGCGGGATAGGCAGATCGTCGGCGCGTCGGCCGCTGCCAGGCCGGTAGCGCGCGTGGCGCCGGCGCCGTGCGAGCACCAGCAGAGCGCTCACGGCCCCCGCTAAGCCCAGGCTGACGAAGATCTCGCCGCCCCAGGTAACCCCGCCCCCGCCGATGTCCTCCGCCGGCGGGTCAGCCGGCCTCGCCGGTGCGGGTGCCGGTGTCCCGGTGGGGGTCGGCGTTTGCGGTGCGGGAGGCGGGGTGTCCTCCCCGGTGGCCGAGGGCGGCACCGGGGTGACCTGAGCGGGGAGCCGGAGAACGTCCCCGGGGTGGATCCGGTTCGGGTTGGTCAGCAGGCGCCCGCTGGGTTGGGTGCTGCCTTGGTTGAGGGCCCAGATTTCGGGCCAGCGGTCGCCGTCACCGAGGCACCGCTGCGCGACACGCCACAGAGAGTCGTGCACCCCGTTGGCCGCCTCGCGGACGCGCTCGGTTCCCGGCGGACAAGAGAGAGCCGTGTGGCTCTCCGGTTGGGTGGCGGTCCAGGCGGGGGCGGTCGCGACGACGGGCGCGTGGCCCGCCGGCCGTGCCGGGTCGACGGAGGTGACCGGTGCGGCGCTGGCGGCGCGGCCGAGCACGGCCACCAGCAGCGTGCCCACCAGCACGGCGGCGACACGGCGAAGCGGTCCGGTCCGCAGCCGCAGTTCGAGCGCTCGTGCCCCGCTTGCCACATCCAGGGCGCAGGCGGCGACCTCAAGGGCGAAGACGAACCACAGCAGCCACGCCAGGCACGCCACGCCGTCGAGCAGGAAGCTCGTGGACATCGGAGCCATCAGCACGGCGCCGATCTCGTCCAGGGTGGGCAGGTGATCCGGCAGCGGCCAGCCCACGAACCGCACCAACGCCCACGGCAGACCGCCGACCAGCGCGAGCAGCATCGCCGCAGCCACCAGCCCGCGCACCGCCCGCCCCAGGAGCCGGGCAGCACGAAGCGGCCGGGCTCGGCGGGTGAGCGGCACCATCACGTGCTCGCGGCCGCCACAGCGGACTCGGCCGACTGCTTCGGCGTGGGACGCGGAATGGTCGTGGGGTGGCCGTTGGTGGCACCGCTGCGGGCCTTCGTTGTCGTGCTGCGACGGCGTTTGCCGCGGCTGCTGCTGTCGCGCCAGCGTGTCAGGTCAGCGGCGGGGATGTCGGTGACCTGGGCCAGCTCGGAGACGTCGATGACATCCCCGGCCGCGGTCAGGACCTCGCCGAGTTCGCGCTCGAGCTCGGCAACCTGGGCGGCGAGCGCGGCGTGCCGACGGGCAAGCTCGCCCACCATGGTGGCCGCCTCGGCGCGGCGGGCGCTGCGAGCGGTGTCCTTCTCGCTGAGACGGCGGGTGATTTCCTCTTCCGATGTGACCATGCCGGGTCTCCTTCCCTGCTGTTACGGTTCGACGGCGGTGACGCCGCGCTGGGGATGGGCCGCGCCGCTGCCGTGGGCGTGGATGTCGTCGATGCCGATCAACGAGAGCAACTGGGTGCGGTAAGTGGTCGTGACCTGCACCGTGACGGTGTCCCCCGCGACCTGGACAGCGCCGGTGGCGCCGACCGCGGACAGGTAGCGCTGCGCCAAGTCCCGCGCACGGGCGGGGTCGAGCCGGACCTCACCAGTCGCGCGGTAGGCGGTCAGATCCAGGGCCTGAGCGCCGGCGCGGGCCGCGGACTCGGCCTGACCGCCGGCACGGACCTTGCTCGCGAGCGCAAGACCGCCGTCCAGGCTCAACCCAGCCAAGGCCAGCAGGCCCAGCATGAGAGCGAGCACGAACGCCGACACCCGGCCGTCCTCGCCCACCCACCACGCACGCCATCCCTGCCAGCGTCGGCTGATCATGGCGTGGTCCCGGCCGTCTGGGAGCGGTAAGTGTCGACGACCTCGCTGGCCGTCGATTCCAGCGTGGTGCTACCCGGAACCCCGAGTAGAACTGCCTCTTCGAAGTCCACTGTGCACCGCACGCTGACGGTGAGCGTGCCGCCTGGCACCACCGCGCCACTGAGACTGGTTGTGACGCCCCCGCACACCACCCCGGCCTGGGCCAGCGCATTCGCAGCGGTCGCGCGCGCGGCGTCGGTGGCCGCCGGGCTGCTGCGTTGCATGCTGGCAGCTCGGGCCGCCTGGTGCGCGGCGTCGTCGAGCCGCAACCGGGCATCCACCCCGCGGTGCACCACGACGGCGACAAACACGATCAGCATGACCAGCAGCGGCGCGACCAGCACCGCCTCCGCGGTGACCGATCCCCGCTCACCGCTCCACCACCGCCGCGCAGTCTCGACACCGGCCCCGCATCTGCCCTTGCCGGCCGGGGGCCGCGCGACACCAAGTCCGATCGTCGCCCGAGTGCCGTCACCCGTGCGCGTCATGACGCACTCCCGCTGGCGACATCGGGCAAGAAGCGTTCGACCTCACCGAACACTTCGGCCTGCACGTGCAGATGCACGCCTGGCAGCACCGGGGTCGCCTCGCCCTGGACCCTCACCGCCACCGAGGTTGCGCTGCGGGCCACATCCAGCCGCGAGTTCCGTAGCGGACCGGACGCCAGCTCGTCCAGCAGGCGTTGCCCCGCAGTATGTCCTGTAGAGGAGGTGCCGTTCTGCATGCGGGCGGCGGCGAGCGCCTGGGAGGCCGCGGCTTGCGCGACGTGGGTGGCGTGTGACCACAGCGCGAACTGGACGATCGCCAGCAACGCCAGCAGGAGCAGCGGTGTGGCGATGACCAGTTCGACGGTGACCTCGCCGCGGTCGCCCCGCAGGGCCTGTCCGGTCGCCCTCCGGATGGGACCGGCGATTCTTGCGCCGTACACCTCAACCGCCGAGGCCGAGGTCGATGGAATTCGCCTTCTCGGTGAGTTTCGCGACGATGATCGCGATGATGGCGATCGCGGCGATGGCCATCAGGGCGGTCACGATGACCGTCGTGGTGATCTCGCCGCGCTCCGGGTCTTCCCGCAGCAGCATGGTCCGCGCCCGGATCAGGCTCCACACTGTCCGGCAGTGATACAACATGAGTTCGCCTCTTTCCTTGTCGTGCAATCCTTTCCGTCGCCCAGGCCGACCTAGAGTCCATTGAGGACTTGAATGAGGGCCGGGTAGGCGATGAAGCCGAGGAACCCGATGAACAGCAGCGTCACCGGCAGTGCCATGCGTTCGGTGGCGGCCTGCGCATCGGCTTCGGCGTCGGTGACCTGATGGGTGCGCAGCGTTTGTGCTTTCGCCGCCAGGGATCCGCGGACTCGGGCGCCTTCGGTGCCGGCCAGGGAGATCGAGGCGGCGAGTTCGGACAGCTCGGGGATGTCGAGTTCCTCGCCCAACCGGCGCAGGGTGTTCCAGGGCGTGGTGCGGGTCAGCTGCGCGGCGTCCAGTGCGCGCTGGATCTTGTCGAACGCGGGGCCGTGGCCGACGGCGGCGGCATCCAGCAGCGCGCCCTCGACACCGGCGCCGCCGGCGAGGGTGATCCACACCAGGTCCAGGAACGCCGACAAGGCAGTGCGGAACTCCCGCCGCTGCCGGGCTGCCCGGGCGCGGACATCGAGATCCGGGACCAGAAAGCCGAGGCCGGCGAGCACCAGCCCGGCCAGCAGCGGCACCTCGAACCCGAGGGAGAGACCACCGAGGGCCAGCAGCGCCTGCAGCAGCCACGGCGCGGCCAACCCGGCCAACGCGAGCACCGCCTTGGACGCGAGATGGGTATCGGTACCGCGGCCGACGACCCGCAGGTCGTTAACCAGGTTCGCGCCGGGAAGGCCCGCGGCGCGCAGGGCGGGCACGAACACCCGCCCCCAGGTGGTGATCCAGGGCGCATCGTCCGGACGCAGGATCGGTGCGACGGGCCGTTGTGCGCTGACTTGAGCCAGCCGAACGCCGAGAGCGGGCCGCGGTGGCACCGCCCAGACCACGAGCAGCCACAGGCCAAGACCGGCCCCGGTGCCGAACAGGATGGCGGGGATCATGCGCGCTCACCCCCGGGAGCGGCAGGTGCCGTGCTCTCGACGGCCGGCACGTCCAGCGTGAGCACCCTGGCCTGGTCGCCGCCGGCGGCGATGCGCGAGAGCCAGGCGAACCCGGCGACGAAGAGGCCCCCGATGAGCAGCAGCACGAACTGCCCGGTGACGGTGTCGTAGACGCCGAGATAGGCGCGGTTGAACACCACGACTCCGGCGGCGAAGGCGAGGGTGGTGGCGACGATGACCCGCACCGAGGTGCGGGTGCGCGCCCGCCCGGTCTCGACCCGCATCCGCATCGCGGCCTGCTCGCGGGCGGTCGTCGCCAGCGATCCGAGCAGGTCGCCGAGCTGGCGCGCCTGGTGCTCGGCAGCCAGCACCAGGGAGGCGATCACCAGGTCCGCTGTTGGGTCGGCCAGCTCCCCCGCCAGTCCGCGCAGCGCCGGCGCCAGCCGCTGCCCGCTTTCCAACCGCGCGGCCAGCGTGGTGATCTCGCCGCGGATCGGCGCTGGCGCGAGCGGCGCGGTGGCGAGGATGGCTTGCTCGAGCCCCGCCGCGGCCGCGAGCACGTCGCGCAGCATTTCCGTCCACGACGCGATTGCCTCCATCCGGGCGACGCGACGCGCGTGGGCGCGATCCGGACCGACAAGCCGCGGCAGGAACCACACCGCCGCCCCGGTCAGGACCCCACCGACCACCCAGCCCGTGACCGCGCCGGTCAGCAGCCCGGCGCCGACGGCGAGCACCACACCCAGCACGAACCGGCGATCGCGATCCTGCCCGCGCACAGCACGCAGCCGCCCGCCGAACGCTGAGGTCGACGACACCGTCCCGGCCGGTCGACGCAAGGCGGCAAGGATCAGCAGGATCCCAGCCGCGGCACCGAGACCGAACACTGCGGCCACCGCCGTGTCGAGAGTCATGACGTCCACCAACCCTCGGGCTGGGCCAGCAGGTCCGCATCGAAGCCGGCCGCGACCAGGTCATCGAGGGTGTCCGCCCGCAGAGCCCCCGCGACGGGAACCGCACGCCGGTCGGGACCACGCCGGTAGACCTCGTTGGAGATCACCGCGCCGCCCTCGGCCCCGACGACCTCCCGGATCGAGGCGATCACGCGGGTGGTGCGGTCGGCAGCCCGGTCCAGGTGGACCACGAAGTGCACGGCGGAGGCAACCAGCAACGCGGTGGCCTCCAGCGGCAGCCGCTCCGGCCCCTGAGCGGCGTAAGACGCCAGCCGGGTGAACGCGATCTTCGACGACGAGGCGTGCAACGTCGCCATCGAGCCGTCGTTGCCCTGGCTCATCGCGTTGCACATCGGGATCACCTCGGCGCCGCGGATCTCTCCGACGATCACCCGGTCCGGGCTCATGCGCAGCCCCCAGCGCACCAGCTCGGCCTGGTCGATCGCGCCCTCCCCCTCGACGTTCACCTCCCGCGCCTGCAACGCGGTGACGTCGGCATGCAGCTCCGGGTCCAGCCCGAGGCCGAGTTCGAACGCGTCCTCCACGGTGACGATGCGCTCCATCGGATCCATCTCCGCGGCCAGCGCCCGCAACAGCGTGGTCTTCCCGGCGCCGGTGCCGCCGGTGATCAGCAGGTTCTTCCGAGCGCGCACGAGAGCACGCAGAAACCGCTCCAGGCCGGCGTCCAACGTGCCGCGGCGGCGAAGCTGGGCAAGGGTGGCGGTCAGATAGCCGTGGCGGCGCACCGTCAACGCCGTCACCCCGCCCGCGGTCAGCCCAAGGACTGCGAACAACCGCTCACCACCGGGCAGTTGCAGGTTCAGCGCGGGCGACCCGCGGTCGAATCGGCGCTCCTCCGAGGAAGCGCGCGCCGCGAGCGTACGTACCAGATTCGTCAGCTCCTCGTTCGACGCCGCGATCGGCGCGACCTGAGCGCGGCGGCCGTCGGCGTACTGGACGAAGACCCGGTCGAACCGGTTGACGTTGATCGTCTCCACCGAGCTGTCCGCCAGCAGCGGCTGCAACCCGCCCAGACCGAACACCTCGTCCAACACCTGATCGGCGACACGCTGCTCCACGGCGCGATCCAGCAGCACGCGCCCGGCGAGCAACTCGGCCTCGGTGTGCGCGGCGATCGCGTCCTCTAAGACCTCGCGGCCGATCTGCCGGCGCCGCGCCACACTCAACGGGCCTTCCCCAGCCCGGGCGGCGGCTTCGACCCGCTCCGGCAACTCCGCGGTCAGCACGCGCCGTAGCCGTGCCCGTAGCTGCTGCTCCGCATCCCCGGCCGCTGAGTCGTGCCCGGACCTCGCGGAGGTGGGGTGGGCAAGCGACGTCATAGCGGAAACTCCATTCCGGGCAGGCCATTCGCCCCATGGCCGTTGCGACTGGACGCGGTTTCGGCTTCACGCGGTGAGCGGAGGAAGCCACCGGAGTCGGGTGGGCCGGTGACCGTGCCGGCCGGATTGCGCACCTGCTGGGCGGGAACGCCGGGCACACTCGCGAGACCACTGGATGCCGTGCCCGATTCCTGCGGAGCGGCCAGCGTGCGAGCCAGCGTGGCGACGCTGCTCGCGAGGGCGCTGCGGCGTCGGCCGGGTGGGCGGTGCCCGGCCAGCGCCGCCGCGGTGGCCGGATCGTGCGGGATCCGGCCGATCGTCGGCACGCCCAGCTCACGCTCGACGTCACGGGTCGGGTAGCCCAGCCCGGTCAGCAGCAGCGCCGGCCGCGGCGTCCAGCGCGACAGCGCGGACAGGCGCGTGGCGACGTGCGCGAGATCGTCCCCGTAGGTGCCGGTGACCAGCACCAGCGCATCCGCGCGCCGTGCGAGGGACTCTGCCGGAGAGCCGGGATCGATCCGCCCGCAATCGGCCAGGACCAACACGCCGGGCTCACGGGCGGTCGCGTCCAGAACTGGCCCGTCCGGCGCCGCCGTCAGCGTGGTCAAGGCGGCCCGGGCGTGCACCCCGCCCGGCGGAGCCGGCAGCACACGAGCGCCGCCGGGCAGGACCTGGGTGTGCTCCCACACCATCGCGGGGTCGCGAGTGCGGCGCGCCGCAGCCGCGAGGCTGACCAGGCCCGGGGTCGTGGGCAGCCCGAACCGCATCGCCAGATCTCCCCCGCTCGGGTCCATCTCGGCCACCAGGCGCCGTACGTGCGCGGCCTCGGGCCACTGCATGGCGAGCGCCACCGCAAGGGTCGTGACGCCGGGTGAGCCTTTCAAGCTGGCGAGAGCGATGAGCATCAGCGCGTCCCTCCCGACGTTTGCATCACCAGAGCAAGCTGCCCAGCCGGGACCTGGGCCAGCTGGGTGGCCGCGGTGCTTTCCAGCTCCAGGGACACCACCGTGGCCTGATCGGTGCCGGCGGGCGAGACCCCGATGACCGTGGCTCGCCAGGGCACGCCCTGTCCCTGCCCCGCGCTGCCGACGGCGGGCGCCGCGGTGTCGGCGGTGACGACGACCGTCACTGGCGCACCGGGGCTGAGCTCGGGCGGAAACTGGCCAGGCTTAACCGCGACCGCTGCCACGGCCCGGCCGAGTGCGGGGATCGCGGCAGCGCCGACGCTGTCCGGGGTCAGCAGCGCACCAGGCGCGAGGCTGGTCGCCATCGGACGCCCCAGCACCCCCGAGACCTGTTCTGCGGGCACGGTCGCCACACCCCACGGCACCGCCACCTCGGCAGTACGGAGATCCGCCGACGTCAGAACCTGGCCCACGGTGACCGGGCGCGCGACCACCAGCACCGGCACGCGGTCCCCGCTGCCTGCGGTCCACCACAAGGCGCCCCCAACACACACCACGACCAGGAGCAGACCGAGCACCAGGTGCGGCAACCGACGGCGCGACCGGCGAGGCGGCGCCGACGGGGCCCCCGCGGAATTCAGCCATCGTCCCGCCGATTCGGCAGAACTTTCCTGAACACGAATGTGGGGCGTGTCGGTGCTGGTCACGGTAGGTCCTCCAGGCAAAGCTCGCCCAACCGCGCATTCATACGGGGAATACGCAGTCAGAAAAGGGACAGAGTTCGGTTGTGTCGAATCGCGGGTCTTATCCGGTTCCCAACGCTTGGGCTTCCGCGACGCGGAACGACGCCGCACCGCTCGTCGTCATGTCCGGGAACGTGCCCGACGCCCCAGCGCCCGACCATGTCACGCGCCAGTGCACCGTCGCCGCCGCCGGAAACCGCTCCCCTGGCGCCAACGCCGACGACCGCCGGTAGGTGTGCCCGCAGTCCGGCGACGCGGCGTGCGGGTCGCCACCCGCGGGGAAGGGAGTCCCCGGGCCGGTACACGTCAGCGTCCCGCCGTCACCCATCGACCACGACACCGACGTCGGAGTCGCCGTCGCCGTGACCGACACCCCAGGCACCGACGCCGTCGCCGATCGCGGCTGCCACACCGCCCGGTCCACCCACAACCACGTCGGCAACCGAACAAGCTGCGTGCCCGCAGGGTTCGACGCGATCACGGGGCTGGGCAACCGCAACTGCGACCGAGCGTGCTCCGCCAACTCCTCTGGCGACGGCAACGCCGCGGCCCCAGGCGCCGAACCGTCCGGAATCCATACCGGAGCCCGGTACAGCGCATCCCGGCCGCCCGGGCCCGAACACTGGTAGACGTACCACGCACCGCTCTCCCCCGGAGCCTGTGCCAGCACCACGCCCTTCGCGTAGCCGGAGATGCGCGAGACGAGATGCACGCTCGTGCCACGCGCCGGACGAGGCTGATGACTCACAGTGGCCACGCCATTGGACGGCGGCTGGTAGTCGCTCCGGACGTAGGAACAGTTCGCCAGGCCGGAATCGCCGCCGAGAATGCGGTCGCCAGGGGGCGGCGCCTTCTCGCCAAGCCTGTGCTCCTGGGCCTGTTGGGTGCCCGGATACGGTACTGCGACCGGGCGGCGCTGGGGTGCGCTGTTGTCGCGGCTGCCCGCTCCCAGCTCGCACCCGGGATACGGGTTCTGACCACAGTCGACGTCGCCGTACCAGTCACCCGCCATCGCCGGCGCTGCGCTGGCGAGCAGTGCCATGGAGATCAGAACTGTGGTGACGCCGGCGCGTCTGACGATCAGCATGTCCCGGTCCCCTCGACGGCGAACCGGGTCACCCGCCAAGAGCCGTCCACAGCCAGCTTCACCTCGGCGTTGATCAAGTGCTTTCCGCCGGGCTCGTCATCAGCGAGCTGCCCGTTGTCGGCGCGGTACTTCAACCAGTTGCTGGCGTCCGAGCAATCGCGGATCAGGACTGTGGTGGGCACGTCCGGAGGCTCGACGGACTGGACCACCGGGTTGTTGACCGGCTTTCCCCTCGTGACCAGCCCGTTGTAATGATCGGCGTACATCTGCCGGGACAGCACCGACAGCGCGTCGCCGGTGGCGTGGTCGGCCAGCTTTGGCGACTGCCAGTCGGAGGTAGTCGCCACGGCTGCGACGTCCTCCCACATGCGCAGGTAGGAGTCCACCGCCTTCTGCTGCGCGGTCTCCACGGGCGAAGTCGAGCTGGCACTGGCGGCGGAGGAAGGTGCGGGTGCCCGAGCCGGCTCGGCGACGTTCGCGCTCTCGCCGGAACTGCACCCGGCCACAGTGAACGCGACGCACGCGATACCGGCGAGCGTCTGACGACGGTGTGTTCCCATTGCGTTCCCCCACGGCCTCGACTCTCGATGGTGAGCGCAAGCCGCTGGCAGAGGGCGCTCACCGTTCTTGTCCAATCCGACCTTCGCCGCACCGAAGATCGACCCCGCCTGTTTGACGCGAAGTTCACCCGTTGGGCGGACACTGCCCGAAGTACCACCGCATTCCACGCTGTTGTTCGGGTCGTGGTGCCACTGGGCTGGCACGATGGCCGACAGGAGACTCACGCCCTGACAAGCGACCTGGAGCAGAGCATGGCTACCGACTGGTGGTGGCCCGCAGGCTGGGCGGCTGCGGGCGCCCTGCTCGGCACCGGAACCGTTGACCTCACTCGCCGCTTCCTGCTCACGGGCGGCACCGTCGCCAGGTCGCGCTGGTTCGGCGCCGTGCTCACCGCAGCTGTGTTGGCGCTCCTCAGTTGGCGAATCGGCACCCGTGGTGAAGTTTTCGTGTACGGCGTTGCGGCCGTGCTGGGAGTGCCGTTGGCAGTGATCGACTGGTGCGAACATCGGTTACCCCGGGCGTTGGTCTTGCCCCAATTGGTCGGCGCCGCGGTGGGATTCGCGGCTCTGTCGTTGATCCGCGCTGATCCCGCCCCGGGCCTTCGAGCACTCTGGGCTCTGCTGGCTTCGGCCGGATGCTGTCTGATACTGGCTCTGGCGACCGGAGGCGGAATCGGCGCAGGGGACGTGCGGCTCGCCGCCGTGGTTGGCCTCGTGACGGGTTGGTCCGGTTGGCCCGCCGTCGCCGCTGCACTGCTCGTGGCTTCCGTCCTGGCCTTGGTGCTTTCCGCGATCCCGCGAGCACATACACGAGATGAGCGCGGGGCGGCCGTCGTGCCGTTCGGCCCCTGTTTCCTCGGCGGCGTGCTGGCTGTGGTCACGGTTACCGGCTAGACGCGTCGCGTGGCGAATCACGGGAATGACCAGGCCAGTAACCGTCTTCGGAGTGACTCACCCGGGGCGATCCCGGTGGCGGGGAGGAATGAGCCGGGCGGAGTCTGGGGGCACGACACCACCCGGCTCGCGAAACCTTTCAGCGTCATCGATCCCCCGGCTGAATCGGTGAACCCGAAAGGTTGATCTCGCATGGGCCGACTATGTCGCACCCAGGAGCGGTACGGAACAGTTCCCAGAGGACAGTTCTGTCCTGCGTTCGGTGATGATCCTGTGCTCATCTTGTCAAAACGACAAGAGTTTTCATCTGGCAGTTACTCCGCGCGCCTTACGCGTCGTCGAGATCAGCGTTGAGTTTGGCGATCCGGGTCCGGATGTCGAGGGCGCGAGGATCGTGAAGCGCCTCCAGGATCTCGGCGGCCTCGTGATACGACACGCGGGCCGCGGGTAGATTGCCCGACTTTGACAGGGCGTCGGCGCGCGCGATGAGGGTGTCAGCTTCGCCCCATCGCTCGCGACTTGCCCGTCGAAGCCTCAGCGCCGCATCGAAGTGGCTCAATGCGGTCCTGTAGTGCCGTTGTTCCAGCAACAAGAGGCCGTACTGGTGATGTGCCAGGCTGAGCACCGGCACGGCTGGGACCTCCTGGGCATACGTCAGGGCATCCAGCGCGGCTTGAGTCGCGGCAGTGACATCACCGAAAACCTGGTGTACATGCGCAAGAGAGGCGCAGGTGAACGCCCTTCCGAACGAGAAGGCCAATTCAGCGAAGAGCTGGTCAGCCTCGTCGAGGTGCCGGCGTGCTTCCTCACACTCACCCGCACCGAGACAGGCGGTACCCAGGGCGAAGAGCGTCCAGCCTCGCACACGGTCGTCATCACCGAGTTCGTTGCGCAACCGGAGAGCGTCGCGAAGGTTGTGCAACGCTTCGTCAGTACGACCGAGTTCGTGCTGGGCCCAGCCAAGGCTGTGTAGACACCAGGCCATTCCACGGCGACTCCCTGACCGGCGTGCTGCTGCCAGGCTGTCGGTCGCCGCCGTCAGCCAGTTGCCCCACTGCTTGGTGATGTAGAAGTACGGCAGGAACAGGGTCGGCAGCATCCACACCGCATCTCGCGCGACGTGGCTCTTCGCTCGTCGGGCGACGTGGATCGCCGTTTCCGCCTCCGCGTCACACCAAGCCATCGCGCCTTCATAACCGCTGTCCTCGAAGGTCAGCGGCTCGATCTCGCGACCGGCGTCCGGAGCCAACGCCATCCCTGACCAATGCGGGGCCAACGCGTTGGCAGCGTGCCAAGCCGTCGCGGTGTACCAGCGCAGCACACGATCGTGCGCTCGCTCCACTTCCGCGAGAGACTCCTCGACGACTGCGCGTTGATGCGCGTAGGCGTGCAGGAGGTCGTTCATCCGAAACCGGCCGCCCTGAACGTCTTCAAGCAGGTGTGCAGCGCGCAGCAGATCCAGATCCTCACGCGACTCGTCCCGGGACAGCCCGGTCAGCGCAGCTGTGGATTCCGCACTCATGAGCGGGGCCGGGCTGATTCCCGTCAGCCTGAACACCCGCCGGGCACGCAGCGGGAGGGCAAGGTACGACAGGTCAATGACGCCGTGGATGTTGACCGCAGGCTCCGTCGAGGCGAACAGATCGAGCCGGCGCGCTTCGGCCGTCAGTTCGCCGGCGAAACCCGCCAACGAGCCGTGGTGATGTTGCTGGATGTGCTCCGCCGCGATGAGGACGGCCATCGGAAGCCTGCCACACCTCTCGATCAACGCCTCGGCCGCTGAGACTTCGACGTCGACTCGCGCTTCGCCGACCCGGCGCCTCAGTAGCGTCAGCGCCTCCTCCCGCGACAGTGGCGGCAGCTCCATGTGCAGGCCGCCGCTGCGCAGCAAGAGGGCGGACTGGTGCTCTCGACTGGTTAGCACGACGGCGCTGCCGGCTCCCGGCAACAGGTGGTGCACCTGGTCATAACTCGCGATGTTGTCCAGCACGACGAGCGCAGGTCGCTGTGCCAACAGCGAACGGTAATGGGCCGCTCGGTCACCAGTGGAACCGCGCAGGGCTTCCGGCGGCGCACCGAGTGCCTGCAAGAAGGCGTCCAGCACCTCGTCAGGGTCAGCGGCCACCCCGGGAGCCAAGCCCCGCATGTCGGCGAAGAGGCAGCCACCAGGAAAGCGTGACTGGACGCGAGCGGCCCATTGCAGCGCCAGTTCGGTCTTACCCACCCAGAATCCGCCCTCGATGACGATGGTGGCTGCGGCGCCTGGCCGAGCCCTCGTGATCAAGGCGGTGTCGAGCTGATGCAGGTATGCTTCGCGGCCGACGAAGTCGGCAGCACCCGAAGGCAATTGCATCGGCCTGGGCGGGGGCCGCCGCGACGGCTCCTGGTCGCGCGCGATCCGCTCGAGCTCACCGCTCGCGCCTAGCACCTCGTCGATCCGCGTGACGACTGAGGGCAGTAGGCGGCGATGGCCATGCAGCATCTTCGACAGGTAGCTGACGCTGTAGCCTGCCCGAACCGCGACGTCGCCCAGCGACATACCGCGCTCTCGCCGCCAACGATGGACGGCCGCCGCGAAGCTGTTGATCGACCTCACGTTCCCCCCGACCAGCGGGCTCCGCACCGCAACACGGGTACAGACCCTTCAGATACGTACTGCGCCATGCCCGGTGACCGTTGGGGACCTGGTCTTACAGCAGCATCGACACTCCCGCAGCAACATCACTTGCATACCTTGATCAGTTGACTCCATGCAACCGACCGAAACCCAGTTACCCCAGATGGGTGAGGGACCATAAGTAAAAAGACGACGGGGTGCTGAGTAAAACTACTCAGGACATCTGCAGAGGAACTCCCTATTCCTGTATTGCATCATTCTCACCCCCATCCGATGGACCAACGTCGGGCGCAACGAACGTTCCCTTCGACCGGACAGTGACGACGAAGCCATGCTCTCGAAGTAGCCGAGTCGCATGCCGAACCGTCCCGATAGCGAAGCCGAGTTCCTGTGCGAGACGCCGCTCAGCCGGAAGCGGCGCATTCGGCGGCAACTCCCCAGCTTCGATGCGCGACTTGATGGCCTCAAAAGCGACGAGATATCGATAGTGGGGTTCACGGACTCGTTCGGTCATCGCCGAACTCCACGAACTCGCCCCCAGCCATTCTTTTCGTTGAGGACAACCTTCTCCCGCCTAGCCTTCGCATGACGACAACCAGGCTGCCCCTTGATTCGGCCAACAAACCTGGACAACGACCGGGCAAACAATTCTGAACGCCACATGACTCCCTCTTCCTAATGTTTGGTGCGGGCGGTCCCGGTCACCGCACCACCATCGACCGTGCATTACGTCGATACGAGGCAGCAATAGCCCAATCGGGTCGTTCGCAGGAAGAGATCTGCGTCTGTACTCTTCACTTCATGTCGAGTCACGGCGGAGGCATACCTGCGAGCGGAGATCAGCCCTTGGCGCGACTCCTTCGGGCCCACTGGTCGACCCGCTCTCCGCAAACGAGCATGCGGGCGATCGCGAAAGGCCTCGGCGTGGCACACACAACGCTGAGCCGGTGGCTCGACGGCTCGCTTGTCCCCTCAGAGGACCAGACATCGGCCTTCGCCGACGCCCTCGGCCTAACTGACCGCGCACGCGAGGATCTGCTGCAGGTCACCCGGTGGGTCAGCGCGCACGGCGGCGCCGTGGGCTTGTTCGGCGTCTCCGATCAAGTGACCGAAGTCCTCGAAGTCGAGTCAGAAGCAACCGTGGTCGCGGAATGGTCACCGCTGCGAGTTCCCGACCTTCTGCAAACCGCGAGATATGCTCGCCGTACCGAGCCGAGGAACCCTGCGCAGGACGTGGCGTTGAAACTTGGACGTCAGAGCTTGATTTTCCAGAACAGGGCAAAACAGTACAATGTGTTTCTCGGAATGTCGGCGCTGGAATCACGGGTAGGCGGCGATAACGTCATGGCCGAGCAGATCGAACGGCTGCTTTCGGCTGTCGATCAGGAGAACGTCGAACTGCGAGTCGTTCCGGACAGACTCGATTGGCACGACGGTCAGCATGGTGCTTTCGTCCTGTACGACCGCGAAGGTGGCCACAGTGTCGTCTACCTCAAGCACCTCGACACCGCGACCTACCTGGCCTATCCGGAGGTCGTTGCACGGTACCGGACGCTCCTGGCCGAGTTGGGCAGTCTCGCGTTAACCGCCGAGCAGACTCACGATCATCTCGAGAAAGCACTTCGCACACTGATGTGCGCGGAGAGCTGAGCGGAGCAACGCAAGCCACCTTGCCCTCGGTACCCGACCACACGAAGTAATGCCCGTAAGGTCTTGACGAAAGTGGCCCCTTTGGCCTTCACAGCCCTCGCGGCGGGTGACCTAGCCGCCCCGGATCGTGGCTTAGTACTGCAACGGCAGTTAGGTGAGTGGGTAGCCGCGTTGTTAGTAGTGGCTGAGGCGGGCTTGGTGTTGTCGTCGGCGGCGGAAGGATGACCAGGCCCAGACGTGCTCGGCGGTGTCGGCGACACGCAGGACGAGTTTGGTGAGCAGTCGTCGGATCTCCGGTAGCGTGAACCCGATCATGCCCGGCTCGCTGACACCGATTCCCCTTTTATGGCAAGGGATCTGGAGACGGCGAGCCAGGCATGGGCGAGCATCGACAGCGTGATGTGGGCATACCATGCGCGCCATGACCGGACCTGGTAGTGATCGAGTCCGGCTTCGTTCTTGGCCTGCTGGAAGCATTCTTCGATCCGCCAGCGGGTGCCGGCGATCCAGGCCAGGTCCAGCAGGCTCGAGCGGCGGGGTCCGTAGCAGACGTAGTAGGCGATCTCGGTCGGATCCGAGAGTGAGCGGCGGGCGAGCAGCCAGTGCCCGCGTCCGGGCTGCCAGCCGATCCGGATCGGCACCCGCGCCCAGTCGTACTCCCGCGGCCCGTGCGCCCCGGCGCCGACCGACAGCCTCCGCCACGACCGGGTGGGCAGGCCCGCGATCAGCTCGTCGGCTCGGGCCTCGCGGCCGCCGGTGGTGACCAGGGTGTCGTTAACCTTGGTGGCCAGCACATGCGCGGCATCGTGAGCTTCCAGCCACATCCGCAGATACTTGACCTGGCCGTATGCCTCATCGGCGGTGATCCAGGCGAACGGCACTTTCGCGGCGAACGCGCGCCCCAGCATCGCCATGGCTTGCCGCGGCTTGGTCTCGAACTCGGTTCCCTCCGGTATCCCCGCCCGTCGGCACCGGGCAGGGTCGGCGATCCAGGGCTCGGGCAGATATAGCTCGCGATCGATCAGCGCATGCCCACGAGGCGATGCATAGGCGAGGAAGGTTCCGATCTGGCAGTTCTCGATCCGCCCGGCGGTTCCGGAGTACTGCCGTTGCACCCCGGCCGAGCGTGTGCCTTTCTTCAGGAAGCCGGTGTCGTCCACGATCAACACCCCGCCCGGCTCGCCGAGGTGCTCGATCACGTAGTCCCGGACGTCGTCCCGCACGCCGTCGATGTCCCAGTCCGCCCAGCGCAGCAGCCGCTGCATCCCATCCGGCGACATCTCGCCGGCCTGCTCGGCCAGTGTCCACCCGTTCTTCCGCTCCAAGCCCGCGACCAGCCCGGACACATACACCCGCGCACGACCACGCGGTTCCGACCGCGCGAACCGGCCCCCGATCCGCTCATGCACCCGATCCAGCTGCTCCATCACCACATCGACCACCACGAGGATGATCTACCACAACACTGCCAACTGCCGTTGCAGTATTAGCCGAGGATCTTCTCCTCTGCCGTGAACCTGTCCACATAAAAACGTCCGAGTTCAAGCCAATCGGCCGCTGATGCACGGTCGTCCGCGAAATCGTCCAAGCAGGTTGCGACTTCCTCGAGCATCCAACCATCTCTCAGGTAGGGCCTAATCCACTGTCCGTCGATCTCCCACGCGGTTGAGGCCCACCTGCGCGCGGCGGACCGGTGAACGTCGCCCCAGAACAGGTTGCCCGGGTTCATGCCGCCCAGACTGGGGAACCGCGCCGCCGCGCCCCAGCGCCCCCATACGTGGTTGAAGTTCAGCTCCAGCGCCATCTTGTCGCTGGTCAAGCCCTCGATCCGAGCGGCGATCACACCCAGCGCCAGTCCCTTAACGACGTGCTGACCTGTTAGTCCTTGGTCGCTCTAACCATGGACTCGACCTTAGCCAGGCCTCAAACTCACGGTCGGCGGACGCGCTCAAACTGAAGGCCCAGAGTCCGCGTCGGCTGAAGCCGGCCCCGAGATCCGGATTTCGAGCAGGCAATGCACCGTCGGAGTACCCGCCAAGACGGTTCCGGCCGGCCAGCTGCTCACGCCGGGACGTGCAGGTCCCGGCACGTGCTGCTTCGAACGTGTGTCAGGGGACGGCTGCCCACCCAGCCCATGGCCGTGGCCCTCGCTCGCCCCGGATGCAGGCCAGCCGATGCGCGGCCTGCTCCTGGTAGCGCGGATTCTCCGCAGCGAGCTGACAGGCCATGAGCGTCATGCGCAACTCGCGGATGTCTCTCAGGACGTCGAACCCCGGCCAGGTGGTGACGTCGTGGCCGTAGGCGCCGCAGTAGGCAGTCCACTCTGGTTCGGCGAGCCACCCGGTGGTGACGCGGGACACAGCCGTGGAGACGAGATCCCACTCCGGCGGCCCGATCGCCGTGCGCTCGAGGTCGAGCAGGATCGCCCGGCCGTTCGCGGTGCGGGCGATGTTGCCGCGCCAGGCGTCACCATGCACGACGCCGCGAGGTAGGCCGGCGGGGAGGCCGGCGTACCGGTCCTGCAAGGCGGTGAGGTGCCCGGCCAGCCATGCCCGATCGGTGCCAGTGAGCGTGGTTGCCCTATCGATACGTTCGGCCAGCCGAACGAACGGCGCAAGTGCCGGCAGTGTGAACCCGGCCGGCGGGTCCAGCTTGTGCACCTGGCGGAGGGCTGCGGCGACGTCGGCCACAGTTCCTTGTTCGTGAGGTGGCAGCTCGTGCCAGAACGTCACCGGACGTCCGACGACGTGCACCGGCTGGTCGATGTCACGGATCACGCGCACCGCGTCTACGCCGCCCTCCTCCAGCCAATGAGCGACCGCGACCTCCTTGGCAGCCGCGGCGTCCTGCCCGGCACGAGCGATGCGGGCGACCACGCCGCCCGGAAGCCGCCACAGGTCGTTCTCCCCGAGGCGGATGAGGGTGGCGCCGGATGCGTCAAGCCCGGCCAGATGGGCTGCCTGGCCGAGCACGGCACGGCTGGTGTCCTCGCGGCTCATCGCGCCACCGCTCCACCGATTCGGTGGGCCAGTTCTGCGACGGCGTTCTCCCGATCATGGTCACGCGCCAGTTTGCGCAGGTCCCGCAGGTCGTCCGCGGCTCGGCGTGATTTGATCGGGCCGGACCAGTCCAGTGCCTGTGTCCCGAGCGCCGCCGCTTCGGCAGGGTCACCCGTGACCATCACGAGGGATGCCAGCTTGATCTGGGAGATCGCACGTGATCGGGCGTGTCCCGCGTCGTGGCCCGCGACGGCCGCGGCGAGGCGACGGCGGGCCTCGCTCCTGAAATGGCCGTGCATCGCGGTGTCCCACAGGGCGTGTCCGGTGTCTCCGGCATGTTGTGCGGCGTCGTAGTAGGCCATCCATGGCGGGTCGTTGTCGGGTTGACTGCGGCTGAACGCGTCGTCGGCGACGCCCACGGCGGCAGCGGTTTCCTCGACCCGGCCGAGTTTGGCCAGGGCACGGGCGCGGGCGGTGTGCAGCATCGCCTGCTCGGTCGCGGTGAGGCGATCCGCTCGCACGAGGGCCAGTTCGGTGTAGGTCAGACCACCATCGGCGTCCCCGCACCAGATCGCCTGACGGGCCATCGAGGAGAGCACCTTGGCGCGCAAGTGCCAGTCCCCGGCGTTCTCCGCGCACAAGAGGGCGAAGTCGAACATGCGGCGGGCATCTTCGTGGGCGTAGGCGTCGAAGGCCATGAACGCGGTGACGTGCGCGAGATAGCCGACCGCCGACAGCATGTCCCGCCGCACGGCAGGTGAGCAGCGGGCATTGAGCAGTTCCGCGCAATGAATCAGCTGCGCCGTGACAGCCTCGCGGACGACACCGCCGCCGTACGTGGCATCCCAGGAGCCGAACGCGGAGGCCGCGGTCCGGACCTCACGGACGTGGTCCATGCCGATGCTGGCGGGAACAGGTGTTCGCTCGCTGGGAGCCAGGAGATCGGCCAGGGACGACCTGGCGATCGCGGCACCGGCGGTCACGCCTACTGCTGCGCGAAGAAACTGCTGTCGGTCCACGTCGGCCACGGTAGAGCGGGAACGGCGCGGGCGCTGGAACCCGAGGTCGGCATCCGTGGCCGCCCCGAGCACGGCACGAAACGCTTCCCGGCGGATGGGGTCCTGCGGCCAGCGGATGCGGCCTGTCTCCAGCTTGCCGATGTAGTTGGCGTTCAGGTCGTCACGGCGATCCTTGTGGGTGCGGATCCAGGCGTTGACCAGCTCGGCGAGTTCCTGCCGACTGAGGGGTTGACCTGTGGCATTGGGCGACTCGACGCGCTCGCGGGCACGCTTTAGGCGGTCGTTCGGCTCGATGGTCATCAGGGCTCCGGGCGGACGACGGGTTCGTGCTCAGTCTGACACTGTTCGTAACCGCCCGGTAGCCGGGAACGTCCCAGCAATCATCCCCTCAACATCCCCTTGACCTACCTGCTATCTGGGCTGTACAGGCACCTGAGCTGCCGCGATGCTGGATGCGTGAGCGAGGTCAAGCGAGAGTTCGACGTCCTGGGAAACCTCATGCGCATCAACGCGGGTATGGGCGGCGCGACGCGCCGGATGCTGGAGTTCCAGGACGCCCACGGCCACCTGCCGCCGCATGAGTTGCGCGAGATGGCCGGGATCTTCCGCGACGTCGGGACCTACCTCGAGGACGAGGCCACGCGGATCGAGCAGGCCAGCACTCGGCCGTCCTTCCGGGCTCACGCTTGAGCTGCCCGTGCCCGCGCGACTGTGCACCCTCCCCGCGCGCGGGCACGGGCGACCAACTCCGTTCTCGCCGACACTCCGAGGAGTTCCCGTGCATGACCTGATCGCCAGCCAGTTCCTCGAGGACTTCCTTCTGCTGCGTCCGGGCAGCCCCAGCGGGATCAAGATCGGCCCACGTCGACACCGGGAGCTGGAACAGTCCGGCACGGGCCGATGCCCCCAGTGGCTGGTCGACGCCGTCCGGCGCCGCTGGCCCGACCTCGACCTCACCGGCCACCGGGTCGGCGAGGCGGTGCTGGTTCGTCCGGTCTCCCCCTTCGGGTATGGGCGGGCGTCGTATGAGTTGAACCTGGGCTGCAACTACGACTGCAAGCACTGTTACCTCGGGCTGAAGAAGTTCGAGGGCCTGTCCTGGCCGGATCGGGAGCGGCTGCTGCACATAATGCGCGACGCCGGCGTGCTGTGGCTACAGCTGACCGGCGGCGAGCCGCTGATCGACAAGCTGTTCCCCGAGGTGTACCGGTGCGCGTTCGAGCAGGGCATGATGCTGTCGATCTCCTCCAACGGCTCCCGGCTGCACAACCCCGCGATCCTCGAGCTACTGACCACGATGCGCCCGTACCGGCTGACGATCAGCGTCTATGGCGCCACGGCCGAGAGCTACGACGGGCTGACCCGCCGCCGCGGCTCGTTCGACAAGTTCCTGCGCGGCCTCACCGCCGCCCACGAGGCCCGGCTGCCGATGAATCTCAACCTGATCGTCACCAACACCAACGCCCACGAAGTCGACGCCATGGAAGCTCTGGCCGAGCGCTTCGACCTGCCCTACCACGTGTTCTCCAACATGTCGCCGACCATCTACGGCGGCGCCGAGTCCCTGCCCGCCCAGTCGCAGGAGTACCTGCGCAAACGCAAACCCTTCACCGGCTGCTCAGCCGGGCACACCTTCTTCCACGTCGACCCGCACGGCATGGCCAGCATCTGCAAAGTCGGCCGCGACCCGCAGATCCCGCTCATGACCGAAGGTGTCGAGGGCCTGACCCAGCTCGGCGGGATCGCCGACGCGCTGCTGCTCCGCCAAGGCGGCTGCACCGGCTGCCAGCTCCAAGGCTCCTGCGGCACGTGTATGCCGCTGGTGCAGCTCTACCGCAAGGCCAAAGCACCACTATCGGCCTACTGCCAACACGGATCCTGACTCCGAAACCCGCGGAAGGAGGTGATCGCCGTGACCGCTGTCCTGCTCGAGCTGCAGCCCCCGCGTACGGACTCCGACGAGCTGGAGTTCGTCGACGACCTCGACGTGCTGGTCGAGTCCTCGAAGTGCTCCTGCAACGCAGGTGACGACAACCCGTACTGACCCGCCCACTGGGGCATCGGCGTGTCCGCGCGCCGGTGCCCCACCGTACGGTCCTAGTCTGCAACGCATGCGATTGCGGGCCGACTGGTTGAGTCGTGTGCTGACCGTGCCCTACGTCCCGGTTCTGGGACCCGCGCACCCCGACCTGTGCACCCCGGAGATGTTCATCGACGTGTTCACCGAAGTGCTGACCGCCAGCCGAACCGGCGTCGCACTCCCGTTCGACAAGGACCGCCGCTGGTCCCCCACCAAGGACGACACGGTGCTCATGGACGAGATCGTTCACCGCCCTGACCACACGATCATCCCAGTCGTCACCCGACGCGGCGGCGGCACTGTGAAGACCTACTTCTACGGCGACTCCCCTGATCTCGACGCGTTACGGGCGGCGACACGCCGCTGCTGCACCACCTACGCAGCAGCACACGGACGGGTGATGTGGTTCAGCACCAACCCCACCGGCCACGCAAACCAGACCCGGGTGCTCGTCAAGGACTTCAACCACCCAGCCCCCGAACCCACGACAGACCCGGCGGTGACCGAACTGGACGACTGCGACCGCGACGTCGCCGCCACCTTCGCCGACTTCGCCGCAGCGATGGCCGACCACGGATTCGAATTCCTGCACAATCGCCGCGACGCCGGCCACCAGGACGGACCCATCCTCGTCACCCAAGCCGGCGGCCGCGTCGTCGGCGCGATCGGCCCGCTGACCATCATCTCCGACCGCTCCGGCCGGCGAATGCTGCTGCCGCAGTACTTCGGGGTCCTACCTGGGCAGCGGGGTCATGGTCACGGGCGAGCTCTGTGGCGCGCCGTCGAGCGCTGGAGCGTGCACCACCGCGCCCATTACCAACTGCTCCAGACACGTGTCGATGGAGCATCCGATCGACTGTTCCTGTCCGAAGGGCTGCGGCCACTCGGCTATGCGAGCACCGTGCACGCATGACCCCCGCCTCCACCTGGTCCACCGCGCAGGCGATGAACCCCACCGCACCACGGCTCCAGTGGGAGCAGTTGCCTACGGCAGTGCGAGCAGCCGTGCAGGAACGGGCCGGCGAAGTCCGCCGCGCAGAGACGATCAGCGCCGGACTCAACACCGCGTTCACGGCGCGGCTGCACACCGACACGGGCCTGGTTTTCGCCAAAGGCACCCACAGCGCGCGTGCCGCCGCGCAACGCCGGGAAGCCTTCATCAATCCACACGCGTACCCGATCGCACCACGCCTGCTGTGGGAGATCGACATCGCCGGGTGGCACGTGCTCGGCTTCGAGCACCTCGAAGGCCGTCCAGCCGACCTCTCGCCCCACTCGACCGATCTCCCGGCCGTGGCTGCCCTGCTTGCTCACCTCACCGAACTGCCGCCGCCGCCGACCGGGTGCCGCCGGATCGAAGACCGGTGGGCCGACGCTGCCGAGCAAATCGCATCCGATCCTGCCCTACTCGCCGGGGACCATCTTCTGCACACCGACCTCAACCCGAACAACATCATCATCACCGAGCACGGGGCACGCCTCGTGGACTGGACCTGGCCGACCCTCGGCGCGCCCTGGATCGACACCGCCTGCACCGCACTCTGGCTCATCGCCGAAGGACACCCCCCAGTCACCGCCGAGACCTGGGCAGCCAGCAACCCGACCTGGACCACCGCGACACCGCAAGCGCTCGACACCTTCACCGCAGTCAACGCCGCACTGTGGACCGAGATCGCAGCCAACGACCCGCGCCCCTGGAAACTGCGGATGCGCGACGCCGCAACAACGTGGGCACAGTACCGGGCGCGCTCCTGACCGAAACCAGTTGAACAATACCTGTGAAAGAAGCGTTCGAGGACGGCTGCGAGGACATTCCCAGTACGTCAGCGGATCGCGCACCACCCAGCCCGGAGCCCTCGCCACCGCCAGATGAGGAGGCCAATGCCCGATCCCCACGACTTCCTATTCTTCACCGCCCACTCCTGGACCGGAACCCCGCACATCCGGAAGCCACACAAGTGAACCGAACTGGTGTGGACCAATCTGGACCAGCTACCCGAGGACGCACTCGATTTCCTCACCGCAGCCTGGCAAGACGGGAAACACGGACATCGCTTGCGGGAGTATGGATTTGCACCGGGCCAGCCTGACGACTGTTGGGGGGCGGGCTGCATGTCGGTCGACGAGTTAGCCGAGCGTCTACACCGCGCCTTGGCATGCATCGGCATGGCCCGCCGCGCCTTGCGGACTGCCGCGGGACTCACCGGAGAAGCAGCTGAACACTGGGGACAGGCCTTCGCTGGCGCGACCGGTGAAGGTGCCACTCTCCCCAGCGAGGCCGGTAACGCTGCTCAGGAGATGACCGGCAACGACTCCACCCTGGGCGTCGTCGAAGCGATGCTGCAGCGTTACCTCGAAATCCTAGGCGCCACATCAGCTCGGCCTGCGGTTGGGCCGAGTGCTCCGAACGATCGTGCCAGCAAGGAGTCCCCGACCGCTGAGGATCACTCAGCAGACGACGCGGTGGCGGCCGCTCGAGCTGAGTTGCCCCCGCCCATTCGACGGGGCGAGCGGGGGCGGAAGACCCATGGTCGCTGGTGGACCCCGGACGGCGCGACCGTCCCGATCGTCAGCGGCAGGGACCCTGACCAACAGCTCGTGGATCGACGGCTGGAGGATCTTGGCATGCCACTGCGGCCGGTCACTCGATCAGCGGATGTCGAAATGAAGCTGGCGGCGCACATGGCAGCGAACCACATCCGGCACGCCACCGTGGTGATCAACAATCGCCCGTGCACTGGTCCGGCCGGGTGTGACACGCTGGTTCCCGTCTTGCTGCCCAAGGGCTCGACCCTCACGGTCCACGGTGTCAAGCCCGATGGGCAGCCGCTAGTGAAGGTATACCGAGGAGGCGCACGACCGTGGTGGAGCTAGACGCGTGGTTCGACCCCGAAGCCGAAGGCCCAACCCCAGTGCGGACGCCCGCGGACCTCGACGCCGTCCTTGACACCGTCACCGGCTGGGAAGGCGCGAACAGCATCCAGTTGTTCGTCGCTGGCGATCCCGGGCGAGGCATGCTCGAAATCGGACTGGACAGCGAGCGGGGCCGGGGCGTGGCGTTCTACAGCGCATCCGGCCAGGCGTATTACTCGCACGGCCCTGAGATGCTTCCGGAACCGCCGCTGTACTACTACCAGGACAACGACACCGAGTACCCCGCCGACGCGGAGCTGCCGCTCGAGATCATCCGGCGAACCGCCCATGACTTCTTGGCCACGGGCCGGCGGCCAGCAACGATCGAGTGGCGGTTACCAGCTTCACGGTAACGGCGCTCGTTCTCAGGTCGGATGCCGCAAGGGATGTTCATGAGCCGCGGTTACCCCCAACGAGGTCTCGTACCGCCGTAGCGGAACGCAAGCCCGTTCGGACACACCGGTGTCGTGTGATGCCTCAGTCAGGCTGATGAAGCGCCCCGTGCTCGTCGGTGAGGTCGAGCACCGGCAGTAAACCGCCGGCACTCGGCTCCGATACCCCTCGTGGCGCGGCGCTGGTTACGCCCGGATCCGCGAGGCCAGCGACGGCGATCCAAGGCGGACGAACCGCACTCCGATTACTGAACTCGTCGGAGACCACCAACCGCAGGCCCCGGAAACTCACCGAGAAACTCGTCACTGCGGAGCCCTACGACGTCGGCCAATTCACGCCGACTGTAGCCGTGCTCTGCAAGATGGATACGAACCATAGCGTCGACAACGGTCGGTTCCTCGCGGGCGACCTCGACCGGCTCGTTTCGGCTGAAGCCGTGCTGCGACATCTGCACGCACAAGCTCCGGTAGCGAGAAGGGGTGATCACTTCAAGGTCGCGGGCACGGCGGATCAGAGCCGACATCGCGGTCTTCCAGTACCGCTTGAGCGCAGCTGCCTTCGCCAAGTCAATGCCGTGCAGTTGCGGCCGGATTTCCGCTGCTGGCATCAGCAGCTCGGCCGCGAAATCGTCAGCTTCTCGTTCCGCACGCCCTTCCTCGAGGGGCGGCTCGGAGTGCATCACCCAGTGGCCCAGTTCATGGCACATGGTGAAACGCTCGCGGTCTGCAGACATCCCCTCGTTGAGCACCATCATCGGGTTCTCGCCTGGACGCCACACGCTGATGGCCGAAATCCTCGGCGATCCCAAGTCGCGTCGCACGACGTAAACGCCCGCGGACTCCAGCATGGCGATGACGCTGTCGATCGGACCCATCGGCAACATCCATCGGGCGCGAATCGATCGCGCCACTTCGGTCGCAGAGGGGTATTCGCCCTCGTCGTAACACGGCACGGAGAAGGGTGCCTTGATGTCGATGGAGCTGGAGAGTCGTCGCAGCCGCATCGAGAGAAAGTTGACGTTGGCCTGAATCTTCCGCAAGGTCGTCTGTGGCAAGGTTTGCTGCTTGCGGTGATAGAAGCTCGAGCTGCCGAATCCGTAGACCGGGTCCGTCCACTCAAGAACATGGCGGGGGTAGCGAAGAACGTCGGCCAAGCGCTGCAGCTTGTCCTCGGACAGCTCCGTGCTGCCGTTCTCCGCCTTCGACAGGGTGCCTTGCGGCACGCCTGCCGCCTGCGCGAGGTCCTTCTGGGTCATCCCTCGCGACTCCCGCGCCATGACCAACATGCGCGGGTTCATCGTTACTCCTGCTCTTCGCTGGTCTTCTTCTTGTGAGCGCTCTCCACTACGACGGCCGGAAGTGGCGTCGGCTTCGGACCGATCGGAACCACCGTAGCGTCGCCCGCACCCGGGATCTGCAGGTTAATCTCCCACAGGTTGTCCCCGTTGAACGGGCACACGATCGCCAACCGGGCATACTCCTGCTCGAGCTTGTCCAACAGGTACCCGGCGACGAGCGTGGTCACGGTCAAACCATCGAGGCTCAACTGCTGCGACTCGAACGCCTGACGCTGGAGCGTCTGTATCCCCGACGTGCGAAGATTCCGACCGCTGAACTTCTTGAACCTCACGACGAGGCGACCGCTGAAGGTGAGGGTCAGGAACCCCCGCTTCTCACACACATCGACGCCCGGCTCACTGTCGAACAACTCGCGGGCCTTCGCTGCCATCGCAGCACTGATCCACGTCGCTCGGCTCAACTTGCTCTGCTTCATCGTCTGCTCGGGCGGGAGCGCTTCCCAACTGGGCAGGCCGGCGGCGCACACCTCGGCGAGCTTGGAGAGGTGGGGAGCAAGGAGGGCCTGAGCCTCGTCCTCCGAGATCACGTCCGGGAGCATGGCCCCATCGTCGCACACTTAAAAAAGTCGGTCAAGATATTCGCGAACTATTCGCGGCGGCGAGTCGCCGCAGGTGACACCCGTGGGCTACCGGCTCTGTAAGGTCTCGGCACCTGGTTCGGGGCTGGGCGTGCCACGCCCGCACCGCCTCGTCCCGTTCGGCCCGCGCTCTTCCCGGCGTGAAGCCCCCTACCGCAGGGCTGCAGCCATTTACCAGGACTCAGCCCTTGGCCACCAAGTCACAAGACCATCGACCAGATCCGCAGTGTGCTCGGGAGCGTCGTCCGGGTATTCCTCCCAATGGGAAGCCCCGTCGTCATCGTGGACGCGGAAACCCTCGCGGTAGATGGCGAACAGGAAGCCTCCGGCTGCGCCATGCGGGCGCCGGTAGACCCACTCCGGCATACGGGTGGCCGGGAGGGTCTGCTCGATCCATTGACGAGCCTTTTGCTCGGTCATGAAGTCCTGCTCGACCACGCACTCAACGGCATCGTCGTCACCAATGCCCAGCATGATCGCCGCGCTGAACCTAGCCTGAAGCGTGCCCCCGATTCCGGCGCTCATGCTTGTCCCCCTCACGTCCCCGGCGGGCCCCTCCAGCATGCGCGACGGGCTACACGGTCGCCAGCCGTCGTCCACCGCTCCTGACCGGGTCGCCTCGGCCGCCACCAAATCCACTCGGGAAGATCACCCGGATGGAGGACCACCCTGGGGCCGGGTTTCGCGACCCCATTTCAAATGGGGTCAGGCGCTGCCCCAGTTTTGCCCCACCTACTGAACGGTAACTGAAGCGCGATCCATAATGGACAAATTTTAGGTGCACCAAAAAATATCGCCTGACCTGCAAGTTCAAGCAGGTCAGGCGATCTTGAAAACTGTGGAGCTAAGGGGACTCGAACCCCTGACCCCCACACTGCCAGTGTGGTGCGCTACCAGCTGCGCCATAGCCCCGGAGCGAAGTTGTACTCCGCATCTCGTCTGCGACTACTTTACATGACACCGGGATGGCCGTTTCGCGGGGGGTCGGTCGTGCGAGACCGACCCCCCGCGTCGGTTCATCCCGCCTGGTTGACCAGGTTCGTCAGCCAGCCGTCCTGCGTCCAGTTGATGACCTGGCCGTTGTGCAGGACCGTGGGGGTGCCCTGGAAGTTCGGGTCCTTCGAGACCTCGGCCAGCGCAGCGTTGAGCTGCTGGTCGTAGGTGCCGCCGTTCACGCACGTCGCGAACTCGGGCGCGGTGATGCCCAGGTCCTGCCCCAGTTTGATCAGCTGGGCCTTGTCGTAGCCACGCTTGCCCTCCTCCGGCTGGGAGGCGAACAGGCTGTCGTGGAAGGGCGTGAACTTGCCCTGGTCCGCCGCGCACAGGGAGGCGTTCGCCGAGTCCAGCGAGTAGCCCGCCGGGTCCGACTGGTTGTTCAGCAGCGGGATCATGTGGTACGTGACCTGCACGTTCCCGGCCTGGATCTGCTCCTCGATCTGCGTCCCGTACTTCTGCTGGAGCTGCGCGCAGTAGGGGCACAGGAAGTCGGCCCAGATGTCGAGCTTGACCTTGGCGTCGGCCTTGCCCGAGACGACCGTGGCGCCCTGGCGCTCGTCCGCGGTGTCCAGCGCGGCCGCCGCCGTCTGGGGCGTGATGGTCGTGCCCTCGGTCTCGTTCTTCGACGCGTTCGTCCAGATCACCCCGCCGATGACCACCGCGGCCAGCACCACCACCGCGACCACCGACACGATCGTCTTCCGGCTGGGGCCGCCACCACCGCGGGCCTGGGTCACCGCCCTGGCCGCCGCGGACTGCTGCTGGCGGCGCTTGCGCGCGGACCGTTCCGCTCCACCCACGTTCTTCAGATCCTCTCTTCTTCCAGCTCGGCCTGCGGCGCGCCGCCGCGAAGCCAGCCGTCCAGCGCGAACCGGCTCGCCGGGCGCACGACCAGCCAGCAGGCCAGGACCAGGAAGCCCACGTCACGGGCGATTTCCTGGGGGTACCGGGTCTGCCCCGCCGCCACCTCGCCACCGCCGCCGAAACAACCGCAGTCGATGGTCAGGCCCCGCGCCCACGACTGGGCCACCCCGGCGATGAACACCACCAGCAGCACGGCCGAAGCGACGGCCACCCAGCGCGTGGCGAGCCCGAGCAGCAGGAAGACGCCGAGGGCCAGCTCCAGCAGCGGCAACGCGGTCGCCACCGGGTGCAGCAGCGCGTCGGGCAGGACGTCGTAGGCCTTGACGGCCAGGTACGTCTGCCCGGAGTCGCTGATCTTGGCGATCCCGGAGACCAGCCACACCGCGGCCAGGCCGAGCCGCACGAGGGTGCCGACGGCGTCGAGCACGGAGGGGGACGGGCGGAACACGGACCCAGGCTAGCGGCCTGCCCTGAGAAACCTGTGAGTTCCGGGGCCAGCACGCGAATGCCATACGTCCGGGTGACGAGGGACTCAGCCACCGCCCACCGTCTACGGTTGCTCACGCCATGAACCTGCCCGATCTCCCCGTCCGCGCGGTCCTCGGCGAACTCGCCGACGCCCTGTCCGGTCACGGCACCGCGGTGCTGGTCGCACCGCCCGGGACCGGCAAGACGACGCTCGTCCCGCTGGACTTGATGACCCGGACGGACGGCCGCGTCGTGGTGGCCGAGCCGCGCCGCCTCGCCGCGCGTGCGGCGGCCGCCCGGATGGCCGCGCTGCTCGGCGAACCGGTGGGCGAGACCGTCGGCTACTCCGTGCGCGGCGACCGGAAGGTGTCGAAGCGCACGCGCGTCGAGGTGGTCACCTCCGGCCTGCTGGTCCGGCGCGTGCAGAACGACCCGGAACTGCCCGGCGTCGCGACCGTGCTGCTCGACGAGTGCCACGAGCGGCACCTGGACGCCGACCTGCTGCTCGCCCTCCTGCTGGACGTGCGTGCCGGGCTGCGGGACGACCTGCGCCTGCTCGCGACGTCGGCCACCGTCGCGTCCGGGCGGCTCGCGGACCTGCTCGGCGGGGCGCCGGTGGTCACCGCGCAGGCGCGCACCTACCAGGTCGAGACGACCTACGTCCCACCCGCCCGCGGCGAACGGATCGAGGCGTGCGTCGCCCGGGCGGTGCGCAGGGCGCTCGCCGAAGGCGACGGCGACGTCTTGGCGTTCCTGCCCGGCGTGGGCGAGATCGCGCGGGTCAGCGGGTTGCTCGACCTCCCGGACGTGGACGTGCTGCCCCTGCACGGCAGGCTCGCGCCCGGCAAGCAGGACGCGGCGCTGCGCCCCGGCGACCGCCGCCGCGTGGTGCTGGCGACCGCGGTGGCCGAGTCGAGCCTGACCGTGCCGGGTGTGCGGGCGGTCGTCGACTCCGGGCAGACCCGGGTGCCCCGGGTGGACCACCGCCGCGGCCTGCCCGGCCTGGCGACCGTCCGGGTGTCGGCGGCCGTGGCCGAGCAGCGGGCGGGCCGGGCCGGGCGGGAGGCGCCCGGCCGGGCGTACCGCTGCTGGCCGCAGCACGAGCAGGCCAGCCTGCCCGCCTACCCCGAACCGGAGATCCGCACCGCCGAACTGGCCCGGCTCGCGCTGGAGCTGGCCTGCTGGTCGACACCCGACGGCGCGGGCCTGTCCTGGTGGGATCCGCCACCGGACGGCCCGCTCGCCGCCGGCCAGGACCTGCTCCGCACGCTCGGCGCGCTGGACGGCGACACGGTCACCGAACGCGGCCGGCGCATGGCCGAGCTGGGCCTGCACCCGCGCCTCGCCCGCGCGCTGCTCGACGGGGCCGCCCAGGTCGGCGCCCGTTGCGCAGCGGAGGTGGTGGCGCTGATGGACGCGGGCGGCACGCTCACCGACGTCGAGGCCGAGCTGCGCCGCCTGCGCGACGAGCGCGGATCACGCTGGCATGCCGAGGTGCGGCGCCTGGAGCGGCTGGTGCCCGGCGGCCCGGAAGCGCCCGACCCGGCGCTGGTGGTCGCGCTCGCCCACCCGGAACGGCTCGCCCGGCGGCGGGGGCCGGATTCGCCGGTCTACCTGATGGCGGGTGGCACCGCCGCGGAACTGCCCACGAGCGGCGGCCTCGGCGACGCGGAATGGCTCGCCGTGGCCGAGGCGACGCGTGACCCCGGCCGCGCGCACGGGGTGATCCGCCTCGCGGCCCGTGCGGACGAAGAGCTCGCGGTGCGGGCTGCCCCGAACCTGGTGACCGAACACGACGACGTGTCCTGGAACGGCGACGTGGTGGCGCGGCGGGTCCGGCGGCTGGGCGCGATCGTCCTGCGTGACCGGCCGCTGCGGGACCCGGACCCCGCTCTCGTGCGCGAGGCCCTGCTGACCGGCCTCCGCGAGGGAAACGTCCTGACGTGGTCGACCGAGGCCGAGCGCCTGCGGGCGCGGATCGCCTTCCTGCACGACGTCCTCGGCGACCCGTGGCCCGCCGTGGACGACGCCGCACTGTTGTCCAGAGTGGACGAATGGCTGGAGCCGGAGCTGTCCCGCGCTCGCCGTCGCGCCGACCTCGCGCGGATCGACACGGCCTCGGCGTTGCGACGTCTGCTGCCCTGGCCGGAGGCCGGCCGGCTGGACGAACTGGCGCCGGACCGGATCGAGGTGCCCTCCGGGTCGCGGTTGCGGCTCGACTACGCGTCCGGGCGGCCAGTGCTCGCGGTGAAGCTGCAGCTCGCGTTCGGGTGGCGGGAAACCCCGAAGGTCGCGGGTGGGCGCGTGCCGGTCGTGCTGCACCTGCTCTCCCCCGCCGGCCGCCCCGCGGCGGTCACCGGCGATCTGGAGTCGTTCTGGGCGAGCGGGTATCCGGCTGTGCGGGCGGAGCTGCGCGGGCGCTACCCCAAACACGCCTGGCCTGCGGACCCTCAGGCGCCGTAGAACCGCTCCGGCCGGGCAGGCAGATCGCGCTCGAGCTCCTCGTTCTCCTCCTCGTGCAGGCCGAGCACCACCGCTTGCCGGATCTGCTCCCGGTTCTCCCGCACGACGTGGGCGAAGAACGCTTCCGTCCGCGGGTCGATCAGCACCTCGAGCATGACCCGCATCGTCGTGTCCACAAGGGACCGGAGGATCTCGTCGTGGAACGGGAGCTTGGACAGTCTGCCCGCCTGCGGGTCGTCCTTGATCTTCTCGGTGATGATGGCGCGCAACGTCTCCCGGTTCTCGCCCAGTGACCTGGCCAGGTTTTCCGGGTAGTTGCCGGTCTCGATGACCTTGACGACCTCGTCGAGCACCGCGATGGTGATCGGTTTCTTGATGGCCAACACGATCGGCCGGGACATGCGCTCGACCAGGCGCTGTGTGAACAGTTCGCCGAACGCGCGGTCGGCCGTGCGTGCCAGCCGCACGATCACGATCACGATCCGCAGCAGCCGGAAACTGCGCAGCGCGGGGTGCGCGATCGGGATCATGCCGAGGATCTCGTACCAGTTGCGCAGCGGAAAGCGCTTGTCCCACCCGGCGCGTGACCACCGCCAGAGGAACTCGATCAGGAACACCCCGCAGATCGAGGTGTCGATGACGAAGATGCGGTGCGCCGTTTCGGGCGAGTGCGGGAAGAACGTGACGTAGACGACCAGGCCGACGGAGACGACGGCCAGCGCCAGCATCGCCACGTCGAGCGGGCTCACCCTGCGCCGGGAAATCATGGGGCGCATTCTGCCCTGCCGAAAGTGCAGGTGCGTGGATGCCCTTCGGCCGATGCGCCCCGGCGTGTCCGGTTCCTACCGTCGAGGCCATGATCACGGTACGCGCGCTGACGAAGCGCTTCGGCGGGAAAACCGCCGTCGACCAGCTCACCTTCGCGGTGCGGCCGGGCAAGGTTACCGGGTTCCTCGGCCCGAACGGCGCAGGCAAGTCGACCACGATGCGCATGGTGCTGGGGCTGGACCGCCCGACCTCCGGCGAGGCACTGGTGGACGGCAAGCGGTACGGGGACCTGCGGTGGCCACTGCGCACGGTGGGCGCGCTGCTGGACGCCAAAGCGCTCCACCCGGGCCGCTCGGCGGCCAAGCACCTGCTGGCCATGGCCCGCAGCAACGACATCCCGGACCGCCGCGTCGAGGAGGTGCTGGCCACCGTCGGGTTGTCGGACGTCGCGGGGAAGCGGGCCGGCCAGTTCTCGCTCGGCATGGGGCAGCGGCTCGGCATCGCCGGGGCACTGCTCGGCGACCCGGGAGTGCTGTTGTTCGACGAGCCGGTGAACGGTCTCGACCCGGACGGGGTGCGCTGGGTGCGGCAGCTGATGCGCTCGCTCGCCGCGGAGGGCCGGACGATCCTGGTCTCCAGCCACCTGATGAGCGAGATGCAGCTGACCGCCGACCACCTCCTCGTCATCGGCAAGGGACGCCTGCTGGCCGACGCGCCGCTGGGTGAGCTGCTCGCCGGCGGTTCGGTGGTGCGGGTCCGCTGTGCGGAACCGGCCGACGGTGCACGGCTGGCGGCCCAGCTGCCCGGCGCGCGGGTCGAGGGCGACTCGGTGCTCGTGACCGGCGTGACGGTGGAGTCGATCGGCGACCTGGCCTTCGAGCTGGGCGTCCGGCTGCACGGGTTGAGCGAGGAGCGGGCGTCGCTGGAGCAGGCGTACATGGAACTGACCGCGGACGCGGTCGAGTACGGCGCGGACTCCGCGCGGAAGGCTGGTGTGCGATGACGACGACCGCGGCGATCCGCTCGGAGTGGGTCAAGTTCTGGTCCGTGCGCTCGACCTTCTGGGGCCTGGCCGGCGCGGTGGTGCTGATGCTGGTGTTCGTGCTGCCGTCGGCCACTTCCGTGGCCTACAACCGCAGCACGCAGGAGTCGGCGCCGGATCTGGTGGCGGGCGGGAGTTTCTACCTCGCCGAGTTCGCGGTGATCGCGTTGGCGAGCCTGTTCATCGCAGGCGAGTACGCGACGGGCAGCATCCGAGGGACATTGCAGTGGGTGCCGGTCCGGAGCCGGTTCCTCGCTGCGAAGGGCGCGGTGCTGGCTCCGGTGTTGTTCGTGCTCGGCGTGGTGGTCGCGGCGGTGGCGATCGCGGTGGCGACGCCGTTGATGGACGGTTTCGGGCGTGCCGCGTCGACCGGCGAGATCATCCAGGCGTGCGTGGCGAACGGGGCCTTCTTCGCGCTCACCGGTTTGCTCAGCCTCGGGATCGGGACAGCGCTGCGCAGCGTTGCGGGCAGCGTCACGGTGGCGTTCCTGGTGATGCTGATGACCGCGATGGTGGCCGGTTCGCTCGGGCTCGGGGTCGTGAACTACATGCCCGGTGTCGCGGGCGCTGCGGCGCTCGTGCCGTCCGGGCAGCCGAACCCGGTCTCCGGGCTGGTCCCGCCGTACCCGTCGTGGGCCGGTCTGCTGATCCTCGCCGCGTGGGCTACCGCCGCGCTCGTCGTGGGGCACGAGGTGCTGCGGCGCCGGGATGCCTGAGCTCATGTCACCAGCCCCGCCTCGTAGGCGATGATCGCCGCCTGGACCCGGTTGCGGACGTCGAGCCTGCCGAGGATCGTGCTGACGTAGGCCTTCACGGTGCCCTCGACCACGAACAGCCGCTCGGCGATGTCCGCATTGGACAGTCCCGCGCCGACGAGCGCGAGCACCTCGCGCTCGCGTGCGGTCAGGACGGTGATGCGGTCCCGGGCCACCGCGGCCCGGGACATGCGGTCGCCGGACAGCTGGGCGATCACCCGCTGCGCGACCTTCGGAGACAGGAAGGCCGCACCGTCGGCGACGGCGCGGACTCCGGCGATCAGCTCGCGGGGGTCGCCGGACTTCAGCAGGAACCCGCTGGCGCCGCCGGCGAGGGCGCGCTCGATGTAGGCGTCCTCGCCGAAGGTGGTCAGCATGATGACGCCGGTGCCGGGCAGCAGGCCGCGGATCTCCTCGGCCGCGGCGAGGCCGTCGAGGCGAGGCATGCGGATGTCGACGAGCGCGACGTCCGGCCGGGTGCGCCGGGCCTGCTCGACGGCCTCGCGGCCGTCCCCTGCCTCGGCGACGACCTCGATGTCGTCGTCCGCGGACAGGATGGCGGCGACGCCGGCCCTGATCATGGCCTCGTCGTCGGCCAGCAGCACACGGATCACGTCGGAACCTCTCCTCGGTCACTGTCGTCGGTCAGGAGTTCTTTGCTCACGAGCCGGTCGCCCGCGAAGCAGAGCCGGTAGGCGTCCAGGCGGAGCTGGGTGATGCTGCGGCCGGTGCCGTAGTACTCACACGCCAGGCCGGGCGGCTCGGGCGCGCGGACGTGCGGGCCGCGTTGCCGTTGCGGCAGGACGGCGGCGATCTCGGCGCGGACCTGGCCGGGACGCAGCTGCTCGTAGTCGGCGGGGTCCAGCACGGAGGTCTGCCACTCGTACAGGTAGACCGTGCCCACCACACCGAGCAGCCCCGCCATGATCGAGGGCGGCACGATCAACGCGGCGAGCAGCCGTCGGCGCACCTCACGCCGGGCCTGGACGTGCCGGCGGGCGGACTCGGACTGCACGGGTTGGACGGGCGCGGGAGCGGCGGCGTGCGGAAGCCGGGCCACCACCTCGAAGCCGCCGTCGAGCGGCCCGGCCCGGAGGGTGCCGCCGAGCAACCGGACGCGCTCCCGCAACCCTTCGAGCCCCTGGCGCCCGGACACGGTACCCGGCAACGGCCCGGCGGGCGGCGGCCCGTTGCACACCCGGACGACGGTCTCCTGGTGACCGCGGGAGATGGTGACGGCGACCCGGGCGCCGGGGGCGTGCTTGGTCACGTTGGTGAGCGCCTCCTGGACTACGCGGTAAGCGGCGCGTTCGACCATCGGCGGTTCCGAGGTTGGTCCGTCCGAAGAGGACGGCGCGCTGGGAGCCGGTGATGGGTTGTCGGTGTTCGGTGCGAGTGGCGGAGCAGCATCCGCACCCGAGGCATCCGGCATCGGGTCGGCGAACGGAACAGAACCGTTTCCGGAGCCGGCCTGGCCCGGGGCGACCGGAGGAACAGAACCGATGCCCGGAGTCGGGTCGGCGATCGAAGCGGCATCAGCGTGCGGACCGGCAGCCGCCCGGGCTGGGGCGCCGGTCTGCGATGGGGTGGCAGCATCAGCCGGCCGTGGAACGACAGCCTGCGGTGGGGTGACCGCTCGCGGCGAGGTGGCATCAATCGGCCGTAGAGCGACAGCCTGCGATGGGGTGACTTCGGCCGACGGTTGATCGACAGTCGGCCGCGAGGCGGCATCAGCCGATGGTGGAGCCACAGCCCGCCGCGAGGCGGCATCAGCCGATGGTGGAGCCACAGCCCGCCGCGAAGCGGCATCAGCCGACCCCGGAGCCACAGCCCGCGGCGAGGTGGCATCAATCGGCCGTGGAGCGGCAGTCTGCGGTCGCGCCGCAGCCTGCGGTAGGGCGGCGGCCTGCGCCGGGGCACCGGCGTTTTCCCCCGCAACCCCAACACCCGCCGGCTCTTCCGAGAACTCGATGTCCACTCCGGACGCTCGTGCGCGCTCGACCAGCGCAGGGACGCCTCCATGGACCGGGTCGACCGGTGGGGCGTCTTCGCGCAGCAGGCCGATGATCTCGCGCAACCGCTCGGTGGCCGCGGCGGCGCTTTCGCGCAGTGCCTTGGCTTCCGCGCTTCCCGACATCTCCAGCGCCGCCGCGCGCAGGGCGATCAGGCTCAGTTCGTGGCCCAGCGAGTCATGCATGTCGCTGGCGATGCGGGCCCGCTCGCGCAGCCGGGCCTCCTCCGCGACGATCCGTTGCCGCAGCTCCAGTTCCTCCGCGCGCTGCCACCCGGACCGCACCAGGTCGTCCCGCGTACGCATGTACCGGCCGAGCTGCCACGGCAGCACCGCGGCGAACAGCATCACGCCGATCACCGCGCCCCAGTCGGCCATGGCGTGCCTGCCGATCGCGAGCGACAGCGGGACGCCGATGCCCCCGATCGTCAGGAACGTCGCCAGCGCGGGGCGCACCGACTCCATCCGCCGTCCGGCCAGGCAGGCGAACGGCACCATGAGCAGCACCGGCCACACCGGAACCCGGCCGCCGAAGCTGAACATCATGGCGAGACTCGACGCCACCGCGGCGGTCAGCGACAGCCACGGGCTGCGCCGGGTGGCGGCGACCGCGACCACGATCGCCACCAACCCGCCGATCAGCTCCCACGGCTGGGCGTTGTGCCTGCTCTCGTACAGCAGCAAGGCGACGACCGGCGCCCCGGCCAGCACTTCCGCTGTTCTTCCCCAGAATCTCCCCACGAGAGGGAACGGTACCGACCAAGGTGGAGGGACGGTATCTGTCTAAAGACAGGTTTTTGTCGTCACACGGATGAATTCGAGGACCTGCGGCCACGAGATCGCGAACGCCTCCGCGTTGACCGGCTCCCCGTGCCGCGTCTTGTTGGCGAAGCCGTGCTCGGCGGCCGGGTACACGTGGATCAGGCTCGGACCGGTTTCCCGCGCCTGCAACGCCGATTGCAGCTCGTCGAAGCGCGACCGGGGGACCAGTTCGTCGGCCGTGGGGTACATCGTCATCACCGGCGCCTTGATCAGCCCGGCGTGCGCGATCGCGTCCATCGTGTGGTTCGGCGGCGTCTCTCCCGGCACCGTCGGGTGGTACGCCACCACGTTCGCCACGCGGTGATCCCGGCCACCCAGGATCAACGCGAACCGCCCGCCGAGACACCACCCGATGACGCCCGCCTTGGCGCAGCCCAGCTCGCCGAGGAGGTGGTCCAGCAGCTGTGTCTGCTCGTCCAGCGCGACCGCGTCGTCGAGTTCGGGCATCTTCGCCAGCAGGTCCGGCATCGACGTGTCGTCGCTGCTCGGGCCGTGGAACGGGTCCCACACCAGCGCCGTGACGCCGATCGCGGCGATCGCCTCGGCCCACTCGCGCAACTGCTCGCCGATGCCGGTGACCATCGGCAGCAGCAGCATCCCGGACTCACTGCCGCCCGCGGGCCGCGCGAGGTAGGCGTTCAGGCCGTTGACGGTGAGCCGTGACGTTTCGATGTCCTGTGTCATGCCGCGACATTAGGCATGATGATCGGCATGGCCGAACGCACCCTGGCCGAACAGCTCGGCGCCGAACCGCCCGCGGGCGTCGCCGCGCTGGACCCGGCCCACCAGCAGGACCTAGCCGACGCCGTGCGCTCCGCCCGGCGCCGTCAGGCGGCGGCGCTGGCCAAGGCGGGCAACGACGCGCTGAAGTTCGTGCCCGCCCTGCTGCGGCCCGCCGTCCGGAAGGCCGTCGGCCTGTGACGCCCCAGGAAGCGGAGATCCGCAAGCTCGCCCGCGTGCTCGGAGTAAGCGCGGAACGCCTCGGCTACCTCGCCGACGTGCCCGTCGAGGACCTCCGTGAGCTGCGGGAACGCGCCACCACGGTGTTGTTCGACGCGCACCTGGGCGTGCTGGAGCGGATGGCAGGCGCGAGCAAGCTGCTGCCCATCCCGGTGCTGGCGAAGATGGCCGAGCGGGTGTTCGGGCCGTTGCTCGCCGCGCGCATCGCGGGCCTGGTCGAAGCCTCCCGCGGGGCGGAGATCGCCGGGCGGCTGTCCCCGGCGTTCCTCGCCGACGTGGCCGCCGAGCTGGACCCGCGGCGGGCGCGCGGGATCATCGCGAAGCTGCCGGCGGGGGTGGTCGTCGCGGTCGCGCGCGAGCTGAGCAGGCGGCGGGACTGGATCACCATCGCGCGGTTCGTCGACCACCTGCCGGACGCGACGATCGTGACCAGCCTGGAGTTCATCCCGGACGCCGCGCTGCCCGAGGTCGCCGCGCTGCTCGACGACCCGGCGAGGATCACCAAGGTGCGCGACCTGCTGCCGCCGGAGCGGCTGGCCGCGCTGCCGGAACACCTGCGCTGACCGTTCCCATTCGTCCAAGCCGGCGGCCCGCCGCTGGCGCCACCATGGACGGCATGATCCAGCGAATAGTGCCTTACCTGACCACCACGGACCCCGCTGGAGTGCGGGACTTCTACGTCGGCGTCCTCGGTCTCGAAGTGGCCATGGAGGACCCGGTGCTCAACCTGCGCTCGCCCGGCAACCCGGCGGCGCAGGTCATCGTCCAGCGGCCCGGGTCACCCGAACCGCGGTTCGGCGTCGACGTGGGAGCTCCGGACGCCGTCGACGCGGCCCACGCCGAAGCCGTCGCCCGGGGCCTGCGCGTCGTCTACCCGCTCACCGACGAGGCGTGGGGCGTGCGGCGTTTCTTCGTGGCCGATCCCAGCGGCTCAGTGGTGAACGTGCTCGCTCACGCCGCGACGATGAGGTAGATGCCGTAGAGCACGACGGCCGCGCACGCGGCGAAGCACACGCCCGCCGTCACCGCGCCCGCCGTGCCGCTCTCCCCCGTCTCCCTGGCGTCGGCGCGGGCGGCGACACCGCGGACGCCGACCGCGAACAGCCCGGTCACCACGGCCACCGCCGCCAGCGCCGTCACGAACACGCTGCCGAGGGCAGCCCAGTCGATGTGCACGGAATGCCTCCTCAGACCGCCACGGGAACGGCTTGCTCGGGCTCGGCCACGGACTGCGGCGTCACCGGGTTGCGCCGCGACCAGAGCCAGATGCCCAGCGCCGCGGCGACCAGCACCAGGCCGACGACCACCGTGCCGACGGTGCCCAGGGTCGCGACCTTCGCCGCGACCGCGCCGACCGCGGCCGCGGCGGGCAGGGTCAGCAGCCACGCCAGCGCCATCCGGCCCGCGACGCTCCAGCGGACCTCGGCCAGCCGTCGTCCGACGCCGGACCCGATGATGCCGCCCGAGCAGACGTGGGTGGTGGACAGCGCGAACCCGAGGTGCGAGGACGCCAGGATCGTGGCAGCCGCGCTGGTCTCGGCGGCGAACCCCTGCGGTGTCTGCACGTCGGTGATCTTGCGGCCCATCGTGTGGATGATCCGCCAGCCACCCATGTAGGTGCCCAGCGCGATCGCCAGCCCGGCGCTGAGCACGACCCACAGCGGCGGCCCGGACCCGGCGGCCAGCGCGCCGGAGGAGATCAGGGTGAGCGTGATGACACCCATCGTCTTCTGCGCGTCGTTCGTGCCGTGCGCGAGCGAGACCAGCGACGCCGACAGCACCTGCGCACGCTTGAACGACTTGCCCACCACGTCCTGCCGCACCTTCGCGGTGATCCGGTAGACGAGGTAGGTGCCGACGACCGCGACCAGCCCGGCCACCAGCGGCGAGGCCACCGCGGGGATCAGGACCTTCTGCACGACCTGGGCGAAGTGCACCGCGTCGGCCCCGGAAGCGACCCAGGTGGCGCCGATCAGGCCGCCGAACAGTGCGTGCGAGGAGCTGGACGGCAGGCCGACCAGCCAGGTCACGAGGTTCCACAGGATCGCGCCGACAAGTCCGGCGAAGACGACCACGGGGGTGACCTTGGTGTCGTCGACGATCCCACCGGAGATGGTCTTGGCCACCTCGACGGACAGGAACGCGCCGATCAGGTTGAGGATGGCGGAGATCGTGACCGCGACCTTGGGTTTCAAGGCGCCGGTCGCGATGGAGGTGGCCATGGCGTTGGCGGTGTCGTGGAAACCGTTGGTGAAGTCGAAGGCCAATGCGGCGACGATGACCACCAGGACGATCAGCGAGAGGTCCACACCTCCCACGGTACCTTTCGGGTGACGGGCTACTCCGCTCGGCCGATGAACTTGTGGTGAACGCGGTTCACGAAGTGATTCTCCTTACGCCGCAGGCGTTCCCTGGCGCCACACACGCCACGTCAAGGGCACCCCTGGGCGATATGCGAGGTGTGTCCGGGATGGCGCGTCGAGCACGTGCAGATCCGCCCGCGCGCCCGGGCGGAGTACGCCGACATCGGTCCGGCGCAGGGCCTTCGCGCCGCCGAGGGTCGCCGCGCGTACTGCCTCCGCCACGGACATGCCCATCTGCAGGACAGCGGTCGCCACGCAGAAGCCCATCGACGTGGTGTACGAACTGCCCGGATTCGCGTTGGTGGCCAACGCCACCGTCACTCCCGCGTCGAGCAGCCTGCGGGCAGGCGCGAGCGGTTGACGGGTGGACAGGTCGCAGGCGGGCAGCAGGGTCGCGACGGTGTCCGACGACGCGAGCGCCTCGACGTCCGAGTCGGACAAATGGGAGCAATGGTCGACGCTGGCCGCACCCATCCGGACCGCGAGCCGCACGCCCGGCCCAGGGCCGAGCTGGTTGCCGTGCACCCGCAGGCCGAGGCCGTGCCGCGCGGCGGCGCGCAGGACCCGCTCCGACTGGGCCTCGTCGAACGCGCCCGTCTCGCAGAACACGTCCACCCAGCGCACCGAGCCCGCCACGGAGTCCAGCATCTCCCCGCAGACAAGATCCACATAGGACTCCGCGTCGGCGCCGGGGGGCACCAGGTGGGCGCCGAGGAAGGTGACCTCGTCGGCGGCCGCGGCGGCGATGCGGGCGGCGCGGACCTCGTCGGCCACGGTCAGCCCGTAGCCGGTCTTGGTCTCCAGGCAGGTCGTGCCCTGGCGCACGGCCTCGGACACGTGCCGCCGCAGGTTGGCGGTCAGTTCCGCGTCGGTCGCCGCGCGGGTCGCGTCCACCGTGACCGCGATGCCGCCCGCGGAGTACGGCTGACCGGCCATCCTGGCCTCGAACTCGGCGGTGCGGTCGCCGGCGAACACGAGGTGCGTGTGGCTGTCGACCCAGCCGGGCAACGCGGCGCGGCCCTCGACGTCGATCCGCTCGTCGGCATCCGGCGCGGCCGCGGCGGGGCCGACCCAGGCGATGACGGGCCCGTCGAAGACGATCGCGGCGCCGGTGAGCGTGCCGAGTTCGTCGTCGTTCGTGGTCAGCTCGCCGATGCCGGTGATCAGGACTGCCACAGCGCCGCCACCTCCTCGGCGAGCACCGCCGCCGGGCGGTCGACCAGCTGGTGCGCCCGGTCCCGCACGATCCACCGGCCGCCGACCAGGACGTCCGTCACATCGGCGGCCGAGGCGGCGAAGACGGCGCCCGCCGGCTCCGTTCCCGCCGTGCGGACCGAGTCCAGCGCGACCACGACCAGGTCGGCGGGCTCCCCCACGGCCAGCCGTCCGCCGTCACGCCCGAGGGCGGAGTGGCGGGTGCCCGCGGCCACCAGTTCCGCGACGCCGAAGCGCCCGCGCTCCTCCGACGTGAGCCGTTCGTGCAGTTCGAGTGCCCGCAGCTCCTCGAACGGGTCGATCACGGCCTGGCTGTCGCTGCCGAGGCTCAGCCGCACGCCCGCGTCCGCCAGGCGCCGCGCCTCGCCGATGCCGTCGCCGAGGTCGCGTTCCGTGGTCGGGCAGAAGCAGACCTGCGACAGCAGTCCGATGTCCGTGTCCGTCAGATGGGTGCCGTGCACCGCGACGGTGTGCGAGCCCAGGACGCCGGCGCGGTCGAGCAGTTCGGCCGGCGTGCAGCCGTGGTGCGCGCGGCAGTCCGCGTTCTCCGCGCGTTGCTCCGACAGGTGGACGTGCAACGGGCCGTCCCAGTCGGCGAAGAACGGCAGCTGCTCGGCTGGGACGGCCCGTACGGAGTGCACGGCCGCCGCCACCAGCGCCGAGTCCGGCTTCAGCGCGGCCACGCGGGTTGCCCAGCCGTCGACGTCCCCGTCGCCGAACCGCAGTTGCACGCCCGACAGCTCGCGCCCGAAGCCGCCGGTGAGGTAGCAGGCGTCCAGCAAGGTGAGCCGGATGCCCGCGTCCTCGGCCGCCTGGACCAGGGCGTGGCCCATCGCGTTCGGGTCGGCGTAGCGCCGCCCGCCCGGCGCGTGGTGCAGGTAGTGGAATTCGCCGACGGCCGTGTACCCGGCAAGCGCCATCTCGGCGTAGACGCCGCGGGCGAGCCGGTAGTAGGAGTCCGGGTCGAGCCGCTCGGCCAGGGCGTACATCCGCTCGCGCCAGGTCCAGAACGTGCCGCGGTCGTGGTGCGTCCGGCCACGCAACGCCCGGTGGAACGCGTGCGAGTGCCCGTTGGCGAAACCGGGTAGCACGAGTCCGGGCAGGATGTTTCCCTCGCGTGGCGCGCCGGGGCTGACCTCGGTGAAGACACCGTCGGCGATCTGCAGGCGCACCGCGGAAGCGATGCCGTCCGGCAGCCAGGCACGTTCGGCCCACAAGGTCGTCATGTCGACAAGGCCTCCAGTACCCGGGTGAGCGCGACCACGCCCTCCTCGACGTCGGCGTCCTCGGCGAACTCCTCCGGCGCGTGGCTGATCCCGGTCGGGTTGCGCACGTAGAGCATGGCGGTCGGCGCGTGCGCGGCGAGGATCGCGGCGTCGTGCCCCGCGCCGGTGGGCAGTTCGGGCGCGTTCAGCAGGCCGGTCAGGCGGTCGCGCAGCGCGGTGTCGAACGTGACGGTGCCGCCGTAGGACTCTTCGATGACGGTGACCGCGCACCCTTCCGCGGCCGCGGCCCGCTGTGCCGCCTCGGTCAGCTCCGCCACCACTTCGCGGCTGTTCCCCCGTGCGTCCAGCCACAGGTCCACGGTGGACGGGATGACGTTCGTCCCGCCCGGGTGCGGCACGAGTCGGCCCACTGTCGCCCGAACGTCCATTGTGGACGCGATTTTACGGGCCGCGAGCACGGTTTCCGCCGCCGGCAACATCGGGTCCCGGCGATCGCGCAGAATTGTCGTACCCGCGTGGTTCCCTTGTCCGGTGAACGAGAACCGCCACCGCCCGTGTTCCAGGACCGTGCTGCCGACGCCCACCGGCACGTCCAGCGCCCGCCCCTGCTCGACGTGCAGTTCGACGAACGTGCCGATGCGCCCGAGTGCGATGTCGTCACGCCCGAAGTGCCGCGGATCCACGCCCGCGCTCGCGGCAGCCTCGGCGAGTGTCGTCCCGTCCGGATCGCGCAGGGCCCGTGCCCGGTCCGGGTCGAGGGCGCCGGTCAGCAGCCGTGAACCGAGGCAGGGCACGCCGAACCGGCCGCCCTCCTCCTCGGCGAAGACGACCACCGCGAAGGGGCGTGCGGGGCGAAACCCGTTGTCCTGCAACCGGGAGACGGCCGCGAGCGCGCTGACCACGCCGAGCGGTCCGTCGAAGGCGCCGCCGCCGGGCACCGAGTCGAGGTGGCTGCCGGTCACCAGCGCGTCCGGTCCCGGCGCACCCCACCACGCCCACAGGTTCCCGTTGCGGTCGGTCTCGACGTCCAGGCCGCGTCGCCCGGCCTGCTCCCGGAACCACTCCCGCATCTCGGTCTCGGCGCGGTCGAACCCGTGGCGGGCGTATCCGCCGCCGGGGGCGCGGCCGACATCCGCGAGATCGTCGAGCAGGCTCACGCCTCCTCCCGCATCGGCACGCGCACGCCACGGTCCCGCGCCACCTCGGCCGCCCTCTCGTACCCGGCGTCGACATGCCGGATCACACCCATGCCGGGGTCGTTGGTCAGCACCCGTTCGATCTTCTGCGCGGCCAGCGAAGTGCCGTCGGCCACGCACACCTGCCCCGCGTGGATCGAACGGCCCATGCCGACGCCCCCGCCGTGGTGCAACGACACCCAGCTGGCGCCGGAGGCGGTGTTGACCAACGCGTTGAGCAGTGGCCAGTCGGCGATGGCGTCCGAGCCGTCGGCCATCGCCTCGGTCTCGCGGTACGGGGAGGCCACGCTGCCGGCGTCGAGGTGGTCGCGGCCGATCACCACCGGCGCGCTCAGCTCACCGGAGGCCACCATCTCGTTGAACCGCAGCCCGGCGAGGTGCCGTTCGCCGTAGCCGAGCCAGCAGATGCGCGACGGAAGCCCTTGGTACGCCACGCGTTCCCCGGCCAGCCGGATCCACCGCGTGAGGGTCTCGTTGTCCCCGAACAGGTCGAGGACGGCGCGGTCGGTCGCGGCGATGTCGGCCGGGTCGCCGGAGAGCGCGGCCCAGCGGAACGGTCCCTTGCCCTCACAGAACAACGGACGGATGTAGGCGGGCACGAAACCCGGGTAGTCGAAGGCCCGCTCGCAACCGCCGAGTTTCGCCTCACCACGTAAGGAGTTGCCGTAGTCGAACACTTCAGCACCGGCGTCCAGGAAACCGAGCATCGCGCCCACGTGCTCGGCCATCGACTCGCGGGAGCGGTCGGTGAACTCGTCGGGCTTCGCGGACGCGTAGTCGTGCCAGTCGGCGACGTCGACGCCCCTCGGCAGGTAGGCGAGGGGGTCGTGCGCGGAGGTCTGGTCGGTCACGATGTCCGCCTCGAGCCCGCGGCGCAGCAGCTCGGGCAGCACCTCGGCGGCGTTGCCGATCACGCCGACCGACACGGCCTCGCCGGCCTTCTTCGCCTCGGTGACCCGGCGCACCGCGTCGTCCACATCGGACGCGAGCTCGTCGAGGTACCGGGTCTCCAGGCGGCGGCGGGCTCGGGCCGCGTCGCATTCGACGACCAGCGCGGCGCCACCGTTCATGGTGATCGCGAGCGGTTGCGCGCCGCCCATGCCGCCCAGCCCGGCGGTCACGGTGAGCGTGCCGCGCAGCGTGCCGCCGAACCGTTTCTCCGCCACGGCGGCGAACGTTTCGTAGGTGCCCTGCAGGATGCCCTGCGTGCCGATGTAGATCCAGGACCCGGCGGTCATCTGCCCGTACATCGTCAGGCCGAGCTTCTCCAGCCGCCGGAACTCGGGCCAGGTCGCCCAGTCCCCGACCAGGTTCGAGTTCGCGATCAGCACGCGAGGGGCCCACTCGTGCGTGCGGAACACGCCCACCGGCTTGCCGGACTGCACCAGCAGGGTCTCGTCCTGCTCGAGCCCGGTGAGGCAGCGGGTGATCGCGTCGAAGCTCGCCCAGTCGCGGGCGGCCTTGCCGGTGCCGCCGTAGACGACCAGGTCCTGCGGGCGCTCGGCGACCTCGGGGTCGAGGTTGTTGTGCAGCATCCGCAGCGCGGCTTCGGTCTGCCAGTTCTTGGCCGTCCGCGTGGTTCCGCGGGCGGCCCGGACGGTGCGGCTCATGCTTCCTCCAGTGCGGTGAGGGCGGCTCCCGAACGGACGAGTTCCTCGGCTGCCGCGATTTCCGGGGCGAGGTGGCGGTCCGGTCCCGGCGGGGCGACGCGTTCCCGGAGCAGGTCGCGCACCGCGGCGGTGACCGGCGCGGGGCGCAGGGGCGCGCGGAAGTCGAGCGCGCGGGCGGCGGTCAGCAGTTCGATCGCCAGCACCGAGGTCAGCCCGTCGACCGCGCGGCGCAGTTTCCGCGCCGCTGACCAGCCCATCGAGACGTGGTCCTCCTGCATGGCGCTGCTGGGGATCGAATCGACCGACGCCGGGACGGCCAGCCGCTTCAGCTCGCTCACGATCGCGGCCTGCGTGTACTGGGCGATCATGTGGCCGGAGTCGACACCCGGGTCGTCGGCGAGGAACGCGGGCAGACCGTGCGAGCGCGACACGTCGAGCATCCGGTCGGTGCGGCGCTCGGCGATGCTCGCGACGTCGGCGAGCGGGATGGCGAGGAAGTCCAGCACGTAGGCCAGCGGCGCGCCGTGGAAGTTGCCGTTCGACTCGACCCGGCCGTCGGCGAGGACGACCGGGTTGTCGATGGCGGCGGCGAGTTCCCGGTCGGCGACCAGTTCGGCGTGCGCGACGGTGTCCCTGGCCGCTCCGTGGACCTGGGGCGCGCAGCGCAGCGAGTAGGCGTCCTGCACGCGGGTGCACTCCGGTCCGCGATGGCTGGCGACGATCTCCGAATCCGCGAGCGCGGCGAACATCCGGCGCGCGGAGCGGGCCTGCCCGGGGTGCGGGCGCAGCTCCTGCAGGTCGGCCGCGAACGCCCGGTCGGTGCCGAGGAGTGCCTCGACGCTCATCGCGGCCGTGAGGTCGGAGGTGTCGAGCAGGCGGTTCAGGTCGTCCAGGGCGAGGACGAGCATGCCGAGCATCCCGTCGGTGCCGTTGGTGAGGGCCAGTCCCTCCTTCTCGGCGAGGGTCACGGGCGCGATCCCGGCCTCGGCGAGGGCCTGCGCGGCGGGACGGCCGTCGAGCACCTCGCCCTCGCCCATCATCGCCAGTGCGACGGCCGCGAGCGGCGCGAGGTCGCCCGAGCAGCCGAGCGAGCCGTACTCGTGGACGACCGGGACGATGCCGGCGTTGAGCATCGCGGCCAGCGCGTCCGCGGTCGCCGGGCGGACGCCGGTGTGCCCGGAGGCGAGGGTGCGCAGGCGCAGCAGCATGAGGGCGCGCACGACCTCCGCCTCGACGGCGGGGCCGGTGCCGGCGGCGTGCGAGCGGATCAGGGAGCGTTGCAGGGCGGTGCGGCGGTCGGGCGGGATGTGCCGGATCGCGAGCGCGCCGAAGCCGGTGGAGATGCCGTAGGTCGGCTGGTCGGCGTCGGCGAGGGCGTCGATGTGGCGGCGGGTCTCGCCGAGGGTCTTGCGGACCTCGTCGGTGAGCTCGACCTTGGCGCCGTGCCGCGCGACGGCGACGACCTGCTGCCGGTCGAGTGGTCCGGAGTCCAACCGCACTGTGCTCATGCCGTCATTGCACTCCGCCGCGGGGGTGGCCGGTGGTCCCCGCGGGGTGGTTGTGTCTGGTATCCCAGACAGATGACGGATGTCCCCGCTCTGCGCCGTGGTCTGGCGGTGTTGCGGGTCCTGGCGGCGCGGCCGGGGCCGATCTCGGCCGCCGCGATCGCGCGGGAGCTGGACCTGCCGCGGTCGACGACGTACCACCTGCTGGCGGAGCTGGAGGCCGCGGGTTTCGTGGTGCACCTGGCGGCCGAGCGCCGGTACGGGCTGGGGATCGCCGCGTTCGAGCTGGGTTCGGCGTACCTGCGGCACGACCCGCTGGAGCGGCTGGCGGCGCCGTTGTTGCGGAAACTGGCCGATCGGGTGGGGCACACCGCGCAGCTGGGGGTGCTGCACGGGAACGAGCTGCTGTACCTGGTGAAGGAAAGGCCGTCCGCGCCGGAGACGCTGGTGACCGATGTGGGTGTCCGGTTGCCGGCGCACCTGCCGGCGAGCGGCCTGGTGTTGCTGGCTCACCTGCCGCACGCGCACGTCCGGGCGCTGTACCCGCGCTCGTTCGTCACGCGGACCGGCCGGGGCCCGACGTCGCCCGCCGAACTGCGGCAGGCGCTGGCCGCGGTGCGGTCACGCGGCTGGGCGGTGGAGGACGGCCAGGTGACGGCCGATTTCGCCTCGGTGGCGCACGCGGTGTTCGACCACAACGGGCGCCCGCTGGCGTCCGTGGCGGTGACGTTCCGGCACGTCTGTGAAACCGGGTGCACGCGAACCTGGCCCGACCTGGCCCAGGAAGCCGCCGCGACAGCAGCCGCACTGACGCGCCAGGTAGGCGGCAAACCCCCACCCACCTGACACCGCGCGCCTCAACAGGCGACGCTTCTCACCAGACCCAATCCCAATTTCGGAACGCCCAACGCACCCACAGCGAAGCGCCCCTGGCGAAGCCAGCAGCGAAGCGCCCCAACCACCACCGGAACTCACCCACGCGACGCAACCACGGCAGATGGGGGTCCAGGGGGCGAAGCCCTCCTGGCGGGGGCCTGGGGGTTCGACCCCCAGAGAAAACGACGAAGGCCGAGGCCTGCGAGCGTTCTCCGCGAGCAGACCTCGGCCTTCGGCCGAGTGGAGGTGCCGGGAATTGAACCCGGGTCCTCTGGCGCCTTGCCTAGGCTTCTCCGTGCGCAGTTCGCTGTGCCTCTACTCGGCCCCACCGGTCACGCGAACAAGCCGGTGTGACGGGCCCAGCCGCTGTGGTTTTCCCTTCCGGTCCCCGCGGCCGGGTCCGGAAGGTGAGCCTCCTAGCTGATGCCGGCTACCGGGACGGAGGCGCTCCCGGGCCGACAGACTCGCACTCGCTCAGGCAGCGAGGGCGAAGTCGCGCTGACTATTAGTCTTGGCGCTTATTTGGTTACGACGACGCTTAACGGTGGTCTCTCGCCTGCACCGGCACGCTTCCCTTGACTCAACGTCCAGAGTCGAAACCGTTCACCCCCTTGATGGTGTTCCGTTACCAGCATAACGCCCCCGGCAACCGGGTTTGTTCCGCACCGGTGGGGTTGTCCCTACCCCGGTGACGCCCGCGCGCCCCATGGCTCACCAGCGGGAACCTCGCGATGCTGGTCCCGTGTTGCAGAGAGAGGAACGGATCATGGGGCCGACGTATTCCGCGCTGGACGGCACGCGGCCGCGCCCTCCGGTGCTCGGCGCGCTGGGGTACCTGCTGTGCAACCTGCCGCTGGGTGTGGCCGGATTCGCGTTGATGGTGACGTTGTTCACGGTCGGCCTGGGCACCGCGATCGTGTGGGTGGGGCTGCCGGTGCTGGCCGCCGGGGTGTTGATCGCCCGCGCGGCCGGCCGGTTCGAGCGCGCCAGGGTGTACCGGATGCTGGGCGCCTACATCGTGACGCCGTACAAGCCGCTGCCGGAGTTCGGACTGAAGGCTCGCTGGCGTGCGCGGCTGACCGACGGCGCGACCTGGCGGGACGTCCTCTACCTGGTGCTGCTGCTGCCGCTCGGGATCGCCGAGTTCACGACCGTGGTCGCCTTCTGGTCGGTCGGGCTCGCGGCGACGACGTTGCCGTTCTACTGCACCTACCTGCCTGGTGGCGCCTACTTCTTCCCGGCCTTCGACGAGCGCTGGATAGTGGTGGATTCGCCGGTCGACGCGCTGCCGTGGGCCGCGCTGGGGTTGATCGTCCTGGCGTGCGCGATCGCGCTGACCCGCGGCATGGGCACGGCTCACGCGCTGTTCGCCCGGGCCATGCTCGGTCCGGGGCCGCGGGCCCGCAGGCTCGTCGAATCGGACACCGAGCGCCCTGGTGCGGTGGCATGATGAGCGTCGTGGCCGGTGAGCACGGGCCGATCGAGCAGCCGCGTCCGGGGGCCGCCAAGTCGATCGCGTACATGATCTCCTCCTTCGCGTTGCGCCTGGTCCAGTTCGTGCTGGTCGTGACGCTCAGCCTGGTGGGGATCGCGACGACGGTGATCTGGGTCGGCATCCCGATCCTCTTGTGGACCACGAGCATGGTGCGTGGTTTCGGTGACCTGGAGCGCCGCTGGGTGCGCCGGATGCTGGGCACTCCCCTGCCGCCCGCCGACCGCGCGCCGGTCGAGGGCGGGGTGCTGCGCCGGTGGCGGATGCGCCTGGTGGACAGCACGACGTGGCGGGACCTCGCCTACCTGCTGATCGCGTTCCCGCTGAGCGTGGTCGAGTTCGCGGTCGGCCTCGCGTCGATCGTGCTGGTGCCGATGGCGATCTGGGTCGCGCCGTGGATCGGCTGGGTGCACGGTTCGCTGGCCATCGCGCTGCTGGGACCGAACCGCGCGGAACGGCTGCGCGTGAAGGCGCAGCAGCTGCAGGCCTCGCGGGCGCGCGGGGTGGACGCCGCCGAGGCCGAGCGCCGCCGGATCGAGCGGGACCTGCACGACGGTGCGCAGCAGCGGCTGGTCGCGGTCGCATTGAACCTGGGCCGGGTCAAGAACAAGCTGGACAAGGAACCGGACGCGGTCCGCGCGCTGATCGAGGAGGCGCACACCGACGCCAAGCTCGCGGTGTCGGAGCTGCGGGACCTCGCCCGCGGCATCTACCCGGCGGTGCTCGGCGACCGCGGCCTCGACGCGGCGTTGTCCGCGCTGGCGGCCAAGACGCCGATCCCGGTGGAGGTCTCGGTCGACATCGAGCCGCGCCCGCCGGCCGCGGTGGAGACCACCGCGTACTTCATCGCCGGGGAGACGCTCACCAACGTCGCCAAGCATTCCGGCGCGACGGAAGCGCAGGTCAAGGCCTGGCGCACGAACGACAAGGTGATCATCGAGATCACCGACAACGGGCACGGCGGCGCGGAGGTGCGCCCCGGCGGCGGGCTGGCCGGGCTGGCCGACCGGGCCGCCACCATCGACGGCGTGATGACGGTGGTGAGCCCCGAGGGTGGGCCGACGGTGGTGCGAGCCGACCTGCCGTGTACCTGGTGACCCGGTTCGTGAGTGAATAGGGCGAATTCACTCACGAACTGGGGGTTGGCGGAATGCGTGTGGTGATCGCCGAGGACGCGGTCCTGCTGCGTGCCGGGGTCGAGCGGTTGCTCGCCGACGAGGGAATCGAGACGGTCGCCGCGGTCGACCGCGGCGACGAGCTGGTCGGCGCGGTCACCGAGCACCGGCCGGACCTGGCGATCGTCGACGTCCGGATGCCGCCGACGTTCACCGACGAGGGCTTGCGCGCCGCGCTGGCGGCGCGCGAGGCGGTGCCGGGCCTGCCGGTGCTGGTGCTTTCGCAGTACGTCGAGGAGAGCTACGCGGTCGAGCTGCTGTCCGGCGGGGCAGGCGGCGTCGGCTACCTGCTGAAGGAACGCGTGGCCGACGTGGCCGACTTCCTCGACGCGGTCCGCCGTGTCGCACGGGGCGGCACGGCCATCGATCCGGAGGTGATCGCGCAGGTCATGGCCCGTGGACGGAAGAACCCGCTGGACGCGCTGACGGCGCGGGAGTCCGAGGTGCTCGGGCTGATGGCGCAGGGCCTGTCCAACTCCGCGATCGCCGCGTCGCTGGTCGTCTCGCACGGCGCCGTGGAGAAGCACATCGGCAACATCTTCGCCAAGCTCGGGCTGGAGGCCAGCGCGGAGGAGCACCGCCGGGTCCGCGCGGTCCTCACCTACCTCGGCCGCCCCTAGCTGTTGTGACTGGTGAGGTCGTGGACGGCGTGTCGGGTTGATTGTGGGGAGGGCCTCCGGGCGGAGTGGGTGCTGCGACGCATCCACTACCAGCCCTGGAGGTCCTCGATGGGTCACGCTAACGCACGGACCACGGTGTATGCCCGGCAGTTGATCGTGCAGCGTTGTCAGGCGGGGTGGCCGCCGGCGCGGATCGCTGAACAGCTCGGAGTGGCCCGTTCCACGGGGGTCACAACAACTAGCGCGTCCAGGGCGGCACGATCGTGGCGCCGCCCACCGTTCCGACCATTCCGGCCGACGTGCAGACCGTGGCCCGCGCCGGCTCCGTGCCGGGGTTGTCCAGCCGGAACAGGGTGTCCGGGGGCACGATCACCGCGTCGCCGGGGGCGAGCCGGTGGACTTCGCCGCCGAGCGTCAGTTCGAGCACCCCGGACTGCAGCACGAACACCTCCTCGCGGCTCACCGAGTGCTCCTCGCCGGTCAGCTCCGGCTCGAGCTCCAGCAGCCAGACCGCCAGCTCGGCGGACCCGCGGCTGGGCACGGCCAGCGGGCGGAACACCGCACCGCCGCGCTCGAACCGGGGCGCCTCCGCCAACGTCGCGACAGGCATTTCCGACCTCCAAGTAGTCAAGCAGGTTTACCAGTTTTAAGGTAAAGCAGCTTGACCATCTAGTCAAGGAGCTTGACCATGACCGCTGGCGACATGCCGGGACTGCTCGCGCTGACCTTCCGCGCGCTGATGGACGAGATCCACGAGCACCTCGCCGCCGAGGGGTTCGACGACGTCCGCCCGGCGCACGGCTTCGTGTTCCACTTCCTGTCGCACCGCCCCGCCACGGCCGTCGAGCTCGGCGAGCACCTCGGCGTCACCAAGCAGGCCGCCGTGCAGCTCGTCGACGAACTGATCACCCGCGGGTACGTCGAACGCCGGCCGCACCCGACCGACCGGCGCAGCAGGCTGGTCGTCCTGACGCCGCGCGGCCGTCGGTGCGTCGACCGGGTGGTGGCGCACTCGCGGGCAGCCGAAGAACGGTGGGTGCACCTGATCGGCGCCGGCGATTTCGCCCGGATGCACCAAGGGTTGTCGGCGTTCGCGGACGATATGGCGCGACACCGGAGGGTCACCGTCCGTCCGGTGTGGTGAATCGCTCCTCACCCGTTCTGACGGCGGCGCCCGGTCCGCCGCTCACCTACCATGGGCGGACGTTGACATCGTTTCCCCGCACGAGGAGGGCCCCATGACCGAAGAGAACGTCCGGTTCTTCGGTGGCCCACTCGACGGCCGGGTCCAGACGCTCGACGACCCGGTGAGCGGCACGGTCATGCGGCACGTCCACCTGCACGAGGGCCCCAAGATCGAGACCTTCTACCAGCTCGGGTTCTCCCCGGAGGCCGGTTGGGAGTACCGGCTCTGCGGCCTGCCCGCCTCCGAGGTCGACGAGGCTCGCGAGCTGTAGGTAGGGCGGACCCCACCACGGTCCTGCACCTGTCCCCCGCCCGAAGACGGCGGTCTGCCCGGCTGTGCCCGGCACCCGTTCCGACCAGGCTGAACGCATGCGAACAAGCCTGCGGCAGGCCCCGGCGGGAGCCCGCGACACCTTCCTCGACGTGGTCCGCGCGACCGCGATCCTCGCCGTCATCGGGCAGCACTGGCTGATGCCCGTGCTCAGCTACGACCACGGCCGTCTCGCGACCGGCAACGCCTTGACCACCCCCGGCTGGTGGGCGCTGACCTGGCTGTCCCAGGTCATGCCGATGGTCTTCTTCGCCGGTGGCGCGGCCAACCTGATGTCGCTGCGCCGCGCCGCGTCCACGCGCGACTGGCTGTCCACACGGCTCAAGCGCCTGCTGGTCCCGGTCCTGCCGCTGTTCGCGGTGTGGCTGCTGGCGCCGGACCTGCTTCGCGACCTCGGCGCGCCGGAGCAGCCGGTGCAGATCGCCGGCGCGATCGCCGGGCAGTTGCTGTGGTTCCTCGCCGTCTACCTGATCACCGTGGCCGCGACGCCGCTCATGCTGGCCGCGCACCGCCGCTGGGGACTGCGCGTGCCGCTGGTGCTCACCGGGCTCGCGGTGATCGTCGACTTCGGACGGTTCGAGGTGTTCGGCCCGCTCGGTTACGCCAACGCGGTGTTCGTCTGGCTCGCGGTGCACCAGCTCGGCTTCTCCTACGCCGAGGGCAGGCTCGGCACGCTGACCCGTCGTGGCGCGGCCGCGCTCGCCGTGGCCGGGTTCGGGGTCACCGCGCTGGCCGTCGCGTTCGGCCCGTACCCGGCAAGCATGATCGGCATGCCGGGCGCGCCGGTGTCCAACATGAGCCCGCCGACCGCGGTGCTGATGAGCCTCGCCGTCGGGCAGGCCGGGTTCTGGCTGGCGCTCAAGCCCACGCTGGCCACGCTCGCCGAGCGCCCCGCCGTCGCCGCCGTGCTGCGCTGGAGCGGGCCGCGGTTCATGAGCATGTACCTGTGGCACATGCCCGCGCTGGTCGTCGTCGCCGGAATCGCCGTGCTGGGCTTCGGTTACGCCACACCGGAACCCGGCAGCGCGGACTGGTTCGCCGTCGCCCCGCTGTGGGTCGGCGCGGCAGGAGTCGTGCTGGCCGGTCTGCTGAAGGCGTTCGGGCGCTTCGAAACCCGGCCCAGCCCGGCGGGCGGCGTCCCGGCCGGACAGCTCGCCGCGGCTGCCGTGCTCGCGTCCGCCGGGCTGCTCGGCCTGGCCGCGAAGGGGTTCACCACGCCGCTGGACGCCGGGATGCTCGCCGGCCCCGTGCCGTGGGTGGCGCTGGTGCTGGCCGGGCTGCTGCTGGCGGCGAAGCCGGTGCGGGTCGCCGTCAGAGGTTGAGCAGCTTCGCCGGGGTGTCGTGCAGGACGGCCCGCAGGAAGTCGTCCCCGAGGCGGTCGTCGGCAGCCCAGCCGGCGACCGCCCGCAGCTGTGTGGCGTAGGAGTAGGGGATGTTCGGGAAGTCGGTGCCGAGCACGACCCGGTCGGCGATGTCCGCCAGCCGGCTCGTCCAGTCCGGCGGCAGCGGCATCAGCGCCTCGGTGAACGGGACGCCGACCATCGTGGTGTCCAGGTGCACGCGCGGGTACCGCTCGACCAGCGCGAGCGCCTCGGCGTACTCGGGCATCCCCGCGTGCGCGAGCACCGCGGTCAGCCGCGGGTGCCGGGCGAGCACCTCGCCGAACACGTCGAGCCCGGTGTGCGGGCCGCGCTCGGGCCCGTGCCCGGCGTGCACGACGACGGGCACCCCGGCCTCGGCGAGCGCACCCCACGCGGGGTCGAGCAGCTCGTCCCTCGGGTCGTAGGCGCCGACCTGGACGTGCGCCTTGAAGCAGCGGGCGCCGGCCTGCAGCGCCTCGACGACGTAGGTGGCCGCCGACGGTTCCGGGTAGAGCGTCGCGGTGGGCACCGCGGCCGGGACGCGTTCGGCGAACTCGCGCAGCCAGCCGTTGAGCCACTCGGCCATGCCGGGCTTGTGCGGGTAGGCCAGTGGCGCGTACCGCAGCACCCCGAACGATTCGAGCAGCGCGACCCGCTCGTCCTCGGCCACCCGGTACTGGATGGGCCACTCGTAGCCCGTGCGCTCACCGATCCGGTCGAAGTAGGCCCAAACCTTGACCAGCATCCGTTCCGGCAGGAAGTGCAGGTGCAGGTCGACGAGACCGTCCAGGCCGAGGCCGCGCACCCAGTCCCGGATGTCCTCGTCGCGCTCCGGCCCCACCTAGCGGCGGCCCTTCAACGCCCTGCCCACGGCGCGGCTGATCTCGCGCTGGGCGTCGCGCTTGGCCAGGTCCTGGCGCTTGTCATAGGCCTTCTTGCCCTTGGCGAGGGCGAGCTCGACCTTGACCTTGCCGTCCTTGAAGTACATGGACAGCGGGACGAGCGAGAGCCCGCCCTCCTTGGTCTTGCCGATCAGCTTCTCGATCTCGCCGCGGTGCAGCAGCAGCTTCCGCTTGCGCCGCGACTCGTGGTTGGTCCACGTGCCGTGCTCGTACTCGGGGATGTGGAGGTTGCGCAGCCACACCTCGCCGTCGTCGACCGTGGCGAACGCGTCGACCAGCGAGGCGCGGCCCGCGCGCAGGCTCTTCACCTCGGTGCCCACCAGCGCGATCCCGGCCTCATAGGTGTCCAGCACCGCGTAGTCGTGCCGCGCGCGGCGGTTCGACGCGATCACCTTGGAGCCTCGTTCTTTGGGCATAGTTCCAGGTTATCCCACACGTCCCGGCTGGAGCACGGCGTTAATGCCGCACGTAGAGCCGCAGCGTCAGGTACCCGGTGGTGGCCGAGATGATGATCGAGGCGAGCAGCAGCCACGGCGCCACCACGATCACGTCGAGCACCTGGATGTTCGGGATGATGCCGCCGGTGACGGACAGGATGCGGTCGATGAACGCGAACTTCGCCGCGATCAGGCCGCCGACCGCGATCGCCCAGCCGATGACGCCGGTGACCACCGCTTCCAGGAGGAACGGCAGCTGTGTGTACCAGCGGGTGGCGCCGACGAGCCGCATGATGCCGACCTCGGTGCGCCGCGTGAACGCGGAGATCTGCACCGTGTTGGAGATCAGCAGCAGCGCGGCGAGTGCCTGGATGAGTGCGATGACGAAGGTACCGTCGCGGACGCCGCCGAGCACGCCGAAGAACCGGTCGAGGAACTGCTTCTGGTCGTCGACGCGGGACACGCCGGGCCGGGTGCCGTACTCCTGGGTGATGACGTCGCTGCGGCTCGGGTCCTTGAGCTTGACCTGCAGCGAGGCGGGCAGCGCCTCGGGGCGGGCGGACTGCACCAGGATCGGGTTGTCCTGGAAGAGCTTCTTGAACCGCTCGTAGGCCTGGTCGCGGTTTTCGAACACGACGGAGTCGACGGCCGGGTTGCTGTTCAGGTCGGCCAGCAGTCCGCGGCACGGGTCCTGGGTGCAGGTCTTGTCGTTGGCGCTGACGTCCTGGGTCAGGTAGAGCGAGACCTCGACGTCGGCCATGTAGTTGACCTGCATCTTGTCGATGGTCCGCACGATCAGCAGGCCGCCGCCGAGCATGCCGAGCGAGATGGCCGTGGTGATGATCATCGCGATGGTCATCGTGATGTTGCGGCGCAGGCCGGTGAAGACCTCGCTGAACACGAAACTGGCACGCATCGGGGGGTGGTTCCTCAGGTCGGGGGCAGGCGGGGGGTTCGGGGTGACTCAGCGGCCGACGCCGTACACGCCCCGGGCGTCGTCGCGGATCACCTTGCCGAGCTGGAGCTCGACGACCCGGCGCCGCATGGAGTCCACGATGGAGTGGTCGTGGGTGGCCATCAGGACGGTGGTGCCGGTGCGGTTGATCCGCTCCAGCAGCAGCATGATGTCCTGGCTGGTGTCGGGGTCGAGGTTCCCGGTGGGCTCGTCGGCCAGCAGCACGAGCGGCCGGTTCACGAACGCGCGGGCGATCGCCACCCGCTGCTGCTCACCACCGGAGAGCTCGTGGGGCATGCGGTCGGCCTTCCCTTCCAGCCCGACCAGCTCGAGGACTTCCGGCACCACCTTCTTGATGGTGTGCTTCGGCTTGCCGATGACCTCGAGCGCGAACGCGACGTTCTCCGCGACGGTCTTGTTGCCGAGCAGGCGGAAGTCCTGGAAGACGCACCCGATGGTCTGCCGCAGGCGGGGGACCCTGCGGCGGGCCATCTTGGCCACGTCGAAGTTGGACACGAAGACCCGGCCCTTGGTGGGGACCTCCTCGCGCAGGAGGAGGCGCAGGAACGTCGACTTGCCGGACCCTGAGGGCCCGATCAGGAAGACGAACTCGCCCTTGTCCACGTCGACCGACACGTTCTCGAGTGCGGGACGCGTCGACGTCTTGTAGACCTTGGAGACACTGTCGAGCCGAATCACGGTGGGCAATCCTACCCATGGGCGTCGTTAAGCCCGGGTTGGCCTATTGCCTCCGGCGCGGCGGTTACGCAGCGTTGGCCTGCTTGCGCCAGCGGATGCCGGCCTCCAGGAAGTCGTCGATCTCCCCGTCGAGCACGGAGCTGGGGTTACCCACCTCGTGCTCGGTGCGGAGGTCCTTGACCATCTGGTACGGGTGCAGAACGTAGTTGCGCATCTGGTTGCCCCAGCTGCTGCCGGAGTCCTTGAGCGCGTCGAGCTCGGCGCGCTCCTCCTCCTTCTTCTTGAGGAGGAGCTTGGCCTGGAGGACCTTGAGCGCGGCGGCCTTGTTCTGCAGCTGCGACTTCTCGTTCTGGCAGGAGACGACGATGCCGGTGGGCAGGTGGGTGATGCGCACCGCGGAGTCGGTGGTGTTGACGCTCTGCCCGCCGGGGCCGGAGGAGCGGAACACGTCGACCCGGATGTCCTTCTCCGGGATCTCGACGTGGTCGACCTCCTCGACCTCGGGCAGCACCTCGACGTGGGCGAACGACGTCTGGCGGCGGCCCTGGTTGTCGAACGGGGAGATCCGGACGAGCCGGTGGGTGCCCTGTTCGACGGACAGCGTGCCGTAGATGTAGGGCGCGGCGACCTTGAAGGTGGCCGACTTGATGCCTGCCTCTTCGGCGTAGGAGATGTCGTAGACGTCGGTCGGGTAGCCGTGGCGCTCGGCCCAGCGCAGGTACATGCGCAGGAGCATCTCCGCCCAGTCGGCCGCGTCGACGCCGCCGGCTTCCGCGCGGATCGTGACCACCGCGTTGCGGTCGTCGTACTCGCCGGAGAGCAGGGTGCGGACCTCGAGGGCGTCCACTTCCTTCGCGAGGCGGGTCAGCTCGCCTTCGGCCTCGGCCTTGCTGGCGTTGTCGCCCTCGGCCTCGGCGAGCTCGTGGAGCACCTCGAGGTCGTCGAGCCGCTGGCGCAGGTCGGTGACCCGGCGCAGCTCGGCCTGCCGGTGGGACAGCTGACTGGTGACCTTCTGCGCGGCCTCCGGGTCGTCCCACAGGTTGGGGTTGGACGCCTGCTCTTCCAGGTCAGCCACCTGGGCACGCAGGGCGTCGAGGTCCATGACGGACTCGACCTGCGTCAGCTTGCCGGCGAGGTCCTTCAGGTCGGCTGCGAAGTCACCACTCACAACCTTCAAGGTTACGGCACGGGGCGCGGCCGGTTACGGGAACCGGCCGCTTGGGGCCCCGTGGCCGCTCAGGCGTCCGGGATCGCGTCGATCAGCTTCAGCGCCGCGCGGGCGTGCGCCTGGCCGAATTCGGCGATGGCCTTGGTGTAGGGGTCGCCTGCTGCCTTGACGGCGGCCCTGGCCTCGTCCAGGTCCTCCTGGTAGCTGGCCCTGGCCGTCTCGATGAGGCCGGCGCGCTGCTTCGCGGTGAGCGAGGCGGCGTGCACGAGGCGCAGGATCAGGGGGCTGCGGAGGTGGTCGGGGCCGGCGTCGGAGGTCAGCCAGGCCTTGAAGGCCTTCTTCCCGGCGGCGGTGATCACGTACTGCTGGCTGGAGCGCGGTCCTTGCTTGCCGAGCCGGACGAGCCCTTCCTTGGCGAGGGCGGGCAGCTCACGGTAGACCTGGCTGCGGGTGACGCTGAAGAACGTCCCGAACCGCTCCTCCGCCGCCGCAACCAGCTGCCCCCCGGTGGCCGGGCCGTCCTGGAGCAGGCCGAGCAATGCCGCTGCTGTTGCATTGAGTTCAGACACCCCTACAAGGTGCCACTTTTCCGCCGATCTGTCCACAGTGGTCACGATCAATGTCCACAAAGGTCATTACCTTCCCCCGTCCGGCCCAATCGGGGGTGCCCCAAGCGCACGAAAAAGGCCCGGTCCGTGAAGACCGGGCCTTTTCCCTGGTAGCGGGGACAGGATTTGAACCTGCGACCTCTGGGTTATGAGCCCAGCGAGCTACCGAGCTGCTCCACCCCGCGCTGTAAGACCCACTATACACACCCCACCCTGGCCCCCAAACCCGGCCCCCCAGTCCACACAAGACACCCCCAGCCCCTGGCATCCGCGCCCAACCCCAGCTGACCCATTGCCCCAGCGCCGTCAGGCGCGAAGGGCAAACCCGGCCCCGCCCCACCCAACCGAACGTCCCCACAGATCCGGCACCGCGCGGGGGGTGCAGGGGGCTCGCCCCCTGCCGGGGGCCTGGGGGTCCGACCCCCAGAAGACACAACGAAGAGAGGCCCCCGATCCGCGCTTTCCGCGGATACAGGGGCCCCTGCCTCTCGTAGCGGGGACAGGATTTGAACCTGCGACCTCTGGGTTATGAGCCCAGCGAGCTACCGAGCTGCTCCACCCCGCGT
>NZ_JAKGSD010000022.1:17969-25200 GCF_021654135.1 Amycolatopsis tucumanensis | reverse complement strand
GAACCTGCGACCTCTGGGTTATGAGCCCAGCGAGCTACCGAGCTGCTCCACCCCGCGTTGTGAGAATGAGTTTACGCCTCGGTTGCGGGGGTGTGCACACCGGGTGCCGGAAGCAGCTCCGGCACCCGGTGGGGTGGGTCATCCGCCTGGCTGGGGAGGCGCCGAGGTCGTCTGGGCGGCCTTGGCGTTCTCGTAGGCGCGGGCGGCGGCGTCGAGCGCGGCGAGGGCCTCGCCCTGTGCGGCGAAGTTGCCGCTCTGCTGGGCCTGCCGGAGCCGTTCGAGCGCCGACTGGATGTCGGCGACGGCCTGGTCGAGGGCCGGGCTGCTGCCGGTGCCGCCGGTGGCCGGCGGGTTCGTCGGCGTGGTGCTCGGTGTCGGCGTGTTGGTCGTCGGTTGTTGCTGGGTCGGCGAGGTCGCCGCCTGGCCTGCCTGGTCGCCGAAGACCTGTTTCAGCGCGTCGGCGAGGGTGGACGCGAACCCGACCTTGGACCCGTAGGACACCAGCACGCGGGCGAGCTGCGGGTAGCTGTTCTGGTTGCGTTGCTGGATGTAGACGGGTTCGACGTAGAGGAACCCGCCGCCGACCGGCAGGGTGATCAGGTTGCCGAAGATCACCGTGACACTCTGGTTGCTGAACAGGGTCCGTTCCTGGGCGAACCGGGAGTCGCTCTGGAACCTGTTCTGGACCTGGACGGGGCCGTCGACCTGGCTGTTGCCCGCCGCTGTGGTGGGTAGCCGCAGGACCTTGATGGCGCCGTAGTCGTCCGGGTCGGAGGACACCGTCATCCAGGCCGCGAGGTACTGCCGTTGCAGGGCGGTGAGCGGGCTGGTCAGCTGGAACGTCGTGCCGCTCTGCCCCGGCGCCTGCGCCAGCACGTAGTAGCCGGGCTGGTTGGCCAGGCCGGAGGCGTCCAGGTTGGTGCCGCCCTCCTGGGTCGGGTCCTGGGGCACGTTCCAGAAGGTGTTGGTCGTGTAGAACTCCTGCGGGTCGGTGACGTGGTACTTCGTCAGGAGTTCGCGCTGGACCTTGAACAGGTCCTCCGGGTACCGGAAGTGCGACCGCAGCTCGGGGCTGACCTCGCTGCCCGGCTTGACCAGGCCCGGGAAGACCTGCTCCCAGGCCTTGAGGACCGGGTCCTTGTCGTCGACCGAGTAGAGGGTGACGGTGCCGTTGAACGCGTCGACGGTCGCCTTCACCGAGTTGCGGATGTAGTTGATGTTGTTGTTGGCCTGGCGGGCGACGCCGGCGAGGGTGTCCTCGGTGGCGGCGCCGAGCGGCGTCTGCTGGGAGTACGGGTAGTTGTTCAGCGTGGTGTAGCCGTCGACGATCCAGACGATCTTGCCGTCGACCACCGCCGGGTACGGGTCGCCGTCGACGGTGAGCCACGGCGCGACCTTGCTGACGCGCTGGCGCGGGTCGCGGTTGTACATGATCTTCGAGCCGTCGCTGATGGCGTCGGAGAAGAGGATGTTCCGCTCGCCGTACTTGGCCGCGAAGGCGAGGCGGTTGAACCAGTTGCCGAGGTTCACGCCGCCGGTGCCGTCGTAGCGGTAGTTGCTGCTGCTGGCGCTGTCGTACTCGCCGGGCGCCCGGCCTTCCTGGCCGCCGACGATGGCGTAGTCGTTGGTGAGCTCGCCGTAGTAGATCCGCGGCTCGGTGACCGCGATGCCCGGCGCGGTGGGGTTGGCCGGGTTGATGCCGGCGCCGGTCGGGTTCTGCGTGTCGCTGGTGACCGCGATCGGGTAACCGCCGTCGCTGTTGGCGCTGCTCACCGCACGGTCGATCGTGTTGGCCGGAGCCGCCACGAACCCGTTGCCGTGCGTGTAGACCATGTGCTTGTTGATCCAGTTGGTCTGGTTGCCGGTGAGGTTGGCGGTGTTGATCTCACGGGCGGCGACCACGTAGTCCTGCAGCCTGCCGTCGATCTCGTAGCGGTCGATGTCGAGCTTCTGCGGGAAGCCGTAGAAGTTCTCGCGGCCGACCCGCTGGGTGAAGGTGGGCGCCAGTACGTTCGGGTCGAGCAGGCGGATGTTCGGCACCGTCGTGGTGTCCGCGCTGATCTCTGACGCGGTGGCCTGCCCGGTGCCGGTGTAGTCCTCGTACTGGACGTTGTTGAGCCCGAACGCGGACTTCGTTGCCTCCATGTTGCGACTGATGGAAAGCGCTTCCTTCTGGTTGGCGTTCGGCTTGACCGAGAACTGCTCGAGGATCGCCGGCCAGGCGACGCCGACCAGCACGCCGGACAGGATCAGCAGCACCAGCGCGATCGCGGGCAGCTGGATGTTGCGCAGGAAGGCGCCGGCGAAGAACGCGACGGCGCAGATCGCGGAGATGCACAGCAGGATCAGCTTCGCGGGCAGCACCGCGTTCAGATCGGTGTAGGTGGCGCCGTAGAACAGCGGGGCGTTGCGGTCGGAGAACAGCAGGTTGTAGCGGTCGAAGTAGTACTCGACGGCCTTCAGCAGCACGAACAGGCCCGCGGTGACGGCGAGCTGGACGCGGGCCGAGCCGGCGAGCTGGCCGCCGCGGCCGGCGAGCCGGATGCCGCCGAACAGGTACTGCGCGATGAGCGCGCCGATGAACGAGATCGTCACCGCGACGAACAGCCAGCCGAGCAGCCACTGGTAGAAGGGCAGCGTGAAGGCGTAGAAGCCGATGTCGTTGCCGAACTCGGGGTCGGTCTGGCCGAAGCTCGTGCCGTGCAGGAACAGCTGGATGCGCTGCCAGTCGCCCTCGCCGGTCGCGCCCGCGATGAGGCCGGTGACCAGCGGGATGCCGATGCCGAACAGCCGGATGCGGCCGACCACGGCCGAGCGGTAGCGGGCCAGCGGGTCGTCGGCGCCGGAGACCGGGACGAACACCGGCCGCGTGCGGTAGGCGATCCACAGGCTGAGCGCGAGCGAGCCGCCGACCAGCAGCCCGATCGCGAAGAACAACACGATGCGGGTGACGACCATCGTGTTGAAGACCTGGCGGGCTTCGACCTCGCCGAACCACAGCCAGTCGACGTAGGTGTCCAACAGGCGCGCGCCGAGTAGCAGCGCCAGGACGATCACCGCGGCGATGATCAGCAGTACCCGGCTGCGACGGGACAGTTTCGGCAGGCTCACTGGGGGCCGACTGGCCACTGCGCACGCTCCTGTTGTCTTGGTCCGCTGGCGGGGCGACCCGTAATGCAGGACACCCCTGAACCCCTAACTCTAGGAGGGCCGCCGCGGGTTCCCCGACCGGCCCGAATCGGACACGTCCGGCGGGCACCTGACACGATGAGGAGATGGCATCGGAAGTCAACCCCGCCACCGGTCCGGCCATCGCGGCGCTGGCCCGTGAGGTGGAGGAGTTCGTGGCCGCCGCCGGGTGGGACCAGGCTCCTCAGCTGTTCGCGCTGGTCCCGACCGCGTCGCTGCTCCGCGAGCAGCCGGAGCTGGCCGGGCAGCTCGACCCGTCGAGCGCGCTGACCCCGGTGGCGCAGGAGCCGCTGCCCGAGGGCGACCTGGCGGAGGCGCTGGGGCGGATCGCCTGGCCGGACGTCGTGCTCGGCTGCGCGCTGGCCCAGGAGATCATCGTGCTGCCCCCGAGCGCCGAGTCGGAGCTGTCCGACTCCGGCGACGCGGAGCGACTGCGGCAGGCCGCGGCGGACCACCCCGACCGGACGGAGGCGCGCCTGGTGGCGGCCGTGCTGAGGGACGGCCCGGGAGCCTGCGTCATGCGGCTGCGGGGCTACACGAAGGCGGAGGACGCCGAGCCCACCGACGAGATCGTCGAGCACCCTGACTTGGCGCCCAACCTGCTGGAAGCGCTTCGGGCCACGCTGGCCCCCTGACCTCGGCGCCCGGCCGCGTGGGGCCGCGCTCCACACCGGGTGTCTTGAGTCCCTCCACCCGGTGCGACGAGCCCTTCGCTCCCGCACCGGTCCCCACGCGAGGCGCCCACGGACAACCGCGCGAATCCGGGCGGTCCCGCAGCGAGTCCCACCACTCGGTGCCCACGGACAACCGCCCGGGTCCGCGCGCTCCCCACTCAGCGCCACATGCCCACGCCGTGCCCCATGGCTGGCGTCCGAGCCGCACCCACGGCCACGCCGCGGCCCACACCGAGCGCACCCGAGCCGCACACCCACCGCCTAGCACCCTCAGCTCGGCGCCGGGTCCCCACGCTCGACGCCCAAGCACGCGTCCCGGCACTCCCACTCGGAGCCGCGGCCTTCACACCCCCGGCGCGGGTCAGCAGGACGGCGTGGGCTGCCCCGCCTTGAGCGCGTCCAGCGCCGAGAGCGCGCTGTTCAGGTCGGTCACCTTGACCAGCTTCAGCCCGTCCGGCGCCGCGGCGGAGGCTTCCGCACAGTTGGCCTCGGGCGTGAGGAACACGGTGGCGCCTGCCTCCCGCGCGGCGACGACCTTGAACGAGATCCCGCCGATCGGCCCGACCTGCCCCTTCTCGGTGATCTCCCCCGTGCCTGCGATGTGCTCGCCTGCCACCATCTCGCCCGGGGTGAGCCGGTCGACGATCGCCAGCGCGAACATCAGGCCGGCCGAGGGGCCGCCGACGTCCTGCAGCGAGATCTTCACGTCGAAGGGCACGTCAGCGCGGTCGATGGGCTGCAGGCCCATGAACCCCTGCTTCTTGGACGGGTCCGGGTTCGCGGCGAGCGTGATCTGCTCGGTGCGGGGAGGCTCGGTGCCGTGCTGGAAGGTGATCGGCACGGTCTGGCCCGGGGTGGTGTCGGCGAGCGCCGCGGTGACGTCGTCCTCGTTGGTGATGGTGCGGCCGTTGACCGACAGCAGCCGGTCGCCCGCGGCGAGGACCCGGCTGGCCGGGGTGTTGTCGACGATCGTCTGGGCGAGCACCTTGACCGGGAACCCGAGGTGGCGCAGCGCGGCGACCTCGGCGTTGCTCTGCGAGTCCTGGAACTGCTGGACGTTCTCCTGCTGGACCTGCTCGTCGCTCTCGCCGGGGCGGAAGTACTCCTCGCGCGGCGCGAGCGCGTACCGGCCGCTGACCCACAGCCCGAGCGCGCCGAACAGGCTGATCTCGTCGTTGAGCGAGACGGTGGTCATGCGCAGCTCGCCCGCGGTCGGGTAGGTCTGCTGCCCGTCGATCTCGACCACCTGGACGCCGTTGACCTGGCCGAGCGTGTCGTAGGTCGGGCCGGGGCCGATCGCCACGTAGGGCACCTGGACGAACGCGCCGATGAGCCCGAACACCACGATGAGGACACCGCTGGTCACGACGGTCCAGCCGCGCCGGGTCATGCCGGCGCGCTCGCGGGGCCGCGTCGCGCGGTGCCCGTTGCGGGCCTGGTCGCCGTCGTCGGGTTTGGTGCCGGTCGCGGCGCCGGGAGCAGTGCTGTCGTCGCGGGACTCGCTCACGGCCCACAGCGTACGGTGACCGGCCCGCACGCTCGATCACCAGGCCTTGATCGCGCCGAGCGAAATCGGACACCTCTGGCGGGGTCACGGCTGCTCCGGCCGCGTACGGTGGGGGTATGAGCAATCTCCCGTTCGGCTTCGGGCCCCCGGATCCCGACAAGCCCGGTGACAACGGGCCGTCGGAGGGCGGCCAGCAGCCCGGCGCCGACGCGTTCAACCAGCTCGGCCAGATGCTGAGCCAGCTCGGGCAGATGCTGAGCCAGGCCGGCAGTTCGTCGGGCCCGGTGAACTACGACCTCGCCAAACAGATCGCACTGCAGAAGCTCAGCGGAAGCGCCGGCGGCACGATGGGTTTCGCCTCGAGCGGCGACGCCGACAGCGCCGTGCGGGACGCCGGGCACCTCGCGGAGCTGTGGCTCGACGCGGCGACGATCCTGCCCGCGGGCGCGTCGGTGACCGCGGCGTGGTCCCCGCGCGACTGGGTGCAGAAGACGCTGCCGACGTGGCAGCGCCTGTGCGACCCGGTGGCCCAGCAGGTGTCGGGCGCGTGGGTGGAGGCGCTCCCCGCCGAGGCGAAGCAGGCCGCCGGGCCGCTGCTGTCGATGGTCGGCCAGATGGGCGGCATGGCGTTCGGCTCGCAGCTGGGCAACGCGCTCGCGCAGCTCGCGTCGGAGGTGCTGACCTCGACCGAGGTGGGTCTGCCGCTGGGTCCGGAGGGGACGTCGGCGCTGCTGCCCGCGAACATCGAGAAGTTCACCGAGGGGCTGGAGCTGCCGAGCAGCGAGGTCCTGGTGTTCCTGGCCGCACGGGAGGCGGCGCACCAGCGCCTGTTCTCGCACGTGCCGTGGCTGCGGCAGCGCCTGCTGGCGACGGTCGAGGAGTTCGCGCACGGCATCAAGGTCGACACTTCGGCGCTGGAGCAGCTGGCCGGCCAGGTCGACCCGTCGAACCCGGCGAGCATCGAGGAGGCGTTGTCTTCGGGGCTGCTGGAGCCCCAGACGACGCCCGAGCAGCAGGCGGCGCTGAACCGGTTGGAGACGCTGCTCGCCCTGGTGGAGGGCTGGGTGGACGTGGTGGTCGCCGACGCGGTCGGCGACCGGCTCCCGGGGGCCGACGCCCTGCGTGAGACGCTGCGCCGCCGCCGCGCGACGGGCGGCCCGGCCGAGCAGACGTTCGCGACGCTGGTCGGGCTCGAGCTGCGGCCCCGGCGGATGCGGGCGGCGTCCGCGCTGTGGAAGCTCGTGGGCGACCGGCACGGCGCCGAGAAGCGGGACGGCCTGTGGTCGCACCCGGACCTGATGCCGTCGGCTGAGGACCTGGACGACCCGCTGGAGTTCGCCGAGCGGCTGGGCAAGCCGGGCGAGCTGGACGACCCGATGGCCGAGCTGGAGCGCACCAAGCCGGAGGACAAGGGCGACCCCGGCAAGGACGACGAGCCCGGCAACTGACCCCCGCGGTCACACAACCGAGCCGGCTGGGGCGCGGCGGCAAGCCCCGCCCCAGCCGTGCTTGGCTGCGGCCTCCGGCGCTCGCAACCAGCGCCGATTGAGGCCACCGCCGATCGGGGCCACCGCCGATCGGGGCCACCGCCGATCGGGGTCGGCGCTGCCACCATCGCCGCGCAGCCCATCGCACTCATCAACGCCCAGACCCGTCGCATTCGCGGCCACAGCCGGGAAGAGGCACGACGCCGCCACCATCGTGGAACCGGCCGCACTGCCCCGTCGCAACGCCCACTGACGGTCCTGCTCGTGCCCGGTCTTCCCCACCTTGCGCCTCGCGAGCTCCAACCCCACCACGGCGGGCGCCCCCACCGCCGCGACGCTCACGGTCCTGCTCGCGCCCGGTCCTCCCCACCCTG
>NZ_JAKGSD010000022.1:0-17871 GCF_021654135.1 Amycolatopsis tucumanensis | reverse complement strand
TCGCCCCCACCGCCGCGACGCTCACGGTCCTGCTCGCGCCCGGTCCTCCCCACCCTGCGCCTCGCAAGCTCCAACCCCACCACGGCGGACGCCCCCACCGCCGCGACGCTCACGGTCCTGCTCGCGCCCGGTCCTCCCCACCCTGCGCCTCGCAAGCTCCAACCCCACACGACCGTGGGCGCCCCCGACCGTGGAGACCGCCATCGCCGCGAGCCCAGCTCGACGCCACACCCCGGCACCGCTCGCGACGGGACCAGGCCGTCGTGCCAACCTCCCTCGCCGGCTCGGGGGCCCCGCCGAAGTCGCGGGGCCCCGAGCGGCGTTCCTCAGTCCTCGTCCAGCTCGCTGATCCCCCAGCCGGCCGCCGCGGACAGGCCCTCGAGGTAGCCGATCGCCCGCTCGGTCTTCGGGTAGCGCCGGACCAGCTCCCAGAACTCGGCGTTGTGCGCCGCCACCCGCAGGTGCGCCAGCTCGTGCACCAGCACGTAATCCAGCACCCACGCGGGCACGTTCTGCAACCTGTCACTCACTCGGATCGTCCGGTCCGCCGGCGTGCATGAAGCCCACCTGGTGCGCATCGGCGGGACCCAGCGGACGCTCGCCGGCAACGCCTGCCGGTCGAGGTATCGCGCTGACAGCTGCGCGCACCGCGCGAGCAGTGCGGCATCCGATTCACGCGCCGGAGACGCCCGCTTGGTCTCCGTGCGCTGGAGCTTGCGCTCCATCTCGGCCACCCAGTGTTTTTCCTCGGCTCGGCTCATGCTCGCCGGGATGAGCACCACGAGGGTGTCGCCGTCCCGGTACGCGCTGACCGTCCGCCTTCTTCGTGCACTACGCCGTACTTCGACCTTGAGCTGCGGGTTCGATGACTGCCCGGTGTTGTCCCGGTTCCTCAAAGAGGGCACCCGTGCGTTCGCCACCCGTCCACGGTAAAGCCAGGGGCCGACAACTCGGGAGAGCCGACTTCGAGAAGGCCCGAGTTATCCACATCATGGCCCACCTGTGGATAACTCGCGATCTTGGTTAGCGGATTCTTAGCCACCTTCCGTCACTCTGTGCTCCATGACGGACACAAGCACAAGTCAGCACACGGTCTTCCTGCCCGAACGTCCCTGGCTGCGGCCGGGCCTCGAGGTCTTCGACCGCGGTCCGGGCGAGGTCCAGTTCGGCCTCGACCCCAGGCACGCCATGGTGGCCAAGGACCTGCCGCCCGACCTGGTGGACGCTCTGCACCGGCTCGACGGCAGCCTCCGGCTGGAGAGCCTGCTCGCGCTCGCCAAGAGCGAACACGTCGAAATCCTCCGCGACATCGTCGCGAACCTGACCCGGCTCGGACTCGTCGAGGAAGCGTGGCCGCCGTCCGCCTACAACCGCGCCGCCAGCGAGGCCGGCCTGTGGTCCCTGTCGACCGGGCACCGCCACAGCGAGACCGTCGCCCGGCGCCGCCATAGCGCCGTCGTGCTCTTCGGCTCGGGGCGGCTGACGGTGGCTATCGCGGTGCTGCTCGCAACCGCGGGAGTGGGGCAGGTGTGCGTCGAGGCCGCGGGCAACGTCACCGAGCACGACACCGGCAGCGGCTACACCGACGCCGACATCGGCCGGTCCCGCTCCGCCGCGGCGGCCGATGCCGTACGGCGGGCAAACCCCGCGACCGTGACCCGCCGTCTGCGCGACGGGCGGCTTCCGGAACTCGCCGTGCTCGCCGACGCCATCGTCCCCGCGCCCGAACTGGTCCGGCAGCTGATGCACGAGCGGGTGCCGCACTTGGCGGTGCGCGTGCGGGAAGGCATCGGGATCGTGGGGCCGCTCGTCGAACCCGGGCGGAGCAGCTGCCTGGCGTGCGCGGACCTCATCCGCCGCTCGATGGACGACCGCTGGCCCACGGTCGCGGGGCAGCTCGCCGGCCGCAGCCAGCAGGCCGACCTGACTACGGTGCAGGCGACCGCCGCCCTGGCGACCGGTCAGGTGCTCCGGGCTCTCGGACCGGCCGACGGGGTTCCGCCCGGCTGGAACACGACGATGGAAATCGACCCCTACGACTGCACGGTCTACCACCGCCCGTGGCCGCCGAACCCGGCCTGCACCTGCGGGGCACGCCCGGAACCGCTGGTCAGCAACGCGCAAGCGCCGATGGCTGCGGAAGACATGGTCGACAAGGCACAATCGCAGGAGTGACCGACTTTCCCGAAGAGACCGACGACCGTGCCGATCCCGGGATTCCCCGCCGCACCGCCGCCCGCGCCGCGAAGCTCGCGAGCCTGCCGCTCGGAATCGCGGGGCGGGCGGTCGGCGGCTGGGGACGTCGGCTGACCGGTCAGAGCGCGGAAGAAGTCAACGCGAACCTGTCGGCGAAGGCTGCCGAGCAGCTGTTCGAGGTGCTCGGCACGCTCAAGGGCGGCGCGATGAAGTTCGGCCAGACCTTGAGCGTCTTCGAGGCGGCCGTGCCCGACGAGCTCGCCGCCCCATACCGGGACGCGCTGACCCGCCTCCAGGCCGCCGCGCCGCCGATGCCGGCCCGCCAGACCCGGCGTGTCCTGGCCGAGCAACTGGGCCGGTCGTGGGAGACGCGGTTCCGGGAGTTCGACGACGCCCCCACCGCGTCGGCCAGCATCGGTCAGGTGCACCGGGGGGTGTGGCACGACGGTCGCGAGGTGGCGGTCAAGGTCCAGTACCCCGGCGCCGACGAGGCGCTGCGCAGCGACCTGCGGCAGCTGCAGCGGTTCAGCAGGCTCTTCCAGGCGCTCCTGCCGGGCACCGAGGTCAAGCCGCTGCTTGCCGAACTGTCCGCGCGGATGGACGAGGAGCTTGACTACCGCGGCGAAGCCGACAGCCAGCGCGAGTTCGCGAAGGCCTTCGACGGCGACGACAAGGTGCTGGTGCCGAAGGTGGTCGCGAGCGCGCCGAAGGTGCTCGTGACGGAGTGGGTAACCGGCACCCCTCTCGCCAAGATCATCGCCGGCGCGGACGCGGAAACCCGCAACCACGTCGGCGCGCTCCTGGCCGAGTTCCACTTCTCGTCACCGGCCCGGACGAAGCTGTTGCATTCCGACCCGCATCCGGGCAACTTCATGTTGCTGGACGACGGCCGTCTCGCCGTGATCGACTTCGGCGCAGTGGCCCGCCTACCGCACGGCATCCCTCGCCAGTTGGGCGAGATGACCCGTCTTGCCCTCGATCACCGCTCCACCGAACTCATGGAGTTGCTGCGTTCCGCCGGCTTCATCCGGCCTGGCACGGACCTCAGCGCCGACGACGTTCTCGCCTACCTGGCCCCGTTCACCGAGCCGCTCGCCAACGAGCGCTTCCACTTCACGCGCCGCTGGATGCAACGCCAGGCGATGCGGGTCGGCGACACCCGTGGCCGCGATTTCCGCACCGGCCGGTCACTGAACCTCCCGCCGGAGTACCTGCTGATTCACCGCGTCACAGCAGGGTCGACGGGAATCCTGTGCCAGCTCGACGCGGAGATCCCAGCCCGAGGGATCGTGGAACGCTGGCAGCCCGGCTTCGCCGACTGAGCCTCACCTCCTCTTTCGTTCCTCGTCCGGACGTCAGGGGTACGGCGCTCTCGCGCGGGCCCCTGACGTTGCAGACATCTGCGCCCCGGCCATTGCGCTGAGCCCTCGTGTTTTCCTCACAACACGCGCCCTCTCTTGCCAATTTTGTGCCTCGCGCAAGGTATGCGCGCTAATTCGGCCCGAACATCGCTATGTCGGCTGCCACCTCCTCGTCATCGTGTACGTGCCAGGGGGCAGTTTCCGTCGCCACGCGGACCGAGCTTCCGCGCAGCCTGTCCCCTGTCCTGCTTGTCCCGCCGCAACACCCACCATGCCGCAAACTTCTGCCGACGTGGGTTCCGTGGGCCGTCAGGAGCGCCAGTTATCCACAATTTCTTCGATAACTGCATGAGATGACCAGTCGCACCACCGAGTTGTCCACAGTTCCCCGCAACGTCTTCCCCTGCCTCATTTCCAGCGCGACGCTGATCCCATGACCGAAACCATCAGCGCAACACCAGCGTGTGAGTCGGCGCCGGGTGAAGACGTCACCACCAGCCTGCGCCTGCGCCGAGCGGGCCTGAGCCAGCACGTCATCTCGTCCCGGTGCCGTCCGGGGGGCCCGTGGCGCAGGCTCCTGCCAGGCGTGATCCTGTTGAGCAACCGAGAACCCAGCCGGGATCAACAACTCCGCGCGGCGATCTACCACGCCGGTCCGGACGCGGTGATCAGCGGCACGGATGCGTTGCAGGCTCAGGGCATTCCGCTGTCACCGTCCCGGCGCGTCCACGTCCTGATCCCGATCGGACGCCGGATCGCCTCGCACGAATTCACCTGGCTCGACCGCACGTCCCGCCTCCCCGAGCCGGTCATCGTGGACGGGCTGCCGTTCGCTCCGCCCGCCCGCGCCACCGTTGATCTCGCCAGGCACGAGACCGATCCGGACAGGCTCAGGCGCCTGCTCACGCTGCCGGTCTACTACGGGCTCTGCAGTGCCGAACAGTTGCGTGACGAGGTCGACGCAGGCAACCAACGCGGAACATCCGCGGTCCGCCAAACCCTGCGCAGTCTGGGTTCTCTCCGCGACACCTATCAGCAGGGTGTGGCACGGGAACTGCTGGGCGGTGTCCCAGTACCGCCGCCGATCTGGAACGTGACCATCTGCGACTCGGCCGGACGCCGGCTCGGCGTGGTCGACGCCTGGTGGGACGAAGTCGCCTTGGGCTGGGTCCTCGATCCCGCCGCCACCTGCCCGGAGCGTCCGGCAACGAGCCACCTGCCGCTCACCGGTGCCGGGGTGATGCTGGTCCACACCACCCCCAGCCGTCTGCGCGGTGACGCGATGGCAGTCGCGCGGGAACTCACGAGCGCGTTCGCCGCGGCAGCTCGCCGCAGGCGGCCGAGGGTCCAGGCGCTGAAGGAGGTGGCGGTATGACGAGCAGTCACCAGTATTCGGGTGGAAGCTTCCCCTCGATGTCACGGACGTGCTCACGAGCACATCGGGGACACAGCCAGCGCAGAGCACCGCCCTCACGGTCGCTGACCCACGCCAGTGTTTCCAGCGGGTCCTCGTCGGGCTTCCGTCGAGTGCCGCAGCGGGAACAGGAAACCGGCTCAGTCATCGGCGGGATCCGAAGTGGACTGTCTGCGTTCCGAGCACGTAGATGTCCTCGCGGTTGCCCAGGTACTCGGGATCCGCTGGATCCAGGAGACGGCGCAGGACGTCCCGATCTTCCTGCGTCACCAGCTCGTCGGCGTCCGAGGCGAGCCAGGCGATGTGTTCGATCACGTAATTGCGAACGACCTCGCTGGGAGGGGCAGGCAGGTCGACAAGACGACTGAAAGAGCCGACTTGCTCCAATCCCGCTTTCCGGAGGGCGGTGTACCAGCCGTAGGGCATCCGGACCGAGCCCGGCATTCCGGCACGCATTTCTCCGAACGAATGGTCGCGGGCTGCCAGCAGACGGCGTTCCAAACCCGGTTCGCCGATGCCCAGATCCCAGGGCAGACAGTAGGTGGGCGGGCTCCCCTCAGCCAGGGCGAGCGTTCCGCCCGGCTTGAGAGCAGTGACCAGGCCGGCGATTCCGGCTTGCTGATCAGGGAGGTGATGCACCATCGAGGCGGCCCAGACCAGGTCCGCAGGCTGGAGGAGCTGAGCGAGGTCCACCGACGCGACGTCCGCTCGGATGCTCTCGATCGAGACATGCCCGGCGAACGCGGCGTTGGAAACAGCCTCGGGTCCGGGGTGGGCGCGACCCACAGTCGCAGCCACGGCACTCCCCGCCAGCTCGGCTTGCGCTTGCTCGAGTTCGACCTGTTGCTGTGCAGCTGAGGGCTCGCGTTGCGTACCGGCTGCAGGGCTCTCCAGGTCCACCCGACCAGGGTGTTTCGCATTCGCCCGCTCGATGGCCGCGCTGGCGGTGGCCTCGGCCACCTCGAGCAGCTCGGGAACGGCGTCGACGAGAACGAGGGTGCCGCCGCCGCGGTGGGCCAACTCCACGGCAAAGGCCGCACTCATCCCGCCAGCGCCACTACCTACGTCGACGATCACCGGCTGCGGGCCGACGCGATCGACCAGGCCGGCGGCGATTCCCGCGTGGGTTGCTGCATGAAGCTCGTCGGCACGGCGCAACGCCGGGATCCGCTCGGCCCAGTCGATGTGATCGTGCGTGTGTGCGGCCATACCGGTCATTCAACACCGGCGTACCGTCGCTCGCCGCCGTTTCAGATCGGCCGCCTGCCGGATGGTTGGTGCGTTTCGAGGCACATCGACGCGGCATGGAGCACCGCCGCAGTGGTGGCTGGATGCGGCGAAGCTCCAGCCACCGCTGGGCGGTCATTGAGATGGATGCCCAACGGCGTCAGGCCCGGTGGTGTTCGAGAGCCTTCCTCGAAACACCACCGGGCCAAGGAGCCGATGGGCGTGACGAACCGCTTGGAGCGGTGTCGATGATCGGCTAGGCGCGATACCGGCCTGCGCGGCGGGAAGCCCAGCGGGCCACCCGGTCCCACCGGCGGGCGGCGCGCGCGTTGGTGCGCGCCGATCGCGGGCGGACGTCGTCGTGCAGGTCCTGTATTCGTGCTCTCGCCAGTTCTTCGTTGAGCAACATTCGGGTGATCTCCTTGGTCATGGGCGCGACCCCGGCGCGGGGGCGCGGCGTGCTCGGATGCTTCGTCCACGACACGGGAACGAAGGGGGCTTCAGTACTCATGCGGCTGCACTCTGCTGGTCAGTGCGGTTGCGGCGCTCGATGCGCTTCTCCGCGACGGGCGTTTCCACCGGGTTCTTACGAGGACGTCCCCGCGGCCGCTTGCGCGCGACCACGGCACCGCGCTCGAAGATCTCGCCTCCCCAGACCCCCCAGGGCTCCCGCCGGGCGAGCGCGCCGGACAGGCACGCACTCCGGATCGGACATTCGGCGCACCGGCTCTTGGCCAGCTCCAGATCCGCCGGTGACTCCGCGAACCACAGATCGGCGTCGCCGGACCTGCAGGGCAGGTCGGCATCCGGCGAGGCCACGGCATCGAAAAGCTCACCGATTCCGGATCCCGAAAGGGCGAGTTCGTCGGGTAACGCCTTCTCTGACGCGAAGGCGATTGCCGATGACATTCCCGTTCTCCTTTGTGTAGTAACGGTTCTTCGGTTGTGAGGTGGTACAAAAACACGAGGGCCGCGGATCCGAAACTCGGTTCCGCGGCCCTCGTGAGCCTGTCTCCCTGACTGGGGGTCAGAGTCTGAGCTCCGGTGGAGCCAGCGGAACGTGGAGTCGGGTCTGCTTGTCGGTCGGGACGTACGCCGGCTTGACGGCGGACACACGGGTCCCGTCGAAGCGGTCACGCAGCCGGGCGAGGATCGGCAGAGCGACATCGGCAGTGCCGACGCCCCAGCCGTTCGCGCAAGCCATCGCCGAACGGGCGAAGGGCAGAGCGATGCCAGGCTGCGTGACCGTCGTCGAAATGTTCACGTCCCAGCACCTCCTCTCGTCCTTCGCTCATCGCCGGCGGGCGACGGGCGTTCGCTTCGCGGGCGCTCTTCACCCGCTCATGCAGGCTATTGCCCCTGCCCGAGGTGGGGCAACTCATTTTTCGCAGAACTTTCCCGGACGACGAAGATCGTCCCTGAGCAGCGGTTCCGCCGCGCGAAGCGGCCCTTCGACGCGGTCAAGCGGTCCTGCCCCTGTCTGCCCTCACCACCACCGATGATCACTGTGACGAGAGCACCACCCAGTGCGATCGTTCCGGAGAGCCAGGTTAGCCAGTTCGGGGCGAGCGCGCGAGGTGTTTGCGCGGCACAGGCTGCTGACCGAGCTCACGGCCGCCCGGCGGAACGGCAGGCCACAGTTGCCCGGCGAACCCAGGCGACGCGACGAACCGGCACGCTCCGCCAGGAACCGGCCGGAACAGCGAAATCCGCTACCCCGGTGGTCTAGACGTCCCTAACGGGCCGATCGCTGAGGCGATCAACAGGGCTGGTGGCGGCCCGTGACCGCTGTGGATTCGGCCAGACCGGCACGGGTCGCCCGCCGCGCAACCGAGCACGACCGGCCGCCCCGGCATGCAACCGCCGCCCGGCACGCAACCGCCGCCCGGCACGCAACCGCCGCCCGGCATGCAACCGCCGCCCGACACGCAACTCCCGCCCGACACGCAACCGCCGCCCGACACGCAACTCCCGCCCGACACGCAACTCCCGCCCGACACGCAACTCCCGCCCGGCATGCAACCGCCGCCCGACACGCAAGTGTCATACGGAGCCGTCTCGGTAGGCGAGGGGCAGGAGTCGCGCCTTGGCGAGCGCGTTCGGCAGGAGCGGCAACGCCGCCGCACAACCGACCAGAAGCGGTCCCCCACCGGGACAACCGATCAGGCGTGCTCGCCGCGGAGGAGGGACAGGACCTCGTCGCCGAAGCGTTGCACCTTTGTCGGGCCGATGCCGGAGATCGCGACCAGGCCGCGCTGGTCGTCGGGGCGTTGTTCGGCTATCGCGACCAGCGTGGCGTCCGTGAAGACGACGAACGGCGGCACCTTCAGCTCGCGCGCTCGCTCGGCTCGCCACTCCTTCAGCCGCGTCAGCAAGCCCTCGTCGAGGTCGCTCGGGCAGCGGGCGCAGCGTCCCAGCTTCACCTCCAGCGTGTTCGCCAGCTGCTCGCCGCACATGCGGCAGCTCGGCTTCGTCCTCGTGGTCGCCGCGCGGCGGGGCACCCGCGCCGTCGGGTGTTCCTCCGGGATCAGGCCGTACAGGAACCGGCTGCGGCGGCGGTGCCTTCGCCCGCCGGGGTGGCGCGACAGCGACCACGACAACCACAGGTGCTCCCGCGCCCGCGTCACCCCGACATAAAAGAGCCTGCGCTCCTCCTCGATCGCCGCCTCGTCGCCGTCGGCGCGCTGGATCGGCATCGTGCCCTCGGCGAGCCCCACCAGGAACACCGCGTCCCACTCCAGGCCCTTCGCCGCGTGCAACGACGCCAGCGTCACCCCCTCGACCGTCGGCGGGTGCTGCGCCGCCGCGCGCTGCTCCAGCTCCGCGACGTACCGGCCCATCGACGCGCCCTCCACCGACGCCGCCAGCTCCTCGGCCAGCTCCACCAGCGCCAGCAGCGCGTCCCACCGCTCCTTCGCCGCCCCGCCCGACGGCGGCTGCTCCGTCAGGCCGACGCGAGCCAGCACCGAACGGACCGCGGTCACCAGATCACCCGCGGGCGGATCCGCCGCGGCCGTCCGGAGCGAGACCATCGCCTGCCGGATCTCCCGCCGCTCGAAGAACCGCTCACCGCCACGCACCAGGTACGGGATCTCCAGGTCCGTCAGCGCCTGCTCGTACACCTCCGACTGCGCGTTGACCCGGTACAGGATCGCGATCTCGCTCGCAGGCAAACCCGCGTCCAGCAGCTGCCGCACCCGCCCGGCGACCGCGCCCGCCTCCGTCGGCTCGTCGTCGAACTCCGCGAACCGCGGCTCCGGGCCGTCCGGGCGCTGCCCGATCAGCTTGAGCCGCGACCCCGCCGGCCGCCCCCGCGCGGCGCCGATCACCTTGTTCGCCAGCTCGACCACCTGCGGCGTGGACCGGTAGTCCCGCTCCAGCCGCACCACCGTCGCCTCCGGGAACCGCCGCGTGAAGTCCAGCAGCGGCCGCGGCGACGCCCCGCCGAACGAGTAGATGGTCTGGTTCGCGTCCCCGACCACGGTGATGTCGTCACGCCCGCCGAGCCACGCGTCCAGCAGCCGCTGCTGCAACGGGGTGACGTCCTGGTACTCGTCGACGACGAAGCACCGGTACCGGTCGCGGAACTCGCGCGCGACGTCCGCGTTGTCCTCCAGCGCGGCCGTCGTGTGCAGCAGGAGGTCGTCGAAGTCGAGCATCCGCGCCGCGTTCTTGACCTCTTCGTACTTGCGGTACACCTCGGCCACCTGCGCGGCCTGCATCGGCGTGTCCCGCTGCAGCCGCGCGGCCTGCGCCGGGTAGTCCTCCGGGCTGATCAGCGACGCCTTCGCCCACTCGATCTCGCTCGCGATGTCCCGCAGGATCTCCGTGTCGGTGCTGACCCGCGAGCGCTGCGCCGCCTGGGCGACCAGCCGCAGCTTGCCGTCGAGCAGGTCCCACATCCGGTCGCCCACCACGCGCGGCCAGAAGTACCGCAGCTGCCGCCGCGCCGCCGCGTGGAACGTCAGCGCCTGGGCGCCGTCGACGCCCAGCGCGCGCAGCCTCGTCCGCATCTCCCCCGCCGCGCGTGCGGTGAACGTGACCGCGAGCACCTGACCTGCGGAAACGTGCCCGGACGCGATCAGGTGCGCGATGCGGTGGGTGATGGTGCGCGTCTTGCCGGTGCCCGCGCCGGCCAGGACGCAGACCGGCCCGCGCGGGGCTGCCGCGGCGGCACGCTGCTCGGGGTCCAGCCCGTCCAACAGGCCCGTCGGGGACTTGGTCACAGGTGCGCTAGCCACCCCGGCATCCTCGCAGAGGGGACCGACAGGATCGCGTCGCCCTGCCCGGCCGTATCCTGGTTCATATGGCGGGAAAGCAGGACAAAGAGGCTGCCAAGCAGGCCAAGCGGGAACGGCGCGCCGCGAGCAAGGCCCGGCGCGGTCAGATTTGGGAAGCGTTCAAGATGCAGCGCCGGGAGGACAAGGCGCTCCTCCCGTGGATGCTCGGCGCGTTCCTGGTCGTGGCCGGCGTCTTCGTAGTGGTCGGGCTGCTGCTCGACATGCTGTGGGTCCTGTTGCCGCTGGGCATCGTCCTCGGCGTGCTCGCCGCGGTGATCATCTTCGGCCGCCGGGTGCAGCGCACGGTGTTCGCGAAGGCCGAGGGCCAGCCCGGAGCCGCGGGCTGGGCGCTGGACAACCTGCGCGGCCGCTGGAAGGTCACCCAGACGGTCGCCGCGACCACGCAGCTCGACGCCGTGCACCGCGTGCTCGGCGGCCCGGGTGTCGTGCTGGTCGGTGAGGGCGCCCCGCACCGCGTGCGCAACCTGCTCTCGCAGGAGAAGAAGCGCGTGGCCCGCCTGGTCGGCGACACCCCGATCTACGAGGTCGTGGTCGGCAACGAGGAGGGCCAGGTCCCGCTGCGCCGCCTGTCGAGCCACATGATGAAGCTGCCGCGCAACCTCCGCCCGGCGCAGGTCGACGCGCTGGAGGCGAAGCTCGCCGCGCTCGGCAACCGCGGTGGCGCGGCAATGCCGAAGGGCCCGATGCCACAGGGCGCGAAGATGCGCAGCGTGCAGCGCGTCATCAAGCGCCGCTGACCCGGAAACGACGAAGGCCCTGACCACGCAGGTCGGGGCCTTCTCTCTTTGTCAGCGCATCCGGATGACGACGGTCCCGGTGAGGCGGTCGAGCCAGCTGCGGCCGTCGGCGTTGCGGATCGCGGCCGGGATGATCACGAAGGTGAGCACCGCGCGGACGATCGCCCTGGGCACCCCGACCATCCCCGCGCCGTCCAGGCGGGCGACACGGATGCCGGTCACGAACATGCCCGGGGTGAACCCGAAGAACGAGACCGGGATGATCGTGATGATCGCCCACACGGCGACCGCCCACAGGTTGTAGGACTGCATCGCGGCGGTGTCCTGCAGGTCGGGGCGCACGAAGAGGGAGGTCAGCAGGGACGCGGCGACCAGGTCGACGACCAGGCCGAGCAGGCGCGCGCCGCCGCCGGCCACGGCGCCGACCCCCTGCTCGGGGAGGCCGAGGCGTTCCCCTCGCCAGCGCGGGGGCTCCTCGGCGCCGAGCCGAGGTGCGGACAACCACTCACCGGTCCATCTCGCCACCCGACCAGGGTAGGCCGGTGGCGTGCGCCACGTCCGCCCTGGTCTGCTGGGGGGTATCGCCCAGCCCGTTAACCTCCGCGAAACATACGGGTGACGGTCGGGCAACACCGCGCTCTTAGCGTGAGCCGAAGAGAGTACTGCCCCCGGCAATGCGTATGAAGGAGTTACAGAGGGTGTCCACTACTCCAGACGATATCCAGCGTCTCATCGCAGATGAGGACGTGCAGTTCGTTGACGTCAGGTTCTGTGATCTGCCGGGTGTGATGCAGCACTTCACCGTCCCTGCGAAGGCGTTCGACGCGGACGCGTTCGAAGAGGGCCTGGCCTTCGACGGCTCCTCGGTGCGCGGCTTCCAGTCGATCCACGAGTCCGACATGCTGCTGCTGCCGGACCCGGAGACCGCGCGGATCGACCCGTTCCGCAAGGAGAAGACCCTCTCCATCAACTTCTTCGTGCACGACCCGTTCACCCGCGAGGCGTACAGCCGCGACCCGCGCAACATCGCGCGCAAGGCCGAGCAGTACATCGCCGAATCCGGCGTCGCCGACACCGTGTTCTTCGGCCCCGAGGCCGAGTTCTACGTGTTCGACTCGGTGCGCTTCGACTCGCGGGAGAACGGCTCCTTCCACGAGATCGACTCGGTCGAGGGCTGGTGGAACACCGGCCGCGACGAAGAGGGCGGCAACCGCGGTTACAAGACCCGCTTCAAGGGCGGCTACTTCCCCGTTCCGCCGGTCGACCACTTCGCCGACCTGCGTGACGAGATCAGCCAGAAGCTGATCAACTCCGGCTTCACGCTCGAGCGTGCGCACCACGAGGTGGGCACCGCCGGCCAGGCCGAGATCAACTACAAGTTCAACACGCTGCTGCACGCTGCGGACGACCTGCAGCTGTTCAAGTACATCGTGAAGAACACCGCGTGGAACGCCGGCAAGACCGCGACGTTCATGCCGAAGCCGCTGTTCGGTGACAACGGTTCGGGCATGCACTGCCACCAGTCGCTGTGGAAGGACGGCCAGCCGCTGTTCTACGACGAGTCCGGTTACGCCGGCCTGTCGGACATGGCTCGCCACTACATCGGCGGCATCCTGGCCCACGCCCCGTCGCTGCTGGCCTTCACCAACCCGACGGTGAACTCCTACCACCGCCTGGTTCCGGGCTTCGAGGCGCCGGTCAGCCTGGTGTACTCGCAGCGCAACCGCTCGGCCTGCGTCCGGATTCCGATCACCGGTTCCAACGCCAAGGCCAAGCGCATCGAGTTCCGGTGCCCGGACTCGTCCGGCAACCCGTACCTCGCGTTCGCCGCGATGATGATGGCCGGCCTGGACGGCATCAAGAACAAGATCGAGCCGCCGGAGCCGATCGACAAGGACCTGTACGAGCTTCCGCCGGAGGAGGCCAAGGACGTCAAGCAGGTCCCGGCGACCCTCGACGAGGTGCTGAACAACCTCGAGGCCGACCACGACTTCCTCACCGAGGGCGGCGTGTTCACCCCCGACGTCATCGAGACGTGGATCTCGCTGAAGCGCGAGACCGAGATCGACCCGCTGCGGCTGCGTCCGCACCCGTACGAGTTCGCGCTGTACTACGACGTGTGATTCGTACCGGGTAGAAACACCCTGAGCGCGCCGGCGGCGAGGAGCGGAAAACGCCCTCGCCGTCGGCGTTCTTTTTGGGCGGGGTTATTCGGCGGTGAGGACCGATATGTCCAGGCCGGCGCGTTCGCAGTGGCCGCGCGGGTCCTCGACCAGCTTGCGGCGCCCCAGGTCCATCAGCCCGAGCGTGCAGGTGATCTCGGCGGACAGGGTGCCGTCCGCCTTGTGGATGTTGTTGATCATCTGGAACGTCTTGCCGGTGCCGAACTTGGCCTCGCAGCCCACGTGCACGGTCTCACCCGCGCGGATCTCCCTGCGGAAGACGATGTGCGACTCGAGCAGCACCGGCGCCAGGTTCTGCTCGCGCAGCGCCGCGCCCCCGGCCTGCTCGAACGCTTCGGTGCGGGCGACCTCGCCGTACGAGTGGTACACGGCGTGGTTGAGGTGGCCGAGCGTGTCCAGCTCGTAGTGCCTGACCTTGATCTCCACCCGGAACGGTTCGCGCTCAGTCACGGTTCCACTGTAAAGCGGGACCAAGCTGCGGCGGGCTGGGACGTTCGCCACGTCAGGCCTCGTAGAAGAGCCTCTCGACGACGGCGTGCGCCCGCCGCGTGGTGCGGCGGTAGGAGTCGAGGAACTCGCCCGGGTCGTCGTCGGCGCTCTGCCCGAGGATGCGCGCGACCGCGGCCAGGTCGCGGCCCGAGCTCGGCACCTGGTCGACGGCCTTGCCGCGGACCAGCATCGCCGCGTTGCGCACCCGGGTCGCGAGCAGCCAGGCCTCGGTGAGGGAGGCGGTGTCCTCCGGTTCGGCCAGGCCCGCCTCGGCCAGCGCGGCCAGCGCTCGCGGTGTCGAGGTGGTCCGCAGGTCCGGGACCTCGAACGCGTGCCGCAACTGGAAGAGCTGCACCGTCCACTCGACGTCGGCCAGCCCGCCCCGGCCCAGCTTGGTGTGCAGGGTCGGATCGGCTCCGCGCGGCATCCGCTCGGTGTCCACCCGCGCCTTCATCCGCCGCACCTCGCGGGCGCGCGACGCGTCCAGCCCGCCGTCCGGGTAACGGATCGGGTCGATCATCTCGACGAACCGCTCCCCCAGTTCCGCGTCACCGGCGACGAACCGGGCGCGCAGCAGCGCCTGCGTCTCCCAGACCTCGCCCCAGCGCGCGTAGTACGCCCGGTACGAGTCGAGCGTGCGCACCAGCGGACCGCCACGACCCTCCGGCCGCAGGTCGGCGTCGACCTGCAGGGGCGGGTCCGCGCTCGGGGCGCCCAGCATCTTCCGCACCGTCTCGGCGACCGAGGACGCGTAGCGCACAGCGTCGCCGTCGGACACGCCCTCGGCGGGCTCGCAAACGAAGAGGACGTCGGCGTCCGAGCCGTAGCCCAGCTCGGCGCCACCCAGCCGGCCCATGCCGATCACGGCGATCTTCGCCGCCTCGCCACCCAGTTCGGCGCAGCGCTTGCGGATCGCCGCGGACAGCGCGCTCTGCAGCACGGCGACCCACACCGAGGACAGCGCCTCGCACACCTCGCGCACGTCCAGCAGGCCGAGCAGGTCGGCCGCGGCGACGCGCAGGATCTCGTGGCGCCGCAACGACCGGGCCGCCGCGACCGCCGCGTTGAGCCCGGGCTGTCGGCGCACGGTCGCCCGCAGCGACTTCGCCACCTCGGCGGGCGTCCGTCCGGTCAGCCGGGCGGGGTCGCCGAGCAGTTGCAGGACCTCGGGGGCGCGCACCAGCAGGTCCGGTACCAGCTTCGAGGTGCCGAGCAGGGACGCCAGCCGTTCGACGACCGCGCCCTCGTCTCGCAGCACCCGCAGGTACCACGGGGTGTCCTCCAGCGCCTCGGACACCTTCCGGTACGCGAGCAGCCCGCCGTCCGGGTCCGGGGTGTCGGCGAGCAGATCGAGCAGGACGGGGAGCAGCGCCTTCTGGATGGCGGCCCGGCGTGAAACGCCGGAGGTGAGTGCGCGGATGTGCTGCAGCGCGCCGTCGGGCGCCGCGTAACCGAGAGCCGCGAGACGTTGCGCGGCTTGTTTCGTGGTGAGGCGGAGGTCCTCAGTGGACACGCTGGCCACGGACTGCAGCAGCGGGCGGTAGAACAGCTTCTCGTGCAGACGACGGATCCGCTGGTTGTGGCGGCGGAACTCGACGAGCAGGATCTCGCCCTCGCCGCGGGCCATCTCGGGACGGATACCGATCGCCCGGCCGAGCACGCGCAGCTCGTCCGAGTCGTTGAAGTCCGGGAACAGGTGGGTGCGGCGCAGGCGGCGCAGCTGCAGCCGGTGCTCGACCGTCCGCAGGAACTCGTACGACATCTCCAGCTCCGCCGCGTCGCTGCGGCCGACGTAACCGCCCGAGCCGAGCGCCGTCAGTGCCTCGACGGTCGACGGCGACCGCAGGCTCGGATCGGCCCGGCCGTGGACGAGCTGGAGCAGCTGGACCGCGAACTCGACGTCCCGCAGGCCTCCGCGGCCGAGCTTCAGCTCACGCTCGGCCAGCTCGGACGGCACGTGCCCCTCGACCCGCCTGCGCATCTGCTGGACGTCGGCGACGAAGTTCTCCCGCTCGGCAGCCGACCACACCATGGAGGTGACCATCTCGGCGTACTGGTTGCCGAGTTCGGCGTCGCCGGCCACCGGGCGTGCCTTGAGGAGGGCCTGGAACTCCCAGGTGCGTGCCCACTTCGCGTAGTAGGCGGTGTGGCCGTCGAGCGTGCGGACGAGGGCGCCCTGCTTGCCCTCGGGGCGGAGAGCCGCGTCGACCTCGAAGCACGCCTTGCCGACGATCCGCATCATCGTGCTGGCCAGACGGGTGGCGAGCTGCAGGTCGCCTTCGCCGACGAAGATGACGTCGACGTCGCTGACGTAGTTGAGTTCGCGGCCGCCGCACTTGCCCATGGCGATGACCGCCAGGCGGGTGTCACCGAGTCCCTTGGGCGCCTGCTCGGCCTGCGCGATCTCGAGACCGGTGATGAGCGCCGCTTCGGCGAGGAGTGTGAGCTGCTGGGCGACTTCCGCGTAGCGGGGCCGGTCGAGCTTGCCCTCGACGAGGTGGCCGAGGTCGGTGCCGGCGATCTCGAGGAGCAGACCGCGGTAGGCGGTGCGCAGGGCGTTCTCCGCCGGGGCGCCCGTGCGGATCTCACCGTCCTCGCGGACGGCGTCGAGCATGGTGTCGGCGTAGCAGTCGGCGTCGGTGCACTTGTCGGCGGCGAGACGCGTCCACTCGCCGGGGTGGCCGACGAGGAAGTCACCGAGCGCGCTCGACGTGCCGAGGACGCCGACCAGCCGGCCGCGCAGCGTGGGGTTGTCGCGCAGGGCGGCGGTCAGCGCGGGCCAGCCCTGCTCGTCGGTCTCCCGGATGCGGTCGAGGCTGCGCAGCGCCAGGTCGGGATCGGCGCTGCGGGACAGGGCGACGAGGATGTCCAGCGCGTCCGGGGCGGGCCCGGTGTCGGTCCACCAGCCGGCGGCGCGGAGGTGCTCCTCGGCGCGGTCGTCGGTGAAGCCGTAGCGCGCAGGGGATCCAGCCCCTCGTGACTGCTCTGCCATCAGGGTCCACCGTAACCGTGTCGGGCCGGTCGTTGTCGATCAAGTGAGCGGAAGGGACGCCGGTGGGGCGCTCTCGACGGCACCTTCAGCCAGCCGGACGAACCTGGTGGCAAAGGGCTGCCAGGTCTCGGCGATGTCGGCGTGGTTGCGATCCAGGGTTTCGGTGTCGAACGCGCTCGCCTGGCGGGTCGCCGCCATCTGGGGCGCCTCGTCGGCCCAGGCCTGGACGACCTGGGTGGTGGTCTCGATGTGGAACTGGATGCCGTAGGCGCTGCGGTGCAGCCGGAAGGCCTGGTTGGGGTACTTGGGAGCGGATGCGAGCAGGACGGCGCCGTGGGGCAGCTGGGTGATGACGTCCTCGTGGAAGTGCATGACGTCCTGCATGAGCGGGAGGTCGGCGAACAGCGGATCGGTCCAGGCCGCGTCCTTCTTGGCGACGAGAGCCGCCCCGACCTCGGGACCGGAATCGCCTGGCTGGACGCGCCCACCGGTGGCGACCGCGAGAAGCTGAGCGCCGAGGCAGATCGCGAGCGTCGGCAGATTCGTGCGGGCCGCGGTCGCGAGGAGCGCCCGGACGTCGGCGAGCCAGGGGTGCTTGGTGTCGTCTTCGGCGTTCATGCCGCCGCCGAGGCAAACGAGGCCCTGGTAACCGTCGAGCGTGCCGGGGAGCGGGTCCTCGGGCAGACGCCGGAGGTCGAGTTCCGCGCCGGCGGCGGTGAGCCAGTCGCCGAGGGGCCCGATCGGATCGGACGGGTCGGGCTGCAGGACCAGGAGGCGCGTCATGCGTCCAGGATAAGGGCACAAAAACGCCCAGGGGCTCGGGAGAACGTACTGTTCTCGACCGAGCCCCTGGGCTTATTTGTGAAGTTGTGTTCGGCGGTGTCCTACTCTCCCACACCCGCGGGGGTGCAGTACCATCGGCGCTGGCAGGCTTAGCTTCCGGGTTCGGAATGGGACCGGGCGTTTCCCTG
>NZ_JAKGSD010000021.1 GCF_021654135.1 Amycolatopsis tucumanensis | reverse complement strand
CACCCATATCAAGATCATCCTCAGCGTGTCAGCCCATCACCAACGTCCCCGAACAGCACATCTAGGGGCAGGGCACGTACGTCAGCCGCTCATCGCCGGAGAGCTGGGACAGCAGGCGGGACTCGCTGTCCGCGCGCAGGTACAGCGTCAGCCAGCCCAGCCCGGTGCGCTGGAAGGTGGCGACCTCGTAGCGCTGCGCGTACTTCTCCGCGATCCCGCAGTCCTGCGCCGGCGAGTACCAGGCCAGCGGCGCGGCGAGCACCGGCAGGCCGAACAGCGCGACCGGCGCGTACTCGTCGTCGCGGGCGGAGCCGGTGACGCCGGTGATCATCATGCGGGAGCCGGCGCGGTAGGCCAGCGCGGCGTTGCCGAACGTGTCGATGTTCGACCCGGACGGCAGGCGGTCGCGCAGCCAGTGACCGATCTCGGTGGTCTGCGCCATCCGCTGGCGGTCGACGTGCACGACCTGCTGGGCGGCGAACGCGGCCGGCACGCTGACCGCGCACAGCACGAGCGCGACCGCCGGCATGACACGCCGCTCGGCCAGCCGCCGCCGGGGCCGTGGCGACGGGCGGTTGCTCGTCCTGCCGGACGCCACTGCCGCGCCCACCGCGGCCAGTGCGCACAGCAGGAAGCCGTACGGCAGGTGGGACGACGCGGGCCAGCCGCTCCGGGCGTGCCCGTAGTAGGTCGCCTCCCAGGCCCACCACGGCACGAGGAACACCAGCGCGCCCAGCAGGTAGCCGGCGGGGCCCCACCAACTCGACCGGCGCCGCACCGCGGCCGTCAGCAGCCAGACCTCGCCGAGCAGCGCGAACACGACGCCGTCGGAGCGGGTCATCACGGCCAGCGCGGCGAGCACTCCGGCGACCAGCGGGTGGCCGGTGACCAGGGCCAGGCACCCGGCCAGCACGAGCAGCACGAACAGCGGCGTCTCGGTGCCGGCCAGCCCGTGCGAGGCGAACAGGCTCGCCCCCGCGGTGAGCAGCGCGGCGAGGACCCCGGCGGTGGTCGTGAAGCGCTTCGCCAGCAGGTACGCCACGACAACGCAGCCGAGCGCGCACGCGATGCCCAGCACGACCGCGCCGGTGACGACGTCCGCGCCGAACAACGCCCCGGGCAGCGTGACCAGCACCAGCCACAGGAAGTTCGGCAGGCCCTGGGTGCGCTCGCCGATCGTGTAGACGGCGCCGTAGCCCTCGGCCATGTTGCGGGCGTAGCGGAACGTGACGAACGCGTCGTCCGGCACCGTGGCCACGACGAGCTGCAGGACCAGGGCGAACACAAGGGCGAGGAACAGGATCCAGCCCCGGTTCGCGCGCAGCGTCGCGACGCGCGGCCACGCCGCGGTCACCACCCCCGCCAGCGCCAGCCACGCGGCGACCAGGGCACCAGGCACCTCTCACCCTCCGTGACGCCGCTCCACCCTTGCCGTAGGTATCGCTCCCGCGCCCGGATTGTTTCGTCGCCGAGACATTTCGGGGGTTGGTGGGTGGGGTGGGGGCCGCGGTGGTGGCGGGGGTGAGTCGCTGCGGTGGCGGGAGTGGGTGGCCGCGGTGGCAGGGATGGCTGGCCGCCGCGGTGGCGGTGGTGGGTCGCCGCGGTGGGTGGCCGCGGTGGGTGGCCGCGGTGGCGGGGGTGGGCGGTCCGCTCGCGAGGCGAGCGCCTACTCGGCCGATGCCGCGCCGGCAGGGAACCCGAGGCGGGCGAGCCGCCGCAGGGGCCGGGCGCCGGGTGGCAGGGCCCGAGGTGGCAAGCCGCCGTAGCGGCGGGGGCCGATCATCGGGGCTCGCTACACCGCACCGGTGCGCGGGCGGCCGGCTGCCCGCCCGCGCGGGTCAGATCTGCTCCTCCAGCGCCTGGTAGTCGATCTTGCCGCTGGCCAGCAGCGGGATCGTGTCGATCGGGCGGACGTCGAAGCCCGAGGCGTGCAGGTGCAGCCGGTCGGAGAGCGCGTGTGACGCCGCCTTGCAGGTGTCGGCCGCGGCGCCCTCCGCGAACAGCACCACCTTGTCATCGGCCGGGACGGCGGCCACGATGTCGATCCCCAGGCCGGTCGCGCGCGTCGCGGCCTCCAGGTCGTCCAGGCTGATCCGGTTGCCGAAGACCTTGCCGATCCGCTTGAGCCGCCCGGTGACGAACAGGAATCCCTCCTCGTCGAGGTACCCGAGGTCGCCGGTGGGGAGCACGCCGCCGCACTCGTCGCCCAGCGCGAGCTCCTCCGCGGTCGACGCGTAGCCCATCATCACGTTCGGCCCGCGGTAGACGATCTCGCCGGTGATCTTGGGGTGCGTGGTGTCGCCGCCGTCCGGGCGGCGGATCGCGAACTGCCCGCCGGGCAGCGCGGGCCCCACCGAGCCGATCTTCTCCGCCAGCCGCTCCGACGGCATGATCGCCATGCGCGGCGCCGCCTCGGTCTGGCCGTACATCACGAACAACCGCCCGCCCGCCGACCGCATCAGCGTGTCGAACTCGGCGATCAGCTCCGGCCGCATCCGGCCGCCGGCCTGGGTGAGCGTGTGCACGCCCGGGTTCGCCGCCGGGTCGAACCGCAACCGCCGCAACATCTCGTAGTGGTAGGGCACCCCGGCGACCGACGTGCACTCGTGCGCGGCGACCGTGTCCCAGAACCCGCGGCCGAGGATGCCCTCCCGCTCGACCACGACCGTCGCGCCGCTGACCAGGTGCGAGTTGAGCACGGACAGGCCGTACGCGTAGTGCAGCGGCAACGTGGTGGGCGCGACCTCGCGCTCGTCGATGCCCAGCACGTCGGCGATCGCGTGCGCGTTGGTCAGGATCGCCTTGCGGGACAACCGCACCAGCTTCGGGTTGCCGGTCGAACCGCTGGTCGGCAGCAACACCGCGAGATCACCGTGCGGGCGGATCCCGTCCCGGTCGAGGCGCAGCCACTTCCCCTCGGCGGCCCGGTACCCGGCTGGCGGCTCGGCGGCGGGCGCGTCCAGCACGGCCGCCGGGCGGAACCGCTCGATCAGGCCGGCCAGCACCGGGACGTCGAGCGCCGGGTCGACCAGCGCCACCGCGCGCCCGGCCTGCACCGCCGCGACGTAGGTGAGCACCCCGCTCAGGTCGACGCCGGTGCGGGCGAACAACACGCCGTCCGGCAGGGCCGCGAGCTCGTCGGCCCGCCGTTCGACCTCGGTGATCAGCGCCGGACCGTCGAGGACGGCGCCGGTTTCGGCGTCGACGATCCGGGCGCCGGGAGCCAGCAGGGTCACCGGAGCGCGCCTTCCGGCCGGCCCGGACCTGCACCAGTCGGGTGGATGCGGTTTACCACGCGGGTTCCATTCGTACAGTCTTACGGACGCCTGAGCCGAACACAGTAAAGGAAACGCCGAGCCGATGATCCCCGTCACCGCGGTCGACGCCCGCGATGCCGAATCCCTCGTGGTGGAGGTGCTGCGGTCGGGAACGCTCACGCGGGGCCCGGTGGTCGCCCGCTTCGAGGACGCCTTCGCCCGCGCCGCGGGCACCGCGCACGCGGTCGCCGTGAGCAGCGGCACCGCCGCGCTCCGCACCGCGCTGGAGGCGCTCGGGCTCGGCCCCGGCGGCGAGGTGATCACGTCGCCGCTCACCGCCGCCGCGACGCTTCGCGCGGTCCTGGCGACCGGCGCGACCGTCCGCTTCGCCGACATCACCCGCGACGACTTCGCGGTCGACCCGGACGCGGTCGCGGCCGAGATCACGCCGGAGACCCGCGTGATCCTCCCGGTCCACCTCTACGGCCAGACCGCGGACATGGGCAAGCTCGCCCCGCTGGCGGAGGAACACGGGCTGCACCTGGTCGAGGACGCGGCCCAGGCGGTCGGCGCGACCTTCGCCGGGCGGGCGGCCGGGTCGTTCGGCGTCGGCTGCTTTTCGTTGTCCGCCAACAAGATCGTGACCACCGGCGAGGGCGGCGTGGTCACCACCGACGACGCCGGGCTGGCCGATCGCCTGCGCCTGCTGCGGGACCACCGCATGTCCGAACTGCACGCCGCCGTCGGCATCCCGCAGCTGGACCGGCTGGACGAGCTGCTCGCGGCGCGTCGGCGCAACGCGCGGCAGCTGTCCGTCGGCCTGGCCGGCACGCCCGGGCTCACGGTGCCCGCCGAGCTGCCCGGCCGCGAGCACGCGTGGCACCGGTACAGCGTGCTGATCGGCCCGCACGCGATGCTCGCCCGCGACGAGCTGGCCGCCGAACTGGCCCAGCGCGGCGTCGAAACCGAGGTGCACCACCCGAAGCTGGTGTTCGACCACGACCGCTTCCGTGAGCACCCGCAGATCCCGGCCGTGTCCCGGCAGGACTTCCCGGTCGCGTTGAAGGTCACCGAGGAGGTCCTGTCGCTGCCGGTGCACCCCGCGCTCTCCGAGGCCGACGTGGACACCGTCGTGCGTGAGGTGCGCGAAGCGCTCGGCGCGTGACCTGCGCTGTCCGATGTGGACGGCCACCGGACGGCGCGGCGTCTTCTCAGGCAGCGGGGTTTTCTCAGGCAATTCTTGGGTACCACGGATTAGCATGGAGGTCGCCCTGTAATGCGGACAGGGCCCCTGGGATCCAGCGGGCGGGCGGAACGCCCGCTGGATCCCCTTCGCCTCCCGCACCGGGAGGAGTCTATTCGTCCGTTCGGCGCAAAATCCAGGTCCGGCCGAGCTGGATTCCGACGAGTGCGATGAGCAGCGCGGCGAGGATCGCCGGGCTTTCCCACGGCCGCGGGTCGTCCGCGGGCAGCGCCTCGGCGGTCGCCGCCACGCGGGATCGTCCCAGCGCCACCGAGTCGAACTGCGCCTGCGGGACGGTGCTCTGCACCTCGTAGTGCGATCCGGGCGCGGGGAGCGCGCCGGCCGGGCCGTCGCCCTGGTACGGCGGCGGCTCGGCCGGCGCCCCTCCCCCGGCCGGTCCGCCCGCGGGCAGCGTGGGCTCCGGCGGGGCGAGCGTGGGCGGCGGTGGTGGCGGCGCGGTCACCGGGTCCGCGGGCGGCGCCTCGGCCCGGACCACGGTGATGCGGCAGGTGCCGGCCAGCAGGCCGTGCACCGGGCCGACGAGCACGTCGAGCACCGGGCCGACCACCGAGATGCCGGTGAGCCGCGCGAGCACGGCGTCCGCGATGACGTCCCCGGCGATCCCGGCCGGGCCTGCCGCGGGCAACTCGATCGGCGGGGTCGCGCGCCACGCGGTCTCGAACGCGGGCACCAGGACGTTCAGCGGGTCCAGCGGCGCCAGCACGGACACCACCGGGTCGAGCACGGCGAGCGGGCTCAGCGCGAGCTCGTCGCCTTCGGTGACAGTGGCGACGCAGCTGTCCAGCACCCGCGTCTCGGCCCGCGCGGCGGGTGCGGCCAGCAGGCCGAACGCCAGCGCAGCGGCCACGATCGCGGCGCGGGCCCTCATGGCCGGATCACCGAGGAGCAGGAGACGGAGGTCCAGTCGTCCAGGGCGTTCGCGCTGTGCACGACCACGCCGTCCACGGAGACGGCGCAGCCGCCCGGACTGGCCGCCATCACCTGGACCACGCCGAGCGCGGGACCGACTTCGAGGTCGAGCTCCAGACGCCACGGCAGGGGCACGTCGCGCAGCGTCTCGGTGCGGTTGACGCCGTCGATGACGTACCGGATCTCCGGCGCGGAACCGGAACCGGTGACCTCGTAGACGACCCGGTGCGCGCTGCGCGGCAGCTCGAAGGACGTGCGGCTGAGCGGCTGGCCGGTGCTCAGCGCCTGCAGCGCGGTGGCCGCGCCGACGGGCACGACGGCGGCGCCGATCAGCCACGGCAGCCACCACGTCCGCCGGGCGATCCGCGTGGCCGTGTCGCTCATCGTGCTCGCTTTCTTGGACGCTTCTCAGGTTCCGTGCGGGCGGATGTGGAAACCTGGGGAGAGCGTCATCCTGGCACGCGGATCGGCGGCCTGACCAGCCTCGCCGATCGGACCGGGAAGCATTTCCGGAAATACGCGTTCACGTCCGGGAAACATTTCCGGGAAGCGCATTTCCGCAGGCCGCGGCCACGCGCCCGGCGCCGGGGACCGGCCGGACGAGGCGACCCGAACCCCGCCCGGCGACAGCGACTCCGGCCGACGTGAGGCAAATATGTGCCAGGCCCGGCGCGCCGGCGGCGGGACTCCCCGGGGCGGGCGTGACACATTTATGCCTCACCCGCCGGACGCGATCACTTTCCCGGAAAAATCTCCGGCAGCTCTTGTGATCGGCACTTAACAATGCGGGCACGAGGCGGATACATGAGGGGTCGTAATGTCCGTTGTGCCCGCCAATCGCCGAAAGGAAGACGATGCGCGCACCGCATTTGCCGCGCAGCTCGCCGGGGCCGGATCATGACGACACGTGACGCCCGCAGCCTGTCCCCCGATGCACTGGAAGCCCTCCGCCGACGGGCGGTCGCCGCTGTCGAAGCGGGTGTGTCCCGGTCGGAGGTGGCGCGCCTGTTCGGCGTGTCCCGCAAGACCGTCGGCGCCTGGGTGCTCGCCTACCGGCGCCAGGGCGAGGACGCGTTCCGCCCCAAGACCCGCGGCCGCCGCCCCGGGGAGCAGCTCGCGCTCTCGCCGGCGCAGCAGGCGTGGACCATCAAGACGATCATCAGCGGGACGCCGGACCAGTACGGTCTGCGGCACCGGCTGTGGAGCCGCCCGGCCGTGGTGGAGCTGGTCAACCGCGAGTTCCGGATCCTGCTGAGCCCGGCGACCGTCGGGCACTACCTGGTGCGGTGGAGCCTGATCGACGAGCCGTACCTGCAGGAGATGATGCGCAGCCGCGTCACCGCGACGGTGCCGAGGCCGCGCGGCGTCCCGGCGGCCGCCGAGGAGTGGATCCCGGAGGCGGAGGTGCTGTGGGTGGCGTGGACGCGGCCACACGCGCCCGCCGACCGCCGCGCCGCATCGCGGCAGAACCTGATGTCCGGGTTCCGCGACTACTTCGGCGACGTGAACGTGCTGATCGCGATGTCCAACCGGGGCGTGGTGCACTTCCGGGCCGGGCTGGGCCCGTTCGACACCCCGCACGCGGAGGACTTCCTGCACCGGCTGATGCACCAGCTGGGGCGCCCGCTGAACGTCGTGGTGTGCCGGTGGCCGCTGCAGCACTACGAAATGCTGCAGGCCTGGCCGCGGCGGCACTCCGGCCGCATCTCGGTGCGCTTCAGCCTCTGACCGGCTCGTCCACAGTGGACAGGAGGAGCAGGCCGAGCGCGGGCAGCGCGATCAGCGGCGCGAGCGCGGTCCGCAGCGAGGTGGCGTCCGCCAGCGCGCCGAGGACCGGGCTCGCGAGCCCGCCGATGCTCACCGTCAGGCCGAGCGTGATGCCGCTCGCGGTGCCCACCCGGCTCGGCAGGTAGTCCTGGCCGAGCGTGACGTGCAGCGAGAACGGCACGTACAGGCCGGCGGACGTGCCCGCGACGAACAGGTAGAGGAGCGGGCCGGGCACGAACACCACCCCGGCCACGGACAGCGTGGTGAGCGCGTAGGACCACCGCACGACGGGGATCCGGCCGAACCGGGCGGCCAGCTGCCCGCCCGCCACCGTGCCGGCCGCGCCGCCGACGTAGAGCACGAACAACGCGGCGGTGCCCGCGAGGCTCCCGCCGCCGGTGCGTTGTTGCGCGTAGAGCGAGACGAACGTGCTCAGTCCGATGAAGACGATGGAGCGGCACACGATCGCGCCGGACAGCTTCGCGAAGGAGGCCCAGTCGTTCCGGCCTGCGCCCTCGCGCGTGGGCGCCGCGGTGCCGGAGATCCGGCGGAGCGCCATCGCGCACAGCACCGCGCCGACGGCGGCGGGCAGGGCCAAGAGCGGCGAGAACGCGAGCCCGCCGGTCGCGACGACGGCCGCGACGAGCAGCGGCGCGGTGGCGAAGCCGACGTTGCCGCCGAGCGAGAACCAGCCCATCGCGGTGTGGCTGCCGCGGCTCGCGAGCCGGGCCACGCGGGCGGCTTCGGGGTGGTAGGCGGCGACGCCGATGCCGGAGACCGCGACGGCCGCCACGGTCAGCGCGTACGAGCCGACGCCGGCGAACGCGACGCCCAGTCCGCTGGTGAGCGCGCTGACCGGGAGCAGCCACGGCATGGACCACCGGTCGGCGAGCGCGCCGAACAGCGGTTGCACCACCGAGGACAACAGGGACGCGGCCAGCACGACGCCCGAGACGGCGGCGTAGGTGTAGGCCCGCTCGGCGACGAAGAACGGCACGAGCGCGGCCACCGCGCCCTGGTAGACGTCGACGCATGCGTGCCCGACCGCGAGCAGGGGGATGGTTCGCACCGGCCCATCGTCGCCGTGGCGGGAGCTGGCGCGCTTCCGTTAATCTGCCAGATGATGTCGGAAACCCGCCACCTGCCGCACGCGCCGACCAGGACCCAGGTCCTGGCCGCGGGCGAACGCATCGACGCGCACCGCCACGACGAGCACCAGGTGGTCTACGCCGGGTCCGGTGTCCTCGCCGTCACCACGGACGCGGGCACCTGGTTCGCGCCCGGCACGAGGGCGATCTGGGTGCCCGCCGGCTGCGTGCACGCCCACGTGGCCCACGGCCGGACCGACCTGCACCTGCTCGGGCTGCCCGCGGCCCCGAACCCCCTCGGCCTCGATGAGCCGGCCGTCCTCGCGGTGAGCCCGCTGCTGCGTGAGCTGATCCTGGCCGCGACCGCTGACGGTGGGAGTTCGCCGGAGCAGCGCCGGTTGCGCGCGGTGCTGGTGGACCAGCTGCGGGCCGCGCCGCGGGAGCCGGTGCAGCTGCCGACGCCGTCGGACCCGCGGCTGGTGGCGGTGTGCGAACTGCTGCACGCCGACTGCGCCGACCCGCGCACGCTGGCGCAGCTGGGCGCGGCGACCGGGGCGAGCGAACGCACCCTCAGCCGCCTGTTCGCCGCCGAGCTGGGCATGTCCTTCACGGCGTGGCGGACGCAGTTGCGGCTCTACCACGCGCTACGGCTGCTGGCCGAGGACGTCCCGGTGACGACGGTGGCGCATCGCTGCGGCTGGTCCTCGGCGAGCGCGTTCATCGACGTGTTCCGCCGCGCGTACGGCCACACGCCCGGGACGCACCACCGCCGCGGCGGCTAGTCCAGGCAGAACTCGTTGCCCTCGATGTCCAGCATGGGGATGCAGGACTCGTTGAACCCGTCGGCCTCCAGGACCTGCACGCAGGTCGCCCCGAGCTTTTCCAGTCGTTCGCGCTCGGCCTGGAGCGCGGCGAGCCGCTCGGCGCCAGCGAGTCCGGTGCCGACCCGGACGTCGAGGTGCACCCGGTTCTTGACGACCTTGCCTTCCGGCACCCGCTGGAAGAACAGTCGCGGCCCGGCGCCCGTCGGGTCGACGCACGCGAACGCCGCTCCGCGCCGCTCCGGCGGCAGCGAGCTGTCGTAGTCCGCCCACGAGTCGAACCCCGGCGGCGGCGGTGGCACGACGTACCCGAGCACCTCGCACCAGAACCGGGCGACGCGCTCGGGATCGGCGCAGTCGAACGTGATCTGAACCTGCCTGACCGAACCCATCCGACCACCATAGCCAGCCGCTACCTGGCCCGCGGCACCGGCTTCTTCCGGCGCTGCAGCGCGGAAATCGCGGCGTCGACCGCCAGGAACACCAGCAGGCTCGCCCCGAACACCGGGAGCACCCACGTGATCGCGACGATCCCGAGGAACCCGGCCGCCGTCATCGGCAGCGACAGCTGCTTCCAGGCCGCCGTCGGCAGCGCCTTCCACTTGCCCTTGTACGGGCTGCGCACCCACCACATCCGGTAGCCGAGTCCGATGAGGACCAGCAGACCGGTCACCAGCACCGCCAGCACGATCTGGTTGGCCAGCCCGAACAGCGTCCCGGTGTGGAACTCCGCCGCGACCGACGTCAGCTTCGCCAGGAACGAGTAGTCGTCCCAGCCGATGTGCTCGGTCACCTCGCCGGTGAACGGGTCGACGCTGATGTTGTCGCGCTGCAGGGGGATCCCGGCCGCGCGCTCCATCACGGTGTACACCGCGCCCGCCCGCGCCGGGGCCGTCACCAGCAGCTCCCCGTGCAGACCCTGGGCCTGCGCGATCTCCAGCACCCGGTCGACGCCGATCGGTTCGACGCCCTCCGGCACGGCCACTGGCGCGGCCACCAGCGTGGGCGCGCGCAGGCGCATCGGGTCGTTGTCCTGGCTGCCGCGACCGCCGGTGAACTGCGAGATGAGCAGTCCGCTGACCGCGATCACCACCAGGCCCGCCGACAGCCACAACCCGAGCGGGCCGTGCAGCCCGCGCAACCGCAGCCATCCGCCCTTCGTCTTGCGGGGCGGGACGAACAGGTCGCGGGTGCGCGTGCGCCGCCGCGACTGGGCGAGCCACAGCACCAGTCCACCGAGGACGATCACCGGCAGCCAGCTCGCGCACAGTTCCGCGTACCACCGCCCCGGCTCGCCGAGGTGCAGGTTGCTGTGCAGGTCCCGCAACCACGTGTTGGCGGGCATCCGGTTGCCTGCCGTGGTCAGCTCCCCGTTGATGTAGCCGGTGTACGGGTCGACGAACACGGTGCGCGCCTGCCCGGCGTCATCGGTGCCGGCCAGACCGGGCACCGACAGCACCACGCGGGTGGTGCGATCCGGCTCCGGCGACGTGATCACCTGCCGCAGCACGGCTTCCGGGTGCGCGGTCATCGCCGCGCGAACCTGTTCCGACACCGGTTTCGGCGCAGCGCCGACCTCGTTGACGTACAGCTGCGAGTGGTACAGGTTGTCGTGGATCTGCGGGCTGAACACGTACACCAGCCCGGTCAGGCTCAGCACCACGAGGAACGGCGAGACGACGATGCCCGCCATGAAGTGGACCCGGCGGGCGATCACCCGCAGGCCGTTCATCCCGCGCGCCGGCTGCTTCTTCCGCTTTCCCGGCGTGCGGGTCTCGGTCGTCGTGCTCATCGCACCTCAATGACGCCGTAGATGACTTCCTGCTGCCCGTCCGGCGCCCGCGCGGTCAGGGCCAGCTCCCATGGCCCGGCGGACGGCACGGTCACCGAACCCGCCAGGTGACCCGCCTCGGCGAGTGCGAAGGACACCGGGACCGGCGCGCCGGACGGCGGGGCCAGCTCGGCCGTGATCGTCGTGCCCGGTTTCGCGTCGAGGACCGTGACGTGCACCTGGTTGTCCCCCACCCGCGCCGGGACGACCGCGAGGTCGAGCGCGCCGGTGGACAACGCGAGCCGCACCAGCGGGGCCTGCGGAGCGGGCGCGGGACCGGTGGGCACCACGGACAACGCTGTGCTGACCCCGACGAGCGCAACCGCGAGGCCGGTCTGCGCCAGCGACAACCGTCCGGCCAGTGCGAGCAGGCCCAGCGCCAGCACGAGCACCGCGAACCCGGCCCACAGCCAGCCGGCGAGGCTCCCGAGGTGCTGCCACAACTCCGCGCCCGCCGTCACCGCCAGGAGCCCGGCGCACACCACGACCAGCGCCTTCGGCCTGCCGGCGACCTCACGGAACCGGCGCAGCACCACCAGAATCCCGGCGAGCACGGCCAGCGCGGTGAGGTGCACGACGCCCGCCACGACCGAACCGGGCCCGGTGAAGCTCCACGTCGCCACGACCGCGGCGGTGCAGGCGAGCACGGTGCCGCCGCGCAGCCGCCGCTCCCGCGCCGACTCCGCCGGGGCCATGGTCAGGAACTGCGCGATCCCGATTCCGGCCACCGCGACGACGAGCAGCCGCGCGAGGTACACGTGACCGGTCGCGGACTCCAGCGCCCCGGAGACGAGGCCGCCGTCGAGGATGTCGGTCAGCGGCAGTTTCGCGGCGTACGGGCCGAAGGTCAGCAGCGACAGCACGGTCCCGCCGAGCAGCCCGCCCCACGCCCAGGTCACCAGCCGACGGACCACAGTGGACTCCGCGCCCCCCGGCCACACCACGGCGACGAACAACACCACCCCGGCGAGCAACGCGAGCGCGGCGAACGCGAGGAACTGCGCGACCGCGTGCGCGACCGTCACCACCACCCCGGGCCGGGCGTCCAGCGCGGGCGGGGCCTGCACCGGGCTGCGTGAGGCGAGGTCGAAGGTGAACGTCCCGGTCGCCGCGTCCGTCCCCTTCACCGGCACGCTCCAGGCGATCGTGTAGGTGCCCGCGTACTTCTGCTTCGGCACCGGCACGGAGAGCGTGTTGTCCCGGCCGTCGGCGTGCACCGGGCGGCCGGGGTCGACGGGACGCTTGTACGGGTCGGTCATCCGGATCGTCGACAGCCCGGCGGGCACCGGCCGGTCGAAGGTCAGGACGATGTCGTCGGGCCGGGTGACCTGCCCATTGCCGGGCGCCGACGACACCAGCACGGGCGCCTCCGGCGACACCGGCGAGGCCAGCGTCAGCAGCGAGGTCCAGCAGGCCGCGACGAGCAGCAGGAACGGGAGCAGCCGTGCCGCGCGGCGGTTCCGCGGGACGGCGGGCGGTCTGGCCAGCGTCGTCATCCGTTGCTCACCTTCTCCGGCTCGGGCTTCGGCTCGGGTTCCGGCGCGCGGCGGTGCAGCAGGTGGGTGCGGAGCCCGACCAGCGCCACCACCAGGAACGCGAGCCCGAGCACGCCCCACAGGAAGGCGAACGGGGTGATGCCGCCGCTGTTCGCCTGCTCTTCGGCCTGCTGCTCGGCAGCCGCGGCCACCTGATCGGCCCGGTTCGCTTCGATCACCGCGGGCGGCGGCGCGCCCTGTGCGGCGTTGGGACTGACGACGATCACCGGTGCGTTGCCCGCCGCGGCGGAGAACCGGTCGGTGGCGCCGCTGGCGTAGCCCTGAACGGTTTCGAGCACCAGGTCGCCCCGCTCGGGCAGCGGGCCGAGGGTGACGAGGAACTGTTCGAACTGGCCGGGGCCGACCGCGCCGCCCTCCAGCACTATCGAGCCGACGACCTGGCTGATCAGGCGGTCACCGGACTGCTGCGGCGGGTCGAGCGGGCGCGGGTTGATCCTGGCGGTCCAGCCGCGGGCCGGCTTGACCTCGGCGAAGGCGATCGGGGGACTCTGCGGGAACACGATTTCGAGCCGGTTGCTCTGGGTGTCGGTGCGCTGGTTGGCGAGGCGGAAGGCGAAGGTCTCGGTGCTGCCGCCCTTGACGGAACCGGGCACGATCGACACCTGCGCGGCGGCCGGGGCGGCCAGGCCGAGCAGCGCGCACGAGGCGAGGAACAGCGCGGACAGGGCACGCGCGAAGGACCTGGGGGATGCGGGCATGGCGGTCTCCTGAACGGCCGTGGTCCGGAGCGGGCTGGCCGCTCCGGACCACGGTTTCCCTCACGGGGTGGGTGGATCGGTCACGCTGAGCTGCTGCGGAACCAGCTCAGCCGATCGGGTTCAGCTGCTCGGGGGTCAGCTTCTCCCGCCAGCCGGCGGGCACCTGCTGCGACCAGCCGTTGTAGACCAGCGGGATGGGCAGCACGCCCTGACCACCCATGCCGGGCTGTCCGGTCAGCGTGCCGTCCGACTTGGTGTCCGCGGTCGGCGCCAGCACCAGCTGACCGACGATCGCGGCGTCGGTGATGTTCCCGTCCATGTTCGGGTCGATGTCGATGACCTGAGCGGCGTTCGAGAACTTGTTCGACACGTAGGCGTAGTACCCGCCACCCTTCTTGGCACCGAAGTTGATGCCGTGGCAGCCCGCGTTGCAGGGCAGCTCCTTGACCACCTTGTCGGTCTTCGGATCGACGACCGAGACGGTGGCGCTGAAGGTGTTCGCGGCCAGCAGGGCCTTGTCATCCGGGCTCACTGGGAGCTGGATGGTCAGACCACCCCACGGCTTGGTGCCGTTCCGGCCGGTGACCGGGTTGTAGTTGTCCCACAGGTCGATGCTCGCGTTGTGGACCTTCTTGCCTTCCTTGACGCAGGCGTCCTCCGCGAGCGAGACGCACGAGATGCTCCCGCCGAGGAAGTCGGCCATGTAGAACTTCGACTGGTCGGACATCATGCTGGAGGCGATCGGCAGTTCGCCGGTCGGCTCCTTCCGCCAGGTGCCGGTCTCGTTGTCGATCACGGTCGCGTCGTACGGGTTCACGTTCGGCGTGATCGTGGTCTTACCGTCCGAGCTGAGCCAGAAGGCGTGCGGGTGCTGCGGGAAGTCACCCGGCGGACCCACCGGGATGCGGCGGTCGATCTTCTCCGCGCCCGGGGACAGCTCGACGACGTCCGTGCCACCGTTGATGGCGACCTGAACCTGGTCGGTGTCGGTGCGGGTCATGACGTGGGACGGGTCCGGTCCGACTTCGATCGTGCGCACGTGCTCACCGGTCGCCCGGTCGAACACCGACAGCTCGTCGTCGAACCACTCGGTCTGGTACAGGTACTTGTAGTTCTTGTCCGTCCACATGTTGTGCGGGTTGTTCATGTTGATGCTCGAACCGGAGATCTTGCGGTCGACCGTCCAGTTCTCCACGTTGACCTTCGTGGCGGCACCGACGTAGTCCTTGCCCGCGTACTCCTCCATCTGGGTGTCGATCCAGACCTCACCCACGCCAGGGGTCTGCGGCGGGGTCAGTTTGTCCAGGGTCTTGGGGTACCCGAACTTCTGGTCGTAGTAGGCGTCCAGGATCGGCACCAGCACCGGGTTGCCCTGGGCGTCGTACTGCAGGATCGGCGCCGGCGGGAAGACCGGGTTCCACTGCGACGACTCGGTGGTGCTGAACGTCTGCCAGTTGTCCGGCACCGTCGCGGTGAAGAAGATGCGCACCAGCTGCTGGATGACGTCCGCGTTGGAGGGAACCGTCAGGTCACGCGAGTTGACCTTCAGCTTCTTGCCGAAGTCCAGGCCGATGGTGAGCGGGTCGTCGACCACGGTCGCACCCAGCATGTACGGGTGGATCGTGCAGGTCCACGCGTACAGACCGGGCTCGGTCAGCTGGGTGGAGTCCGAACCGGCGAACGCGCCCATCTGCTCGAAGAAGGGCGCCCCCTCCGGCCAGATCAGCGACGTGATGTCGTGCAGCGACTGGTTCTTCGGGCTGCCGATGGTGAAGTTGGCCGTGATGGCCGGGCCCTTCACCGCGAACGTCGCCAGGTCGTCCAGCGCCTTCTGCAGGTCCAGTCCGACCGGGAGGCTGTCCAGGCTGATCGGCTGGTCGGCCGGCAGGCTCGCGACCTCGGCCTGGAACTGGCTGAGCAGGCCCTCGGCCTTCGCCGCCGACGTCGCCGCCCGCGGTTCGGTGGCCGCGATGTTCCGCACCGCGGACAGCGTGCTGTCCAGGTTCAGCAGGTCGGTCAAGCCGCCGAGCTGCCCGAGGGACGGCATCGCCTTGGCCGGGTCGCTGGAAACCAGGCCGGTCAGCGAGTCGACCAGGTCCAGGTTCAGCAGCCCGCTGGACTGGGCCGTGTCGAGCTGGCCAAGTGGCAGGTTCGGCAGCCCGAGCGCGCCTTCCGGCAGGCTCGGGATGATGCTGCCGTCCAGCGCGGACGTGCCGAGGCGCGGCAGCTCGGCCACGGCCAGCGACTTGCCGCCGAACAGCTGCAGGCCCGAGTCGAACCAGTTACCGTTGCTGTCGTTCAACGTGAAGGTGATCGGCACGGGGCCGACACCCACTGGCAGCGCGGCGGCCGGCACGGCGGCCACCGTCGTCGCGCCCAGCGCGACTGCTGCCAACGGGATCACCGTTTTGAGGCGGCGGGACCGCCTCTTCCCGGCTCCCGGGGGAGCGTTTTCGGGCATGTGCTTCCTTTCTCTCCACAGCCGTCCGAACCCGTTCGGACGGAAAACCGGAATGCGCGGCGTTCAGGTATTCAGCGGGCCGGTGCGCGCACTGAATACTTCCCCGCGCATTCGCCGCACCCAGGTGCGCACCAATTGCGCGCTCACCAGGGTGAGGGCGAGAGTCGCGAGCAGAACCGGCTGGGACAATTCGTCCCGGGTCACCGGCAATGCTTCCGCGGTGCCCGTCGGCCGCTGCGTGCTCACCACGTCGGCTTTTCCGGCGGCCACGGCCTGCGGTGGCGCGCCGGGGGCGCCGAAGTTGAGCGCGGGACCGAACGGCAGGGGGTCGGCGAACCCGAAGCGCGCGGTGGCGACGGCACCGCTGCTCTCCTGGGCGGCCAGGCGACCACCGGACGGCGTCGCGGCGCTGTTCCCGCTCGGCGCGGAGGACGGCGTCGTGGTGGGCGCCGCCGCGGGTGGCTGCTGGTCGCCCGAGCCCGGCGCTTCCGGCTGGGCAGGCGGCACGAGGATTTCGCAGGTCGAGCCGACCACTGAGCCCACCGTGTCGGTGAGCGGCTGCAGGATCGGCCCGAGGAGCGGGAGCTCGTCGGCGATGTCCACGCCGGGGAGCAGGAGGTCGCCGTCCGGCGCCGGCGCCGTGCAGTCGGCGGCCGCGACCGGTTCCTCGGCACCCGCTTCGGCGGCGCCGACGGTCATGCCGCCGAGGCAGCCCACCGTCAGCGCACCGGCCGCGAGATGACGTCGGAATCGCATTCTTGGCCTTCTCTCAGGAATTTCGCCGTCCGTTGTGGAAACCTTGATTCCGGGATCATCGTGGCATGCCCGGCCGATCCTGACCAGAAGCCCGAAAACGCCCGCGAGCGACCTTTTCGCGAATGTTTCCGGATCCACGACGCGACGCTGAACAGCCGCTTTCCCGCGTCGCGCGGAACACTTTTGCCCTGGCCGTCACCCGGTCGAGCGGCCTAATCCGCGGAAATCACCTCGGAGATTTTTCGCGCACCGGACATGTTCACCGTTCCGAAACAAGCGATCGCGGGCATGCCGGAGCCCCCGCGGCGCGAAGTGCACCACGGGGGCTCGGGTTCGAGTGGTTCAGCCGATGGTCAGCCCGGCGATCACGTTCCGGTCCGCCGAGCACCACCTCTCCAGCAGTTCCCCTTGTGCCGCAGGCCATTCCGTGACGACCGCGGTGACTTCACGCGCGAGCTGCATGCGCAGCCGGTTGCGGAAGTCGACCAGCTGCGCCACGTCGAACGGCAGCCGCCCGGCGCGGAAGAACACCAGCCCGCGGTTCGTCACCGCCACCAGCACGTGCAGCCCGCGCGGCGCGGTCCAGCGCACCGCCAGGCCGTCGCCCACGTGCTCCCGCGGCCCGGTCAGCCCCCAGCGGGTCAGGTAGCGGTCCGCCGTCGCCGGGCTGATCCGGATGCCGAACTCGCGCTCGACCAGCTCGGTCACCGCCCGGCGCGTCCACAGCAGGTGCGGCAGGCCTGCCGCGTCGGGCAGGCCGGCGGCGACCACCGTGACGATCCGGTCCTGCTGCTCGCCGGACAGGGCAAGGCACTCGCCCACCCGGCGGCCCCGGCGCTGCGGCGGGAACGCCTGCTCGCCGGAGGCCTGGTAGGCCCGGACCCAGACGCCCACGGTCTTGCGGCTGACCCCGAGCATCGTCGCGACCCGGCCCTGCGACAGGCCCGCCGTCACGGCCGCCACCGCGCGGCGGCGCAGCCGTTCCAGTTCCGGTGCGGACAACCTCCGCGCGTCCGTGGTCATCAGCGCGCCCCCACCGGGATCCGCACGACCGCCTGGTCCACTTCGGACGTTCGCACGGTGACCGCCAGCTCCCACATCCCGGGCATGCTGACCGGCACGTTCACGGCGATGGCGTGGTCGCCGCCGATGAACTGCAGCGCGACCGGCAGCGGGCCCACCGATTTCGACGGCAGGCTCAGCGACGCGGTCAGCTCGGCAACCTGCTTCGGCCGCCGCTGCGCGTCCAGCACCGCGAGGTGGACTTCGTTGCGTCCCACCGCTCCCGGGGTCACCAGCGCCGCCAGCTGCCCGGCCCCGGCCGGTCCGCCGCCCGCGTCGAACGGCAGGACGACGTTCACCGGGCCGGTCCGCGCCGGGACCTCCGCCTCCGCCCGCTCCCTGGCCAGCTCGGCGGTGGCCGGCTCGGCGCTCACCAGGAACGCCGTCACCCCGAGCACCACGGCGGCCAGCACGGCCTCGGTCGCGACCATCCGCCGGAACCGGCTGACCTCGCGCTCCGCCGGGCCGCGGTAGGCCTTGCGCTTCTTGGACACCACCGGCGCGTGGGTGTAGTGCCTGCGGACCCACTGCCGGGCCAGCGCGCCCAGCAGCACGAGCACCACCACGAGCCCGAGCTTCGCCAGCAGCACCGCGCCGTAGCTGGTGGCGAACAGCGCCGCCAGGCTGCCGACCTCGCGCCACGCCTGGTAGGTGCCGGTCACCACCAGCACGGCGACGCAGACCAGCGCGGTGCGGGAGAACCGTGGGATCGCGATCCGCATGCCGAACACGTCACCCGAGCGCAGCAGCACACCGAGCAGGACGGGCAGGCCGCCGAGCCACACGGCCATCGCCACCAGGTGGATCGCGTCGACCGGCAGCGACAACGCGACCTGCGTGCCGGTGACGCTGTGGTTGGTCAGGCTCCAGGTGATCGCGAGGGCGGCCCCGGCCGTCAGCACCAGCGCGGCCCGCCGCCGGTGGTCTCGGGCCTGGTACTCGGCGAACGACGTCCGCCGGAACACGTGGACGAGCACGGCGGCGATCAGTCCCAGCAACGCGACGCGCACGACCAGCAGCAGCCCCATCCGGCTGCCCACTGTCGCGCCGAGAACCTTCGGATCGAGCAGATCGGCGGCCGTCCCGGCGGCCGAGTACGGCCCGTAGGACACGAAGGCCAGCACCGTCGCGCCCAGCAGCGTGCCCCACCCGGTCCACAGCATCCGCCGCACCGCGGGCATCGCCTCGCCGCCCGGCCAGCACGCGGCGACGAAGAACGCGGTGCCCAGCAGCAGGGCCACCCCCGCGTAGCCGAGCCACCGCGCCACCGCGTACAGCGCCGACACCACGCCGTCCGCGGTCTGCTCGCCCGCGTTCGCCGCCACGCCGCCGGTGACCGAGCCGACGCTGAACGCGAAAGCGCCCGGCACCGGGTGGGCGTCGGCGGACACCACGCGGTAGCTGACCGTGTAGGTGCCCTCGGTGAGACCGGCCGGCAGTGTGACGGCGACGACGTCCGGTTGCCCGGGTGGGTGCGCCGGGGCGGACAGCCCCGCGACGGCGGCGCCACCCGGCCCGAGCACCGTCACCTCGGCCAGCTCGACCGGCTCGTTGAACCGCAGCGTGACCTCCCGCGGCGCGGTCGCCAGCACCTCGAAACCGCCCGGGGTCGTGCCGATCAGCACCGCGTGCGCGGACGCCTGGCCCGCTCCGCCGAGCGCGGCGGCCACGAGTGCGCCGAGTACGACGACCAGGCGCGCCGCCCACCTTGGCGTGCTCCCGTCCCTGCTCATGGCGCGGCCCTACACCCGGATCGTTTCGCGCTCGTCGGCGGCGGGGGCCGGCGTCTTGCGGCGGACGGCGGCCCAGCCGAGCGCGACCAGTCCGGCGGCCAGGCCCGCCCCGCCGAGCACGCGCGCGGTGGTGTCCGAAGTGGACGCCGGCGCGGGCGGTGGCGCGACGGACAACGTCGGTGCCGGGTGCTCCGGCTCCGCCTGCCCCGCCTGCGGCACGTCGATCCACCGCACGACCTGCCCGTCGGAGTAGGTCTGCAGGGTCTTCAGGACCAGCGTTCCCGCGGGCGGCGAGGCGATGCTGACCGGGAAGTCCTGGTAGGTGCCGACGGGGATCCGCCCGCCCTCCCAGACGATCGCGGTGACCGCTTCGCTGATGGTGCCGTGCTCGGTGGCGACCGGTTGCGGGAGTTCCGTCGTGGTGACGGACACGCTCCAGCCCGGCACGGTCTGCGGGGTGACCGAGGCCAGCGGCTTGTCCTCGGGGAAGCGGACCTCGAGGCGGACGGTGGTGGCGTCGTCGCGTTCGTTGGGCACGCGGAAGGAGACGGTGGCGCGCTCGCCGGGTTCGGCGGTGTCCGGCGAGACCGAGACGTGCGCCCACGCGGCCGGTGGCAGCAACAACATCGCCGCGATTCCGGCAAGGGTGGCCATGACAGTGCGACGCAAATGCGGTGCGCGCAATGCGGATCCTTTCGGTTGTCACCGCGACGGCGGAAGTCGCGGCGTTGCCCAATACTGCCGGTGCTCGTGTCGCGGAGGTGGCACCACTGTTAACGACATGTCACAAACCGTTCCCGAGAAGCGGCCGATGCTACCGGTAAGGCAAATTCCGGCCACTTCGCTCGCCGCGTTTACCCAGGTCACAGCTAGCGCTGAGCGGAACCTCTTTTTCCGCGCACGATTGCCGCGAGTCGGCTGAGGCAATATCATCCCAACTCGCCGGCCACTCCTCCCTCGACGAAATCTTCCGCACAGCAGGCCCCGCGCGAACCGGGGTCGGAACTAACATTTCCGAAATACCCGGCTGTTAGCGTTCTGCGGGCAACACGCCGCCGGCGAGGAGAGGTGGGAGCAGCGTCATGCCCAAGATCACTTATGTTCAGCAGGACGGCTCGGCCGAGTCGTTCGACGTGCCGGCAGGCATGTCCGTCATGGAGGCCGCGATCGAAGCCGGGGTCGGCGGGATCGTCGCCGAGTGCGGCGGGAACGCGATCTGCGCGACCTGCCACGTCTACGTCGACCCCGGCCAGGTCGAGAAACTGCCGCTGCCGCAGGCGGACGAGGACGCGATGCTGGACAACACCGCGTGCCCGCGCGCCGAGAACAGTAGGCTGTCCTGCCAGATCGAGATCACCGAGGAACTCGACAGCCTGACCGTGACCGTGCCGGAGGAACAGTGACCGACGTCGTGATCGTGGGCGCGGGGCAGGCGGGTTTCCAGGTCGCCGCCTCGCTCCGCGAGCAGGGGCACCCGGGCCGGGTGGTGCTCGTCGGGGACGAGCCGGGCGTGCCGTACCAGCGGCCGCCGTTGTCCAAGGCCTACCTCTCGGGTGCCCTGCCCGGCGAGCGGCTCGCGCTGCGGCCGCAGGCGTTCTACGACAAGCACGGCATCGAGCTGGTGTGCGGCCGGGCGGTCGGGATCGACCGGGACCGCCGCCGCGTCGCGCTCGCCGACGAGCGCGAACTGGAGTACGGGCACCTCGTGCTCGCCACCGGGACCCGAAACCGGGAACTGCCGGTGCCGGGTGCGAAACTCGACGGCGTGCTGGGCCTGCGCACCCGCGAGGACGCCGACGCGCTGCGCGAGCGGATCGGCGGGGCGCGGAACGTGGTGGTGATCGGGGGCGGGTTCATCGGGCTGGAGTTCGCCGCGGCGGCGGCCAAGCTCGGGTTGTCCGTCACCGTGCTGGAGGCGTCGGACCGGCTGATGCGCCGGGCCGTGTCGCCCGCGGTGTCGGCGCACTACCGGGAGCTGCACGAGCGGCAGGGCACGCGGGTGCTGTCGGACGCGTCGGTGGTTGCCCTGCACGGCGGCCACGAGGTGACCGGGGTCGAGCTGGCGGACGGCTCGGTGCTGCCCGCCGACCTGGTGGTGGTGGGCATCGGCGTGGTGCCCAACGCGGAGCTGGCGGCCGACGCCGGACTGGCCGTGGACAACGGCATCGTGGTCGACGAGCACCTGTCCACATCGGACCCGCGCATCTCCGCGGTCGGCGACTGCGCGGTCTACCCGAGCCGGCACGCCGGCGCCCCGCTGCGGCTGGAGTCGGTGCAGAACGCCGTGGACCACGCCCGCTGCCTGGCGGCGCGGCTGACCGGCGCCGCGGAGCCGTACGCGTCGGTGCCGTGGTTCTGGAGCAACCAGTTCGACGCGCGGCTGCAGATAGCGGGGATCAGCGCGGGCCACGACGAGGCGGTCGTGCACGGCGACCCGTCCGCGGGTTCGTTCTCGGTGTTCTGCTTCCGCGCGGGGCAGCTCGTGTGCGTCGAGTCGGTGAACCGGACACCCGACCACATGGCGGCGCGCAAACTGTTCACCGCGGGCGGTTCGCTGGGCCGCGAACTGCTGACGCCGGGCTTCGACTTCCGGCAGCACGTGGCCGCCCTGACCTGAGGCCCGTCACCCGAACGGCCCAGCGCCCCGGTCGTCGGCGTATACGCTGTCGGCGTGGTGAACCGGGTTGTCGTCATCGGTGGCGGAATCATCGGGCTCGCGACCGCGTGGGAGCTGACCCGGCGCGGGTCGGCGGTGACCGTGCTGGAGAAGGAAGCCCGGTGGGCCGCGCACCAGACCGGCCACAACTCCAACGTCGTGCACGCCGGGCTGTACTACAAGCCGGGATCGGCGAAGGCGCGGATGTCCGTCGCGGGCAACCGGTCCATTGTGGACTTCGCCAGGGAGCACGGGGTGCCCGTCGAGGTGTGCGGCAAGCTCGTCGTCGCGACCAGCGAGGCCGAACTGCCCGCGCTGGGCGTGCTCGCGCAGCGGGCCGAGGCGAACGGCGTCCCGGCGAAGCTGATCAGCGCCGCGGAGGCCCGCGAGTACGAGCCCGAGGTGTCGTGCGTGCGGGCGCTGCGGGTCGAGTCCACGGGCATCATCGACTTCCCCCGCGTCTGCACCGCGCTGGTCCGGCTGCTCACCGACCACGGCGCCGACCTGCGGCTGAGCACCGCGGCGCGCGGCATCCGGCCCGGCCGGGCCGGCGGCGTGGAGATCGCCACCGGCGACGAGGTGCTGCGCGCCGACGCGCTGGTCAACTGCGCCGGCCTGCAGTCCGACCGGATCGCCGAGCTCGCCGGGCTGCGGCCGAGCGCGCGGATCGTCCCGTTCCGCGGCGAGTACTACGAGCTCCGGCCGGAGCGGCGGCACCTGGTGCGCGGCCTCATCTACCCGGTGCCCGATCCGGCGCTGCCGTTCCTCGGCGTGCACCTGACCCGCATGCTCGACGGCAGCGTCCACGCCGGGCCGAACGCGGTGCTGGCGCTGCGGCGGGAGGGCTACCGCTGGCGGGACGTGTCGCCCGCGGACCTCGCCGACGTCGCCCGCTTCCCCGGCTCGTGGCGGCTCGCGCGGAAGTGGGCCTACCCGACCGGGCTGGAGGAGGTGCGGCGGTCGCTGTCGAAGCGCCGGTTCGCGGCCAGCCTGGCGCGGCTGGTGCCGGCGGTCGGCCCGGACGACATCGTGCGCCACGGCTCCGGTGTGCGGGCGCAGGCGCTGCGCCCGGACGGTTCGCTGGTGGACGACTTCCTCATCGAGACCGCGCCGCACCAGGTGCACGTGCTGAACGCCCCCTCCCCCGCGGCGACGAGCGCGCTGGAGATCGCCAAGCACGTGGCCGACCAGGTCGGCTGACGCCGGCCTGCCAGGATGATCAGGTGACCGACAGACCCGTCGCCGCGGCCGTGCCGCGGCGGACCAGGAGCATCCCGGTGTGGGTGTTCGTCCTCTCGCTCGTGCTCGCCGTCGGCGCCGGCCTCGGGGGCGGCGCGCTCCTGTGGGCGGGCGAATCGCCCGCGGACCGGCAGGCCGCGGAGGCGCGGGACCAGTGCGAACACCAGATCACCGTCTACTTCAACGGCACCGACCCGGACCCGGTGATGTCCGCCGCCGCGGACCGGCTGCGCGGCGACGCCCGGTTCGCGAGCGTCCGCACCCAGACCCGGCTGGAGGCCTGGGCGGAGTTCAAGCGGATCTTCGCCGACGACCCGGACCTGCTGAGCAAGTCCCGGCCGGAGGCACTGCCCGCGGCCGTGGTCCTGATGACCCGGCCGGACACCACGCCCGAGCAGGTGGCCCCGGACCTGGAGCAGCTGTTCCCCGGCGCGGAGGTCCGGACGCTGGGCCCATGCTCGCCCTAGCGCTGGGGCAGGTGCGCGGCGACGATCGGCGCCGCGCGTTCGGCCACCACGCACGACTTGCTCGGGTCCAGCAGGTTCTGCCCGCTGAGCACCACGAACTCCATCTCACCGAGCTTGACGGCCAGGTTGCACAGCCAGTCGCCCATGATGGAGCTGTAGTGCTGCCACGTGATGCCGCCGATCTGCTTCTCCCCGAGCGGCTGCGCGGCGAAGTACTCCTCCATCGTCTGGTCGGTGCCGTAGTAGGCCTGCAGCGAGTCGTCGAGGCTGGCGTCCGGGTCGAGTGAACGCCACTCGCAGCCCGGCGGCACCCGGTAGGAGGGCTGGGCCGCCTTCGGCGTGCCCGGGCCGAGCCCCAGCTCGGCGGCCTCGTCGGTGGTGAGCAGCGTGCACGGGTCGGTCGAGCCGGCCGGCGCGACCGTGATCCGCCCGGGCGCCGGCTGCGGTGTCCCGCTGACCGTGGTCGTGCACGCGCTGACCAGGCCGGCCGCTGCCACCACCGCGGCGATCCGCCACCTCACTGAATGCCTCCCCGGACCAGGTTTAACCGCTCGGTAACTCGCGGCGTGATCGGTTGTCCCACGCCGAACCTAGCCTGGCGGGCGCTGCCGGGAGAGGGAGACGCCGCGATGACAGCTGATCCGTTCGAGATCACCCTGCCGGTCCAGACCGGGATCGGTGTGGTCGCGCCGTTCGACTTCGCCCTCGACCGGGAGCTGTGGCGGTGGGTGCCGGACCACGCGTGCTTGCACACCACGCGCCTGCCCTACCTGCCCGAGCCGGTCACCGTGCAGCTCGCCGAGGCGCTGGCCGACCCGCACGGCGTCCGCCGCGCCACCCGCGACCTGCTCGTCCCCGAACCCGAGGTGGTCGCCTACTCGTGCACGTCCGGCAGCTTCATCGGCGGCGCCGCGGGCGAGGCCGCGCTGGTCGCGGCGATGCTCGACGCCGGGGCGCCACGCGCGGTCACCACCTCCGGCGCGATGGTCGGCGCGCTGGAGTCGCTGGGCGTGCGCCGGGTGGCGGTCGTGACGCCGTACGTGGACGCGGTCACCGACCGGCTGGTGTCGTTCCTCGCCGAGTACGGCATCACCACCACCGCGAGCGTCGGGCTCGGCATGCTCGGCGAAATCTGGAAGATGACCTACGCGCACGTGCTGGCCGCGGTCGCCGAGCTGGACACCACCGGCGCCGACGCGTTGTTCGTGAGCTGCACGAACGTCCCCACCTACGACGTGATCGAGCCCCTGCGGCGGCGCCTGGGCATCCCGGTGCTCACGGCCAACCAGGTGACCATGTGGTCGGCCCTGCGCGCCGCCGGCGTGCCACTCGACTGGGACCTGGGCGCGCCGTCGCGGCGGGAGATCGGGCTGCCGACCGGGTAGCGCGAAACCCGCTGGTCGGGCTCGTTACGCTGGAGCGCATCCGTACCGGCTCGCACCAGGAGTACTGATGCACGACCCCCGCCAGCTGCTCGACCCCGAGGTGGACGCGGCCGCCAAGCTGCGCCGTCGCGGGTACGTGCTCGACACCGACCACCTGAGCAAGCTGGTGAGCAGGCGGTCCTCCGTCATCAGCGAGGGCGACCAGGCGCGGGCCGAGTCGAAGAAGGCCGCGGCCGAGGTCGGCGCGGCCGCCAAGCGCGGTGAGGACGTCACCGAGCTGCGCGAGCGGGCCCGCGAGCTGAAGAACCGGATCACCCGGCTCGAGGAGGAGCAGCGGGAGGTCGAGGCGGAGCTGCACGAGTTCCTGCTCGGCATCCCGAACATCCCGCTCGACGAGATCCCGGACGGCGCCACCGAGGAGTTCGCCGAGGAGGTGCGCCGCGTCGGCACCCCGCCGGAGTTCGACTTCGAGCCGCTCGACCACGTCGACCTGGGCGAGCGCGCCGGGATCCTCGACCTGAGCCGCGCGACGAAGCTGTCCGGCCCGCGGTTCGCGGTGTTCAAGGGCGCCGGGTCGCGCCTGCAGCGCGCGCTGGCGCAGTTCTTCCTCGACGTGCACACCGGCGAGCACGGCTACACCGAGTTCAGCCTGCCCGCGCTGGTCACCCGGCAGACCATGACCGGCACCGGCCAGCTGCCGAAGTTCGAGGAGGACCTGTTCCGCACCGGGGTGGCGGACCGGGAGCTGTTCCTCATCCCGACCGCCGAGGTGCCGCTGGTCAACCTGCACGCGGGCGAGATCCTGCAGCTGGAGGACCTGCCGCTGCGCTACACCGCGCACACGCCCTGCTTCCGCTCGGAAGCCGGGTCGTACGGCAAGGACACCCGCGGCCTGATCCGGCAGCACGAGTTCTCCAAGGTCGAGCTGGTGCAGTTCGTCGAGGAGGAGCGCTCGCGCGAGGCGCTGGACGAGATCCTGTCGCACGCCGAGGCGCCGCTGCGCAAGCTCGGGCTGCCGTACCGGGTCATCAAGCTCGCGGCCGGGGACACCGGGTTCTCCGCGCAGATCACCTTCGACGTCGAGGTGTGGCTGCCCAGCCAGGGCACCTACCGGGAGATCTCCAGCGCGTCGGACACCGGCACGTTCCAGGCGCGGCGGGCGAACATCCGCGGCAAGGGCAAGGACGGCAAGCGGGCGCAGATCGCCACGCTGAACGCGTCCGGCCTGCCGATCGGGCGGACGCTGGTGGCGGTGCTGGAGAACAACCAGCAGGCCGACGGCTCGATCCGGATCCCCGAGGCGCTGGTGCCCTACACCGGTTTCGCGCTCATCAACCCCGACGGCAGCACGGCCTAGAGCAGCCTCGCCGTCTCGTCCAAGAGGCGGCGCTGGATCTCCGCGCCGCGACCCGATTTGGGGCAATCGAGCGGCTGGGCGTCCCGGACGGAGTAGTAGCCGCCGGAGGCGAGGGTGTCGTCGGTCGCGAGCCGGGTGATGATCCCGGCTCCGCGACGCGGATCGCCGATCCGCAAGCCGCGCAGGGTCTTTTCGAGCAGCCCGGCGAACGGCAGTTCCCGGCCGAGGCCGGTGGTGTCGAAGCCGGGGTCGCAGCACACGGCGGAGCCGCCGGGGCCCGCGAGGCGGCGGGCCAGTCCCTGGCTGAACACGATCGCCATGAGCTTCGTCCGGCCGTAGTGGACGGACGACTCGCGGCGGGTGTATTCGCCGACCGGCTGCCCGGCCGCGTGGCGGAGCTCGTCCACCTTCGCGCTGAGGTACCTCACTACTTTCCGAGAGGTGCACATGCCGGAAGCCGGGAAGATCGGGCTGCGCTACCTGACCGTCTCCAACCAGGTGCGGCGGGCGGTGGACGAGCACCTGGCGCGGGGCGGGCCGTCACCTAAATCCTCTCCCGCGTCTTCGGCCGGCTCGAACCGCGTCAGCTGTCCACCCTGGACGCTTTGCTCGACGCGATCGAAGCAGCGGCAACCGATGCGCGGGTGACGCCCACGTGAGTGATCCCTGATGGTGTCAGTTTCGCACCCCCACCGATCCGTCTACACCCATGGCGGAACGGAAACGGGGAAGGAGTGAGCAATGACTGGCACCATGCGTCCCGAGGAGCTCATGGAGAACGCGGTGGTGGACACCCACGGCCGCAAGATCGGGAAGGTCGGCACGGTCTACGTCGCCGACGACACGCAGCAGCCGGAGTGGGTCACGGTCCGCACCGGGATGTTCGGGCACAAGGAAAGCTTCGTGCCGCTCAAGGGCGCCACGATGGACCGTGACGGCCTGCACGTGCAGGTGACCAAGGAGAAGGTGTCCGAGGCGCCGCAGACCGACGGCGACCGGCACCTGTCCGAACAGGAATCCGCCGAGCTGTACCGGTTCTACGACATGCCGGCGCCGCGGGCCAGCCAGGAGAACCGGGGCGGCGGCCGCACCACGCCGCAGCCTGGCAAGCGCGGCGCCGCGGGCGAGTCGATGACCCGCTCGGAGGAACGGCTGAACGTCGGCACCGAGCGCGTCGAGACCGGCCGGGTGAAGCTGCGCAAGTACACCGTCACCGAGGAGCAGCAGGTCAAGGTGCCGGTGACGCACGAGGAGGTGCGGCTGGAGCGCGAGCCGATCACCGACGGCGACCGCACCGGCGCCCGGATCTCCGACGAGGAGCAGGAGATCACCCTGCACGAGGAGCGCCCGAAGGTCGAGAAGGAGACCGTGCCGGTCGAAAAGGTGCGGCTGGCCAAGGAAACCGTGCGCGACGAGCAGACCGTGTCCGGCCAGGTGCGCAAGGAGCGCGTCGAGATGGAGGACGACACCAAGCAGCGCCGCAACCGCTGACGCGGGGACGCCACGGTGGTGCCGCCACCGTGGCGTCCGCGGCTGTCAGCCGGTGACGAATCGGGCGATGATCCGGCCCAGTTCCTCGCCCTGGTCCTCCTGCAGGAAGTGGCCCGCGTTCGCCAGCGTCCGGTGGTCCTGGCCTGCCGCGCCCTTCATGGCGCGCTGCAGGACGGGGGCCGCCGGGCCGGTGATCGGGTCGCTGTCGCCGAAGGCGCAGAGGAACGGGATGTCCAGTTCGGACAGCACCGACCAGGCGCGGCGGTTCGCCTCGCTCGCCGGGTCGTCCGGAGTGGTCGGCACCAGCCCGGGCATGGCGCGTGGGCCTGCCTTGTACATCTCGTTGGGGAACGGCGCGTCGTAGGCGGCGCGCTCTTCGTCCGTCAGCTTGGTGCGGCAGCCGGACTGCACGAACCGTCCGATGTCGAGCACCGGCGCCTTCTGCACGGCGTTGCGGAAGGCGAGCCACTCGGGCGGCATGGACTGGTCGCCGGTCGGCAGCACGGTGTTGGCCGCCACCACGCGGGCGAACCGGTCCGGGTTCTCGGCGACGACGCGCAGCCCGATCAGGCCGCCCCAGTCCTGCCCGACCAGCGTGACGTCACGCAGGTCGAGCGCGTCGAACGCGAACGAGCGGATCCACTCGACGTGCCGCGCGTAGGTGTGGTCGGCGACGTCGACGGGCTTGTCGGAGCGGCCGAAGCCGATCAGGTCGGGCGCGATCGCTCTGATCCCGGCTTCGGCCAGCACCGGCAGCACCTTGCGGTAGAGGAAGGACCAACTGGGCTCGCCGTGCAGGAGCAGCACGACGGGACCGTCGAACGGGCCTGCCTCCACGTAGGAGATCCGGACGATGCCGTCGTGCTCGCTCTCCAGGTCGCAGTAGAGCGGCGGGTAGTCGAAGTCGGGGAGGTCGGTGAACCGGTCTTCGGGAGTCCTCAGCAGGCGCACACACCCACCCTAGGGGCTACCGGTCAGCTGATCGAGACCGCGACGACCAGACCCAGCGCCAGGTGCGCGGCCGCGACCACGATGCTGGCCGGCGCGAACACCTCGCTCTGCATGGTCCCCTTGACGTCGATGCGGGTCGACCACTCCAGCAGCCGCACCGCCAGGACCTGCACGATGATCCCGAGCAGGCCGTAGACCAGCGAGGTGATCAGGCCTTCGGTGAGGTCGCTGGCCGAGTTGAAGATCGCGACGACCACGATGAACGCCATCGACAGCATCCCGGACGCCGTGACGATCACCGCGTTCGGCAGGCCGCGGCGCACCAGGTCGGACAGCTTGCCGGGGGTGGTCCAGTCGATCGCGTAGAACCCGACCAGCATCAGCAGCAGCCCGATGACGCCGTACAGCAGGATCGCACCGATCCCGCGCACGAGGTCGGAACCGAACGTCTCGGCCAGCGCGAGGGTGTGGGTCACGGATTCTCCCAGTTTGGTGGTGTGAGTGATCGCGGGTGGTTTATCACGATTGCGGGATCCGGTGTGGGACGAACGCGGCGCCGTCGTCGGTGACCAGGCCCGCGGTCTCCCGGATGCCGAGGCCCGCGGACGTGTCGCCGACGATCCACGCGCCCAGCGCCGGGCGGAACCCGTCGAACTCGGGCAGCGGGTCGAACGCCTGGTAGACGTACCCCTCGGCGCCGTAGACGCCGCCGGTCTCGGTCTCGTAGCCGGGCGCCACGATCTGCACGTTCGCGCCCTCGCGGCCCAGTTTCGGCTTGCGCACGTACTCGGTGAGGATGCCCGGCTGGTCGACGAACGCGGGCAGCAGGTTCGGGTGGCCCGGGTAGTTCTCCCACAGGATCGCCAGCAGCGTCTTGTTCGAGAGCAGCATCTTCCACAGCGGCTCGATCCACAGGGTGCGCGGCAGTGATTCGGCGGCGAAGCGGCCGAACTCCTCCTCGACCACCCACTCCCACGGGTACAGCTTGACCACGGTGTTCATCGGCGCCTCTTCGAGGTCGACGAACCGCTTCAGCACCGGGTCCCAGCCGATCTCCTCGATGGCCAGGCCCACCGTGTCCAGGCCGGCCTCGGCCGCGGTCTCCTGCAGGTAGGAGGTGGTGATGTGGTCCTCGCCCGTCGGGTCGGCGCTGGACCAGGTGAAGTACAGCTCGTTGGTGGGCAGCTGGCCGCGGATCTCCTGCCAGCGCTCGACGAGCCGCTCGTGCACCGAGTTCCACTGGTCGTCGTCCGGGAAGACGTCGGTCTTCCAGTGCCACTGCAGCACCGACGCCTCCAGCAGCGACGTCGGCGTGTCGGCGTTGTACTCCAGCAGCTTCGCCGGGCCGTTGCCGTCGTAGCGCAGGTCGAAGCGGCCGTAGACGTGCGGGTCGCGGCGCTTCCACGACTCCGCGATGTGCGGCCACACCCACTCCGGGATGCCGAACTCGCGGTAGCGCTCGGTCAGCACGACGTTGTCGACGGCCTCCAGGCACATCGAATGCAGCAGCTCGACGTCGGCTTCCAGGCTGAGCACCTCGTCCATCTCCAGGACGTAGTGCACCGACTCGTCCCAGTACGGCCGCTCCTGGCCGGAGCCGTAGCGGGCGGGCGTGCCGAACACGAGGCCCTGCTCTTCGACGATGCGCTGCCAGTCCCGCCGCGGCTGGGCGGTCCCCCTCCGCACCCTAGGATCCCCCGCTCTTCCCGTCGCCGCCGCTGGACTTGCCGCTGATGCCGAAGCCGCCGCGCTGCACCGTCTTGCCGGACTGGGTCTTGACCGTGGTGTTGCCGGACGGCGCGGTGTAGGTGCCGCCGCGCACCGGCTGACCGACCGTGCCGGTGCCGCCGTAGTTGTAGCGGTACTGCTCGTAGCGGCCGCCGCCGATCGGGATGAACCAGAAGCCCGAGGCCGAGTTGTAGTACCCGCCGTGGCTGGTGGCGTAGTTGTCGTCGCAGAACTCGTCGGGCCGCACCGTGCCGGTGCTGTCCGTGCAGACCGCGCTGACCTCGTCACCGGTGGCCGCGATGTACCAGCTCGCCACGACGGCGACCAGGCCGACGGTCACGCCGCTGCCGATCAGCACCTTCCGCCGGGTGGCGGCTTTCTGCTCCGCCTGGGCGCGTGCTTGCTCCTCGGCGGCCTCCTGGCGGGCCTGGTCCTCCAGCGCCTGCCGCCGAGCACGCTGCTCGGCCAGCGTGGGCTCCCGTCGTTTGGCCGTCGACGGGTCCTGGAACCGCATCGAGCCACGCGGGGGCTGTTCTTCCGGGGGCTGCTGGCCGCCCGGCGCACCGTCGTCTGTCATCGCGCTCACCCTAACCACCCGAGGGGTGTCCCGTCCCGCTGACGCAGGCATTATGGGACGCGATGCTCGGAGATGGAGTGGAGAAGACCACGCTGCGTACCCGCCTGGTGATGGCGGGTGTGTTTTTGGGCGCCATCCTGGCGTTGTCGCTGAGCGTCGCGTTCTCGTGGGGAGGCGCCGTCAGCGGCGGCGGCGAGGTCGAGGAGTCCCCCGAGGCGAAGGCCGCGTTCACCGCGCCGCCCGGCAGTTGCGTCACGTGGACCATGCCGGACGTGTCGGACATCCACATCGTGCCGTGCGCCCAGCCGCACCTGTACGAGGTCACCGGCGTGGTCAACATCGGCGACAAGTACCCGCCGAACGCGCCCGCGCCGACGGTCGACCAGTGGCGGGACATCGCGCTGGAACGCTGCACGGCCGGTGTGGAGACGTACCTGAACGAGCAGCTCGACCCGTTCGGCCGGTTCACGGTGAGCGCGCTGCGCCCCGGAAACGACGAGTGGGCCGACGGCGACCGCGAGATGCGGTGCGTGCTGCAGTGGGCCGCGCCCGGCGGCAAGCTGGAGCCGATCATCGGCAACGCGGCGGGCCAGTCGCAGTCGGCGGTGTGGGAGCCGGGCACGTGCCTGGCGCTGGTCGACAAGACGGTCGGCAACCCGATCGACTGTGCGCAGCCGCACTCCTACGAGATCGTCGCCACGCTGGACCTGAAGACGAAGTTCCCGGACGGCTACCCGTCGCAGAACGACCAGAAGATCTGGCTGGACACCGAGTGCAACCGGGCGGTCCAGGACTACGCGGGCGAGGTCGACCTGGCGGCGCAGAAGCTGATCCTGACGTGGGACATCCGGGAGCAGGAGAGCTGGGACGCCGGTTCGACGCTGGTGAACTGCAAGGTCGGCGCGAAGCTGGCGGACAACAGCGGCCTCGCGCCGGTGACGGGCAGCATCCGCAAGGCCGGGACGCCGGCTCCGCCCACGAGCCCCGGCAGGTAGTGGCCCGTGCCCGTGGAGATGTCGAAGGCCCGGTTCGAAGAACTGGTGGCCGACGCGCTGGACGAGGTGCCGGAGGAACTGGCCGGCGCGATGGACAACGTGGTCGTGCTGGTGGAGGACCATAACGACGAGGCGCCGGACATCCTCGGCCTCTACCACGGCGTCGCGCTGACCGAACGAACGAGCGACTACGGCGGCGTGCTGCCCGACCGGATCTCGATCTACCGCACCCCGATCCTCGCCATGTGCGATTCGGAGGAGCAGGTGGTGGAAGAGGTGCTGATCACGGTGGTGCACGAAATCGCACACCACTTCGGCATCGACGACAGCCGCCTGCACGAACTCGGCTGGGGCTAGCGGCCACGCACTAGAGGCGACCACCAAGGGTGGGCCTCGCTCGCGTTCTCCCCGTCGCCTGGCTGCCACCAACCCAACCACCCCGGCGACCCGGCCCCTTCCTCCCCAGAGCTTGCCCGCCGGCGAGGCATCTTTTGTCTTTCGCCAACCCCCGATTCGGGTTCATCAACTCGCCTTTCCGACGCTCGTCATGGCAGCATCGGAAGCACTGGGGAATCGGGACGCCACCGAGGGTGATCATGAAGGACGTATGCCGGACCGGCGGCTGAGCTGGCTGCTGGCGGCCAATGCGGTGGGCAACCTCGCCGACGGGATCGGCAAGGTCGCCTTTCCGCTGCTGGCCGCGACCCTGACGCGTGACCCGGTGCAGATCGGCGCGCTGTCCGCCACCCAGTTCCTGCCGTGGCTGCTGCTCGGCGTGTTCGCCGGGACCCTCGCGGACCGGGTGGACCGCAAGCGGGCCGTCCTGCTGGCGAACGCGACGCGGGCGGTGGTCGTCGGGCTGACCGCGCTGCTCGTGTACACCGGCACGTTGTCGATCTGGCTCGTCTACGTCGCCGCGCTGCTGCTGGGTGCTGCCGAGACGGTGGCGGAGAGCGCGGGCAACGCGATGATCCCGGCGCTGGCCAGGCCGGATCAGCTGGAGAGCGCGAACAGCAAGTTCCAGGGCGCCGAGATCCTCGGCCAGACCTTCCTCGGCGGGCCGATCGGCAGTCTCACGTTCGCGGTGTTCGCCGCGTTCCCGTTCCTGCTGAACTCGGCCGGGTTCGCGATCGCGGCCGCGTTGCTCGTCGGGCTGGCGGGCAGTTTCCGGCCGAAGACCCGGGCCGAGCCGACCCGGTTGCGCACCGACCTGGTCGACGGGCTGAAGTGGCTGGTCCACCACCCGCTGCTGTGCCGTCTGGTGGTCATCGCCGGGCTGATCAGCTTCGCCAGCGAGATGGCACAGGCCCAGCTGGTGCTGTACGCGCTGGAGGACCTCGGGCTGAGCGAGGCCGCGTTCGGGCTGTTCACGTTCGTCGGCGGCATCGGCGGGCTGGCCGGCGCCGCGGTCGCGCCGCGGCTGGTGCGGCGCGCGGGGCGGCGGCCGGTGCTGGTGGCCGGGATCTTCGCCGGTGGCGTCGGGTTCGGCGCGATGGGCCTGGTGCACCAGCCGATCGCCTCCGCCGCCCTGTTCGGGCTGTTCGCGGCGGCCGTCGTGGCGGTGAACGTGGTGCTGGCGACCGCCCGCCACACCCTGGTGCCGAGCGAGCTGCTCGGCCGCGTGCTCGGGGTGTGGCGGACGGTCGTGTGGGGCGCGATCCCGCTCGGCGCGCTGGCCGGCGGCGCGCTGACGCAGGTGCTCGGCAGCGCGAGCGCCACCTTCGCGGTGTCCGGGGGCGCCCAGATCGCGCTGGCCGCGCTCGCCGTGCTGCTGCTGTGGCGGTTCTCGATGGATCGCGAGCCGGTCAGCTCTTCCTGAGCAGGAACCGCTGCAGCTTGCCGCTCGGGGTCTTCGGCAGCTCGGGCACGAAGTGCACCTGGCGCGGGTAGGCGTGCGCCGCGTACTTCGTCTTCACCAGCTGCTGCAGCTCCGCCACCAGCTCCTCGCCCGGTTCGGCGCCCTGGCGGAGCACGACGAACGCGGCCACCACCTCGCCGCGCAGCTCGTCCGGCAGGCCGACGACGGCCGCCTCCGCGACGGCGTCGTGCTGCAGCAGCACGCTTTCCACCTCGAACGGGCCGATGCGATACCCGGCCATCAGGATGACGTCGTCGTCCCGCGAGGCGAACGTGAAGTAGCCGTCCGCGGACTTCGTGGCCACATCCCCGGTCAGGTACCAGCGGCCGTCGGCGGAGAACCGCTCCGCGGTGCGATCCGGCGCGTCGCGGTACCCGGTGAACCACATCAGCGGGCTGTGCTCCAGGTCGACGGCCACCCGGCCCTGCTCGCCCGGCGGCGCGACCTCGTCGGCGTCGGGGCGCAGCACCTCGGCCCGCCATCCGGGCAGCGCGCGTCCCATCGAGCCCGGCCGCAGCTCGCCGCGGATGTCCGGGTGCCAGCCGTTCGCGATCACCATGCCCAGCTCGGTCTGGCCGTAGTGGTCCAGGATCGGCACGCCGAACGCCTTCTCCGCCCACTCGATGACGTCCGGGTTCAGCGGCTCGCCCGCCGACGAGCAGTGCCGCAGCCGCAACCCGTCCGGCACCGGGACGTCGGCGTTGCGCAGCGCGCGGTAGACCGTCGGGCCCGCGGTGAAGTTGGTGACGCCGAACCGCTCCAGCACCGAGTAGGTCAGCTCCGGGGAGAACCCGGCGTGCAGCAGCAGGCTGCGCTGCCCGAGCGCGAGCGGGCCGATCACGGCGTAGTACAGGCCGTAGGCCCAGCCCGGGTCGGCGGCGTTCCAGAACACGTCGTCCGGCCGGTGGTCCAGGCCGAACTCCTGGTACATCCGGAACGCGGCGATCGCCCGCGCCGGGATCGGCACGCCCTTCGGCGCACCTGTCGTGCCGGACGTGAACAGCTCCACGATCGTCCCGTCGCCGCCGACGGCGACCGGCTCCGGCTGGGGTTCCGCGTGCAGCAGGTCGGCGAACGCGAGGTCGTCCCCGCTCGCCTCGCCGGTGACGATCACCCGCCGCTCGCCGGGGACCTCGTCGAGCTTGGCGCGCTGCGACGGGTCGGCGATGACCACTTGGACGCCGCCGACCCGGGTCTCGATCGCGGGCGGCGCGAAGGCCGTGAACAGCGGCACCTGCACCGCGCCGAGCCGCCAGATCCCCAGCACGGCGACGACGAACTCGGCCGACTTGGCCATCAGCGTCGCGACCCGGTCACCGCGCCCGACCCCCAGTTCCGCCAGCGCGGTGGCGAAGCGCGCGGAGGCGTCCCGCAGCTCGCCGAAGGTGAGGTCGCGGCTGGTCAGGTCCGGTTCGATGACGGTGAAGGCCACGTCGCCGTCCGGGTGGTCGTCGCAAAGCAGCCGGGCGACGCAGGCGTCCGGCCGGTCGTAGGGGGACGTCGATGTCATGGAGCCGATGGTCGTCGCCGGGGCCCGCGCGTGCCACCCCCGGATGGGGGCCGATCAGCGTCTGGTGCGGGCGTCCGGTCGGTGCTGGAATGTCCTATGCGGATCAGCGACTCCGATGAGCCGGTCGCGGCGCGGCGCCGGCTGGTGCTGGCGGGTGTCGCCGGGTTCGCGGTCGGCGCCGGGATGATCGGCGTGCTGTGGGCGTCGACCACCGCGGTGAGCGGCCCGACCGCGGACGCGAAGGCCGCGTGCGCCGCGCTGGCCAGGGCCGAGCCGCTGCCGGAGGGCCGCGTCGGCCGGGGCACGCTCGAACCGGGCGTGCTGCAGCACATCATGGCGGCGGACGCGCTGGCCTCGGCGGCCGCCGAGGTCAGCTCGACCTACGACGACCTCGCCGACCACATCGACGGCGTGCGGCGGATGGCGCTGAGCCTCAACTTCGCCGACCCCAACGGCCGGCGGCACCTCGCCCAGGCCCGTGAGATCTGCGGCACCGTCTAGCTACTCGCCGCTGCCCTTCTGGATCGTCCGGACGGTGAGCTGGTCACCGGGGATCTTCTCGCTCGCGCAGCCCGTGGTGGGCAGCTCGACGAACATCGACGCCGTCTCCTGCGGCGGGTAGACCCGCAGGCCGCGCACCGGCTGCGGCTGGCACGTCACGGTGTCGTAGTTCTGCACGTTGACGAACCCGATCTCGGCGTAGGCGGTGTCGCCGTTGTTCAGCGTGAACGCGCCGCCCTTCTCGCCCTGACGGACCGCCGCGGGGCCCACCTGGTGGCCGTCCTCCCCGGCGACGTACGAAACGCCCGGGAAGCCCTGGATCACACACGGACGGTCACTCACGTTGGTGAAGATCAGCGGCCGGTAGACCGTGCCGGCGCCGGCGTCACCGTGACCGAGGGTCAGCTTGAGGTCGCTGGACTTGCACAGCGTCTCGCCGGCCTTCGTGCTGGTCGCCGCGTCCGGTTCGGGTGACGACTCGGACGTGGACGGGCTGCTCGAGGTGGAGCCTGGCGTCGTCGGCGCCCCCGACTGGGGCTGGGCGTTCTCGGTGCCCGCGGTGCCGCAGCCGGCCAGGACGGCCGCCAGTGCCGCCGTCGCCACACCGAGCCCGATGCGCGGGAAATGTCCTCGAACCACGATCTTTCCCCTCCCTGTGCCGATCGGAGCACTACCCGGGAGACGTGCGGTCCACACGCCGGGTTGCGTGGTGTCACGCGATTTTCCGACGACCCATCGCGACATGCGGTGAAACTACAACAAACCACCCTGCGTCACCGCCCGGGAAGTCGCCTACATGGGCAAACCGACCCAGTTCAGGCACTGCCAGCCACCGTCCGCGGCGATCTCCAGCTCGACGATGCCGGTGTTCGGGATCAGGCCCTGATCGGCCAGCTCGAGCCGCACATTCGGGGCCAGCCACTCCGCGCCGACGCGGATCAGCCCGCCGTGCGAGACCAGCACCACGACACCGTCCGATCGGGTGAGGTCGTGACGCTCGGCGAGACCGGCGATCGCGCCGGTGAACCGCGCCCTGGCCTGCTCGCCGGTCTCCCCGCCGGGCATCGAGACGTGCAGCTCGCCGCGGGTCCAGTGGCTGACCACGGTCAGGTAGTGCTCGATCGCCTCCCGGTCGTGGCGGCCCTCCAGGTCGCCGACGACGATCTCGTGCACGCCCTCGACCCGCTCCACCGTCATGCCCAGCGCCTCGGCCAGCGGGGCCGCCGTCTGCTGCGCGCGGATCGCGTGCGACGCGTAGACCGCCTCCACCGGCTCGGTCGAGAGCTTCTCGGCAAGCTGCCGCGCCTGCTCGTGGCCCAGCTCGGTGAGCGGCGGCCCGGGCAGCGCGGTGTCCAGCTTCTTCGCGACGTTGGCCGGGGTCTGCCCGTGCCGGACCAGGTACAGCTTCACGCCTGCTCCCCTCTCTGCACCGCGGCGACCCAGTCCGCGGCGTCGGTGAAGTCTTCGTTGCGGGCGGCCGGTTCGATGGTCGCCGTCACCCCGTCGGCCCGGGCGAACGAGCCGAGGAACCGGACATCCCGGCAGCGGCGGCGCAGCGCGGCGAGCGCGTCGGCGATGCGCGGCTCGGCGACGTGTCCCTCGAAGTCGATGAAGAACCGGTACTCGCCGAAGTTCTGCTTGTTCGGGCGGGCGTCCAGGCGGGTCAGGTTGATGCCGCGGGTCGCGAGCTCGGTGAGCAGTTCGGCGAGCGCGCCGGTGCGGTTGGCGGCCGCGGCGACGATCGAGGTGCGGTCGGCGCCGGTCGGCTCCGGCAACGTCACCGGTGGCCGCCGCATCAGCAGGAACCGGGTGCGGGCGTCCCGGACGTCGGCGACCTCCGTCGCCAGCACCTTCAGCGGGTAGTGCTCGACGGCGACCGGCGCGGTCACGGCGGCGTCGAACTCCCCTGCCTGCACGGCGACCGCGGCCGCCGCGGTCGAGCCGGCCGCCACCGCGCGGGCGCCGGGCAGGTTGTCCTCCAGCCACTTCCGGACCTGCGCGAGCGCGTGCGGATGGCTCGCCACAGTACGGATTTCGCCGACGTCGTCCCGCGTGAGGACGCTGAAGTGCACTGGCAGCAAGGCTTCCGCAACACCGATCAACGGCTCGCCGACGGCGAGGCTGTCCAGCGTCGCGGGAACCGCGCCCTCGACTGAGTTTTCGACCGGCACGCACGCCGCATCCGCTTCACCGCGCCGAACGGCGTCCAGCGCCTTCGGAATCGTCTCGGCGGCGACGAGTTCGTCCCCCGCCGTCGTGAAAGTGCGCGCCGCCTGCTCGGTGAACGTCCCGACCGGCCCGAAGTATGCGATCCGTGACACGCGGACAGGCTACGCACCGCGCCGGGACTTGGTCTGTTCAGGCATTCGAGTGCGTCTCGTGGTTACGCGGGGTCGCGTTTTTTGGCATGGTGTAGAGGTGACTGCCGAATCGGGCACCCAACCCACCGGCAACCGAACGGAGGACCAGGTCGCTCCCTCGACTCCCGCCCTGGTGCTGTGTGCCGTCGACGAACCACTCGCCAGCGCGTGGCGCTCCGTTGTGGACACCATGACGGGATCGGTGCGCGTGCACCAGGGTTCGGTGCTGGACGTCGTCGCCGACGCCGTGGTGAGCCCGGCGAACTCGTTCGGCTGGATGCGCGGCGGGATCGACGCCGTCTACGCGCGCGCCTTCCCGAACGTCGAGCAGAACGTCCGCAGCACGATCCTCGCCTACCACGGCGGCGAACTGCCGGTGGGCAGCGCGGTCGTGGTCCCCACCGGCGAGCCCGCGCCCGCGTGGCTGATCAGCGCGCCGACGATGCGTGAACCCGGCGAGCGACTGCCCGCCGATACGGTCCACCCGTACCTGGCGGCGCGGGCGGTGTTCCTGCAGTGGCGCGACGGCGTGCTGGAGCAGGGCGTGGCGGTGCGCGCGGTCGTGGGGACGATCGCGATGCCCGGTCTCGGCACCGGCGTCGGCGGCGTCAGCCCGGAGACCTGCGCGCGCCAGGTGGCGGCGGCCTGGGACGAGGTCTTCCGGCGCAACTAGGTTCTGTTTCCCAAGCGGCGGAGCCGCTTGCGGTGGGCCGTCACCTGGCGCCGCCGCGGGTTTGAACGGGCGGAGCCGCGCGGAGCGCGTCCGTTGAGGGTGGTGGTGGGTGACGCAGATGGAGACCGCCACGCGAAGCGCGTCCGTTGAGGGTGGTGGCGGGCTGGCGGGAGGGGCCGCCACCCGCACCGCCACGCAAGCCCCTTCCGGACACGCCCTAACACTCCCGCGCTGGTCAGCGGCGCTTTCCGGGGTGCGTGTAGAAGGTCACAGCGCATTTACGCGCCGTAAGACCTACCGTTGAACCTGCGTTACCGGAGATGTCGACGCCAGCCCAGCCCACCGACGGGCAAGGAGTGTGGGAATGCCACGGGTACGTGAGCTCAGCCCGTACGTCGAGCTCCACCGGGAGCAGTGGCGGGAGCTGCGTCGCAGCACCCCGTTGCCGCTGACTGCCGAGGAGCTGCGCGGTCTGCGGGGGCTCGGGGAGCAGATCGATCTGACCGAGGTCGCCGAGGTCTACCTGCCGCTGTCGCGGATGATCAACCTGCAGGTCGCGGCGCGTCAACGTCTCTACGAAGCCACCACGACCTTCCTCGGCGAGGATTGCCGCGGCACGAAGGTGCCGTTCGTGATCGGCATCGCCGGCAGCGTCGCGGTCGGCAAGTCGACCACCGCACGCATCCTGCGCACCCTGCTCGCCCGCTGGCCCGACCACCCGCGCGTCGACCTGGTCACCACCGACGGGTTCCTCTACCCGAAGGCCGAGCTGGTCCGCCGTGGCATCATGCACCGCAAGGGCTTCCCGGAGAGCTACGACCGCCGCGCGCTGCTGCGCTTCGTCTCCGACGTCAAGTCCGGCGCCGAGTCGGTCAGCGCGCCGGTGTACTCGCACCTCGCCTACGACATCCTGCCCGGCGAGGAGCAGGTCGTGAACCGGCCGGACATCCTCATCATCGAGGGCCTGAACGTGCTGCAGCCCGGCCCGAGCCTGACGGTGTCGGACCTGTTCGACTTCTCCATCTACGTGGACGCGCACATCGAGGACATCGAGCGCTGGTACGTGGAGCGGTTCCTGAAGCTGCGCAGCACGGCGTTCGCCGACCCGGCCTCGCACTTCCACCACTTCGCCACGCTGGACGACGTCGAGGCCCGCGCCGAGGCGCGGCACCTGTGGCGCACTATCAACGAGCCGAACCTGGTGGAGAACATCCTGCCGACGCGCCCCCGCGCGACGCTGGTGCTCCGGAAGGACCCGGACCACAGCATCAACCGGGTGCGCCTGCGCAAACTGTAGGCGCGGCCTCGGCCGAACGGCTGACCCCGGCGACCGAGCGGTAACCGGTTGGCCGATACCGCCGGCACCTCGCAAAGCTCACCCTGGAGTGCAGGAAATGCGCCCTGACCAGGGAGGAGGCACGCCGATGTTCGCGATCATCTTCACGTGGATCGGCGCCGTGCTCGGTATCACGGTGCTGCTGGTGATGGCCTTCGGTGCGTTCGTCCTCGATTTCGAAGACGCTCTCGCCGACCGCCGCCGCAAGCGCCCGCTCGACCCCGTGGCCGTGGACAGCCCGACGACCGCCGTTCCCTAGCCGGTGAGGTGCGCGCCCGCGAGAGCGAGGCTCCGGGCGCGCAGCGTCGCCCTCGCCGCTTCGTCGTAGGCCTGTTCGTTCGCCCGGGCCGGCCGGTCCCGGTCGAAGAACTGGCCAGTCACGCCCTCGACCTCCGGATCGACCGCCAGCCTGCGGGTGGCCGCCACCCCGGTGTCCAGGGTGTCGGAGCTGAAGCCGATCTCGGACAGGACGATCTTGGTCGGCATGTAGGTGCCCGGGTGCAGGCTGGTCGCGGTCAGCTCGGCGGGCGCGAACCGCCCGGCGAGGTCGAGGCAGTGCATGATCTGCGCGAGCTTGCTCTGCCCGTACGCACGCGTACCCGAGTAGCCCCGCTCGATCATGAGGTCGTCGAAGTCGAGCGGGTGCTGGCCCAGTGACGCGACGTGCACGACGCGGGCGGCGTGGTCCGCGGTCGCCGAGGCCCGCAGCAGCGGGATCAGGTTCTCGGTGAGCACGAAGGTCGCCAGGTAGTTCACCGCGAAGCGCAGCTCGTGGCCGTCCCGGCTGGTGCGGCGCTCGCGGCCGTCCGGCTCGCCGGACCCGATGCCGGCGTTGTTGACGAGCACGTCGAGCCGGCCGGCTTCCTCCGCGATCGTGCCTGCCAGCCGGGCAACCTGGGCGAGTTCGGACAGGTCGGCGGTCACTGTGACCGGCGCGGGGCCCCGGCGGCACGCACCTCCGCGGCGATCCGGTCGAGTTTGCCGGGATCACGACCGTGCAGGACGAGACGGACGTCTTCGGCGGCGAGACGCACCGCGAGGGCCCGGCCGAGGCCGTCGGTGGCGCCGGTGATCGCGACGGTCCGGGTCACTGCCGCTGCCTCACTCGTCCGCCGAGCCCGGGTCCAGCTCGTCGAGGGCGGCGACGTAGTCGTCGAGGTCGAACTCCAGCTCGCCGTCCTCGTCCTGGGTGAGGTGCTCCTCCAGGACCGCCGTCAGCTCGGCCAGCACCTCGTCGCGCTCCAGGCCCGACTCGGTCAGGCGCTGGGCGGCGATCCAGGTCTCGGCGGGCTCGCCGTCCCATAGCTGGTCGACCACCGTCGTCAGCGCCACCGCCCGCAGCTCGGACTCGTCGTCGTCCTCGAACTCGGCCGCGAACTCGCTCAGCACCAGCATCCGGCGCTGCTCGGGGTCGGACGGGTCGAGCTCGACCTCGTCGTCCTCGGTCTCGACCGTCAGCGACGGCAGCGCGAACTGGCGGCGTTCCAGCAGGTCCTGCACGTCCTCCGGAGTCAGGTCCTCCGAGCCGGCCAGGTAGGCGTCCAATGCGGACTCCTCCTCCGGCTCGCGGTCGTCCAGCCGGTCCTCGACCGCCTCGACCAGCGCGGTCAGCGCGTCCTCGGGCAGGCCCTGGCGCTCGCCGAACACGCGCGCCCACACCGGCAGCAGCGCGGCCATCGCCGCGTCCTGCTCCTCGGTCAGCTCGATCTGCCCGTCGTCCACGAAGTCCACAAAGGACTCCAGCTTGGCCGGGCCGACCCGCAGCGGGCGCCGCGCGTCGTGCTCCAGGCCGAACTCGATCAGCCGCAGCGCGACCACGCGGGCGTCCTCGGTGTCGCCGACCTCGTTCCCGGCCGCGGCGAAGAACGAGTCGATGACCTCGGCCTGCTCCTCGACCGACAGCGGCTCCGGCTCCGCGACCTCCGCCGGCTCCGGCAACGCGCGCAGCCGGGCCAGTGCGAGCGCGCGGAACCGGACGAAGTCCTCGCCCACCTCGGGCTCGGCCTGCCACTCGGTGCCCGCGAAGGCGTCCGCGATCACCTCGTGGGCCTGCTCGGGGCTGATCTCCGCGGACTCGCCGACCGCCCGCAGCTCGGCCAGCACGTCCTGCGGCGACTCGACGATCGCGGCGTCGGTGACCCAGCCGCCGAAGCTGCCGTAGTTGATCGACACGACCAGCCCGTGGTCGCCGAACGACACCAGCACCGAGCTCTCGTCGCCGTAGACGTCGGTGGCGCGCCAGCAGGCGCCGGGCGTGACCTGGTTCAGCTTCGCCGCCCAGGCCGGCTCGGGCAGCCCGAACTTTTCCAGCGCCAGGCCCGCGGCCTCGCGCTGGTCCTCGTCCGCGGCCAGGACCCGCAGCGCGGCCAGCGGCGCCACCAGGCGCTCCGGCTCGGCGGTGCTCGCGGCGAGGTCGATCAGGCCGGCCGCGAGGTCGTCGTCGGCCTCCCACCACTCGCCGAGGATCTCCGAGGTGACCAGCTCGACGCGGGTCGGATCGGCGTCGTTCCCCAGTTCGGCGAAGGCGTTCAGAACCTCGTCGAAAGCGGTCTCCGGCTGCGGCACCTCGGTCATGCGCTCATGTTCGCACCAGCCGCGGCCGGGCCGACGCGCGGGATCGGCGTTTCACTCCTTGGGCAGCGCGATCCGGGCGTTCCGGATTTCGGTGATCAACCGGACCTTCCGCTTGTGCCTGCCGACCAGTTCGGCCAGGTAGGGCGCGAAGTCCGCCCCGCGGCCGACCGTCCGGTACAGCTTGCGCAGCCGGCGCAGGGCGCGCGCCGCCTCGCGGTAGTGCTCGACGGTCCGGCTGCCGATCAGCTCCTCCACGTGGGCCCGGTGGACCTCCAGCAGCTCCGCGGCCTCGTCCTCGCGGCCTGCCGCGACCAGCGCCTCGATCAGCGCGTCGGCGTTCGCGACAGTCGGCTCGCGGTCGAACTCCGCGCGCCGCAGGCCCAGCACGTCGTCGGCGAGCTCGGTGGCCGCCGGGTCCTGCTTCAGCGCCCGCGCCGCGTAGGTGATCGCCTCGCTCGTGCGGCCCGCGGCCCGCAGCACGCGCACGATCCGCAGGCTCGCCTCCATGGTCGGCAGCTGCTTGGACAGGATCGCGACCAGGCCGTCGACGTCGCCGGAGATCTCCACCAGTTGCTCGTGCAGCCGCTCGGCGACCGGCCGCTTCGCCCGGTCGCGGCCGGCCCGGTCGACGTGGGACCGCAGCTGGGCCAGCCCGGTCTCGCCGAGCGGGACGGCGAACTGGGCCAGGTCGATCTCGGTGCGCCCGTCGAACGCGATGCCGGCGAGCCAGTCGGCCAGCTCGACGGGGTCCGGCGGCCGGGCCGCGCACGCCCGCGCGTAGAGGCCGAGGGCGCGCCGCAGCTCGGCGCCGTCGCCCTCGTCCCGGCAGATGCGCTCCACGGTGCGGCGGGCCAGCGGGGCGACGTCGGCGCGGGTGCCGGAGTCGAGCAGCCGCTGCACGGTGTCCAGCACCGGGCCGATCTTCGCGACCTCGGCCTGCGGCTCCGGCGCCGCGGCCCGCAGTTCGAGCGACCGTCGCAGTTCCGGATCGCGTTCGGCCTGTTCGTGGAGCAGTCCGGCCAGCGTCTCGGAGTCGAGGGAGGACAGGTAGGCGCGGAGATCCGTCACCCCGCACATCCTGGCCTACTCGCGTCGCAGCGCGATCGGCGCGGCACCGCCTGTTTCATGATCGAAATCCGCGTCTTCCTCGGCGAGCAGGTCGCGGAACTCCTCGGTGATCTCGTCCAGCTCCTCCAGCAGCCGCTCGATCGCGGCGGGCCGCAGCCCGGAGCGCTCGCCGGCCCAGCGGCCCCACGGCGGCAGGACCTCCGGCAGGGTCGCCAGGAACTCCTCGGGGAAGCCCTCGGTGTTGAGGACGTCCTCCAGGAGGAGGTCGAACTTGCCGGGGCCCACCCGCAGCGGGCGGCCGAAGTCGTCGTCGCAGCCGTAGTCCACGACGAACCGGACGCAGTCGGTGAACCAGCGGTCGTCGCGGACGCCGTCGGCCTCGGCGAGGAAGGCGCGCACCAGCTCGTCCCGCTCCTGCTCGGTGAACGTCGGCGGTTCCACGGGCGGCTCGGCCGGCGGCATGGCGCGCAGCCGGGCGGCGACCAGCGCGCGCAGCGGGGTGAGCGGGTCCTCGGCGATCACGTCCGGCAGCAGGGCCGCGGCGCTGTCGTTGACCGCGACCGCGTCTTCCAGGATCCGGCGTGCCTTCGGCAGCGGGATCCGCTCGGTCACGAAGACCTCGCTGGCCTCCTCGCCCGCGCGCATGCTGTCCACCAGGTCGCCCACCTGGTCGGTGAGGTAGACGTCGCCGAGGCCGCCGCCGCTGAGCTCGACCTCGGCGACGAGCCCGTGCGCGTGACCGGCCCGGGCCGCACACAGCAGCAGGGTGGCCCCGTCGCCGTACACGTCGGCCTGCTGCCAGCACTCGGTGACGGTGAGGTCGCCCAGGTCCCAGGGCGGTTCGGGCATGGCGGAGAAGGCGTCGGCCGCCTCCGCGGCGCGGTCGCGCTGCTCCTCGGTGAGGGCCAGGTGCTGCAGCATCCGCAGCAGCGCGCGGGCGGCCGGGCTCGGGCGGCGGGCGGCGTCGTCGATCAGCGGCAGCACGACGTCGCGGCCTTCGTCGGACGGGTGCCACAGGTCGCCGAGGATCGTCGAGGCCATCAGCTCGACCTCGACCGGGTCGCGCTCGGCCAGCGCGTCCTCCGCGTCGGCGAGCACGGTCTTGAGCAGCTGCCGCCGCTCGTCGGAGACGGCGGACTTCTTCTTCGCGGGCTTTCGCTTCCGGCTGACCGGGCTCATGCGCCCATGGTGGCAGCTCCGCGGCCGGAGACCACCCTGGGCAGCGCGATGCGGGCGTTGCGGACCTCGACGAGGAGGCGGGTCTTGCGCTTGTGCGTCTCGACCAGGCCGGCCAGGTACTCGCCGAACTCCGGCACCCGGTCCGCGCGTTTGTGCAGGGCCCGCAGCTCACGCAGCCGCTGGGCCGCCTCGCGGTAGCCGCCCGGGTCCTTGAGCTGGATCAGCTCGTCGACGTGCAGGCGGTAGACCGGGATCGCCTCGGCCGGGTCGTGTTCGGCGAGGCGGGACAACGCCTGCTCGCGCTCCTCGGGCCAGCGGCCGAGCTCCTCGGCGGCGGCCCGCAGCGCGCGGTAGGTGTCCGGCGACGGGTGGCGGCGGAACTCGGCACGGCGCAGGGCGAGCACGCCCTCGCGCGGGTGCACGACGGTGCGGGCGGCGTGGGCGATGGCCTCGCCGTGGCGGCCCGCGGAGCGCAGCAGGCGGACGATGCGCAGCGTGGTGGCCGGGGTGGGCGGCTGGGCGGATAGGATCGCGAGGAGGGTGTCGACGTCGCCGGTGACCTCGGCGAGCTGCTCGGTCAGGCGGCGGGTGGCGTCGTTCTCCGGGGCCTCGCCGAGCGCGGCCTTGAGGTGCGTGAAGCCTTCGTCGCCGAGCGCGGCGGCGAAGTCGGCGAGGTTGATCTCGGGCCAGCCGGGCCGGTCGAGCTGCGTTTCCAGGATCCAGTCGGCCAGCTCGCGCGGGTCGGGTGGGTGGACGGCGCAGGCGCGGGCGTAGAGGCCGATCGCGCGGCGCAGCTCGGCGCCGGTGGCTCCGGTGTCGGCCATCCGGCGGGCCAGCGGGGTCAGGTCGGCCTGGGTGCCGGCGTCGAGGAGTCGTTGCAGAGTGTCCAGAACCGGACCGACGGTGCCGTGCGCGACGGCGCGCAACTCCAGCTCGTGTCGTAACCGCGGGTCACGGTCCGCCTGTTCGAGGAGGAGTTCGGCCAGCGTCTCCGCGTCGAGAGTGCGCAGGTAGGCACGCAGATCCGGGGCCGAGGTCATGCGGACAATCCTGCCGCACCCGATGGAAGGAGACCGTCACCCAACAGCGTCGTCTTCTCTGACGCTGCGTGAGCATCAGCAGGGGCTGAGCCACTGGAAGAAGTAACCGGTCTCCGCGCCACGATCGAGGTCGTCCAGGAGGGGGACGGGCGAGATCTCCGGGACGCTGCGCGGGTACGGGCGCCAGCGTCCCGCGTCGGCGAGGTAGTAGAGCGACCACATCTCGTCGAGGCCGTAGCGGAGCTGCGCGAACGGCCGTTCGGCCGCACCGCCGCTGGCCCATTCGGCGCGCCGCTCGACGAGGGTCACGATGCGCCCGCGCCAGCGGGACATCACGCTGTACTCACCGCGCTGACCAGCCGGAACCCGCCGCTCACACCAGCGATCGATCTGGCGTTGCTGGAGCTCGGGGATCGGCGACATACCCACAGTGATACCGCAACCCGATCGGGTCGTGCGGCACCGGATACTGCGCCCTGTGACGCTCGACGATCTGCAACGGCGGCTGGCCGAGTTCGCCGCCGCCCGGGACTGGGAACGGTTCCACACGCCGAAGAACCTGGTGATGGCGCTGTCCGGGGAGGTGGGCGAGCTGACGGCGCTGTTCCAGTGGCTGACGCCCGCGGAGTCCGCCTCGGTGCTCGACGACCCGGCCACCCGCGCCGCGGTGCTCGACGAACTGGCCGACGTGACCATCTACCTCGCCCGGCTGGCCGACGTGCTCGGCGTGGACCTCCTGGAAGCCGCCGAAGCAAAGGTGAACCGCAACGAGTCGCGGTTCCCGGTTGATCGTTTCGACTAACCTGGCACCCGCGGCCCGACGGGCACCGAAGTAGCCACTTCGTCGCTGCCCCCACCCGCACGTGCATGACGCGTGCCCAGTGGGGGAAACGAAGTGGCTCTTGTCCGGCACAGCGCCGAGCACCTTCTCGCGGAGGCCGGTCAGTTGGCCACGACGTTGACGGAGCAGGCCAGGCACCAGTGGGGCCACCGCCCCGGCCAGAGCGAGATCGACTCCTGGGAGCGCAGCCTGCGACCGTTCCTGGCCGACCTCGTCGACGCCGGGCTCGGTGAGGTCGAGGTGCTGCTGGAGCACAAGCTGCCGCACAGCCCGAAGCGCGTCGACGCGGTGCTCTGCGGCCTGCACCCGCGCACCGGCGAGACCAGCTACGTCCTGGTCGAGCTGAAGCAGTGGTCGAAAGCCGAACTGCTGGCGGCGGACCTCGTGCGGATCGCCTCCCGCCGCGATCCGGTGCTGCACCCGGTCGAGCAGGTCCGGCGGTACTGCGAGTACCTGGTCGACTCGACCCCGGCGCTGGCCGAGCGGCCGAACGCGGTGCACGGGGTCGCGTATCTGCACAACGCGGACTCCGCCGGCATTTCGTCGTTGCGGCAGTACCAGCCCAGCGAGTTCGGCACGCTGTTCACCAAGGACGACAAGGCGAAGCTCGCCGACCGCCTGCGGTCGCTGCTCGACCCCGCCGCCGGCCGGGACGCGGCCCGGCGCTCGGCCGACGAGTTCCTCGGCTTCGAGCACGCGCCGACCAAGCCCCTGCTGGACCTCGCCGCGCGGGAGATCCAGGAGCGGGAGCAGTTCGTGCTCCTGGACGAGCAACAGGTCGCGGCCGAGGTGGTGATGCAGGCGGTCGAGCGGGCCAAGGCGGCGGCGACGCGGACGGTCGTGGTCGTGCTGGGCGGTCCCGGCTCGGGCAAGAGCGTGATCGCGCTGAGCCTGCTCGGTGAACTCGCCCGCCGCGGACGGCGGGTGCACCACGCGACCGGGTCCAGCGCGTTCACCAACACGATGCGCAAGGTGGCGGGGGCGCGGAACCGGCGCGTGCAGACCCTGTTCAAGTACTTCAACAACTACATCGACTCGCCGCCCCGCGAGCTGGACGTGCTGATCTGCGACGAGGCGCACCGCATCCGCGAGACCAGCGTCAACCGCTACACGAAGCGCGACCAGCGCGCGAAGGCCGGGCGGCAGGTCGACGAGCTGATCGAAGTGGCGTCGGTGCCGGTGTTCCTGCTCGACGAGAACCAGACCGTGCGGCCCGGCGAAATGGGTTCCCTCGCGGAGATCTCCGCGGCGGCCGAGTCGCTGGGCTGCCGCCTGGAGGTCGTGCGCCTGTCCGGGCAGTTCCGGTGCGGCGGGTCGGACGCGTTCGACAGCTGGGTGGCCCGCCTGCTCGGTCTCGACCGGCTGCCGCCCGTGCCGTGGAGCAAGCTGGGCGACGACTTCGTGGTGGCCAGCGCCGCGACGCCGGACGCGCTGGACGCCTGGCTGCGGCAGCGGATGGAGACCCACGGCGGCACCGGCCGGCTGTCGGCGGGCTACTGCTGGCGGTGGAGCGACCCCGCGTCCACCCCCGACGGCAAGCGACTCGTGGACGACGTCGTCATCGGGGATTGGCGCCGTCCGTGGAACGCCAAGCCGAAACAGCGGGTGCCGGACGTGCCCGAGTCGTACTACTGGGCCTCCGACGAGCGCGGCTTCGGGCAGGTCGGCTGCATCTACACGGCGCAGGGCTTCGAGTACGACTGGTCCGGCGTGATCTTCGGCCCGGACCTCGTCCGCCGCGACGGACGCTGGGTCGCGCGCCGGGAGCACTCCCACGACCCGGACGCCAAGAAGGCCGACGACCTGGAGTTCGGCCGGCTCGTGCGGAACACGTACAAGGTGCTGCTGACCCGCGGGATGCGGGGGACCTGCGTGTACTCGACGGACCCGGAGACTCAGGCCTTCCTCGAGGAGATGGCCGGGTAGCGGCTCTTGGGGTCGCCCACGGTCCAGCCGCCGAGCAGGAGACCGACGCCGATCGCGCCGAGCGGGATGCCCGCGGCCAGGCCGGCGCCGCCGAACAGGGCGATCACCGTCAGGATCATCAGGACGAGGCCCGTGCCCATCGTGATCCAGGCGATCCACTGGCGGTCCCGCGGAACCGGCGGGAGTGTGGCGGCCGGTCGTGGCCAGGCGGGCACGGGCGTCGGAGGCAGCACCGCAGTCGGCTGCGGCGGGACGGCGACCGGCGGTGGGGGCGCGACGGCGACCGGCGGTGCGGGCGCCGTCCGCGGCTGCACCGGGACCAGGCCCAGCGACTGCCACGCGGCAGGCAGGTCGAGCACGGCGGCACCGAGTTCCCGCGCCCGCGCCAGCCGCGGTTCGGCGGCGGGCACGTCGTCCGCGACCGCGAGGTGCGTCACCGACGCGGTGAGGTTCTTGGCGAGCGGGATCCGAGCCGCGAGCACCGCGGCGCGCAGCGCGTCGGCGGCAGCGGTGCGTCCGAGGACGAGCACCCGCGTCCGGTCCGCGGACGGCGCCCGGCGGAGGTCCCGCAGCGCCTCGGGCACGCCCAGCGCCTCGGCCACGTGCCGCAGCTCGCGTTCCTCGTCGTCGGTGACGATGCCGTCGGACTCGGCCACCGCCCGCATCGCGGCGACGAAGTTCAGGTGCGCCCGGTGCACGTCCGACGAGGACATGCCGGCCGCCGTGGCCAGCGCGGCCAGGTCGGCGGCTTCGGCGTCGGACAGGTGGTGGTCGGCGAGCGCGTCGGCGAGCAGGTCCGCGTACGGCGTGTCCGCCGACTCGATCCGGTCGACCAGGCCGGAGAGCCACGTCCCGGCGGTCGCGCGGGCGGGCTCGGGACGGCTCACCACGCGACCGGTGACCGCCAGGCGCGGCAACCGCGGCAGGTCGAACCGGCGCTCGAAGGCCAGGCCGTGCGTGCTCACCAGTGCCGCGAGGACCTGCGCGCAGGCCCGCGCGTCGGGAGCCGCCTGGTGCGCGGGGAACCCGCCGAGGCCGAGCGCTTCCGCGACAGTGGCCAGCCGGTAGTTCGGCAACCGGAGGGCGGTGCGCGCGGCAGCCAGCGTGCACACGCCCGGCAACGTGGGGAGCCGCAGACCGATCCGCTCCAGCTCCGCGGCCAGGAAACCCTGCTCGAACGCCAGGTTGTGGCCGACGAGCACGCTGCCCTGGCACAGGTCGAGCAGGTGCCCCGCGATCTGGCCGAGCGCGGGCGCGGAGTCCAGCTGCGCCCGCGTGATGCCGTGGACCCGCGCGGGCCCCGAGTCGACTCCCGGCCCGGGATCGACCAGGGTCGAGAACTCGCCCAGCACTGTGCCGTCGGCGCGCACGCGCACGGCCGCGACCTCGATGATCCGGCCGGGCTGCAGGCCGGTCGTCTCGAAGTCGATCGCGGTGAACTCGGTGCCGACGGCCGGAAATCGGCCGGAACCGGACATGGGGATGATGTCGATGAGCATTCCGGCTTCCCTGGTCGAGGATTGACGCGTAGTCCATCGCGGCGGGCGCGAAAACGTTCCTGGTGAAACACAATCGTGATCATCGGCGGTTCTGTAACGCATTCGGGACGCGCAGCGAGAAAAGAGCCGTGCCCGATGTTCCCGCCACGCCGAAACGGCGAGTGCCCACCTGGATCAAGATCGTTCTAGCCGTGTTCGCGGTGCTCTTCGTGCTCGGCGCGGTGTTCGGAAAGCCCACGGAGAAACCGGTCGCGCAGCCCGCGCCGACTACCACCACCGTGGCCACCACCAGCAGCAGTCCGCCCGTGGAGCCCGTTCTCCGGGTCACGCGGGTGACCGGATCTAGCATCGTGGTAAGCGATACCGCGGGAATCTCGAAAACCGTTTACGTCCCCGGAATCCAGCCGGCCGCGGATTGTTACGGAACGGAGACCGCGAGCTGGGCCACCGCATTTCTGGTCGGCAAGGAAGTGAGCTTGCAGTCGGTCACCGAGGAGGCTGGGCGGACGCTGGCGCACGTCCTGCTCGCCGATGGAACGGACTACGCGGTCGCCGCCCTGCAGGGTGGTTACGCGCGTTTCGTCGCGGATGCGGTCACCGACTCCTACGCGAACGTCCTGCGGTCCGCGGAAAGCGCGGCCAGCACGGCGAAGGCAGGATTGTGGGGACCGCCTTGCAACGGCAGCCCCACCACACCGCCGGTCGCGCCGCCGCCGGTCACCGTTCCACCCGCTCCCGCCAGCACCCCCAAACCCGCGGCGCCGAAGCCCAGCACGCAGAAGCCAACCGAGGAACCGGACGTCTCCAGCGCCTACTACGCCAACTGCTCGGAAGCGCGGGCCGCGGGCGCGGCTCCCCTTCACCGCGGCGACCCCGGCTACCGCTCGGGGCTGGACCGCGACGGCGACGGAACCGCTTGCGAGTGACTTCGTCGCAGAACGTGTGATATCCACGACCGGTGGATCCCATCGTGCAGACGCGTTCCGGTGCCGTTCGTGGCGTGGCTGACGGGGTGGTCAGCTCCTTCAAGGGCATTCCGTTCGCCGGGCCGTTGACCGGTCCCGCGAGGTTCCAGGCGCCCGCCGAGCCGGAGCCGTGGGACGGGACGCGTGATGCGGTCCGCTTTTCGGCCTCGCCGCCGCAGGGGTCGCTCTTTCCCGGCATGCCGTCGGCTTGGCGGCCGGACGAAGGGGACGACTCCCTGAGCGTCAACGTGTGGACTCCGGACGCCGGCGGCAGCGGTCTGCCCGTCATGGTCTGGATCTACGGCGGCGCCTACCTGATCGGGACCGCGCGGCAGCCCGAGTACGACGGCGCCAACCTCGCCCGTGCCGGGGTCGTCGTCGTGACCTTCAACTACCGCGTCGGGCTGGAGGGGTTCGGCTGGCTGCCCGGGGCGCCCGCCAACCGGGCCTTCCTGGACCAGCTCGCGGCCCTGCGCTGGGTCCAGGAGAACATCGCCGACTTCGGTGGCGACCCGGACAACGTGACGATCTTCGGCGAGTCCGCCGGTGGCACGTCGGTCGCGGCGCTGACCGCCTCGGACGCCGGGCGCGGTCTGTTCCGCCGCGCCATCGGGCAGAGCGTCGCGCACGGGTTCCTCTCCGAGAACCGCGTCCGGCGCACCACCGAGCGCATCGCGGCGGCCCTCGGCGTCCCCGCCACGCTCGAGGGCTTCGCGCAGGTGCCGTCCGAGGCCATCCACGCCGTGCAGATGGCGCCCGGCGAGATCACGCCGTTCGGGCCGGTCGTGGACGGTGACCTGCTCACCGGCCTGCCCTGGCACAACCTGCGCGCCGAGGTCGACCTGATCGCCGGCTTCAACCACGACGAGTTCACCCTCTTCGTCGCGGGCCAGGACCTCTCCGGCGTGGACCCGGCCGCGACCGCCGACGCCGTCGGCCTGCCCGCCGGCGCCGTCGCCGAGTACCGGGCCGCCCACCCCGGCATCTCCGACGCCGACCTGCACGTCCTCATCCTGTCCGACCGCACCTTCCGCCTGCCGTCGCTGTGGTCCGCGCAGAACCACCCCGGCCGCAGCTGGTGCTACGAGCTGACCTGGCGCTCGCCCGCGTTCGGCGGGCTCCTGCGCTCCTGCCACGCGCTCGACGTGCCGCTCACGTTCGGCAACTACACCGGCCCGCTCGCGGAGATGCTGCTGGGCAACCCGGCCCCGCCCGAGGCCGACACGCTGTCCCAGGAGATCCGCAAGGCGTGGGTCTCGTTCGCCACGACCGGCGACCCGGGCTGGCCGGAGTACGACAAGGACAACCGGATCACCCGGATCTGGGACGTCCCGGTCTCGGTCACCAGCGACCCGATAGCCGCGTCCCGGCGGATCTGGGAGGCGGCGGCATGAAGTTCCAGGCGACGCTCGAGCAGAGCAAGAAGACCGCGACGGGGATCGAGGTCCCGTCCGACGTGCTGGACGGCCTGAACGCGGGCAGACGGCCGAAGGTCCGGGCCCGGCTCAACGGCTACGAGTACCGGACCAGCGTCGGCAGCATGGACGGCAGGGCGATGCTGCCGGTCAGCGCCGAGGTCCGGGCGGCCGCGGGACTGACCGCGGGCGACGAGGTCGAGGTCGAGCTCGCCGTGGACACCGAACCCCGCGTCGTGGAGGTGCCCGCGGACCTCGCCGAGGCGCTCGAAGCCGCCGGGGCGCGGGCGGCCTTCGACAAGCTCTCCTACAGCCAGCAGCGCCGGTACACGCTCGCCATCGAGGACGCCAAGACCGACGCGACCCGGCAGCGCCGCATCGCGAAGGCGGTCGAAGAACTCTCCGGCTGACTAGGCTCGGTGGTATGGCCATCGAGGTGCTGCTCGTCGACGATCACGAGGTCGTGCGGCGCGGCCTGCGGGAAATGCTGAGCGACGAACCGGACATCGAGGTGGTCGCCGAGGCGGGGAGCGCCGACGAGGCCCTCGCCGTCGCGATGCACGTGGAGCCGGACGTCGCCGTCGTCGACGTGCGGCTCGGGGACGGCGACGGCGTCGCGCTGTGCCGGGAGCTGCGGGCGCGGCCGAACCCGCCGTACTGCCTGGTCCTCACCGCGTTCGACGACGAGGAGGCCATGGTCGGTGCGATCATGGCCGGCGCATCCGGCTACCTGCTGAAACAGGTCCGCGGGCAGGACGTCGTCAACGCCGTGCGCGAGGTCGCCGCGGGCCGGTCGCTGCTCGACCCGGTCACCACCGCCCGCGTGCTGGACAAGCTGCGCCACCCCGCCGAGGACGAGCTGGCGAGCCTCACCGACCGGGAGCGCACGGTGCTGGAGCTGATCGGCGAGGGCCTGTCCAACCGGGAGATCGCCGAGCGCCTGTTCCTCGCCGAGAAGACCGTGAAGAACCACGTCACGTCGGTGCTGTCGAAGCTGGGCATGCAGCGCCGCACACAGGCGGTGGCGTGGGTGGCGCGGCGCGCCAAGTAGTTCAGGCCAGCTGGTAGCCGCGACCGGGCCGGACCAGTGCGGCGGCCAGTCCGATCGCCGCGCCGAGCACCGTGTCCACCAGCCGGTCCGCGGTGACGGCGACCGTGTCGACCGGCGCCGACATCGAGCCGAGCAGCAGCACCAGCGGCGTCACGAACACCATCGCGAGCGCGTAGTTGCGGATGACGGTCAGCTCCGCGCCGAGCAGCGCGACGACGATCACCGCGAGCTTCACCGGCTGCGGCAGGTCCAGCGTCAGCAGCAGCGCGGCCACCAGGACGCCGGCGACCGTGCCCGTGACGCGCTGCACGAACCGGTGCATCGTGTGCTGCAGGTGGGTGGCCTGCAGCACCGCGGCCGCCGCGACCGTCGCCCAGTACGGGTGCCCGAGCCCGAGCGCGTGTGCGAGCAGACCGGCCGCCAGCACCGCGGCGAACACCTTCACCGCGCGCGGCCATTCGTGCGACGAGCGGTCCACCGCGGCCCGCAAGCCCGCGCGCCACGACGTCGTCCGGTCGCCGTCGTGGTCGAAGAACAGCCACCCGGACAGCGCGACCACCCACGCGACGAGCGCCCCCGCGGCCGCGGCGCCGACCTGCGCGGCGACACCCGGCCAGCTGACCGGGAACGCCGACGTGGTGCCCGCGGCGAAGACGAACATGAGCCCGCCGGGCGGGCCCGACCGGATACCGTCCGTGACCAGTTTCGCCACCGCGGCGACCGCCGCGACCAGGATCGCGATCGGCAGCGGACCCCACCCGGCGGCCGACGCCGCCCCGCCGAGGCCGACCGCGAGCGTCAGACCTGCGCCGATCACGGCGAGCAGCCGGGCCCTCACCGGGTACGGCTCGAACCGGGCGTGCACCGCGGTCATCCCGCCGAACGCCGCGGCGGGCGCCAGCTCGGTGTGCCCTGCGATCACAACCGCGACCAGGACTATGTTCGCCCCGGTCATGGCCCGTAACGCGGACACCAGCGCCCGGTCGACTGGGCGCAGGCGCCACCAGCCGCGCGGCGAGAGTGCGCGGAACAGGTCGTGGCGGCCGAAATCATTCACGAGTAAAATACTACCGAACGATTCGTGTACGAAGGAGCTCAGCGGTGAGTGATCTCGTCGACAGAGTGCGGCGCCAGTGGCTGGACGTGCACCCCGGCCTCGACACGACCGGGATGGCGGTCGTCGGCCGGGTGCTGCGGCTCGCGTCGCTGATCCGCCGCGCGACCGACGACCTCCTGCTGGCCAACGACCTGAACCGCGCCGAGTTCGACGTGCTGTGCGCGCTGCGGCGCAACGAGGTGCTCAACCCGGGCCAGATCAGCCGCGAGATGCTGTCCTCGGGCGCCGCGATCACCAAGCGGCTCGACCGCCTGGAACGGCTGGGCCTGGTGTCGCGGACGGCGAGCGAACGCGACCGGCGCGTGGTGCAAGTCCGGCTGACCGACCGCGGCGTCCAGCTGATCGACGAACTGCTGCCCACCCACCTCGAAGGCGAAAAGGCCGCACTGGCCAACCTGGAGCCGGAGCAGCAGGAAGAACTGGCCCGGCTGCTCAAGGTGATGCTGGAAACCGTCGAAGGCGTCGGCTGACGCTCAGGCCTGTCCGGCTTCCCGCAGCGCCGCGATCACGCCTCAGGCCTGCTCGGCTTCCCGCAGCGCTGCGGTCACCAAGCGGCTCGACCGGCTCGAGCGGCTCGGCCTGGGGTCGGCTGAGCCTCAGGCCTGCTCGGCTTCCCGCGGCGCCGCGATCACGCCTCAGGCCTGCTCGGCTTCCCGCAGCGCCTCGATCACGCTGCTCAGGTGCTGCCGGATCGCCGCGGCGGCCGCGGCCGCGTCGTGGGCGCAGATGGCGTCGATGATCGCCAGGTGCTCGGGCAGCGACACCGACGGCCGGCCGGGGCGCATGGCCAGCCGGAACTGGTGCCGCACGCTCTGCGCGCGCAGCCGCTCCAACACCTGGCCCGCCGTGTGCTGGCCCGAAATTTCCCGCACCCGGCGGTGCAGCTCCTGGTTCAGCCCCGAGTACCCCATGACGTCCCCGGACGCCACGGCCTTGCGCATCGCCTTGCCGAGTGCCTTCAGCTCGCCGATCTCCTCGTCGCTGATGCGCTCGGCTGCCTTCTCCGCGCACAGGCTCTCCACGACCATGCGCACCTCGGAGATCTCGATGGCCTCCTCCAGCGACACCGCCCGGACCCGCGCGCCGCGGTTCTGCACCCGCTCGACCAGGCCCTCGTTGGCGAGTTCGAGCAGCGCGATGCGGACGTTGGCGCGGCTCGCGGCGAACTGGGCGGACAGGTCGGCCTCGACCAGCCGCTGGTTCGGCACGAACTCGCCGCGGATGATCGCCTCCCGGATGGCGTCCACCACCGGCTTCTCGATCTCGGCCCGCTCTCCCACGCCCGCTCCCCACACGCTTTGTTGACAATTTTGTCGAGCACATCGTCTACTCGGATGGTAGTCGGTGTCGAGGAGGAGTCCGCAATGTCCGATGAGCCACCCGTCGTCGCCATTCTCGGCCTCGGGGAAGCGGGCAGTGAATTCGCCCGCGACCTGCGCGCGGCCGGCGCCGTCGTGCGCGGCTACGACCCGGTGGTGCCGTCCGGGTTCGACTCCGAGTCCGACGCCGCCGAGGGCGCGGACCTGGTGCTCAGCGTCAACAGTTCGGCCGCCGCCGTCGACGCGCTGCGGGCCGGTCTGCCGAAGGTCAGCGGCGTCTGGGCGGACCTGAACACCGCGTCGCCCGGCAAGAAGCGCGAGCTCGCCGCGATCGCCGCCGAAGCGGCCATCGACTTCGCCGATGTCGCGATCATGGCTCCGGTCCCCGGCCGCGGCCTGCGGGTGCCGATGCTCGCGAGCGGTCCGGCCGCCGCGGCGGTGTCGAAGCTGCTCGGCGCGCTGGGGGCGACGGTCGAGGTGCTGCCCGGCGAAGCCGGCGTGGCCGCGGAACGGAAGCTGCTGCGGAGCGTGTTCTTCAAGGGCATGTCCGCCGCCGTGGTCGAGGCGCTGGAAGCCGCCCGCGCGGCGGGGGTCCAGGACTGGCTGCGCGGGGTGATCGTCGAGGAGCTGACCCGCGCCGACGAGTCCACTGTGGAGCGTCTGGTCACCGGCAGCGTCAAGCACGCGAAGCGCCGCACCGCGGAAATGGCCGCCGCCGCGGAGATGCTGGGCGAGCTGGGCGTCGCGGCCGACGTGGCGGCGGCGTCGCGTGATCAGCTGGCGCGCTTGTCCAGCGGCAGCTCGAAGGCCACCAGCGTGCCCAGGCTGGGCGAGGAGTTGAGGTAGAACTTCCCGCCCGCGCGCTTGGCGCGTTCCTCCAGGTGCCGCAGGCCGCGGGTCTGCACGTCCTGCGGCACGCCTGCGCCGTTGTCGCGGACCCGCAGCTTCACGCCGTCGTTGTCGCGCACCAGCGTCACCCTGGTCTCGCTGGCCCCGGAATGGCGGACCACATTGGACAGTGCCTCGCGCAGCGCCGCCCGGATGTGGTCGGCCCGCTCGGCCGGGATGTCGGCCAGCTCGCCGGACAGCTCCAGCGTGGGCGGGAACCCGAGCAGCTCCCCCGCGATCCGCACCTCCGCGCGCGCCGACTCGGCCAGATCGGTGGCCGCGGGTTTCTCCGCCGTCTCCGGTTCCGGCGACCGCAGCTCGCGCACGGTGTGCCGGATCTCCTCGATGGTCTGGTCGAGCTGGTCGATCGCCTCGCCGAGCCGGGTCGCGTCGGTCGAGGCGAACCGCTTGCGCATGCGGCGGCGCACCCGGTCCAGCTGCATGCCCGCCGCGTACAACCGCTGCACGATCACGTCGTGCAGCTCGCGGGCAATGCGCTCGCGCTCCTGGTAGAGCGTGATCCGATGCCGGTCGTTGGCGGCCTCCGCCAGCGCCAGCACGACGCCGACCTGCGCGGCGAACGCGGTCAGCACCTCGACCGTCGCCTCGTCGAACGGCCGCCCGGACCGCTCCCGGTACACCGCCAGCGCGCCGAGCACCCGGCCGCCGGACCCGAACGGCGCGGCCGCGAACGGGCCGAAGCGGCGCAGCTCGGACGGCACGTACGGCGCCGTGCGCGGGTCGGTGGTCATGTCGTCGGCCACCACCGTGACACCGCCGCGGGCGACCTGCCCAGCCGCGGATTCGGCGGGCAGCACGACGCCGCGCGGGTCCTCGTGGTGGCTGCCGTGGGCGGCCTCGACGGACACCTTGCCGTCGTCCGCGCGGACCATCACCAGGCACAGGTCGGCCCCGGCGAGCTCGGCGGCCTTGTGCACCACCGAATCGAGGACCGCGTCGGGGTCGCCGCCGGACAGGGCGGCGGTGGTGATCTCCGTGGCCGCGGACAACGCGCGGGCGGCGAGGGTGGGTTCCATGAGCAGGGTCAAGCGTAGCCGCCTTCCAGGGCGGGCTCCCGCACGCTGACGCGCCCGTCACCCACCTCGACGACCAGGTCGGCCTCGGCCGCCTCCTCGGGGTGGTGGGTCACGTGCACGACCGTGCGGCCGGCCAGCGCCGCGCGCAAGTTGGCCCGCAGCCGCCGGGCGGTCGGCTCGTCGAGGTGCGCGGTCGGCTCGTCGAGCAGGACGAGATCCGCGTGCGACGCCGCGACCAGCGCCCGCGCCACCGCGAGGCGCTGCGCCTGCCCGCCGGACAGGCCGCTGCCCGCGCCGCCGAGCACGGTGTCCAGCGGCAGGTCCAGGCAGGCCAGGCGCAGGGCTTCGCGCAACCGGTCGTCGTCGGCGTGCGGATCGGCCAGCCGCAGGTTCTCCGCGACGGTCGTGGACACCAGCTGCGGTTCCTGCGGCGCCCAGGCGACCTCGGCGGCGGTGGTGAGACTTCCGCGCTGGGCGGGCAGGAACCCGAGCAGCGCGGCGAGCAGCGTCGACTTGCCCGCGCCCGACGGGCCGACGACGGCGACGTGCGCGCCCGCCGGGATGCGCAGGTCGACGTCCCGCAGCACCGGTGCGGTCCAGCCGATGTCGGCGTGCTCGAACGCGATCGGCCCGGTCGGCACGGGCGGCTGCGGCCGCGCGCGTTCGACGTCGGCGATCCGGGCCATCGAGGTGCGCAGCGGGTCCCAGTGCTGGGCCACCGGCGGCAGCGTCGCGAGGACCTCCGCCAGTGCCAGCGGCACCAGGGCCAGGACGGGCGCGAGCACCGGGTCGATGCCGGAGCCCGCGGCCAGACCGACCCCGGCGACCGCGGCCGTGCCGGTGACCAGCGTGATCAACGCGTCGGCCGCGCCCGCTCCGAAGGCCTGGCGCCGCGCCTGGTGCACCAGCCGCTCGTCGGCCTCCGCCAGCTCGGCGCGGCGCCTGCGGTGCGCGCCGGACGCGATCAGCTCGGCCGCTGACTCGAACAGGCCGAGCACCCGGGCGCTCACCGTCCGGCGCCCCTCGGCGAGCACGATGGTCGCCCGTCGCTCCAGCCGCAACGCGAGCGCGGGCGCGGCGAGGGCCCCGACCAGCACGGCGACGGCGAGCACGAGCCCGGCGGCCGGCAGCAGGACCGTCTGCACGGCGATCGCCCCAGCCAGCACGAGCACCGCGACCAGCGGCGGCGTGACCACGCGCGGCAGCAGGTCGCGGACCGTGTCGACGTCGGCGACCAGCCGCCGCTGCCCCTCGCCGAACCGCAGGCCGAGCGCACGGGCGGGCCCGAGCCGGACCAGCCCGCGCCACAGCCGGACCCGCAGCTGCCCGGCGATGCGGAACGCGGCGTCGTGCGTGATCAGCCGTTCCAGGTACCGCAGTGCCGCGCGGCCGAGCCCGAAGGCACGCACCCCGACGACGGCGACGGTCAGCGTCAGGATCGGCGGCTGGAACGAGGCCTTGGCGATGAGCCAGCCCGAGGTCGCGGTCAGCGCCACGCCGGCCAGCAACGCGAGCGCGCCGACCGCGGCGCCGCCGAGGAACCGCCGGCTCACCACGCCGCGCAACGTCGACGTCTGCGCCTCGGCGGCGGTCGCGGTGTGCGGCGCGGGTGCCACCGCGTGGGTGACCGCGACGTGGTTGTCCCGATGGTGCGCGGCGAGGAGGACCGCGGTGCCCAGCGGCAGTGTCGACGCGACGGCGGCGTCGACCAGTGCGGCGTTGGCGGCGTCCTGGTGCGCGGTGGGCTCGTCGAGCAGCAGGAGCCAGGCTCCATGCCGGACCCGCAGCAGCGCCCGTGCGACCGCGACCCGTTGCCGCTGGCCGGTGGACAACTCGTGCACCGGCGCGTCGGCCAGGCCGGCGAGGTTGAGTTCGATGAGCAGCGCGTCGACCTCGACCGGGTCCGGCGGCTCCTCGACCGCCAGGTCCAGCTCGGCCCGCACGGTGCCCCCGGTGAACGCCGGGTTCTGCGGCACCCACGCGATGTCCCGGCGGAAGGCCGACATGTCGACCTCGCTCAGCGGTAGACCGTCGACCAGCACCGTCCCCGCGGACGGCCGCACGAAGCCCAGCAGGACGGCGAGCGTCGTCGACTTGCCGGCGCCGCTCGGCGAATCGAGCCGGGTCAGCGTGCCCGGCCGCAGCGTGAACGTCTCGCCATCCGGCGCGAACCCGCCGCGGCGGGCCACCCGCAGCCCCTCGACCCGCACCTCGCCGCGGCCGGGGATCGCGGTGCCTTCCGGCGCGACCGGTTCGGCGAGCACGTCGGTGACGCGGCGGACCGCCTCGACCCCGTCCTCGCTGGCGTGGAAGGCCGCGCCCACCGCGCGCAGCGGCTGGTAGCACTCCGGCGCGAGGATCAGCACGCTGAGCCCGATCGCGAGCGACAGGTCGCCGCCCACCAGCCGCACGCCGATGACCACGGCGACCAGCGCGACCGACAGCGTCGCCGCCAGTTCCAGCACGAACGCCGAGGAGAACGCGACCTTCAACGTCTTCAGGGTCGCCTGCCGGTGCTTGTCGGACACCCGCCGCACCGCCTCGGCCTGCGCCTCCGCGCGGCGGAACGCGGCCAGCACCGGCAACGCGCGCACGAGTTCCAGCAGGTGGCCGGACATCCGCTGCAGCGCATCGCTCGCGGCGGCCGAGCGGTCGGCGGTGTACTTGCCGACGAGGATCGCGAACATCGGCAGCAACGGCACGGTCAGCGCGATGATCACCGCGGACGGCCAGTCGGCGAACAACACCGCCGCGCCCGCGCCGAGGGGCACCACCGCGGCGGTGACCAGCGCGGGCAGGTAGTCGGTGAAGTAGGCGTCGAGCGCGTCCAGGCCCTTGGTGGTGAGCGTCGTCAGCTCGCCCGGCCCGCGCCGCGCGATCCACTCCGGACCGAGCCGCAGCGCGTGGTCGACGACCTTCGCCCGCAGTTCTTCCTTGGCCCCGGCCGCGGCGCGCGCGGCGACCACCCGCAGCGCCCACGCGATCAGCGCACGGGCGACGACGGCACCGGCGAGGGCGACCAGTCGACCGGCGCCGACGCCGTGCCCGGCGACCACCGCCGCGCAGACCGAAGCCAGCAGGAAGGCCTGCGCGACCAGCGCCGCGGCGTTGCCGAGCGCGAGCAGACCGGAGAGGGCGAGCGCCCGGCGCGCGGCCGCGGACAACAGGGGCAGCGCGCCGAGCGGACCCTTTCCCGGACGCGTGGTGTCCGTTGTGGACACCGGTGCGGGAAGGACGGAGCGTCCGGGAAAGTTCATGGGGTGTGCACCGGCGGGATGTGGGCGGCGCTGATCCGCTTGCGGAACACCCAGTACGTCCAGCCCTGGTAGACCAGCACGGCCGGGGCGCCGAACGCGCCGACCCAGGTGATCACCTCGAGCGTGTACGGGCTGGACGCGGTGTCCGCGACGGTCAGCGAGTTCGCCGGGTCGAGTGTCGAGGGCAGCACGTCCGCGTAGAGCGCGCCGAACAGGGTGACCACGGCCGCGGCGATCGTGACGCCGAGCGCGGCGAAGGCCTGTCCGTCCCGGTCCGCCACCAGCTTGCGCCAGGCGACCACCGCGGCCACCGCCGCGACGCCGAGCGCGACGAGTGTCCACAGTGCACCCTCGCGCCACTGGACGACCGCCAGCAGGGCGAACAGTGGCACCAACGCGACCGGCAGCGCGCGGATGGCGAACAGCCGCGCCCGTTCCCGCAGGTCGCCCGCGGTTTTCAGGGCCAGGAACGCCGCGCCGTGCACCAGGGCGAACCCGACGACGGCGAGCCCGCCGAGCAGCGTGTCCCAGCGCACCGACTCGAACGCTCCGCCGATCCGGTTGCCGTGCTCGTCGAGCGGCAGCCCGAGGATCGTGGTCGTCAGGATCAGCCCGACGCCCAGCGGCGGAACCCACGAGCCGATCATGATGACTCGGTCCCAGTTGCACCGCCAGCGCTCCGAGTCGACCTTGCCGCGGTACTCGAACGCGACGCCGCGGCCGATGAGCGCCAGCAGCACCAGCAGCAACGGCAGGTAGGTGGCCGAGAACAACGACGCGTACCAGCCCGGGAAGGCGGCGAACATCGCACCCGCCGCGACGATCAGCCAGACCTCGTTGCCGTCCCACACCGGGCCGATCGTGTTGATCATGACCCGCCGCTCGGTGTTGTCGCGGCCGAGGATCGGCAGCAGCATGCCGACGCCGAAGTCGAAGCCCTCCAGGAACAGGTACCCCAGCCAGAAGAGCACGATGATGCAGAACCAGACGGTTTCCAGGGTCATGGCCGTTCCCTAGTAGGCGAAGGCAAGCTCATCCTTGCCCTCCTGGTCGTGATCGGTCTTCTTGGGCGGAATGACGCCCTCGATGCCGCCGCGCACGTACTTGCGGATCAGGAACACCTCGACCACGCCGAGCACGGCGTACAGGGTGGTCAGCGCGATCAGCGAGGTCCACACCTCACCGGTGGAGATCCGCGACACGGCCTGCGCGGTGAACATCCAGACACCGTCCACACCGGACGGGTTGGGCACCACGACGAACGGCTGCCTGCCCATCTCGGTGAAGATCCAGCCCGCGCTGTTCGCGATGAACGGCGTCGCGATGCTCAGCAGCGCCAGGCGCGGGAACCACTTGGTGTCCGGGATCTTGTTCTTGCGCGTCAGCCAGAGCGCCAGCAGCCCGGTGCCCGCCGAGATCGCGCCGAAGCCGATCATGATCCGGAAGCCCCAGTAGGTCACCGGGAGGTTCGGCACGTAGTCGATCGGCTTGCCCGCCAGCTCGCCGAGCGCCGGGTCGTCCGGGTAGTTCGTGCCGTAGCGCGCCTGGTACTCGGTCACCAGGTCCTGGACGCCCTTGACCTCGGTGGTGAAGTCGCTGTGGGCCAGGAAGGACAGCAGCGCGGGCACGTTGAACGTCTTGACGTCCTCGCAGTTCTCCGAGGTGACGTCGCCGATCGCGATGATCGAGAAGCTGGCCGGCTGCTCGGTGTGGCAGAGCGCCTCGGCCGAGGCCATCTTCATCGGCTGCTGCTCGAACATCAGCTTGCCCTGGACGTCGCCGGTGATGGCGAGCACGGCGAACGCGACGATCCCGGTCCAGCCGCCGAGGCGGATCGACGACCGCCACACCGCGCGGTGCTCGTCGTCGGTCTTGCGCTTGCGCCACAGGTGCCAGGCGGCGATGCCGACGAGGAACGCCGCGGCGACCGAGAACGCGCCGGCGATGGTGTGCGGGATCGCGGCGAGCGCGGTGTTGTTGGTGAGCACCGCCCAGATCGAGTTGAGCGTCGGCTTGCCGTCGACGATTTCGGCGCCGACCGGGTGCTGCATCCACGAGTTCGCGGCGAGGATGAAGTACGCGGAGGCGATCGTGGCCAGCGAGAACGCCCAGGCGCAGGCCAGGTGCACCTTCTTCGGCAGCCGGTCCCAGCCGAAGATCCACAGGCCGAGGAACGTCGACTCGACGAAGAAGGCGACCAGGCCCTCCATCGCCAGTGGCGCCCCGAACACGTCACCGACGAAGCGGGAGTAGGCGTTCCAGTTCATCCCGAACTGGAACTCCTGGACGATGCCGGTCACCACGCCCATGGCGAAGTTGACCAGCAGGAGCTTCCCCCAGAACTTGGTCATCTTGTAGTAGCGCTGCTCACCGGTGCGGACCCAGGCGGTCTGCATCCCCGCGACGAGGACCGACAGTCCGATGGTGAGCGGGACCATGAGGAAGTGGTAGACGGTGGTGATCCCGAACTGCCACCGCGCCAGCTGGAGCACGTCCACGTCATTCAGACTGCTCTGTTCCCCGGCCGGGCATCAGGTCCCGGGGTCCTGATCTTGCCGGGACCTAGGTCCCGGTCACCGACACGGCTTTGACAAGCGGGGCGATCGTTCCGTATCTTCCGGATTAGCCGGGGCGGTCGCCCCGCTTCTGGAGGAAGTCATGAACGAGCTGGTACTGGTCACCGGAGCCACCGGGCAGCAGGGCGGGGCGGTCGCGCGGCGGCTGCTGGCCGACGGCTGGCGGGTGCGGGCGCTCACCCGCGACCCGGCACGGGCCCAGGACCTGGCGGCGGCGGGCGCCGAGGTGGTGCGCGGCGACCTGGAAGACGAGGCTTCGGTGGCCGCCGCGGTGGCGGGCGCCTACGGCGTGTTCAGCGTGCACCCCGGACCGCTGGCGCCCGGACAGGACGAGGTCCGCGCCGGGAAACTGCTCATCGACGTCGCGCGGCGGGCCGGCGTACGGCGCCTGGTCTACAGCTCGGCCCTCGCGGCCGACGTGTTCCAGGCAGCGAAGTGGGAGGTCGAGCAGCACCTGGCGGCGAGCGGGATGCCGTACACGATCCTGCGGCCGTCGTCGTTCATGGAGAACTACCTGAACCCGCTGTTCGGCCTGCGGGACGGCGCTCTGCGGACCGCGCTCGCGCCGCACGTCCGGCAGCAGCTGATCGCACTGGACGACATCGCCGCGTTCGCCGCGGACGGGTTCGCGGGGCGGCTCGACGGTCGCACGCTGACCCTCGCCGGGGACGCGCTGACCCCGGGCGAGGTGGCCGCCGCCATCAGCGCGGCGATCGGCGTCACAGTGCCCTACGAACAGCTCCCGATCGACGAGTTGCGCCGCGTGAATCCACGCTTCGCCCAGGGTTACGAATACCTCAACAACAACCCCGAGCCGCCCGTCGACATCGCCGCGCTACGAGCGCTCCTACCAGCGCTGATGACCTTCGCCCAGTGGCTGGAGCGGACCGGTTCTGCCCAGCTCAAGGCAGGTTTCGGCGCAACGAAGAAAAATCTGCGCCCGAGCCAGAAATAATTCTGGCGAACCGAAAACCGGCAATTCGCGAAACCGATCTGCTGGTAATTGCCGGAGCTCCCCTTTATCGTTGCAGTGAAAGGGGAGTGGAAATCACCGTGAGTACCGCACTGCTGGCACTGCTCAGCGCGTACGTCCTTGTCCTGGCCGTGGAGCTGCCGGACAAGACGATGATCGCCACCCTCGTGCTGACCACCCGCTTCCGCGCGTGGCCGGTCCTGGTCGGGGTTTCCCTGGCGTTCGCCGTGCAATCCACGATCGCGGTGCTCTTCGGCCGCGCGCTGACGCTGCTGCCGGAGAGCCTGGTCGCGGCGGTCGTCGCCGCGTTGTTCGGGCTCGGGGCCTTCCTGCTGCTGCGCGAGGGCTTCTCGACGGCCGACGAGAGCGGCGAGGACGCGGCCCGGCAGGGCGTGAAGCCGGTGACCTTCCTGCGCTCGGCCGCCACCTCGTTCGGCGTGCTGTTCGCCGCCGAATGGGGCGACGCGTCCCAGCTGGCGACCGCCGGGCTGAGCGCCCGGTACGGCCATCCGCTGATGGTGGGCGCCGGCTCGCTGCTCGCGCTGATCACGGTGGCCGCGGTCGCGGTGTTCATCGGGCACAAGGTGCGCGGCCGGCTCAAGCCGAAGCTGCTGCAGCGCATCGCCGGGTTCGCGTTCGCGGTGTTCGCGCTGCTGGCGGTCGTGCAGGCGTTCGTCTAGGCGGTCAACGCGATCGTGGCCCGGCGGGCCGCGGCCAGCACATCCTCGCGGCTCGCGTCCGTCCGCTGAGCGGACAGCAGCGCGGCACCCACGGTGTCGAACGCCATCCGCACCAGCAGCCGGTCGGCCGGGGTCGCGTCGCCGGGCACGAGCAGGTCGACGACCTGCTCGAACTCCGATCGCACGTCGGTGCCGTCGTCGAGCAGGTTCCGCAGCACGGGACCGTTGGCGTGCATCAGCCGCATGCCGTCGAGCCGCTCGGGCGTCGTGCCGTCGATCCAGCGCAACGCGGCCCGGCGCAGCAGATCGGGTGACGCCGGCTGCGCGCGAATCCACTCGACCAGCTCGGCCAGCTCCTTCCGGCGCTCGGTCAGGAGGCTCGTGACGATCGCCTCCTTGCTCGGGAAGTGGTAGTAGAGCGCCGACTTCGTGATGCCGAGCGCGGTGCTGATGTCCCTGGTCGAGGTGCCCTCGTACCCCTTCTCGATGAACAACCGCAGCGCGACGCGCAGGATCTCGGCTCGCGTCTCGGCGCCGCTGCGCCGGTCCTCCCTCGTGGCCATGCGCCCAGTCTAGTTGCTGACCGACCGCCCGTTCAGCTAGCCTATCCACTGACCGACCGCCCGTTCAGTAGATAGGAGAAGTAACCATGACTCCACGAATCACGATCATCGGAGCCGGCCCCGGCGGCCTCCTCTGCGCCCGCGTCCTCCAGCGCCACGGCATCGAGGTCACCGTGTACGACGCCGACGCCGCCGTGGACGCCCGGGACGCAGGCGGCAGCCTCGACCTGCACGCCGACACCGGGCAGATCGCCATGTCCGACGCCGGGCTGCTGGACGAGTTCCTGGTGCTGTCCCGCCCCGAGTCACAGGCCGGGAGCCGGCTCGACCACCACGGCACGGTCCTCAAGGCCTTCGTGCCCGCCGACGACGACCTCGCCGCCCCGGAGATCGACCGCGGCCAGTTGCGCGCGCTGCTGGCCGCGCACGTCGAACCCGGCACCGTCCACTGGGGACACAAGCTGGCGCGCGCGGAACCGATCGGCGGGGGCAGGCACCGGCTGGAGTTCGCCGACGGCTCGGCCACCGAGACCGACCTGGTGATCGGCGCCGACGGCGCCTGGTCCCGGGTCCGGCCGCTGGTCACCGACGCCACCGCGCAGTACACCGGCGTCAGCTTCCTCGACGTCCGCTTCGACGACGTCGACACCCGCCACCCCGGCGTCGCCGCGCTGACCGGCCCCGGGCAGATGTTCGCCAACGACGGCGACGGGCACGGCATCATCCTGCAGCGCAACAGCAACGGCCACATCCGCGGCTACCTGGTCGTGCGCGGCGACCGCATCGCGCTGCACGACCCCGAGGCGCTGAAGCGCTTCCTGCTCGGCGAGTTCGCCCACTGGGCCGACGTCTTCCGGCCTGCGCTGACCGACTGGGACGCCGTCGTCGAGCGGCCGATCCACGTCCTGCCCGCGCCGATGACCTGGCCGCACACCCCGGGCGTGACCCTGCTCGGCGACGCGGCGCACGTGATGGCCCCGTTCGGCGGGTTCGGCGCGAACCTCGCCCTGCTCGACGGCGCGGAACTGGCGCACGCGATCGCGGCGGAGCCCACCCTGGACGCCGCGATCACCCGCTACGAGAAGGGCATGCTCGCGCGGGCCGGTGAACTCGCGGTGGGCGCCAACCAGGCGCTCCAGGAGTTCGTCACCTCGGCCGACCCGGACGACGCGCCGGACCACGAGGCCGAGCACCGGCAGTACGAGGCAGCGGCCGCCGAGTACCGCCGCACCCGTTAGTCCCCGCGCAGGACCTCGGCGACCGCGGCGGCGGCCGCCACCACCTGGGGGCCCACCGCGTCCGCGTTGAGCGGCCCCAGCGCGATCACCCCGACCGCCGCGCGCAGGCCCGGCACGCCGCGCACCGGCGCGGCGACACCCGAGGTTCCGCGCTGTGGTTCGCCGGTGACCGCCGCCCAGCCGCGGCTGCCGCGACGCAGGGTCAGCGCTTTCCCGGCCGCGCCGACACCGATCGGGTGGCGCGCGCCGACCCGGTAGGACACGTGGAAATCGGTCCACGACGGCTCCACCGTGACGACCGGCTCGACCAGATCACCCTCGGCGATCGACAGGTAGGCGGTCGCGCCGGCCTTCTCCGCCAGCTCGCGCAGAGCGGGTCGGGCCGCCTCGCGCAGCTGCGGGACGACCTGACCGGCCAGCCGCAGCACGCCGATGCCCAGCCGGACCTTGCTGCCGTCGCGCCACACCAGGCCGCGCGCGGACAGCGGCACCAGCAGCCGGTAGACCGCCGCGCGGCTGGCGCCGATCGCGGTCGCCAGCTCCGAGATCGTCGCCGCGTCACCGTCGGCGTCGGCCACGGCCTGCAGCAATGCCAGGCCGCGGTCGAGGGTCAGCGAGCCTTCGGCGCTCACTACAGCAGGCCGAGCGCCTCGAGGTCGGCGACCGGAGCCTCGAAGCTGTCGCAGGCGTAGGACGCGAAGAGCGCGCGCACCGCCTTCGCGGCGGGCTCGGACAGCGACTTCGCCTCCGCGGCGAGTGCCTCGCCGTCGGTGGAGGCGAGCGCTTCGCGGACGTCCCCGCCGGACAGGCTGCGCGCCACCGCGACGAGCAGGTTCAGGAAGCCGTGGTGGGCGATGCCGTTGTCCGGGTCGTCGTGCCGGACCGCGCGGTGCAGGCTGTTGGTGGCCTTGAAGGAGGCGCCGGGCGAGCCGGACAGGACGGCGAGGAAGTCGGCGACCTCGTCGACGCTGGGGAAGTTCTCGCTGGACTGGCCGCCGCAGCGGATCTTGGGCCAGCTGCCGTGCTCGATCACCCGCCGCACGCCGTCCAGCCAGCCGACCCCGCGCCGCGGCTCGACCACGCGGATCACGTCCTCCGGCACGAACTCCGAGACGCGCTCCAGCCACACCTCGTCGACGTCCGAGGGCGCCGGCATCTCGACCATGCGCAGCGACAGCAGCTCACTGCGGGACTCGACGATCGAGATCGCCTTCGGCACGCCGCCGAGACCGGTGTCGATGATCAGCGACAGCGGCAGCGGCTGCTTCGGCTTGATCTTGATCAGCTCGGTGATCAGCTCCGGCAGGCGGGAGGCCTGGCACAGGAACACACCGAGCAGGCCCGCGTGGTCGCCCTCGCGGCCGGCCAGGTAGTTCCGCAGCGCGTCCGGCATGGTGGCCGTTCCGGGCGGGAAGAGCGCCGAGTCGTCTACGAGCCGCGCGAAGAGGGGCGGAATTCCGCGGGGGCCGGGGGGCGTGAGTTCCACAGCGCTTGACACATGGGACACGCTAGTAGCGTACGGGAACCGGACAAACGCGTACGCTCCCCGGACAGTTCACCGGAGGTTCACCACCGCGAGAACGGGATGCCCGGGCAGCCCGGCCACCACCCGGCGGCCCCGCTCCGGCACGCCGAGCACCCACAGGCGCTGCGTGTCGCGCACGTTGACCAGCAGGTCGAGCGGCACCCGCGGGAACCGGACCACCGCTTCGCCGTCGGGGAGCATCACGCGGCCGGTGGCTTTGCCGACCGCGCCCGAAGTGCCCGGCGTGATCGCGGTGTCGAGCGTGGCGTGCAGTTCCTGCCAGGGCTGCTCGCGCACGGCCGAGGACAGGGTGGCGACGCGGACCGGCATCAGCAGCCCGGTCACGGCGTAGACGACCGCGAGGATCATCGTGAACGTGCGGGTGCCGGGCAGGTCGGAGGCGAGGTTGCCCAGCGCCCAGATCCCGGCGGCCAGCAGCACGAAAGACCCCGCCATCCCCCACGACCGCTGCCGGACCTCGCGCAGGAACGTGGTCACCACCGGGTCCCGCAGGGCCGCCACCATGGGCCGCGGCTGCTCGGCCGATTCCACCGAGCCCGGCTCGGGTGCCGTCCGGATGCGACCGAACCGGCCGTTGATCCCGCCCGGCAACCCGACGAGCACGCGGCCGCGCGGGTCGGGGCCGATGAAGTAGAGGCGCCGCAACCCGGCCAGCAGGACCCGCTTCGACGCAGGCAGCCGCACGACCAGCCACCGCGGCTCGGGACCGGGCAGCGCGACGCTGACCTTCGACCCGGCCACCAGCAACTGCCCGGGGCCGGGGGTGAGCAGGACCACCGGGTGCGCGAGCAGCCTCCGGCAGGGCAGCACCCGGAAGAACAGCAGCCACAGCTGCGCGACGGTGACCGCGGCGAGGATCGTCGCCAAGCCGGCCGAGAGCGGGCCGGGGTCCAGCGCCACCACCGCAGCGCCCGCCACCACGTAGACGACCATCGAGTTGATCAGGCGGTTGCGCTGCTTGGTCACGATCTCGACGTCGAGCGAGTCCGCCGCGGCCGGTTCGCCGTGGCGCGGCTCGTGGACGAGGACGCGCTCCTGGGTGGGTTCCACACCTCCGAGTCGATCAAGCGGCCACCGGCGTTACCCGTCAGTCCAGCCGGACCTGGCCGAGCACCGGGTGACCGGGCACCCCGGCCGCGAGCTTGCGGCCCCGCTCCGGCGCGCCGAGCACCCACAGCCGCTGCGTCTCGCGCACGTTGACCAGGAGGTCGAGCGGCTGGCGGCCGAACCGGACCCGCGCGACCCGCCCGTCCGGCAGGGTCGCCCGCCCCATCGTGTTCCCGGTGCCCGTGGCGTGTGGTTCGACCGGCGTGTCCAGGGTGACGCCGAGTTCGGTCCACGGCTGGGTGCGCGCCGCCCGCGCGATGCTCCGCACCTGCAGCGGCCGGGCGACCCCGAGCAAGGCGTAAGCCACGCAGAACACGGCCGTCACGCCGTTCGGGCGCGGGAAGCCGAACGCCTCCGCACCCGCTTCGGTGAGCACCCACACGAACGCGCCGGCGACCAGAAAGGCCGTGGACACGAGCGCCGCCCGGAGCCGGAGTTCACGGACGAACGCGATCACCACCGCGTCCGGTGCGACCTCGTCGGGCGCCCGGGAGCCGGGCGCGGGTGCGGTCCGCACGCGGCCGAACTGCCCGATGATGCTGCCCGGGACCCGCAACACGAGCCGGCCGCGCGCGTCCGGCCCGAGCATGAACACGCGGCGCTCGCGCGCCAGCAGGAGCCGCTTCGAGCGGGGCATCCGCGCGACGACCCAGCGCGGCTGCGGCCCGGGCAACGCGATGCTCACCGTCCGGCCCGACACCAGCAGGTGCCCCGGCCCCGGCGTGAGGACGACGGCGGGCATCCGGAGCAGCCGGCCCAGCGGCCGGGTCCGGCAGGCCAGCGTCCACACCGACAACGCCGCCAGCGCGGTGAACACCGCGGTCACCGTCCAGACCGCGGGACCGGTGAGCCGGAACAGGACCGCCAGTGCGACCGGGAAGGCGTAGAACACGCTCGACGTGATCAGACGACCACGGGTCTTCTCGACGATCTCGACCTCGAGTGGATCGGTCGCCGCCGGTTCGCCGAGGTGCGGCTCGTAGACACGCTGCCGGGTGAATTCCACGGTCCGCCAGTCGGAGTGGCAACGGGGAACGTTACTGATCCACTTCCCTTCCTCCGTCACTCAGGTTAGGCTCACCTAAGTAGGAGGTGGTGGCCCAGTGACCGAGATCCGACGTCCGCCCGCACCCAGCCCCGCCGAGCGTGCGAAGACCATCGCCGTGCGGAACGGCCCCGGCGCGCTGCTGCCGACCGCGGGCGACCCGACCGGCAGCGACCGCGTGGTGCCCGAACTGCACCACGTCCACCCGAGCGGCAGCGTCAGCGTCCTGCTGCCGGACGACCACCCGCTGCTGACCCGCACCCGCGAGGCGGACCGCGGCGAGCTGGCCGTCGTGTTCGAACTCGCCGACCACGCGCCCGTCGACCTGCGGGAACCGATCCGCGGGCTGCTCTGGATCACCGGCTGGCTGCGGCACCTCAGCCCGGAGTCGGCCCGCGCTAGGGCACTGTCCATCGCCGAGACGCGGCCCGATCCGCGCCTGCTGGACCTCGGCCACGGCCTGAGCCTGCTGCGGCTCACGCCGGCCTCGCTCGTCCTCGCCGACGCCGAGGGCACCCATTCCCTGCGGCCGCACTTGTTCTCCGCCGCCGCGCCGGACCCGTTCACCGGCTACGAGTCCGGCTGGTTGCGGCACCTGGAGACCGACCACGCCGACGTCGTCGGCCAGCTCGCCCGGCACATCCCCGAGGAGCTGCGCGGCGGCCGGATCCGCCCGCTCGGCCTGGACCAGTTCGGGCTGCGGCTGCGGGTCGAGTCCGGCGACGGCGACCACGACGTGCGCCTGGCCTTCGCCAAGCCGGTGCACAGCCCCGCCCAGCTCAGCACCGAGCTGCGGCGCCTGGTGGGCTGCCCGTTCCTGGCGCGGAACCAGGTGCGCGTGCAGCCCTAGCCGAGCTCCGGCGGGAAACCGCCGGTGGCGATCGGTCCCCACCGCTCGATCGTCACGCGGATCAGGCTCTTGTTCTGCTTGACCATCGCCTCGCGGTACTCGTCCCAGTCCGGGTGCTCGCCCGAGATCGACCGGAAGTACTCCACCAGCGGCTCGACCGCCTCGGGCACGTCCAGCACCTCGGCCGTGCCGTCGAACTGCACCCACGGCCCGTTCCAGTCGTCGGAGATCACGCACGCCGAAACGGCCGGGTCGCGGCGGGCGTTGCGGGTCTTGGCGCGCTGCGGGTAGGTCGCCACGACGAACCGGCCCTCGGGGTCGATCCCGGCGGTGACGGGCGACAGCTGCGGCGTGCCGTCGGCGCGGGTGGTCATCAGGATCGCGCGGTGCCGGGGGCGGAGGAACTCCAGCAGTTCGGCGCGGTCGACGCGGTCAGCGGTCGCAATCTTGGCCATGTCTCCAGACGGTAGCGTGCGGACGTGCTCAGCTCCTGGCTCCGCCCCGAACGTCCCGCGATGCCCGAACCCGTGGACGCCGGGACCGCTCGGCGGCTGAAGATCGAGCTGGTCGTCGTCTTCTCGATCACGCTCGGCCTGTCCGGCGCGCGCAGCCTGCTGTCGCTGATCGACTCGCTCCTGCAGCCCGAACCGCTGTCCGACCAGCAGGTCGCGCTGAACGTCCCGCAGCGCGCCGCCGATCTGCTGGACCTGCTCGCCCAGCTGCTGTCCGCGGTGCAGCTCGTCGGGTGGGGCGCGCTCGGCGCGTACCTGCTGTGGCGCGGCGGGATGAAGCTGGCCGAGGTGGGCCTGGACCGCACCCGCCCCGGCCGGGACGTGCTCTGGGGCGCCGGATCGGCGGCGTTGATCGGCATCCCCGGGCTGGTGCTGTACTTCGTCGGCTGGAAGCTCGGCTTCAACCTCGCCGTCGTCCCGTCCCGGCTGGACGACACGTGGTGGCGCCCGATCGCGCTGACGCTGTCCGCGTTCGGCAACGCCTTCGCCGAGGAAGTCCTGGTGGTCGGGTACCTGCTGACCCGGCTGCGGCAGCTGGCCTGGCGCGAGAACACCGCGTTGTTCGCCGCCGCCGTGCTGCGCGGGTCCTACCACCTCTACCAGGGCTTCGGCGGGTTCGTCGGCAACCTGGTGATGGGACTGGTGTTCGGCCGCGTGTGGCAGCGGACCAACCGGCTGGTGCCGCTGATCGTCGCGCACACCCTGCTCGACGTGGTCTCGTTCGTCGGGTACTCGCTGCTCCGCGGACACGTCAGCTGGCTGCCCTGAACAGGCACTCAGCGCACTACGCTCAGCGCGTGACCACCAAAACCCCCAGGGTGGACAGCGAGGTCGGGCCGCTGCGCGCCGTCCTGCTCCACCGGCCGGGCAACGAGCTCACGAGGCTCACCCCGCGCAACAACGACAAGCTGCTGTTCGACTCGATCCCGTGGGTCGGCCGCGCCCAGGAGGAGCACGACGCGTTCGCCGAGGTGCTCCGCGGCCGCGGCGTCGAGGTGCTCCTGCTGGCCGAGGTGCTGCGCGAGGCGCTCACCGATCCGCGCGCGCACGCCGCCGGGGTGCACGCCGCGGTCGACGACCGGCGCCTCGGCGAGGACCTTGGGGACGCGCTGCGCTCGCACCTGTCCGGTGTGGACGCCGCCACCCTGGCCGAGGTCCTGATGGCCGGGCTGACATTCGAGGAGCTGCCCGCCGCCGATGGCGCGTCGCTGGTGCGCAAGATCCACCACCCGCACGACTTCGCGGTCGACCCGCTGCCGAACCTGCTGTTCACCCGCGATTCGTCGGTGTGGATCGGCGACCGGGTGGCGATCTCGTCGCTGGCCATGCCCGCCCGCCGCCGCGAGACCGCGCTGCTCGACCTCGTCTACGCCTACCACCCGCGGTTCTCCCACGCCTCGCGCGCGTACGGCGCCCACTCGGCGCCGGTCGAGGGTGGCGACGTGCTGCTGCTCGCGCCGGGCGTGCTGGCCGTCGGCATCGGCGAGCGCACCACGGCCGCAGGCGCGGAGTCGCTGGCGCGCTCGCTGTTCGCCGACGACATCGCCCACACCGTGCTCGCGGTCCCGATCGCACAGGCCCGAGCCACGATGCACCTGGACACCGTCTGCACGATGGTCGCGCCGGACGCCGTGGTGATGTACCCGCTGGCCCGCGACGAGCTGGTGGCCTTCACGCTGCGCCCGGACGGCGACGGCTCGCTGCGCGTGGACGGCCCGGAGCCGTTCCTGCACGCGGCGGCCGAGGCGATGGGCATCGAGAAGCTGCGGGTGATCGACACCGGGCTGGACCCGGTGACCGCGGAACGCGAGCAGTGGGACGACGGCAACAACACGCTGGCGCTCGCGCCCGGCGTGGTGGTCGGCTACGAACGCAACGTGGAGACCAACGCGCGGCTGGCGGACGCCGGCATCGAGGTGCTCGCCATCGCCGGCTCCGAGCTGGGCTCCGGCCGGGGCGGGCCGCGTTGCATGTCCTGTCCCGTTGTCCGTGACCCGATCGGGTAATTAGGAAAGGCTAAGCTGAATTAGTACGTCCTAAATAAGCACTTCCTAATCTCGGTAAGCCTACCCAAACGAAATCGGAATCACCAGGGCCAAGGGGTTAACGATCAGCAAAATGGCCTATTCTTGAGTCATGGCGATGCTGAAGAAAGAACCGCGCTCCAAGTTCTACGAGCTCCTGCAGCAGCAGGTGCAGAACGAGTTCCACGCTTCCCAGCAGTACGTGGCGCTGGCGGTCTGGTTCGACAACGCGGACCTGCCCCAGCTGGCCAAGCACTTCTACCGCCAGGCGGTGGAGGAGCGGAACCACGCGCTGGCGATCGTGCAGTACCTGATCGACACCGATCACCACGTGGACATCCCGCCCACCGGCGAGGTCCGCAACGACTTCGCGGAGCCGCTCGAACTGGTCGAGCTCGCGCTGGAGCAGGAGAAGGAGGTCACGGCCGACTTCCGCACCCTGATGAAGGCCGCCCGCGCCGAGGACGACTACCAGGGCGAGCAGTTCCTCCAGTGGTTCCTCAAGGAGCAGGTCGAGGAGGTGTCGCAGATGTCCACACTGGTCAACGTGGTCAAGCGCGCCAACGGCAACATGTTCGAGGTGGAGACCTGGCTGGCCCGCGAGTCCGTCGGCGACGACGGCGCCCCCGACATGCCGCCGGTCGCCGGTGGCGCCCTGTAGGACACCGCCATACCGCGGAGCGCACGAGAGCCCGGGCTTCGGCCCGGGCTCTTTCGCGTCAGCAGCCGGGCGGGGCGACCAGTTCCCAGTGCACGACGGTTTCCGCGGAATCGACGTAGAACGTGTAGTTGGCGCCCGACCCGGCGGCGGCGCTGTAATTCCCCGCACCGGCCGTTAGATCAGGATAGGCATTCCTCAGTTCGGTCACCGTGGAACCGGTGCCCACCTTTTCCGGAGTACGCGCGCCGGTCGCGGTGAAGACCACCACTCCCCCGGTCGGCGAAATCGTCACCGACGCGACGTTCGCCGTGCCTTCGGTGAGCCGGTAGGTGGTGCATTCGGCAGGCGCCGTACCGGCGTCGGCGAGCAGCCCGGTCGCCTTGGCCTCGTCGAAGGTCATCCCCAGCCGCAACGGTCCGTAGCCGGTGGGGCCGAGCACCACCGCCGCGGGCTCGGGGCGCACGGTCGTGCGGCTGCTGCTCGACGGCGCAGGCGTGGACGTGCCGGCCGGCGGCGGCGCGGGCAGGACCGTGGTGGTCGACGACGGCGCGGGCGGCTGGGTGGGCAGTTCGGAGAACGACGGCGGCACCACGACCGGCCCGGGCGCTTCCGAGGTCGTCGTGGGGGCGGTGGTCGTGGGCTGGGCGGCCTGGTGGACGCCGGGGTCGTGGCGCTCGGCGACGAGACCGGCGGTGACGAGCAGGGCGGCGGTGAGGACACCCCCGGAGGCGGCGACGGCGGTGCGGCGGCGACGGCGACGGCGGGCGCCGCGGACGATGGCGCTCTCGGCGCCCGGCGCGGGCGTGATCGCCAGCCGGTCGTCGTCGAACAACCGCCGCAGCTCGTCGCCGAGCTCGTCGTCGGGGTTCACCAGTCGTCCCTCCCTCCGGAGATCGAACCGATCTTGGTCCGCAGCGTCGCGATCGCCTTGCTGGCCTGGCTCTTGACCGTGCCGGCGCTGACGCCGAGTGACGCGGCGATCTCGGCCTCGGACAGGCCCTCGTAGTAGCGGAGCACGATCACCGCGCGCTGGCGCGGCGGCAGCTCGCGCAGGGCCTGCCACAGCGGCTCGTGCTCGAACGGGTCCACCGGTTCGGCGGTGCGCTGCTCGGGCAGGTCGGCGACCAGGCTCTCCCGCTTCAGGCGCCGCCAGCGGCTGATGTGCGCGTTGGCCATCGCACGGCGCACGTAGGCCAGCGGGTCGGCCGTCTTGCGTTGCACGTGGGTCCAGCGGGAGCCGATCTTCTCCAGCACGGTCTGCACCAGGTCGGCTGCGTCGTGCGGGTTGCCGGTGAGCGCGTGGCCGTATCGGAGCAGCCCGGGCAGGCTCGCCTGGACGAACTCTCCGAAGTCCGCCAGCTCCTCGCTCACCGCTGACCCCCTCCCCGCCGCGCGGCCGCCTCCCCAGGCGATGGCCGACGCGGCCGAGGTCACCGTATCGCCTCCCTCGACCGTGTGTCTTACCCCTTCGCCGAGTCCACGCATGACGGCCCCCTCAGGTTGTCCGGCGCGCTCTGAGGTGGACGCCTCAGCGTGGGTCTCGTTGCGCGAGGCGCGCGGGCAGCTCGAAGGCGCCGTCCGCGTTCGGCGGGAAGGGGTGCACGGCCACCACGGCTTCGGCGCGGATCGGGCCGTAGACGTGCGGGAACAGGATGCCGTCGGGATGCGGCGGGTCGCCGGCCTCCCAGCGCAGCGGGACATCCAGCCGCGCCGGGTCGATCTCCAGCAGCACCAGGTCCGTGCGGCCGCGGTAGAGCGCGTTCGCCGGGATCGCCACCGTGCCCGGGTCGGAGCAGTGGATGAAGCCGACGGTGTCCAGGGACGGGGCGCGGTAGTCCGCGCCCGTCCACTCCGCGGCCGCGCAGAGGTGCAGGATCACTAGCGGAGCGTCAGCTGCCTGCCGACCAGGCCGTCGCGCGCACGGCGCTCGGCGGCGGTCAGCGGCTCGGCGTCGACCGACTTCAGGGCCTCCTCCAGGCGGGCGCCCAGCTGCTCGGCAGGCTCGGCCCACTCGCGGGCGTGCGCCTCGGGGTCCAGGTCCCACACCGGCACCAGCAGGCCGTGCGCGCGGAACGACCCGGCGTAGCGGGAGCCCTCGCCGAGCGACAGCTCACCGGCCGCGGACAGGCGCGCAAGCGCTTGCATCAGGCGACCCTCCGGCTCCGGCCGGACCCAGCGCAGGTGCGCCTTCTCGCCGGCCAGTACCCAGTACGAGCCGGTGCCAAGGCGCTCGGTCGGCATGATCGCCTCGTTGGCCCGCTCCAGCGACACCTTGACCTCGCCGCTGGGGTCGGTGTCCTCGGGCAGCCACCAGTCGAAGTTCGAGTGCAGGGTGACGTCCAGCTCGGCGTCGGCCACCAGCAGGTCCTGCAGGCGCTCGCCATCGGCGGGCGGGCTCGTGGTGTCCGGCACCGGCAGCACGTCGCCCGGCTCGGCCGTCAGCGCCCAGCGGATCGCGCGGCCCAGGTCGCGGCTCACGTCGCTGGAGCGGGTCTGCACCTGGAGCCCGACGAACACCTCGCCGTCGGTGCGCACGAACGCGGCCGCGGCCATCGGCAGCACGGTCGCCAGCGTGATCTTCCGCTCGCCCGCGTCCACAAGGGACAGCGGCGCGGTGGCCGACGGCACGAACTCGCGCAGCGCGATCAGCTCCGGCTCGGCGGCCAGCCCCTCGAACGGCTGCCCCACGAACACTTCGCGGACCTTCGGTGCCTTGTCCTTCTTCGGACCCCGCTTGCGCGCGCCCTTGCCCATCTCGCCTCCTCGGACTACAGGCCGCAGACGCTACCGAACCAGGCACGGCCCGCCGGATCGGGGGATTAGGCTCGGGTCGTGTTCGATCCCCGTGACCCCGCCTTCCTCGCCGACCCGTACCCGGAGTTCGCCCGCCTGCGCGCGCAGGCGCCGGTGCACCAGCACGACGGGCTGGGCCTGGCGATCGCGGTGTCCCACGCGGCGGCGTCGGCGGTGCTGCGGCACCGCGGGCTGGGCCGGATCTGGACCGACGCGAGCCCGGCCGAGCAGTTCGTGTCGTTCAACCTGCTGCACCGCAACTCGCTGCTGGAGAACGAGCCGCCGGTGCACACGCGGTTGCGCCGGTCGATCTCGTCGGCGTTCGGGCGCGGGCACGTCGAGCGGTTGCGGCCGACGGTGATGCGACTGGCGGACGAGCTGGTGGCCGGGATCGCCGATGCGGGGTCGGCCGACCTGCTGGACGCGCTCGCGCAGCCGCTGCCGGTCGCGGTGATCTCCGAGCTGCTGGACGTGCCGGAGGCCGACCGGCCGCGACTGGTGCCGTGGTCGAACGCGATCGTGAAGATGTACGAGTACGGGCTGCCCGAGGAGGGCCGGGTGGCGGCCGAGCGGGCGGCGACCGAGTTCGTCGAGTTCCTGCGCGAGCTGGCCGAGCGGCGCCGCCGGGAGCCGGGCGAGGACCTGATCACGGATTTGTTGAGGGCCGAGCTCACCGAGGACGAGGTGGTGGCCACCGCGGTGCTGCTGCTGATGGCCGGCCACGAGGCGACGGTCAACGTGATCGGCAACGGGGTCTGGGCCCTGCTGCGGCACCCGGACCAGTGGCAGCGTCTTGTGGACGACCCGGGCCTGATGCCGGCCGCGGTGGAGGAGCTGATCCGCTTCGACTCGCCGCTGCAGCTGTTCGAGCGCACGGCGACCGAGGACGTGGAGATCGCGGGCTTCCGGGTGGCGAAGGGCGAGAAGATCGCCGCGCTGCTCGGCGCGGCCGCGCGGGACCCGGAGGTGTTCGCCGAGCCGGACACGCTGGACGTCGCCCGCAGCGACGGCACGCACCTGGGTTTCGGCGCGGGGATCCACTACTGCATCGGCGCGCCACTCGCACGAATCGAAATCGCGGCGGCGCTGGTCGCGCTGACCAAGCGGTTGCCGGGCCTGCGCCTGGCGGGTGAGCCGGAGCGCCGACCGGAGTTCGTGATCCGGGGGCTGAAGAACCTGCCGGTGACGGTCTAGCGAGCCGCGCTTTCGCGGCCGGTCCCGGGATCCGCGCGAGGGGCGGCGCTCGTCCTGCGGAGCGGCAGCCCAGATCAGCGCGCCGCGCCGGTGGGGCGTGCCGTGCGCAGCTCCGGCGCCGGGGCGCCCTTCACGGACCGCACCTGCAGTGGGCGCAGCCGGTCGGTGCGGACCGGCGCCAGCAGCGTCGTCAGGCGGTACACCAGCACCGCGGTCAACCCGGCCAGCACGGCGGCCGAGGTGTTCAGCAGGCCGGTCAGCAGCACGCCGTCGGCCATCGCCTGCACGCCGTCCTTGAAGCGCCACCCGATGACCAGCACCATCAGCACCTCGTTGACCACCCAGGCCGCCCACCAGGCCAGCACCAGCCGCGACGGGCGGGGGCGGCGGTCCGGCTCGCGGCCCAGCACCAGGTGCTCCAGCTCGGCGAGGATGGAGCCCGCCATCACCAGGTTCACCCCCGGCACCAGCACCCCGGCGACGACCTCGCGCGTCGAGCGGGCCGGTTCCTGTCCGGCGGCCTCCGCGGCGGCACTGCGAGCGACCAGCAGCCACCACAGCGTCGCGGCGACGGCGATCAGCCCGAACACCACGGTCAGCAGCGACGCGATGATCTCCAGCGCGTCGGAGAACGCCACGGTCGCCGCGTGCAGGGCCGTCGACCGGCTCATCACGAGCAGCCCGTAGCGCCAGAACTCGGCACCCGCCGCGACCGCGGCCAGCCCGGCGAGGAACCACAGGATCGTCACGGCATTGCGGTGCAGCACCCGCACGCGCTCGACCGGGCTCGGATAGCCGGACGGGGTGCCGGGCACCGCCGTCGGCACCCGCCAGGCCAGGTGCGGGAAACCCCAGCGCGGCGGCACGTGGTACGACGGCGGGCCGTCGTAGCGCTCGGCCGGGCGCGCCGGCCGGGGACGGATCGCACCCGGTGGAGGGTTCGCCACCCAGCTGACACGCGGTCGCGGGCGGTACGGCCTCGGGGTCGGGTGCATGGGACCTACAGGACCTCGGGCGGGCCGTCGTGCTCGCCGACGACCGGGCGGCCCTCGGTCTCCCAGGACTTCATGCCGCCCGCCACGTTGATCGCGTCCCAGCCGCTCGCGTTGAGCCACGCCGCGGCCCGCGCGGAGCGGCCGCCGGTGCGGCACACCACGTAGAGCGGCTGGTCGTCGGGCAGCTGGGCCAGTTCGTCGGTGCGCGCGGGCAGCTCGCCGAGCGGGATGTGGACCGCGCCGGGGGCGTGGCCGGCGTCCCACTCGTCCTGTTCGCGCACGTCCAGCAACACCAGCCCGTCCGCGGGCAGTTCGGAGACGGACGCGGTCGGAATGTCACCTGGTTGCACGTTCACATACTGGCACGCGCACCCATCAACTGCACGTGAGCCCGAAAAAGGGCCACCCCCGTCGCGGGAGTGGCCCTTTCCGCCGTCCGTCAGGTCAGTGCGCGGTGGCCTTCTCGGCGTGTGCGCCGGTCAGCGCACGCACCTCCATCTCGGCGTACTTCTTCTCGTTGCGCTCCTTCGACAGCACCGTGCCGAGGAAGCCCAGCAGGAACGACACCGGGATGGACACCAGGCCCGGGTTCTCCAGCGGGAACCAGTGGAAGTCCACACCCTTGATCATCGGCTTCGACCCGCCGGAGACCGCAGGCGAGAAGACGATCAGCACGATGCAGACGAGCAGGCCGCCGTACATGCTCCACAGCGCGCCCTGAGTGTTGAACCGCTTCCAGAACAGCGAGTACAGCAGGGTCGGCAGGTTCGCCGAGGCCGCCACCGCGAAGGCCAGCGCGACCAGGAAGGCCACGTTCTGGTTCTTCGCGAGGATGCCGCCGACGATGGCCAGCGCGCCGATCACGACCGCGGTGATGCGGGCGACCCGCACCTCGGCCGCCTTGCTGTCGACCTGGCCCTTCTTGATCACGTTGGCGTAGACGTCGTGCGCGAACGACGCCGACGCGGTGATCGTCAGGCCGGCCACCACCGCGAGGATCGTCGCGAAGGCGACCGCGGCGATGAACCCGAGCAGGATCGGACCGCCCAGTTCGAGCGCGAGCAGCGGCGCCGCCGAGTTGGTCGTGCCCGGCGCCGAGTTGATCGCCTGCGGGCCCACCAGCGCACCGGCGCCGTAGCCCAGCACCAGGGTGAACAGGTAGAAGATGCCGATCAGCACGATGGCCCAGACGACCGACTTCCGCGCGTCCTTCGCGGTGGGCACCGTGTAGAAGCGCATCAGCACGTGCGGCAGGCCCGCGGTGCCCAGCACCAGCGCGATGCCCAGCGACAGGAAGTCCAGCTTGCTGGTCTCGGTCTTGCCGTACTGCTTGCCCGGGTTGAGCAGGGCGTCACCGGTCGCGCCGCCGCGTTCGACCGCACCCTGCAGCAGGTTCGACAGGTTGAAGCCGAACTTGCCCAGCACCCACAGCGTCATCGCCAGCGCGCCGAGGATGAGCAGGACGGCCTTGATGATCTGGACCCAGGTGGTGCCCTTCATGCCGCCGATGAGCACGTAGACGATCATCAGGATGCCGACGATGGCGATGACGGCGTTCTGGCCCCAGTCGCTCTTGATGCCGAGGAGCAGGTTGACCAGGCCGCCGGCACCCGCCATCTGCGCGAGCAGGTAGAAGAACGACACCGCGAGGGTGGACACCGCCGCCGCGGCGCGGATCGGCCGCTGCCGCATCCGGAACGCGACCACGTCGCCGAGCGTGAACTTGCCGGTGTTGCGCAGCAGCTCGGCGACCAGGAGCAGCGCGACCAGCCACGCGACGAGGAACCCGATGGAGTAGAGGAACCCGTCGTAGCCGTTGACCGCGATCGCGCCCGCGATGCCGAGGAACGACGCCGCGGACAGGTAGTCGCCCGAGATCGCGATGCCGTTCTGCGGACCGGTGAACGAGCGGCCCGCCGCGTAGTAGTCGGAGGCGGTCTTCGTGTTGCGGCTGGCGCGGAACACGATCACGAGGGTGATCGCGACGAAGATCGCGAAGATGATGATGTTCAGCGTCGGGTTGCTGCCTTCGACGCCCTGCGCCAGGTTCCTCACTGCGCGTCTCCTTCGATCTCACCGCGGATCTTGTCGGCGATCGGGTCCAGCTTGCGGTTCGCGTACCGCACGTAGAGCCCGGTGATGAGGAACGTCGACACGAACTGCAGCAGGCCGATGAGCAGGCCGACGTTGAAGTTGCCGATCAGCTTCGTCGACATGAAGCCGTGGGCGTAGTCGGCGAGCAGGACGTAGACGAGGTACCAGACGAGGAAGAGGACGGTCATCGGGAAGACGAAGGTCCGCAACCTCTTGCGGAGCTCGGCGAACTCGGGGCTCGCCTGCACCTTCTGCCAGTTGTCACCCGGACCCGTCTCGTCGACGAGGTCCTGGTCGCTGGTGCTCACGGGACAACCTCCCTGTGCATGGTCTCAACCTCTTCCGGTCGTGTGATGCGGGTAGATCTTGCCGCGAAACGTGAGTCTTGTTGTTAATCCTTTCGAGTGAATGATCTTACGGAGAGTTGACGATCTTACGCCGGTTAGACGTAGGAATGTCCATTTCGCGAATCACCAAACGGGCAAGATTTGCCGAAATGTCAACCGACGGTAAACGAAACCGCCAATGGAGTGAAAGTCGCCCGGGTGAGAACCGGGGTCACTTGCGGTGTCGGCCGCGTCCCATCCGGGTACGCTCTTCGGCCTGCCCGAACCGCGCGACCGCCCGATCGCGCATGAACCCGAGCCGGTCCGGGGCGTGCAGCCGCAGCATCACGGCGTTCACGTCGGCCGGCTTGCCGTTCGGCGTCGCCAGGCTGACCAGGATCGTCACCGCGAACGCCACCGGCACCGTGATCAACGCGGGCTGGTCGGCGAACCACGGCGCCCAGCCCCCGGTGAACCGGCTGACCAGGTCCACCACCAGCGCACCGAGCACCAGCCCGCCGCCGATGATCATGCCCGCCATCGCGCCCGGCCAGGTCAGGCCGCGCCACCACACGCCGAGCAGCAGCAACGGCGAGAACGTCGACGCGGCCAGCGCGAACGACATCCCGACGCTCAGCGACAGGTCGTTCGGCCGCAGGAGCAGCGCCAGCGCCAGCGGCACCAGCGCGACCACACCCGCGGCGATCCGGAAGTCCAGCACCCGGCCCTTCGACAGGTCCGTCGACACCACACCCGCCAGGCTCACCAGCAACCCCGACGACGTGGACAGGAACGCCGCGAACGCCCCGGCCAGCACGACCGCCCCCAGCACCTGCCCGGCCACCCCCGGCACCATCGCCGACGGCAGCCGCAGCACCGCGGCGTCCGTCTGGCCCGTCACCAGCAGCTCCGGCACGTACATCCGGGACAGCGCCCCGAGGATCGTCGGGAACAGGTAGAACAGCCCGAGCAGCAACAGGACGTGCACCGTGGTCCGGCGCGCCGCCCGGCCGTCCGGGTTGGTGTAGAAGCGGACCAGCACGTGCGGCAGGCCCATCGTGCCGAGGAACGTCGCGAAGATCAGCGAATACGTCTGCAGCAGGTCCCGCACGCCCTCGGAGCCGGGGTGCAGCCAGTCGGAGTTGGTGACCTCCGCGTCGCTCACCGTCGGGACCGGGGTGCCGGCCGCGAACCACACGCGGGTGCCCTGCGGCAGCTCCTGCGTCGAGCCCTGCACCCAGATCTCGTCGTGCGGCGCCGGGTCGCCCGGGTGCTCGATCACGACCTGCGTCAGCGTGCCGACCTCGAAGGCGACGTCGGTGCGGATGTCCACAGTGGTCTGCGCGGCGAACACCGGCGGCGCGGGCGACCCCAGCGAACCGGCTGGCCCCGGCTTGCCGCCTGCCAGGAACACCGCGCACAGCACGAACGCGGGCAGCGCGATCGCGAACAGCTTCAGCCAGTACTGGAACGCCTGCACCACGGTGATCGCGCGCATGCCGCCGGCCATCACGTTCACACCGACCAGCACGGTGACCGTCACCGCGCCGACCCAGCCCGGCACGTTCAGCACCGTCGTCAGCGCCAGCCCGGCGCCCTGCAGCTGCGGGACCAGGTAGAGGATCCCGATGAACACCACGAACGCGGTGCCGCACCGGCGCAGCGCGACCGACTCCAGCCGCGCCTCCAGGAAGTCCGGCAGCGTGTAGGCGCCCGAGCGGCGCAGCGGCGCGGCGACGAACAGCATCAGCGCCAGGTAGCCGGCGGTGAAGCCGATCGGGAACCACAACCCGTCGGCGCCGTCCTTGAGGATGATCCCGGCGATGCCGAGGAACGACGCGGCGGAGAGGTACTCACCGGAAATGGCGGCGGCGTTGCGGCGCGACCGCACAGTGCGGCGTGCGACCAGGAAGTCGTGCGTGGTGTTGGCGAACCGGGACGAGCGGTGACCCAGGTAGAAGGTCAGCACGGCGACGGTCGCGATGCCGCTCAGCGCCCACGGGTTCAGCTGCACGATCCGGATTGTCCCCTGCCCCGGCTCCGGCTCCGCGGGCCGGTCACGACTCGATCATGTCCACGAAGTCCCGCTCGTGCCGCTCGGCCAGCCGGTTGTAGGCCAGGCCCGCGAGCAGCAGCAACGGGAACGGCAACAGCCCCAGCAACAACCACGCCAGCGGCACGCCGACCACGCGCAGCGCGGCGAACCCCGGCCACAGGTAGAAGGCCAGCGGCAGCGCGCCGAGCAGCACCAGCACCAGCGCGCTCAACCCGAGCGCGGTGCGCAGCTGGTGCTTGACCAGGTCGCGGATCAGCAGCTCGCCCCAGCTGGTCTGCTGCTCCAGCTCCAGGCGCGCGCGCAGCGTCGGCGTCGTCTTGCGGGAACGCGGATCCGCCAGCACCACCCGCTGCCGCTTCGGCGGTTTCGCCGGCTCCGGCGGCGCCTCGGGCGGCGGCGCGGGCGGGATCGGCTCCACCGACGCCGGCTGGTAGTTCTTGCCCAGCGTCGGGTCCGGCTCACGCACCCCGTCGGCCCGACGGTAGAAGTCCTCGGTCATCGACCACCCGTGAGTCGGTCCTTGAGCTCACGGGTGTGCCGCCGGGAGACCGGGAGCAGCTTCTCCTCGTTGCCGATCACGACCTGGTAGCCGCCCTGCCCCATGCGCAGCTCGGTGATCAGGTTCAACGCGACCAGGAACGACCGGTGGATCCGCACGAACCCGGCCTTCTCCCAGCGCTCCTCGAGCTGGGTCAGCGGGATGCGGACCAGGTGGCTGTTGCCGTCCTTGGTGAACAGGCGGGCGTAGTCGCCCTGCGCCTCGACCCAGCGCACCGACGAGCGCGGCACGAGCTTCGTGGTCCCGGCGAGCTCGACCGGGATCACCTCGTCGTCGTCCGGCGCGGCGGGCGCGGCCGCGCCCGGCCCTGGCGGGGCCACCGTCTTCAGCTTCTCCAGCACCCGCTCGACCGCCCGGTCCAGCCGGTGCTGGTTGCACGGCTTGAGCAGGTAGTCCACCGCGCCCAGGTCGAACGCGTTGACGGCCTCGTGCGCGTGCCCGGTGACGAACACCAGCACCGGCGCGGGGCTCATCGCGGAGAACACGCGCGCCATCTCCATGCCGGACAGGCCGGGCATCTGGAGGTCGGCGAACACCGCGTCGATCGGCGGCAGGCCCCGCTCCTTGCGCTCACGCACCTCCGGGTCCTCCGAGGCCAGCACGCGCAGCGCCTCGGAGGCGTCGACCGCGGTGAACACGCGACCGATGTGCGGGTTGCCCCGCAGCGTGTCGACCAGCAGGTTCAACCCGTGGGGCTCGTCGTCCACCGCGAGGACGAGCAGTCTTCTGGTGTCTTGTTGCGCACTCACAGTGACTCGCATCCTGCCTATTGCAGGTTGTGATGTCCATACCGCGAGCGGGCGAGCGCTTTCAAATCCCGTAGCGTGACCAAGCAACTCGCTGTGCGACCGCGTCCAGGAGCGCCTGGGCGGCTGCCGGCGCGCCGATGCCGAGCCGGGCCAGCAGCGGCTTCTTCGGCTCGGCGATCGTGATCTCGGCGTCCGGCCAGCGCTGCTCGACGACCTCCCGCAGGTTGCCGATCCCGTCGACCAGGCCCAGCTCGACGGCCTTCGCGCCGAGCCAGACGTCACCGGTGAACAGCTCCTCGGTGTCGGCGAGCCGGTCGCCGCGGCGTTCCTTCACCCACTCCACGAACATCTCGTGCAACTGTGCGTGCATCTTCTTCAGCCACTCGACGTCCTCCGGCTTCTCCGGGGCGAACGGGTCGAGCCGCTTCTTGTTCTCACCCGCGGTGTGCACGCGCCGCTCGATGCCGAAGCGCTCCAGCAGACCGGTGAACCCGAACCCGCCGCTGATCACGCCGATGGAACCGACCATCGACGTGCGGTGCGCGTAGATCTCGTCCGCCGCGCACGCCAGCCAGTAACCGCCGGAGGCCGCGACGTCCTCACAGAACGCGATCACCGGCACGCCCGGCTTCTTCGCGGCGAGCTGGCGGATCCGCTCCGCGACCAGCCCGGACTGGGTCGGCGCGCCGCCCGGCGAGTTGATCTGCAACGCGACCGCCTTGAGCCGGTCGTGGTCGAACGCGCGGGTCAGCGCGGACTCGACGGCCGCGAGGTTGATGGTGCCGCGCGCGAGCGGCGAGGGCGTCGGCGTGATCACCCCGTGCAGCTTGACGACGGCCACCACGTCCTTGCGGTCGCCCCGGTCGCCGATGCGCGAAATCCTGCTGCTCAGCCTGTCCGTCACGCTGGTCATGGCGCCAGGTTACGGACTCCGTCCGGTTTGTGCAGACGGCCGTTGCGGGCGGGCTCCGGCGGGGCTTCCGCGTAGTCCGGCAGGTCGGTGCGCACGCCGGGCGCGAACTTCGGCACCCGCAGCGTCACCTTCATCCCGGCGCCCGGCGCGGTCTCGACCATCAGCGCGTACTCGTCGCCGAACAGCTGCCGCATGCGCGCGTTGATGTTGCCCAGCCCGACGTGCGCGCCGGTGCGGTGCGAGTTGCGCAGGTCGGCCAGCCGCGCCGGGTCCATGCCGATGCCGTCGTCCTCGACGCTGATCAGCGCCTCGGTGCCGTAGTCGGAGGCGGTGACGGTGACCATGCCGCCGGTCGGCTTGTTCGCCAGGCCGTGCTGCACCGCGTTCTCCACGAGCGGCTGGATGATCAGGAACGGCACCACGACCGACAGCACCTCGGGCGCGATCTTCAGCCGCACCTCGAGGCGGCCGCCGAACCGGGCCCGTTCGATCGTCAGGTAGAGGTCGATGTTGCGCAGCTCGTCGGCGAGCGTGGTGAACATGCCGGAGGTGCGGAACGAGTAGCGCGTGAAGTCGGCGAACTCCTGCAGCAGCTCGCGCGCCTCCTCCGGGTCGGTCCGGATGAGCGCGGAGATCGTGTTGAGCGCGTTGTAGATGAAGTGCGGCGAGATCTGCGCGCGCAGCGCCTTGATCTCGGCCTGCTGCAACTGGTGCTTGGACTCCTCGAAGCGGGCCAGCTCGAACTGGGTGGTGACGAACTGCGCGACCGCGTCGGCCATCTGGATCAGGCGCTTGCCGGAGCTGCGGCCCACCACGATGAGCGCCGCCTCGACCTCGTCCTCGACGAGCAGCGGCACGATCACCGCGGTCTTCATCTTGCAGGTGCCGCGGTGGTCGCACGGGACGTCGTCGTGCGAGACGACCTCACGACGGGCCTTGCGGATGGACATCATCACGGCGCTGCTGAGGTCGAGGTAGTGGTCGTTGGCCTCGCCGTCCCAGGACACCAGGGTGCCCTCGTTGTCGGTGATGCCGACGGCGACGCACTTGAGCAGTTCGAGCAGCTGCGAGGTGATCCGGTCGGCGCTGGCCTGGTCGAAGCCCTCGCGGAGGTCCGGTGTCGCGCGGGACATGTGGTAGACGGCTTCCAGAACCGCGTCCTCGATCGAGCTGCTCGGCTTGCGGGTCCGCGCCAGCACGACGATCAGGACGATCAGCAGCACACCCGACACGCTCCACGGGATGATTTGCGAGATCGGCAGACCGGACACGGCGTCAATGCTCTGCGCTCGTGACGCAAGGTGCAAGCTCTTCAGCGCACTTTCTGTGCTGACTTCGCCACCCTGCGGGGTGAGGCGCTACTTGAGCAGGCGCGACAGGCGACGGTCCGCGAGCGGCTTGCCGCCCGTCTGGCAGGTCGGGCAGTACTGGAAGGACTTGTCGGCGAAGGAAACCTCACGCACCGTGTCCCCGCACACCGGGCAGGGCAGCCCGGTCCGCGCGTGCACCCGGAGGCCGGACCGCTTCTCGCCCTTGAGGCGAGCCGCGTCCTGGCCCACCGAGCGCTCCACCGCGCTCGTCAGGATCTGGTGCACCGCCTCGGCGAGCCGGTCCAGCGCGTCGTCGGACAGCTTGCCCGCGGTCGCGAACGGGGACAGCCGCGCGGCGTGCAGGATCTCGTCCGAGTAGGCGTTGCCGATGCCCGCGATCAGCGACTGGTCGGTCAGCGCCCACTTGAGCCGCTCGGTCCGCCCTGCCAGCAGCTCGGCCAGCGAATCCCGGTGCAGCGACAGGGCGTCCGGGCCGAGCCGGGCGATGCTGGGCACCTCCTGCGGGTCCCGCACCACCCACACCGCGAGGCCCTTCTTCGTGCCCGCCTCGGTCAGGTCGAATCCGCGGTCTCCGAAGTGGACGCGCAGCGCGATCGGGCCCTTGCCCGGTTTCGGCGGCGCCGGCGAGAGGTTGTCCGCCCACCGCAGCCAGCCGGCGCGCGCCAGGTGCACCACCAGGTGCAGGCCGTCGCAGTCGAGGTCGAGGTGCTTGCCGAACCGGCCCGCCCCCGTCACCTCGCGCCCGTGCAGGTCGGTGTAGGGCGGGTCGAACGTCTTCAGCACCGCCAGCGACGCCACGTCGACGCGGCTGACCAGCCGCCCCACCGCGTGCTCACGCAGGTGGTACGCCAGCGCTTCGACCTCGGGCAACTCCGGCATCGCTACTCCATCGGCCGCAGCGGGCCCTCGAAGTCCGGGCCCGCCTCCCGCTGGATGGTCTTCGCGAGCCTGGTCAGCTCGCTGCGCACGCGGAACATGCCGGAGATGATCCCGACCCAGCGCTCGGGCGGCGGCTCGCCGGTGACGCCGCCGTCGGTCTCCGCGACGACCGTCCACGGCCGGTTCAGCACCCACCGCAGCGGGAAGAACACCGCGATCAGCAGCAGGCCGTAGATCACCCACGGCGGCACCACGACGGTGTCGGGCAGCCAGGCGACGAGGATGACCGCCAGCAGCACGCACACGGCGAGCATCGCGATGCCCGAGGTGTAGCTGCCGGAGATGTCCCGCTCGAAGTCCTCGGCGGTTGCCGGGCGGCGCCATTCCATCTGCGCCCGGACGACCCACTCGCGGCCGTCGCCTCCCCGCACCACGCGGTTCATCTTTCGCTGCCTCCCGCCACGGTCGTTCGCCCGTCCAACCGTAGCGTGGCCGCGGCCCGCCGCGCGAGACGCGGACGGAGATCGACTACTCGGATGACCCCCGGCCGGAGTGCCCGTGATCCCGGTCCCGCCACAGCCACCACGGCGCGGACCACGACGGCGGCCCGTGCGACTCGGCCTGCGTCGGCTTGTCCTTGTCCCGGCCCCAGCCCTTGCCCGGCTTGTCCCGGGTCGGCGAGTCCTCGCTCTCGTACGGCGTGGCGTCCGTGGTCGGCAGGTCGTCGCGCGCACTGCCGCGGGACGACGACTGCGTCGGCTCGACCTGGTCCGACCGCTCGCCACCGGTGCTCGAACCGTCGGTCTGCGGCTGCTGCCGCGCGGGCGGCCCGGCCGGCTCGATCGGCTTCGCGGGCGGCTGCGACTTCTCCACGACCGTGCTCGGCAACGGCGCGCCGGGGTAGGGCAGCGTCACCTCGTCGGGCGCGATCAGCACCTGCGGCGGCGAACTCAGCCGCGACTCCGGCTCCGCGATCCGCAACTCGACCCCGCCCTGCTCGGGCAAGCCGATCGGCTGCGAATCGTCGACCATCGCCGGGCCCACCGCGAACCCGACCACACCCGCGGCCGTGGTCGACGCCAGCGCCACGCCGATCTTCAGCTTCGACACCAGCACGGTCTTCAACGTGGTCAGCACACCCGACGTCGCACCGCCACTGGCGGCCGTGCCCGCGGCGACGGCGGTGGCCGGCACCAGCAACGCCACCGCACCGGCGTGCGCCCGCAGCGACGAGCAGACGTCCCGCAGCTCCGCGTGCATCGCCCGGCAGGACGCGCACCCCAGCAGGTGACCGCGGATCCGCCGCGCCTCGGCGCCGGTGACGCTGCCCGCGGTGTAGCCGCCGAGCTTCTCGATGACCCCGCGGCAGCTGACGTCGGAAATCCGGTTCATCGCCAGGTGCGCCTGCAGGTACGCGGCACGCAGGCCCTGCCGGGCCCGCCGCGCCAGCGCCGCCGTCGCGTTCGCGCTCAACCCGAAGTGCGGAGCCACCACCGCCGGCTGCTCACCCTCGACCTCGGTCTGCCACAACACGGTCCGCCAGCGCTCCGGCAAGCTGGTGAAAGCGGTGGTGATCAAGCTGTGCTCCGCGGTGCGGGCGTGCGCGTCGGCGCCCGCCCCCGCGCGGTGCGTCAGCTCGTCGTCGGTGACCGGCACATCGCGGCGCGCGCCGTGCCACTCCCACGACACCCGGCGCGCCACCGTCAGCAAGTACGCGCGGATGTGCTCCTTCGGGCCGTTCCCGCGGCGCAACGCCTGCAACACGCGGAAGAACGTCTCGGCGGTGATGTCCTCCGCCTCGGACGAATCGGCGGCCAGACTGCGGGCCAGCCTGCGGACGGCGGAAGCGTGCAGCTCGAACAACTCGCGGAACGCGGCATCCTCACCGGAACGCAGCCTGCTCAACAGAGCCTGCTCATCCTCCGATGCCATGCGCTGTTCCGGCACCGCCGCGTCGTCCGTCATGCGGCCAGCCACCTCCTCCCCCGCGGGACTAACCCGTTCGGTTGAATGGAGACACCATACGGAGCGAAACGCTCGCCGTCACCCCTTGTACTCCCGGAGTGACCGAGTTCCCTCCGACAGGGCGACGCACACCTCGCAGCCACCCAAGATCACCCCAAAATGGCCACCCCGTCAACCCGGCGAATCGCGCCCGTATAGACTGTCCATCGCACCGGTTGACCCGGGGCACGCGGACGTAGCGCAGCTGGTAGCGCATCACCTTGCCAAGGTGAGGGTCGCGGGTTCGAATCCCGTCGTCCGCTCGTAGCTGGCCGACCCCTGCTCGCGCTTTGCGCTTCGCCGGGGCTACTCGCCATTGCATTGGGGGTCGACCCCCAAACCCCCGCCAGGAGGGCTCCGCCCCCTGGACCCCCTCCCGGCGCCGGATCGTGCGGATCTCGCCAGTGCCGTCCCCTGAACCCCTTCCCGGCGCCGGATCGGTGCGGTCGTCGCCTTCGCGTGGTTTGAGCTGCGGTTTTTCTTGTTTGTCGGGGTCTTTGTTGGTTTTTGGCCAGTGTTCGGCTGCCGTTCCCAAGATTCACCTGATCGTGTGGATGGCTGGGGTCAGGGTGGGTGGGGTTTCTCGTCCACTGGAGGTTTTCTTGTCTGGAGTCACTCGGCGGCGGGTCTTGGGGGCTGGGGCTGCGGCGGCGGCCTCGGCGTTGATGCCGCCCAACGTGCAACGGGCGCTGGCCCAGGAAGCGCCGAAACGCGGATCCCTGCGGGACATCGAGCACGTCGTCCTGCTCATGCAGGAGAACCGCTCGTTCGACCACTACTTCGGCACCCTCTCCGGCGTCCGCGGGTTCGACGACCCGGACGCGGTGCGGCTGCCGTCCGGGCGGTCGGTGTTCTACCAGCCCGACGCGCAGAACCCGGCGGGCTACGCGCTGCCGTTCCACCTCGACACGCACGCGACCAACGCCCAGAAGATCCCGTCCACCTCACACGCCTGGCAGGTCCAGCACGACTCGCTCAACGGCGGCAAGATGGACAACTGGCTGCCTGCCCACCGCAAGGCCGACGGCAAGAACGGGCCCTACGTCATGGGCTACCACACCCGTGCCGACCTGCCCTTCCAGTTCGCCCTCGCCGAGGCGTTCACCATCTGCGACAGCTACTTCTGCTCCGTGCTCGGCCCCACCTGGCCCAATCGCATGATGTGGATGACCGGCACCATCGACCCCGACGGCGAACACGGCGGGCCGATCCTCGACAACAAGGCCCCGGCTGGCGGCTACACCTGGAAGACCTACGCCGAACGGCTCACCGAAGCCGGCATCAGCTGGAAGGTCTACGAACAGGACGACACCTACGGCTGCAACATGCTGGAGAACTTCACGGCCTTCAAAAACGCCGCGCCGGACTCCGAACTCGCCGTCAACGGCCTCACCCACCGGCCCGAAGGCCAGTTCGAGTACGACGCGCGCAACGACAAACTGCCGACCGTCTCCTGGATCATCACCACCAGCACCCAGTCCGAGCACCCCGATTACACACCGGCCGACGGCGCCGCGTTCGTCGCCAGCAAGATCGACGCCATCGCGGCCAACCCGGACGTGTGGGCCAAGACCGTGTTCATCCTCAGCTACGACGAGAACGACGGCCTCTTCGACCACGTCGTCCCGCCCATCCCGCCCGCGGGCACCCCCGGCGAGTTCGTCACCGGCACCTCACCCGGCGGCACCAAGGGCAACGGGCTGTGGATCGGCGGCGGCTTCCGCGTGCCGTGCATCATCGTGTCGCCGTGGACCGCGGGCGGCTGGGTGTGCAGCGAGAACTTCGACCACACCTCCCAGCTGCGGCTCCTCGAACGCGTCACCGGGGTCGCGGAACCCAACATCTCCGCGTGGCGGCGGTCCACCTTCGGCGACCTCACCTCCGCGTTCCGGTTCCACGAGGGCGGGACGAAACCGCCGACGCTGCCCGACACCAGCGGGCCGCTGACGCTGTCCCGGTACGAGGCGGCGAACCTGCCCGCCCCGGCGATGCCGCCGACGGTCAGCGAACCGCCCACCCAGGAGAAGGGCCACCGGCCCCGGCTGCCCCGCCACTGAACTCTGCCACTGAACCCGGGCCTGGGGGCCGCTCCGGCGGCCCTCAGGTCTCCCGGCGGATCATGCGGCCGGCGCCGGCCGCGACGGTCGTCGCCAGTACCCAGCCCATCGCGGTGAACCCGTTCGACACCCACTTGTCCAGGTCGTGCATGTACCAGCGGCCCTTGTTGCCGAAGTCGACGATCGGCACCAGCAGGTCCAGCGTGTACAGCACCGGGTTCCACTCCAGGCCCGTCTCCTGCTGGTCGACCGCGCACCGCGGGCCGCTCACCATGTACCGCACCGGGTCGTTCACACACGAGTCGGTGCCCGTGCCGAAGTAGACGCTGCCCGCGGCCAGCAGCGCGATCAGCCAGGCCAGCGCCCGCACCGGGCGGTAGCCGTAACCGACCATCCACCGCTGCAGCCAGCTCCACAACCGCACACCAGGCCCGAGCACCCGGTAGCCCTGGGCGAGCGCCTCGTAGCGGTACTGCTGCTTCTTGAACAGCACCGTCGAGGCGTGCTCCTCGTTGCCGCTGTTGCGCAGCATCGCGGCGAGCTGGTCGTAGGGGCCCGGCCGGTACCCGGCCATCGCGGTGCGCAGCCGCTCGATGCGGTCCCGCACCGCGGCGTCGTCCTTCATGTCGATCGGGCGCTTGAGGACGTCGTAGCGAAAGTCCTCCAGCTCGATGCCGCCCTCGGCCTGCCAGAAGTTGTCGTTGTCCTCCAGCGTCTGGCAGTGCGCGTGCCGCAGCACGATGCTGCCGGTGGCCGGCTCGGCGAAGTTGAGCAGGAACTCGTCCGCCCCCACGTCGCTCGCGTCCAGCGCGATCGCGTGCTTGTTGTACGAGCCCAGCACCGCGCCGGTGAAGTCGATGCGGCGGCCCGCGGTGGCGCCGTCCATGTTGACGCCGCCCTCGGCGTGGAACGGCTGCTCACCGGCGCTGGTGAGCGTGATGTCGCGGCCCACCTTCACCGTGCGCAGGTCCACCGAGAAGCTGGTCCGGTTGCGCACCGCCGGCTTGGTGACGTCGGTGCCGTAGAGGTAGACGCTGCCGCCGACCTCGACGCCCTGAAGCCGCAGCGTGCCCTCGATGGTCGCCTCGTGCAGGTGGAAGTTGCCCGCCACCGTCATCCGGCGGGCGGACAGGACGTCGCGTTCCGCGTGCCGCAGGCGCACCCGCCCGGCGAGCAGGTTCCCGCGGACCGTCACGTCGGCCATCCGCAGCTGTCCGGACGGGATCTCCAGGCCGGTCGCCTCCAGATCGCTGCTGATCTGCGAGCCGTCCAGGTGCAGCGCGCGGTCGTAGTACGGCTCGACCGAACCGCGCGGCACCGTGATGCGCGCGCGGGCCAGGCGCAGGGTGCCGCCGATCTTCGCGTTGATCATGCGCAGCGTGCCGACCGCGGACAGCCCGTCGGACAGCTCGACGTTGCCGTCCACCTGCCACCGGTCGCCGACCAGCGCCGGCCACGGGTCGACGTACGGGTCGCTCGACTTCCACGCCTCGACGACGATCCGGCCCTGCTGCTCGCTCTGCAGCTCGGCGGCGCGCAGCACGATGTCGCCGTTGACGCGCATGCTCGGCAGGTGCAGCACACCGTGCGCGGAGAACGGCTGCCGCGTGCTGGCCGCGCCGTAGTTGTCGACCTCGCACAGCAGGCTGCCGCCGATGTGCGCGCCGTTCCCGTCGAGCGCGAAGCCGTCCGGGTTGCGCAGCTTGGCGCCGGAGAAGTTCACGTTGCCGCCGGTGCGCATGCCGGGGAGCCGGACCTCGCCCTCGGTCTGCATGCGGTAGGCCAGCAGCGCGCCGGCGATGATCAGCCGGTCGGCCTGGATCGCGCGGCCCTGCGGGTAGTCGACCGCCGTGCGGGTGAGGACTACGGATCCTTCGACGACGGCGTCGGTCAGGTTGATGGCGGCGTCCGGCACGCCGCGCTCGCGGGTGTCGCCGCGCTGCACCGCGGTCTCGCCGTCGTCGCTGCCCGGCAGGACCTGCACGACGCAGCGGATGAGGCGGACGTCGTTGCGGCTGCGCAGGTTGCGGGCCTTGAGCCCGGGCAGCCAGCAGCGCCGGAAGACCAGCCCGAGGATCTTGGCCTCGCGCACGTCCGGCGGGTGCTCGAAGCGGCAGTTCTCGAAGCGGAACAGGCAGTCCAGGTCCGCCCCGCGCAGGTCGAGCCGCCCACTGATGTAAGCGTTTTCCACGGCGACGATCGGGGCGTTGCTGGTCTGCTTGCGCCAGCGCAGCAGGCCGCCGCTGCCGGGCTCCAGCAACGGTCTGAGCAGCTCCTCCGCGGCGAGGTGGTAGCGCCGGTCCGGCACTCCGCGGAAGGGATCCAGGGCAGGCAACTCCCGCTCCGCCTGACCCGGCTGGCCTACCGGCATCCGTGAATCCCCCTCCTTCACCCGCCTGCCCACAAGGCTCCGACGAACAGGCGACGCCGCGGGTTCCCGGGCGGATGCGCTAGAAGCCTATCGCCACTTTGATGGCCGCGGCAGCAACTCCGGTGCCGATCGCGGTGGCCGCTCCGAGGGCCCACTTGCCCGCCCGCTGCAGACGGCTCAGGGTCTCCGGGCCGTCGCCGCGCTCGGCCGCCTCCGCGGCCGCACCGATCTCGGCCACGACGGCGTCGTGCTCGCGCGTCGTCGCCTGGCGCTTCAGCTCCAACCGGAGGATCTCCAGTTCACCGGCCAGCCTCGGCAGATCCAGGCGGTCACCTTCGCCCTGCCAGACCTGCTGGAACGTCATGTCCTTCGCGCGCGCGTTCCGGCCGACGGCGCCCGTCTGGCCGGAGACCTCGTACTTGTCGCCCATCACAACCTCCATCGCGGTCTCGCGGGTCGTCGAGTCGTAGTCCCCCTCGAGATCGACGAGGAAGGACGTGTAGCGGTCGACCGCGTCCTGGTCGGTCAGCTCCAGGAAGTCCTGCTCGAAGAGCTCGAACTCGGTGGCGAGGACTCCGGGCAGCTCCTCCGTCCCGCGCACCAGCCGAGGCTGGTACTCGTCGGGGATCGCCGGGTGGTGACGGTAGCCGGGATCGGCGGTCAGTTCGATCGTCGGCACGCCCGCGGCCGTCGCGAAGCCGGTCAGGTGATCCCGGGGCTGCCCGCTGGACGCGAAGGTGACCAGCACGGAAGCGGACCGGATCTCGTCGAACGGCCGCCACGGCGGTGCGTCGGTCCGCTGGTCCAGGACGCCCACCTCGTACTCCGCGTACTGCGCTATCCAGCGCGCGGTCGCCTCGACCAACGGTTCCGGAGCGGACTGGACGATGAGGCAGGAACGGCGGCGGCCGAGCGGCACGTAACCGCCGGGTGGCGTCGAGGCCAGGTAGGCCTTGAAGAACCTCAACGCCTGGCGGTGCGCCGGGGCCTGGCGCAGGAACGACCGGTAAGAAAACCGTTGCTGCGGAACGTGCGGCGATACCGCGTCGTTCGGCAGCGTGTCCTCGATGAAGACGAGCACCGGGAACCCCGCCCGCATCGCCAGCGCGAGTTCGAACAGGATGTGCGGCGACGTGCCGTCCTCGCGGCGGCTCAGCACGGCGATCATCCCGTCACTGGCGTTGAGGTGGCGCTGCAGCTTCGCGCCGTTCACCGAGTCCGATGGCGGATCGAGGCTGGGCACCAGGCCTTCGCTGCGCATCAGACGGCCGAAGTAGTCCACGATGCGCGCGTCCCGCTCGCGGTAGCTGTGCGCGAAGTACAACACCGGCATCCGGGCACCCCTCCCCGCGACGATCGCCACCTGGTTCGGACGATCGTCGCGGACGAGGGGGGTCCCGCGCTACTACTCGTCGACGTGGGCCGGGTTCAGCACGCGCGACAGGAACGTCTGCGTGCGCTCGTGCTGCGGGTCCGCGATCACCTGGGACGGCGGCCCCTGCTCGACCACCACGCCACCGTCCATGAACAGCACCACGTCGGCCACCTCACGCGCGAACTGCATCTCGTGGGTGACCACCAGCATCGTCATGCCGTCGCGGGCCAGCTGGCGCATCACGGCGAGCACGTCGCCGACCAGCTCCGGGTCCAGGGCCGACGTGGGCTCGTCGAACAGCATCACGTCCGGGTCCATGGACAACGCACGCGCGATCGCGACGCGCTGCTGCTGGCCGCCGGAGAGCTGCGTGGGCAGCGAGCGCTCCTTGCCGGTCAGCCCGACCTTGCGCAGGTTCTCCATCGCGATCCGCTCGGCCTCGGCCTTGTCCCGCTTGAGGACCTTGCGCTGCGCGATGGTGAGGTTGTCCAGCACCGACAGGTGGCTGAACAGGTTGAACGACTGGAACACCATGCCGATGCCCCGCCGCGCGCGGTCGATGTCGATGTCCGGGTCGGTGATCTCGAACCCGTTCACCACGACCGAGCCCTCGTTGGGCTCCTCCAGCAGGTTCACGCAGCGCAGCAGCGTCGACTTGCCCGAGCCGGACGGCCCGATGATGCAGACCACCTGCCCGCGCCGCACCTCCAGGTCGATGCCCTTGAGCACCTCCAGCCTGCCGAACGCCTTGTGCAGTCCGGACACCTGGACGATCACGTCGCCGGTCACGCTTCGACCTCCAGTCCGCGCTGGCTCTTGCGCCCGGTGCGCCGCTCCAGGTACCGGGACAGGTAGCCCAGTGGGATCGTGATGATCAGGTAGCACAGCCCGGCGAGCAGGATCGGCGTCAGCGACCCGGTCGCGTTCAGGCCCTCGCGGCCGAACTTCGTCAGCTCGTACTCGTCGCGGGCCAGGCCCAGCAGGTAGATCAGCGACGAGTCCTTGGTGAGCAGGATCAGCTCGTTGGTCAGCGGCGGCAGGATGATGCGGAACGCCTGCGGGATGACGATCGAGATCATCGCCCGCCCCTGGGACATGCCCAGCGACCGCGCCGCCTCCCGCTGACCCGCCGGCACCGCCTGGATGCCGGCCCGGATCGTCTCCGCGATGTAGGCGGAGCCGACCAGGCCGAGCGACAGCATCACGGTCGAGTAGATGTCGAACTTCAACCCGAACGCCAGCGGCGCACCGAAGCCCAGCGTGATGAACACCAGCAGCGCCGGGACCCCGCGGAAGAACTCGATGTAGACGGTCGCGATCCAGCGGTACGGCCCGACCGGCGACAGCTTCATCAGGGCCAGCACCAGACCGACGGCCAGCCCGAACGCGAACCCGAGCGCGGTGTAGACGATGGTGTTGACCAGCGCCGTCGTGATGACACCGGGGAACTGCGCGCGGGCCGCGTCGACGTTGAAGAACGCGCGCTGGATCTCGCCCCAGTCGGCCACGAACGCCGCGACCAGGATGACGATCACCAGCAGCGCGTACTGCGCGCCCCGGAACAGCTGGGCGCGTTTACGGCGAGACATCGCCACGGTGGAACTCCTCGCAGAAGTGGCTTCCGGTTACTTGCTTTCCGGCAGCTTGTTGAACCACTTCTGGTAGATGGCGTCGTAGCGGCCGTCCGCCTTGGCGGCGTTGATGACCTCGTTGACCTTCGCGAGCAGCGCGCCGTTGCCCTTGCGCACGGCGACGCCGTACTGGTCACCGGTCTTGAACTCGGTCGTCACCTCGACGTCCGGGTTGGTCTTGAGGAACTCGTAGTGCACCGAGTTGTCGTTGATGCCCGCGTCGACCTGGCCGGTCTTGACCGCGGTCTGCTCCAGCGCGAGGTCCTCGAACTGGACGATCTCGTAGCCGTACTGGGCCTTGTTCGCCTCGGCGTAGTCCTCACCGGTGGTGCCGAGCTGGACGCCGAGCTTCTTGCCGCGCAGCTTCTCCAGGCTGTCGATGCCGGAGCCCTTCTTGACCAGCAGCGCCTGGTTGGCGTCGAAGTAGCCGACCGAGAAGTCCATCACGGCCTGCCGCTCCGGGGTGATCGTCATGGCCGCGGCGGCGACGTCGCACTGGCCGGTGTTGAGCGACTCGCCCGACTCGATGCCCTCGAACGGGGTGTCGAAGATCTTCTGCTGCACCCCGAGGTTCTGCGCGACCATGTCCACGAGGTCCACGTCGAACCCGACGGTCTTGTCACCCTCGGTGAACTGGAACGGCGCGTACGGCAGGTGTGTGCACGTGGTGAGGAAGCCGGTCTCCTTGAGGCTGATCTCACCGCCGGCCTGGGTGTCGCCGCCGGTGTTGACCTCCTGCGCGCAGGCCGTCGCGGTCGCCGCGATGGCGAGCGTGGCCGACAGAACAAGCGCATTGCGTAACGATCGACGCGACACGGTTTACTCCTAGTAGGTCATACTTATCGAGTGCACGCATCCTGCCACTTGTTGACGGTCACGCACAGCATCGAGTGGTTACGGCCGCATTTCGGGTCTACCCGGTAACCAGTCGGTAACACGCGGGTGACCCTGCGTGGCCCGGAGCACAGGCCGGCTGTGGCCGAAACCGCGGCGCCAACGTCGTCACGGTGGCGGCCGCTGCTGTTCATCAAGCGAGTGGCGGGCCGGCGGCTCGCACCGTGGCCTGCTGCGCGACCGACCCACCTACCGCTTCACCGCGGCGCCCGCCGCCAGCGTGTTCGTCCTCGGGGACTGGGGGGCTGTCGGGTGGGCGGCTCCCGGCGCCGGACCAGCAGTCGTCCCTGCTGGTGGTCGGCGCCGGGGTCGCGATCAGCCGCGGGCGTGGGCGTCCAGCATGTGCGCCACCGCCTCGGTGAGCCGCTTCGCCTGGGCCAGGTGCAGCCACTCGTCGGGGACGTGGGCGTTCGAGTCGGGCCCCAGCGCGCCCGTCACCAGGAACTGCGCCTCCGGGTACTTCTCGCCCAGCAGGCCCATGAACGGGATCGACCCGCCGAGCCCGACGCTGCGCCACGGCGCTCCGAAGACCTCGTCGCTGACCCGCTCCAGCGCCGAAGCCAGCCACGGCGACGGGTCGGGCGCGTTCCAGCCGTTCGCGGACTCCAAACCGGACAGTTCGACCACCGCGCCGTAGGGCACGTCCGTGGTCAGCGCCTTCTCCACCGCGTTCAGCGCCGCCGCCGCGTCGGCCGTCGGCGGGAGGCGGAAGCTCAGCGCCAGCGTCGTGTGGTCGCGCAGGACGTTGCCGGCGTTCGCCGGCTCCGGAAAGCCCTCGGCGCCGATCACCGACAGCGTGGGCCGCCACGACTGGTTCAGCAGCAGCTCCAGCTCGTCGTCCGACACCGGGCGCATCCCGGGCATCAGCGGGAACGAACCACTGATCGCACCGGGGGCCACCGCGACCGTCGCGGCCGCCTCTTCACGGCGGTTGGCCGGGATGTCGACGTTCAGCTCCGCCAGCTTGATCTCGCCCGTCTCGGCGTCCTCGATGCGGTCCAGCAGCTGCCGCAGCACCCGGAACGAGCTCGGCACCACGCCGCTGGCCAGCCCGGAGTGCGCCGCCGCCTGGAGCACCCGCACCGTGACGTGCACCTGCGTCATCCCGCGCAGGCTCGTCGTCAGCCACAGCCGCTCGTAGTCGTTGCCGCCGGAGTCCAGGCACACCACGAAACTCACGCGGCCCAGCCGCTCGGACAGGTGCTCCAGGTACCGCGGCAGGTCGGGGCTGCCCGACTCCTCGCCGGTCTCCAGCAGGATCACCGATCGCGCGTGGGCGCCGCCTGCCGCGTGCACGGCTTCCAGCGCGGCCGTCGCCGCGTAGCCGGCGTACCCGTCGTCCGCCGAGCCGCGGCCGTACAGCCTGCCGTCGCGGACCACCGGGGTCCACGGGCCGAGCCCCTCCGCCCAGCCGCCGACCGGGGGCTGCTTGTCGAGGTGGCCGTAGAGCAGCACGGTGCCGCGGTCCTCCGCGCCGGGCGTCGCCGGGACGTCGACGAGCAGCACCGGGCTGCATCCGTCGAGCCGCACCACGTCGAGCGTCGCGCCGGGCAGACCGCGCCCGGCGATCCAGTTCTGCACGTGCCGCACCGCGGCGTCGAGGTGCCCGTTGCCGGCCCAGTCGGGGTCGAAGGCCTGCGACAGGGCGGGGATCTCCACCAGGCCGGACAGGCTCGTCAGCACCTCGCCGTCCCAGAGGCGCTGCACGGTTTCACGCACGGTCGTCTGCTCCACCCGGGCCATTCTGCCAGCCATCGCCAGGTCACAGTTCGGCTCCGCATTGGCCTCCACCCGTGACCGCTAGCCACCTTCCGTATTCAATGTGATCTCAATCACCCACATTGGGGACAAAACGCCCGGTTCGACGAGGAACGGAGGGCACGCCTTGTCACCACCCGTGCTGGCGGTGAACAACCTCGAAGTGGTGTACGACGACGTGGTGCTGGTCCTCCGGGGCCTCAGCCTGGAGGTCCCCGACGGCGCGATCGTCACGCTGCTGGGCGCGAACGGAGCGGGCAAGACGACCCTGCTGCGGGCGATCACCGGCCTGCTCGTGCCACACCGCGGCAAGATCACCAAGGGCACGGTCCGCTTCCGCGACGAGGACATCACCGGCGCCGACCCAGCCGTCGTGGTGCGCAAGGGCATCGCGCAGGTGATGGAGGGCAGGCGGATCTTCGCCGAGATCACCGTCGACGAGAACCTGCGCACCGGCGCCTACACCCGCCGCTCCCGCACCGAGGTCCGCGAGTCTTACGCCAGGGTGATGGACCTGTTCCCGGTACTGAAAGAGCGCCGCCGCTCGATCGCCGGTTACCTCTCCGGCGGCGAGCAGCAGATGCTCGCGATCGGCCGCGCGCTCATGGCGTCGCCGAAGCTCCTGCTGCTCGACGAGCCCTCGCTCGGTCTCGCGCCCAAGCTGGTCGAGCAGGTGCGGGACATCATCGTCGAGATCAACGGCCAGGGCACCAGCGTCCTGCTGGTCGAGCAGAACGCCGTGATGGCGCTGTCGATCGCCGGGTCCGGCTACGTCGTCGAAACCGGGAAGGTCGTCAAGGACGGCCCCGCCGCCGAACTCCTCGCCGACGAGGACATCCGCGAGTTCTACCTCGGCGCCGCCCAGCACGAGGAGCGGCGCAGCTTCGCCGAAGTCAAGAGCTACCGGAGGAAGAAGCGATGGAGCGCGTGACCACCAGCGACCCCGCACCCGCCCGGGAGGACGAAGCCGACACCGATCGACCGATCCTCGAAGTCCGCGACCTGACACTGCGGTTCGGCGGGGTCACGGCGCTGGACGGCGTCAGCTTCGAGGTCGGCCGCGGCGAGCTGTTCGCCGTGATCGGCCCGAACGGCGCGGGCAAGACGTCGATCTTCAACTGCCTCAACGGGGTCTACCGCCCGCAGGAGGGCAGCATCACGCTCGACGGCCAACGGCTGGTCGGCCGCGCGCCCGCCGCGATCGCCGCGATGGGCGTCGCCCGCACGTTCCAGAACCTCGGCCTGTTCGAGCACCTCACGCTCATCGAGAACCTGATGCTCGGCCGCCACCACCTGATGCGCACCGGGTTCGGCACCGGGATGCTCTGGTGGGGCCGCGCGAAGCGGGAGGAGGTCCGGCACCGCGCGGCCGTCGAGGAGATCGTCGAACTGCTCGAACTCGAGCCGTACCGCCGGATGCCCGCCGGGATGCTCCCCTACGGCGTCGCGAAACGCGCCGAGCTGGGCCGCGCGCTGGCGATGGAACCGTCGCTGCTGCTGCTCGACGAGCCGGTCGCCGGCATGAACCTGGAGGAGACCGAGGACACCGCGCGCTACCTGGTCGAGGTCCGGCGGGAGCTGGGCCTGGCGATGATCCTCGTCGAGCACGACATGCGCCTGGTCATGGACCTCGCCGACCGGGTGCTCGCACTGGACTTCGGCGTCGCGATCGCCACCGGCAAGCCGTCGGAGATCCAGAACCACCCCGCTGTCATCGAGGCCTACCTGGGCGGTGCGCGATGAGCACGGCACTGGCCGCTCCCCCGGACGTGCGGACGCTGCCCGCGCGCCTGCTGGAACACGCCCGCACGCTGGGCGACAAGACCGCGATGCGGGAGAAGCACCGCGGCCGCTGGCGCGAGTGGACCTGGTCCGCCTACGCCGAGCGGGTCGCCAACGTCGCCGCCGGCCTGCGCGAACTCGGCGTCGAGCCGGGCGACCGGGTGGCGATCCACGCCGAGAACCGGCCCGAGTGGGTGGTCGCCGACCTGGCCGTGCAGGGCATCGGCGCGATCAGCATGGGCGTCTACCCGACCTCGCCCGAGACCGAGGTCGAGTACCTGCTGTCGCACTCCGGCGCGAAGGTGCTGATCGCCGAGGACGAGGAGCAGCTGGACAAGGCGCTCGCGGTGCGCGGCAGACTGCCCGACCTGCGGCGTCTGGTGGTGATGGACCCGCGCGGGGTGCGCGTGGAGGCGCTGCCCGACCTGATGACGTTCGAGCAGCTGGAACGCCCGCGGGACAACGCGTTGCGCGACTACCAGGAGTCGGTGTCCCGGCTCGACCCGGACGCCACCGCCATCCTCGTCTACACCTCCGGCACCACCGGACCGCCCAAGGGCGCGATGATCTCGCACGCCAACCTCGTCGCGGCCGGGCGCACCTTCATCGACGCGCTCGGCGGCGGCCCGGACGACGAGGTGCTGTCCTACCTGCCGCTGTGCCACATCGCCGAGCGGCTGACCTCGGTGATCGACTCGGTGTGGGCGGGTTCGGTGGTCAACTTCGGCGAGGGCGGCCCGTCCTTCCTCAACGACCTGCGCGACGTGCAGCCGACGGTGTTCCTCGGCGTGCCGCGAGTGTGGGAGAAGATGCTGGCGGGCACCGAGATCCGGATGGCCGACGCCTCGCGGCTCAAGCGCGGTCTCTACCGGTTCTGGCTCAAGCAGGGCCGCCGGATCGCGCCCCGCCGCATGACCGGGCGGCTGTCCGCGGGCGACCGGTTCCGGCTGTGGCTCGCGGAGTTCCTCGTTTTCCGCGCCCTGCGGGAGAAACTCGGACTGGTCCGGGTCCGCACCGCGTTGTCCGGCGCCGCGCCGATCGCGCCGCAGGTGCTGGAATACCTGTGGGCCATCGGGGTTCCGGTGCGCGAGGGCTACGGCCAGACCGAGAACACCGCGCTGGCCACGCTCACCCCGGACGGCGACGTGCGGCTCGGCGCGGTCGGCAGACCGCTGCCCGGCGTGGAGGTCCGCATCGCCGAGGACGGCGAGATCCTCACCCGCTCGGCCGGGGTGTTCCAGGGCTACTTCCGCAACCCGGAGGCCACCGCGGCGGCGGTGGACGCGGACGGCTGGCTGCACACCGGCGACGTCGGCGAGATCGACGCCGACGGGTTCCTGCGAATCACCGACCGCAAGAAGGACATCATCATCACCGCGGGCGGCAAGAACATCTCGCCGTCGGAGATCGAGAACCGGCTGAAGGTCTCGCCGTTCGTGCGCGAGGCGATCGTGATCGGGGACCGCCGCAAGTACCTCACCGCGTTGATCGGGATCGAGGCGGAGACGGTCGGCAACTGGGCGACCCGCCGCGGCCTCGCGTACACGACCTACGCCGACCTGTCGGCCAAACCCGAGGTGGTGGTGCTGATCCAGCAGGTGGTCGACGAGACCAACCGGGAGTTCTCGCAGGTCGAGCAGATCAAGCGGTTCTCGTTGATCGGCAAGGAACTCGACCACGAGGCCGGCGAGCTGACCGCGACGCAGAAGGTCAAGCGACGGGCCATCGAGCTGCGGTTCGAGCACGAGATCGAGGCGATGTACCGGTGACGACGTTCCTGCAGAACTGCTTCGCCGGACTCGCCCTCGGGTCCACCTACGCCCTGGTGGCGCTGGGTTTCGTGGTCATCTACAAGTCGACCGGCGTGATCAACTTCGCGCAGGGCGGGCTGCTCGCGCTCGGCGCCTACCTCGGCTTCACCTTCGCCAACAACCTGGCGATCGCCTTCGGCGTGGCGATCCTGCTGGCGTGCGCGTCGGCGGCCCTGGTGGGCGCCGGGTTCGAGCGGATCGTGCTGCGGCGCATGGTCGGCCAGCCGCCGTTCGCGGTCATCATGATCACCATCGGCCTGCTGTTCGTGCTGGAGCCGCTGATCACCGCGATCTGGGGCTTCGACAACCTGCAGGTCGAGAACCCGTGGAACATCCAGACCGTCGAAGCAGGCGGGATCGTCTTCGGCGTCCGGGACCTGTGGACGATCGGGCTGACCGCGGCGGTCGTCGTCGGGTTCTTCCTGTTCTTCCGCTTCACCTCGCTCGGCCTGGCGATGCGGGCCACCGCGTTCGACCCGGAAGCGGCGCTGGCGCAGGGGATCAGCGCACGCCGGGTGTACGCGGTCTCGTGGGCCATCGCGTCGGCGCTGGCCGCGCTCGCCGGCATCACCATGGCGGCCGGGCCGGGCGGGCTGTCCCCGTCGATCGGGTTCATCGCGCTCGCGGCGTTCCCGGCGATGATCCTCGGCGGCCTCGACTCGCCCGCGGGCGCGGTGCTCGGCGGCATCGTGATCGGGCTCGCCGAGGCGCTCACCCGCGGCTACCAGGACCAGCTGTTCTCCTGGGCGGGCGACAACGTGTCGATCATCGTGCCCTACCTGCTGATGATCGTGATCCTGCTGATCCGGCCGTACGGCCTGCTGGGAACCAAGGACGTACGGAGGATCTGATGCCCAAGCCGCACCGCAACCTCGTCCGGGACTACGCCCAGGACCTGCGCCTGTTCGGCTCGCCGATGTCGAAGTTCGGGCTGGCGCTGATGATCGCGGCGTTCCTGGTGCTGCCGACGGTGCTGCAGGACGACTTCTGGCTGTCCGTGCTGATCTACGCCGGGATCACCGCGGTCGGCGCGATCGGCCTCAACCTGCTCACCGGCTACTGCGGGCAGATCTCGCTCGGGCACGCGTTCTTCATCGGCGCGGGCGCGTACGTGACGGCCAAGGTCGGCGGCGACTTCGGCCTGCCGTTCCCGCTGTGGCTGCTCGCGGCCGCCGGGATCGGCGCGTTGCTGGGCGGGCTGATCGGGCCGTTCACGCTGCGGCTGCGCGGCCACTACCTGGCGATCGTCACGCTCGGGCTGGTGTTCGTCGGCGAGCACCTGTGGCGCAACCTCGACGACTTCACCGGCGGCAACTCCGGCACCTCGGTCAACGCCGACGTCGCGATCGGGCCGGTGAACTTCGCCGACCTGTCGATCTTCGGCGAGAGCTACTCGCGCAACCAGGGCTGGTTCTGGCTGGTCTGGGCGCTGGTCGGGCTGGTCGCGCTGCTGGTGAAGAACCTGGCCCGCACCCGCCCCGGCCGCGCGCTGCAGGCGGTGCGGGACCGCGACCAGGCCGCCGAGGTGATCGGCGTGCGGGCGGGCCGGTACAAGATCGGCGCGTTCATGATCTCCAGCGCGATCGCGTCCGTGGCGGGCGCGCTGTTCGGGTCCTACCAGCAGTTCGTCAGCCCCGACGAGTGGAACCTGCTGCTGTCCATCCAGTACATCGCGGTGATCATCGTCGGCGGTCTCGGCACGATCTTCGGATCGGTGCTCGGGGCGCTGTTCGTCGGCGCGCTGCCCGCGTTGATCGACCGCTACAGCGACGTCATTCCCGGCGTCCAGACGAGCGTGGGCGATTCGGGGTTCATCAGTGTGTTCGCCCTCAACCAGGCCATCTTCGGGTTGCTGATCGTGCTGTTCCTGGTGCTCGAACCACGCGGGCTCGCGGGCATCTGGCTGCGCGTCAAGACCTATTTCAAGGCCTGGCCGTTTTCCTACTAGAGAGGCTGTCGAAGTGGCTTGCGTGGCGGTGCGGGTGGCGGAACCTGAGGCGGCCCCTGGCTGTGGGATCGCCTCCTCATGACCGCCAGGTCACCACGTCGGCGCTGTCCTCGCCAGGAACCACCTCAGAACCCGCGGCGGTGCCGGCGGGCGGCCCACCGCAAGCGGCTCCGCCGCTTATCAAACAGAACCCAGTCGAGGAGGCGTCCATGAAGAGAACGCGGATCGCGGCGGCACTGGCCGCGGCGACGCTCGTGCTCGCCGCGTGCGGCGGCGCGGGCGACGACGAAGGCGGTGGCGGCGGGCAGGCCGGCAACCCCGGCGCCACCACCGGCTTCGACGGCACCACGATCAAGCTCGGCGTGCTGTCCCCGCTGTCCGGGCCGGTCGCGGTCATCGGGCAGCCGCTGACCTCGGGCAACAAGGTCTGGTTCGACGCGCTCAACGCCCGCGGCGGCATCGCGGGCAAGTACAAGGTCGAGCTGGTCCAGGAGGACACCCAGTACCGGCCGGAAGTGGCGGTGCAGCAGTACAACAAGGTCAAGGGCGACGTCGTCGCGTTCACCCAGCTGCTGGGCACGCCGTCGACGCTGGCCGTGCTGCCGCAGCTGCGCGCGGACAAGATGCTCGCCGCGCCCGCGTCGCTGGACGCGCTGTGGGTGCGTGAGGAGAACCTGCTGCCGGTCGGCGGCCCGTACCAGGTGCAGTCGATCAACGCCATGGACCACTACCTCACCGAGGGCGGCGGCACCAAGGACTCCAGGATCTGCACGATGGTCCAGGACGACGTCTACGGCGAGGCGGGCCAGGCCGGGATCGACTTCGCGGCGAAGAGCTACGGCTTCACCGTGGCGAACACGCAGCGCTTCAAGTCGGGCACGGAGAACTACGCCGGGCAGATCGGCGCGCTCGCCGGCGCGGGCTGCCAGATGGTGTTCCTGACCGCGACCCCGACGGACGCTGCCAAGATCTGGGGCACCGCGGCGCAGGCCCGGTTCGCGCCGAAGTGGTACGGGCAGTCGCCGAGCTACACGTCGGCGTTCGCCAAGTCCGCGATCGCGCCGTACCTGCAGCAGTACGTCACGATCGTCGCCGAGGGCACCGAGTGGGGCGACAACTCCGTGCCCGGCATGGCCGACATGGTCAACCGGAAGAACCAGTTCGCGCCGCAGCAGGAGCCGGACTACTACTTCGCGTTCGGCTACAACCAGGCCCGCGCGATGACCGCGGTGCTGGAGAAGGCCGTCGAGCTGGGCGACCTGTCCCGCGACGGCATCCTCAAGGCGTCCAGCGAGCTGGGCACGGTGTCCTTCGACGGCCTCACCGGCGACTACAAGTACGGCCCGGCCGACACCCGCAACCCGCCGCGGTCGAGCACGCTGTTCAAGGTCGACCCGTCGAAGCCGTTCGGACTCGCCACCCTCAAGTACAACTTCAGTTCACAGGCGGCACAGCAGTACCAGTTCACCAAGGCCAACCTGTAACCGGGTGGCGTGACGCAGGTCACCAGCACCACCGAGACGGGCCACCTCCCGAGCGCTCCGCGCGACGGAGGTGGCCCGTCCGTCACTTCCGGGCAGGTGAGCGCGCGCCTCCAGGGCCGACTATCGGTGGGTCGTCGGTCGGGCTTCCGAGCGTTTGCCCAGCTCAGGGCGGACTTCCACAGCAACAAATCAGGCGCGGACCTGCACTCGCGGGCCTGGTTCGTGTCAGGATGTTCCCCGTAAGCCGTCACGGCCGACGGCTGCCGAGCGCTTCGGATCCGAAACGTCGGTGGCCGCCGGTCAGCCATCAGCGGCCGCCACAAGCGGCCTCGTGGCAGGACACCGAGGAGAACGCGCATGCCGTCCCCCGAACAGTGGACGCACCCGGAGCCCGGCGAAGGACCGGCCGCACAGGCCGCACAACCATCGCGGGAGCAGGTGATCGCCGGTTTGCGAAACACGGACGCTGGTGGCGCTGAGGTGACTCAGCTGCTCACCCCCGAAGGCGAGCGGATCGCTTCGCCGCAGTTCGACCGCTACATCTCCGACGTCGACCCGGAAGCGCTGCGCGGGCTCTACCGCGACATGGTGCTGGTCCGCCGGGCCGACCGGGAAGCCAACGCCATGCAGCGCCAGGGCCAGCTCGGCATCTGGGTCCCGCTGCTCGGCCAGGAAGCCGCGCAGGTCGGCTCCGGCCGCGCGCTCAAGCCGCAGGACATGGCCTTCCCCAGCTACCGGGAACACGGCGTGGCCTACACCCGCGGCGTCGACTTCAAGGAACTGCTGGGCATCTTCCGGTGCACCGACCACGGTGGCTGGGACTTCCAGGCCCACGGCTTCCACCCGTACACCATCGTGATCGGCAACCAGGTTCTCAACGCCGCCGGATACGCGATGGGCCAGAAGTTCGAGGGCAAGGTCGGCGACGACGACGGCGAGGCCACGATCGTCTACTTCGGCGACGGCGCCACCTCGCAGGGCGACGTGCACGAGGGCTTCGTGTGGGCCGCGGTGTACGACGCGCCGCTGGTGTTCTTCTGCCAGAACAACCAGTGGGCGATCTCCGAGCCGACCGAGCGCCAGTCGCGCCTGCCGCTGTACCAGCGCGCCCGCGGGTACGGGTTCCCCGGCATCCGCGTCGACGGCAACGACGTGCTGGCCTGCCTCGCGGTGACCCGGTGGGCGCTCGAAGAGTGCCGCCACGGCAACGGCCCGGTGCTGATCGAGGCGTTCACCTACCGGATGGACGCGCACACCACCACCGACGACCCTACCCGCTACCGGCTCTCCGACGAGCTCGAGGTGTGGAAGCACAAGGACCCCATCGAGCGCGTGCGCGTGCACCTGGCGCGCAGCGGGTTCGCCGACCAGGCGTGGTTCGAGCAGATCCAGGCCGAGGCCGACGCGTTCGCCGCGGACCTGCGCGAGTTCTGCTTCAACATGCCCGAACCGCCGCCGGAACGCGTGTTCGCCAACGTGTACGCCGAACCGTCGCCCGTGCTCGACGCGCAGCGCGACGAGTACCTGTCCTACCTCGCCGGTTTCGTGGAAGCGGGTGAGCGCTGATGGCCGCCCCCGTCAAGTCCCCTGTGGACGGTGCCGTGCCCGCGATGCAGAAGCTGACCATCGGCAAGGCCCTGAACCTGGGCCTGCGTGCCGCGATGGAGGCCGACGACAAGGTCATCGTCCTCGGTGAGGACGTCGGCAAGCTCGGCGGCGTCTTCCGCATCACCGACGGGCTGCAGAAGGACTTCGGCGAGCAGCGCGTGCTGGACACGCCGCTGGCCGAGTCCGGCATCATCGGCACCGCGGTCGGCCTCGCCGTGCGCGGGTTCCGGCCGGTGTGCGAGATCCAGTTCGAGGGCTTCATCTTCCCCGGCTTCGACCAGATCTCCTCGCAGCTGGCGAAGCTGCACTACCGGACGCAGGGCAAGGTCAAGGTCCCGGTGGTCGTGCGGGTGCCCTTCGGCGGCGGGATCGGCGCGGTCGAGCACCACTCCGAGTCGCCGGAGTCGCTGTTCGCGCACATCCCCGGGCTGAAGGTCGTGTCGTGCTCCAACCCGGCCGACGCGTACTGGATGATCCAGCAGGCCATCGACTGCGACGACCCGGTGCTGTTCTTCGAGCCGAAGCGGCTCTACCACAACGGGCAGCTCAAGTCCGAAGTGGACACCAGCACGCCGCCGGGGCCGCTGTTCGCCTCGCGGGTGGTGCGCCAGGGCACCGACTGCACGCTGGTCGCCTACGGGCCGTCGGTCAAGGTGTGCCTGGATGCTGCCGAGGCCGCGGCGGAAGAGGGCCGGTCGCTGGAGGTCATCGACCTCCGCACGATCTCGCCGCTCGACCTCGCGCCGGTGTTCGAGTCGGTGCGCCGCACGGGGCGTCTGGTCGCGGTCAGCGAGGCGTCGTCGGAATCGTCGATCACCTCGGAGATCGCCGCGCGCGTGCAGCAGGAGTGCTTCTACTCGCTGGAGGCGCCGGTGCTGCGGGCCACCGGGTTCGACACCCCGTACCCGCCGTCCAAGCTCGAGGAGCACTTCCTCCCCGACCTGGACCGGGTGCTGCACACCGTCGACCGCGCGATGGGCTGGTGAGGCGGGGTGCCCGAGTACAAGCAGTTCCTGCTCGCCGACACCGCCGAAGGCCTGACCGAAGCCGAGATCCTGAACGTCCGGGTGCAGCCCGGCGACGAGGTGACGGTCAACCAGATCGTCGTCGAGGTGGAGACCGCGAAGGCCGCCGTCGAGCTGCCCATCCCGTGGGCCGGTGTGATCACCGAGGTCCTGGCCGAGCCCGGCGCGACCGTCGAGGTCGGGGCGCCGCTGCTGACCGTCGACGTCGACCCGGCCGGGTCGTCCGCCGCTCCGGCACAGGCGGTGAACGGCTCGTCCGCGCCGGCGCCTGCCGCCGCCGAGGAGGAGATGAAGCCGCTGGTCGGCTACGGCTCGAAGACGACCGAGGCGCGGCGCCGGCCGCGCCGGGCCGCTCCGTCCGCCGCGCCGCCTGCCGCACCGCCTGCCGCTCCGGCTGCTCCGGCTGCTCCAGCGCCGGCTCCCGCGGCGGCGCGGGGTGGCTACGTGCCGCTGGCCAAGCCGCCGGTGCGCAAGCTCGCCAAGGACCTCGGTGTCGATTTGTCGACCCTGACCGGGTCGGCGGACGGTGGGATCATCACGCGCGAGGACGTCGAGCGGGCGGCCCGTCCGGCTGCTCCCGCTGCCCCCGCGCCGGTGGCCGGGTCGCGTGAGCGGCGGGTGCCGGTCAAGGGCGTCCGGAAGGCGACCGCGCAGGCGATGGTGTCCAGCGCGTTCACCGCGCCGCACGTCACCGAGTTCCTGACCATCGACGTCACGCCGATGATGGAACTGCGCGAGCGGCTGAAGAAGCACCCGGACTTCGCCGGGGTGAAGCTGACCCCGCTGGCCTTCGCGGCCAAGGCCGTGTGCATGGCCGTGAAGCGGACGCCGGACGTCAACGCCACCTGGGACGAGGCGGCCGGCGAGATCGTCTACAAGGACTACGTGCACCTGGGCATCGCCGCGGCGACGCCCCGCGGGCTCGTGGTGCCGAAGATCCGGGACGCGGACGCCATGTCGCTGCCCGAGCTGGCGCGGGCGCTGGACCAGCTGACCACGACCGCACGCGAGGGCAAGACCCCGCCCGCGGACATGGTCAACGGGACGATCACCATCACCAACGTCGGGGTGTTCGGGGTCGACACCGGCACGCCGATCATCAACCCGGGTGAGGCCGCGATCCTGGCCTTCGGCGCGATCAAGGACGCGCCGTGGGTGGTGGACGGGCAGCTCGCCGTGCGGAAGGTGCTGCAGCTGTCGCTGAGCTTCGACCACCGGCTGGTCGACGGGCAGCAGGGCTCGCAGTTCCTCGCCGACGTCGGCGCGCTGCTGGCCGATCCGGCCATGGCGATCACGTACTGACGGTTCGGGGCCGCGTTCCGGCGCGGCCCCGTTCCGTTACCCGCTTGACGGAGTGAGCGCTCACTCCGCACACTGGTGCCATGACCGCTCCTCCCCGCCGGCGCGCGCCCGGCATGAGCGCCGAAGACCGGCGCCGGATGATCGTGCAGGCCGTGCTGCCGCTGGTCGTCGAGCACGGCGCCGCCGTGACGACCGCCCAGATCGCGCGCGCCGCGGGGATCGGCGAGGGCACGATCTTCCGCGCCTTCAAGGACAAGGACGAACTGCTCGACGCGTGTGTCGCCGAGGCGCTCAAACCGGACAGCGCGCTGGCGGTGATCGCCGAGATCCCGCTCGACCAGCCGCTGGCGGACCGCCTCACCGAAGCTGCGGAGGCGTTGTCGGCACACCTGGAGCGGATGGGTGCGCTGATGGGCGCGCTGCACTCCTCCGGCAGACTCAAGCGCGGCGAGTTCAAGCAGGGCAGGCGGGGCGAGTCGTTCCGCGCCATGCGTGAGTCCCTCGCCGACCTGTTCACCGACGAGGACGCGTTGCGGCTGCCCGCGGACAAGCTGGCGGCGATCTTCCTGTCGCTGCTGCTCGCCCGGCGCCGCGACGACCAGGGCGGGCTCGCCACGGCGGAGCTGATCGACGTGTTCCTGCACGGGGCGGTGGCGGCGTGATGCACGGCGGTGGCCCGTCGATCAGCTTGCGGCGGCAGATGCGGCGGCGCAGCAGTTCGGTCGCCCAGAGCGGCCTGACCGGCCCGGTCGACATCCCGGACCCGGCGCGGGCAGACGAGCCGAAGGACCTGCGGTCCCGGCTGGCCCGGCTGCGGCAGGCGACGAGCGGGACGGTGCGCGGGTTGCCGCGGGTGTTCCGGCTGGCCTGGCAGGCGAGCCCGCTCACCACCGTCCTGATCGCACTGTCCACTGTGGTGAGCGGCTTGATGCCGACGCTGACCGCGTACGTGGCGAAGCTGCTGCTGGACGCGGTGGTCGCGGCGGTGCAGGGACACGGGACGACCACGCGGATCGTCGAGCTGGCCGCGCTGGAGTTCGGCGTGTTCACGATGACCGCGATCAGCACGGCGCTGACGAACGCGGCGCAGCAGCTGCTGCAGGAGCGGATGACGCTGACCATCCGGCACCGCGTGATGGACCACGCGAGCAGGCTGGACCTGCAGTTCTTCGAGGATTCGGAGTCCTACGACCAGCTGCGGCAGGCGTCGCAGGAGGCGCCGCAACGGCCGGTGTCGATGCTGACCTCGGCGCTGGGGCTGGGGCGCACCGCGATCACGTTCGGCAGCATGGTGGTGCTGCTGGTGTCGGTGAGCCCGCTGCTGGCGGTCGTCGCGCTGCTCGCGCCGGTGCCCGCGTTCATCTCGCAGTCGAAGTACGGGTCCCGGGCGTTCGTGCTGTCGCTGTGGATGTCGCCGATCCGGCGGCGGATGGACTACCTGAACTCGCTGGTCACCACCGATACCTACGCCAAGGAGACCAAGCTGTTCGGGCTCGGGCCGTACCTGGTGGACCGGTTCCGGCGGCTCGGGCAGAACTACTACGCGCGTGAGCGAAAGCTGACGACGCGGCGCAACTTCGTGGGGACGGCGTGGAGCCTGTTGTCCACATTGGCCGGTTCCGGGATCGCGCTGTACATCGCGCTGGAGGCGGTGGCCGGGCGGCTGACGATCGGGGACCTGGCGTTGTACACGGCGGCCGCGGCGGCGGTGCAGACGTCGGTGCAGGGGTTGTTCAGCGGGTTCTCCGGAATGTACGAGAACAACCTGTACCTGGACACGCTGTACGACTTCCTGGGGACCACGCCGCGGATCACGGCGCCCGCGGTGGCGAAGCCGCTGCCCGAGCCGGTGCGGGGGCACATCGAGTTCGAGAACGTGTCGTTCAGCTACCCGGGCGCCGGGGAGAAGGCGCTGGACGGCGTGTCGTTCGAGATCCGGCCCGGGGAGACGGTGGCGGTCGTCGGGCGGAACGGGGCGGGCAAGTCGACGCTGATCAAGCTGTTGTGCCGGCTCTACGACCCGACCGGGGGCCGGATCCTGCTGGACGGGGTGGACCTGCGGGAGTTCGACCCGGACGAGCTGCGGTCCCGGATTTCGGCGATGTTCCAGGACTACGTGACGTACCAGGGCACGGCGGCGGAGAACATCGGGCTCGGGCAGCTGGGCGCGCTGGACGACCGGCCGCGGATCGAGGACGCGGCGGAGCGGGCCGGGGTCGCTTCGCGGATTTCCCGGCTGCCGCGGGGTTTCGACAGCCCGCTGGGCCGGTGGTTCGACCAGGGGGTGTCGCTGTCCGGCGGGGAGTGGCAGAAGATCGCGCTGGCGCGGGCCTTCATGCGGGACGCGCCGGTGCTGATCCTGGACGAGCCGACGTCGGCGCTGGACGCCGCGGCGGAGCACGACCTGTTCGCGAGGCTGCGCGCGCTGTCCGAGGGCCGGACGACGCTGTACATCTCGCACCGGTTCTCGACGGTGCGGCAGGCGGAGAAGATCCTGCTGCTCGACCGGGGCCGCCTGGCGGAGGAAGGAACGCACGAGGAGCTGATGTCCCAGGGCGGCGACTACGCGTCACTGTTCACCCTGCAAGCGGCGGCGTACCTGGAGGAGGCGGCGTAGTCGCTGGCAGCTGGGCAGCCCGGGCGATATCGTGCTGGCCGAGCGAGGGAGGGCTCATGAGCGACAACTCCGGCGACGTGGCCACCCAGGTGGCCAACGTCTTCGGCGGCGAGCAACAACTGAACACGATGAACACCGACGCGAAGCGCATGCTGGCGGACGCGCAAGCCGGCCGGTGGGCAGTGGACGAGGAGACGGGCACACACCTGCGCCGGGCCATCGAGCAGATGAAGGAACGCCTGGACGGTATCCGGCCGAGGATCTACCTGCTCCAGCAAGCGCCCAAATTCGGCAACGACGACTACGCCAAAAAGGCATCCGCCCACTTCCTGACCGCAATGGATTCGGACGACCAGTCGCTCGTCCAGGTTTTCACGGCCGCCGTCGACTTGCTGACCACCCTGCAGCAGGCGGTCGAAATCGCGATCAGCAAGTACCAGGTTGCCGACGACGCGGTGAGCGAGACTCTCAGCACCTTCAAGGACCAGGAACCCCGGTGAGCACAAAGTTCCGCACCATCAACGCTGTGGCCGGTCTCGTGTGCTTCGCGGCCGCGGCGGCAGGATGTACCAGCACCGTGGCCGGCACAGCGTCACCCGCGCCCACGACCGCACCGACAGCGAGCGCGGACGTGTTCAACGGGCTGAACGCTTGCCGGCTCCTGGATCAGCTCAACGCAGGCCAGGGGTTCAACCCGGGGGAAAACAAGAGCGCGCGGAACCAGTGCGTCGCGGTGAAGCCGGGTTGGGGATCGTTCGCGTTGGCCATGGATCCCGAACAGGGACTCAGTGAATTCGCGAGGGCCAACACCGGTGTGGTGAATTCCTCGATCAACGGCCGAAGGGCGATGCAGGCGCAGACCACAACCGGCGGTTGCGCTATCGCACTCGAGGTGACCGAGCACGCACGGGTGTTGGTCATAGCCACGCTGTCCGATACCGCCGACGGCATTCGAGCGTGCCCGGACGCACGGACGTTCGCCGAGAAGGTGGAGCCGCTGCTGCCGGCGGGGTAAGCAGGGCGGATCGGACACATCCACACCCATCGAACCGGTGATCGCGCTATCTTCTCGGTGACGTCCACCGTGCGCAAGTTGACCGAGGAGCCCCGGGATGAGTTGGCAGGACGAGCTGCGCCGTTTGGACGCCGAGCTCGCCAACGGGACCATCACCCAGCACCAGCACCGCAAGATGCGGGACGAGCTGCTCGCCGCCGCGTCGGGCAATGTGGCGCCGGCGTCTGTCGCCTCGCCGCGGGGGCGGGTGGACGGGGCGCCTCAGTGGCAGAGTGCGAATCCGGCCGGTGCGGGGTTCGCTCCGCAGCCGGGGCAGGCGCCGTGGCCGCAGACGCCGCAGGGGTGGCCTCAGGAGGGCGCGCCGCAGGGCGGGGTGCCGCAGGGCGGGGTGCCGCAGGGCGGGGTGCCGCAGGGTTTCGCGCCGCAGGGGTGGCCGCAGGGGCAGGTTCCGCCGGGCGAGTACGGGCAGCAGCCGGTGGGTGGGGTGCCGCAGGGGCCCGCCGGGGTGCCGGGGCAGCCGCAGGCTCCGGGTGCGCCGGGGCAGCAGGTGGGGATTCAGCCTCAGGTGGGGCAGGCGCCTGCTGGAGTCGGGCAGCCGCAGGACGGGTACGGGCAGGTTCAGACCGGCGCGACGGGGCAAGCTCCGGCGGGGCAGCCGCAGGCTGGTCCGGCTCAGGTCGAGGCGGGTCAGGTCGGGCAGGGTCAGGGCGGCCAGGTTGAGCCGGGCGCCCAACCGCAGCCCGGGCAAGGCCAGCCCCAGGGTGGGGGCAGCCAGACGGAGCAGGAGCAGCCGCAGGCCGGCCAGCCGCAGGCTGAAGCCGGGCACGCGCAGGTCGCGCAGGGGCAGCCGCACAGCGGCCAGTCTCAGGCTGGGCAGCCGGGCGGGCAGCCGCAGGCTGGGCAGCAGCAAGGCGGCCAGAGCCAGCCGCAGGGCCAGCAGGCCGACCAACCGCAGGGCCAGCAGCAGAATCAGCCGCAAGCCGGCCAATCCCAGAGCCAACCGCAGGGTGAGCAGGCTCCCGAGGTGGGCAGTGCGCTCGCCACGGAGGAAGGGCCCACCCAGAGCATCTCGGCGCAGCTGCTCGCCACCAAGAAGCCCACGAGCGCCCCCAGCCCGGCCGACGAGCGGGCCACCGATTCGATGCGCTTCCCCTCCATCGAGGACGCTCCGACGGTCGTCACGAATCCGGTGCCTCCGCCTGCCCGGCCGTTGCCCAGCATGTCCCCGCCGCCGCCGCTGCACGGGCCCGGTCAGCAGCTTCCCTTCGACGCCGCGCCCGTGTTGCAGGCGCCGCCGAAGCGCAAGCCCACCTGGTTGTTCATCACCCTCGGCGTCGTCGTCGTGCTCGCGATGGTCGCGGCCGGTGTGTGGTTCCTGCGCGGCGACAACACCACCACGACCGCCCAGCCGACCACCTCCGCCGTCAGCTCGCCGGAGGCCGTCGAGGCGCGGTTGCCGACCCTGCCGGGCACCCCGAGCACCAACAACGGCACCCTGACCGTCGAGCAGGGCATCGACCTCAAGCTGTACTCCCGCGAGGAAGGCCAGCTTTTTAAGGACAACGGCGCGAACCAGGTCATCTTCCGCGGCTCCTCCCAGGGCCCGCAGGGCTACCTCGTCCTGGTCGTCCCCGCCAGCTCGCCCGCCGCCGCGGCCTCGATCACCCGCGGCCTCTACGAGCACTCCCTCACCGCCGGCCTGCAGACCGTCCCGTCCGGGTCGACCGACGCGAAGGCCGTCACCGGCAGCAACTCGGCAGGCCAGATGAGCGGCACGTGGTACACCTCCGGCAGCTACGCCGTCGCGATCTGGGTGTCCCAGGGCCTCGACGGCGACCCGAACTCGCTGGCCGAACGCCTCGCCCAGACCAAGACCTCCCTGGCCACGGCCCTCCCGCCGAACTAGGGCACCTGGCCGGGCCGCAGCACGTCACCACACCGCCCGGTCACCGCCGCCGCGCGCGAGGCTTCCACGCGTGGCACGGTGACCCGCGCGTACGCCCGCAGGTTCACCAGGTCGTCGCCGTCGAGCGCGTCCAGTCGCACCCAGTCGCCGTTCTTGCCCGTCCGGTCCAGCACCACCGCCGCGTACTCGACCGCCAGGCGCCCGTCCGACGTCAGCCCCGTCAGGTCGGTCCACGGCACGTGCGTGTGGATGAACGTGGGCTTGACCTCGTCGAACACGTAGTCCCGCAACCCCTGGAAGTCCCCCGTGGACACCAGGTCCGCGATGCGCGCGTCCGCCAGCCCCACCGAGTCCACCACCCGCAACCGGCTGGTCAACGCCGTCCCGCCGACGTCCGGCAGCAGCACCGACCCCTGCCGCAAGCCGATCGTGTCCGCGTACCCGTTGAACAACCGCCCGTACCGGTCCGCGATCTGGCACAGCGGCACCACCGGGCCGCTCGCGAACCCGCGCCCCGAGTCCGCCAGCGCGGGCGCGCTCGGCACCGCCGCGGCCACCAGCACGACCGCCAGCACCGCCCGCCACCGCACCGACAGCGCCCGCATCACCTCGACCACCGCCAGCGCCGCGACCAGCGCCGCCAACGTCCAAAACGGAGTCGCGAACCGGAACTCGCCGCCCGGCTCCGGGTTGAGCACGCAGTACGCCGCCAGCGCGAGCACCATTGGCACCAGCCACGCCACCAACGGCCGCCGCAACGCCGGGACCAGCCAGAACGCCAGCCCCACAGTCACCAGCCCGGCCAGCACCACCGGCCAGCCGAGGTACTCCACCGGCTCCACCACCCGCCCGGCGTTCGACCACGACGGCGGCTGCTGGTTCTTCGCCACCGCCGTGTTCGGCACCCACCGCCCGAACTCCGCGTGCCGCCACAACAGGTACGCGCCGTACGGCACCGCGAACGCCAGCACCGACACCCCCGCCGGGAGCAGCGTCCGCCACCGCCGCGCGAACACCAGCGCCACCACCGGGTACGCGACCAGGAAGATCGCCCCGTCCGGCCTGGTCAGCGCCGCCACCACCGCCAGCAGACCGGCGGCGAGACCGACCCGCACGGCAGCCACCCGCCCGTCCGCCACCGCGCCGAACAACAGCGCCGCCAGCCAAGCCACCGCCAGCGCGTACAGCGGGTTCTCCAAACCGGACAGCGACCAGATCACGAACGACGGGATCGCGGCCAGCAACCCGCCCGCGAACAACGTCACCAGCCACGCCCACCGCGTGACACGGCTCACCGCGAAGTGGCACGCGGCGAGAACACCGGCGCAGCACAGCAATCCGAGCGCTTTCGGGAACAGGACGTAGTCGGGCACACCGAAGATCGCGCCGGTGTCGAAGAGGCGCAGCACCTTCCCCAGTACCAGCAGGACGAGCCAGGCCGGGTTCGAGAACCCCTCGACGGGTTCGGCACCCGGCTGGAGCACCGGCCCCGCGCCGTCGACGAGGTCCCGCGCGTAGGCGAAGGTGATCGCCGCGTCGTCGTTGATCCAGTTGCCGTAGGACCAGCCGTGCAGGCCGATGAGCGCGGTTCCCCCGGCGACCGCGGCCACGGCGGGCCAGCGTGCCGCCATTTCGCCCCCTCCTCGTCACACCCTAACCAGAACAAGGTCACGAAATGACCCTCACCGGCGATGAGCAGGGTAGGCGTGCACAATGTGCGTCGTCACCGTAGCGCTATCCGGCGGACGCGTTCCGCCTCGTCCAGAGCAGATTAGGGGGCTACCGGGTGTCCTGGCAGGAGGAGTTGCGCAAGCTGGACGAAGAGCTTGCCTCGGGACGTCTCTCCGCGGACGACTACCGCGTCCGCCGGGACCAGGTGCTCTCGTCCGCGGTGTCCTACAGCGACAGCGCGTCCCAGCCACAGCAGCCGGCGCCGCAGCAGCAGGACAACTCCGCGGATTCGACGCAGGTGATCGCGCCGATCAGCCCGCCGCAGGGCACGCCGCAGCCGCCCCAGCAGCAGCCGCAGAACTTCTCCGCGGAGCCGACGCAGGCCGTCTCGCCGAACTGGCAGGCCAGGCCGCCGGTGGACCCGGAGCGCACCCAGTACGTCGCCAACCCGCCCGCGCCGCAGTCGCCGCCCGCGGGCTTCCCGGCCTCCCCGCCCGCCGGGTTCCCCCAGTCCGGCCCGCAGCCGGTGCAGCAGCCGTGGAACGCGCCGGAGTCCGACGCGAGCCCGCCGTGGGGCGGCTCCGACTTCCCGCCGATCAGCCCGGTCGCGCAGGGTCCGGAGGCCTTCGACGACAAGCCGGCCAAGGGCAAGGGCAAGGCCGTCTGGATCTCCGTCGCGGTCGTCGTGGTGCTGGTCGCCGCGGGCCTGACGATCTTCCTGACCACCTCCGGCGGTGACGACACCCAGGCCGGCACCACGACCACGCAGGCGCCGCCCACCTCGAGCGCCGCCAGCAACTCGCCCAACCAGGCGCTGCTGGACAAGATCCCGCCGACCGAGGGCACCGCGGATGGCCAGAGCGGTCTGCTGCCGGTCAACCGGCTGGTCGACCTGGGGATCATGGATGAGGGCGAGGCCACGCTGCTGAGCAGCCGCTCGGTGCAGGAGGTCGCCTGGCGCGGTTCGCAGCGCCAGCCGGACGCCAGCGGTCCCGGCAACGAGAAGATCTCGGTGACGGTCATCCCGCTGGACAGCTCCGCCACCGCGACCGCGCTCGCCGGCCAGCTGCGCCAGTACTACGTGCGCAACGGCCTGGTGCTGATCAGCGACCAGCTGCCGAACATCCCGCCGCAGGTGGTGTTCCACAAGCTCGTCGCCTCGCCGATCGTGTACCGGGCCACCTGGGTGTCGGGCGAGAACCTGATCCGCGTCAACGTGACGCAGGGCGACCTGGCCGACGAGGCCGCGTTGTCGGGCGCCTACCAGCGGACCGTCCGCTCGATGTTGTTGCCCTATCCGGTGGGCTGATCGTGAGCGACCTGGTCGCCGAGATCATCCGCAACGCCGCCGACCACACCGCGCTGTCCGACGAGCTGCACTTCGCGGCGCTGGCGCCCGGCGAGCGGGACCAGCTCGACCACGGCCGGGCCAACGCGCTGCGGGCGCTCCGGTTGCCGCCGGACGCGCACGTGCTCGAAGTGGGCGCGGGCCACGGCGCGGTGACGCGGTACCTTGGCGAGCGGGTGGCGCGGGTCGACGCCGTCGAGCCCGACCACGCGGAGGCCGTCCGGGCCCGCACCGCCGATCTGCCCGGCGTGCGCGTGCTGGACGAGGTCCCCGGCGAGCGGTACGACCTTCTCGTCGCGTCCGACGTCGAGCACGCGGACCGGTTGAAGCCCGGCGGGGTGCTGTGCCTGGCGGTGCCGAACCGGCTCGGCGTGGGCAGGCCGGGCGGGCAGTCCCGCCGCCACTGGGAGCGGCGGCTGGCCGCGGCCGGGCTGACCGTCCACAAAGTCCTCGGCTGCCTCCCCGGTCACCGGATCACCCGCGCCGTGATCACCGCCGAACTGCTCGACCGGCACCCGCGGCTGGCGGTGGAGCTGGCCGGCCGCGACGAGCGATGGGCCGAGATGGTCGAGGGCGGCCTCGGCCTGGACACCGTGGACGGCCTGCTGTTCCTCGCCTCGGCAGGCGAACCGGCCGCCCGGCTGTGGCCGGACGACCTGCTCGCCACCTACTTCAACACCGACCGCGCGGCCCGCTGGTGCACCCGCGCGGACGTGGTCGGCGACGAGATCCGCCGCACTCCCCTGCTGCCGCAGGAACCGGGGCCGGTCGCGGTGCGCGAGTGGACGGACGTCGTGGTCGACGCCCCGACGCTGCCCGAGGTGCTGACGGAACAGCCGTGGCGGGCCGCGGAGCTGCTGACCGCGTGGGCGGACCTGGTGCGGGCGAACCCGTCGTGGGACCTGATCCCGTCGAACGTGCTGGTCAGCGACCCGCCGCGGGCGATCGACCTGGAGTGGGAGCGCGCTGGGACGACCGCCGGCGAGGTGATCGACCGGGGCCTGCTGCTGCTCGCGGACGAACTCGCCCGCGCGGGCTGGGCGGGCGCCGCGCCCGGCACGACGGTGCGGGACCTGGCCGCCTGGCTCGGTGTCCTGCTCGACCGCCCGACGGCGTTCGTCGACGCGGCCGCCGAGCGGGAGGCGGAGTTCCAGGCCATCCGGCGCTGCGGCGTCACCTCCGGTTCCGGTCTGGACCACGAGCGGGACGCGATGCGCCTGGCCTGGCGCCGCCGTCTCGCCGAGGAGACCACGCGGCACACGCCGGCCCCGACCGAACTGGACGCGCAGGTCGCCCGCACCATGGCCCGCGTCGACCGGATCATCGCGTCCGGCGACTCGATGTTCCGCGGCAACACCGAGCACTACTTCGCGGTGGCCGGGCAGGCGTTGCGGGCGTGCCTGCACGGGCTGCAGGCCGCCGGCCGTCCCGCGCCACGGCGGGTGCTCGACTTCGGCTGCGGCTACGGCCGGGTGCTGCGCACGTTCCGGGCCGCCTTCCCGGACGCCGAACTCGTCGCCTCCGACATCGAACTGGACGGCGTGGAGCACTGCGTGCGGTTCTTCGGCGCGATCGGGCTGCCCGCGTCGGTGCGCATCGAGGAGATCCCGCAGGTCAGCGACATCGACCTGATCTGGTCCGGTTCGGTGCTGACCCACCTGGACATCGCGGCGTGGGACGCGCTGCTGGGCTACTTCGAGCGCGCGCTCGCGCCGGGCGGGGTCGCGGTGGTCACCACGCACGGCCGCCGCGTCGCGTGGCGGATGGCCAACGGCGGCGAATACGGCCTGACGGCCGCGGACCACGCCCGGGTGCTGGCGGACTACCGTGACCACGGGTTCGGCTACGCCGACTACCCCGGCCAGCCCGGGTACGGCATCTCGCTGAGCACGCCGGAGTGGGTGACCGGGCACGTCCTCACCCCGCGGCTGCGCCTTGCCGGGTACGTCGAGGCGGGCTGGGACGGCCACCAGGACGTGCTGATCCTGGTCAAGGACGCCGAAGAGACGTTGAAGGCGGGACGATGAACGCAACGGCCGGGTTGGTGCGGCCGGGACGGCCGGTGGGGCACCTGTTCGAGCTGCGCGGGTGGGTCACCGCGGGCGAGACCGTGACCGTCCACATCGGAGGGTCCGAGGCGGAGGTGCGGCGCCACGACACGGGCACCGAACCGCCGGGCACGACCGGTCTGCTGATCCGCACGAAAGACCCGGTGCCGACCGGCAGGCACGAGGTCGTCGTCCGCGCCGCGAACGGCGACGCGCTCACCGGCGCCGTCGTCGAGGTCGGTCGCTTCGGCGACGAGGAACCGCTGCGGCTGTACGAGATCGACACCCCGAAGCACGGCGACAACCCGCAGGGCGATGTCGTGTTCGTGCGTGGCTGGGTGCTGCTCGACTCGCGGGCGCCGTCGCTGGTCGAGGTCCTGGTGGACGGCGGTGAACCGGTCCGCGCCCGCACGCGCCTGCCGCGGCCGGACGTGGCCGACCACCTGCCGGACTTCCCGGACGCCGGGGTCAGCGGGTTCGAGGCGCGGGTGCCGGTCGACCTGCCCGCCGGGGAGGACCGCGCGTTGTCGGTGCGGGTCCGCGTCCGCGGCGAGCTGTCCGGCGAGTGGACCTCCGAGGCGCGCGAGGTGGTGCTGTCCAACCCGGCGGCCGAGGACGCCGATGTCGCGCTGGCCGCCCGGCTCGCCGACCGCACGCGGAAGGCGCTGGCGCGGCCGCGTGGCGGCACGGATCCGCGGCACGTGCTGGTGTTCACGCACAGCCTCGCGGTCGGCGGCGGGCAGTTGTGGTTGCAGGAACTGCTCGACCGGCTCGCGACCCGGCACGGCTGGCGCATCACGGTCGTCACCCAGCTCGACGGCGAACTGCGCGCGGACTGCGAAGCGCACGGCATCGACGTGCACCTCACCTCGCCGTACCGGGTGCACGACGTCGCATCCTACGAAGGGCACATCGCCGAGCTCGCCCAGTTCGCGCGCGGCACCGACGCCTCGGTCGCGCTGGTGAACACGCTCGGCGCGTTCCCCGGCGCGGACGCGGCGATCCGGGCCGGGCTGCCGACCGCGTGGGTGCTGCACGAGAGCTTCGACCTCAACGACTTCTCGTACCAGAACTGGGGTCCGGCGGGCCTGCTGCCGCCGGTGCGCGAGCGCTGGGTGAGCACGCTGGGCGAGGCCGACCGGCTGCTGTTCGTCGCCGACGCCACGCGCGAGATGTTCCTGCCGTTCTCGTCCCCGGCGCGCTGCCGCACGATCCGCTACGGCACGCCGATGGTCGCCTACGGCGGCCAGGTGTCCGAACGCGACCGTCGCGCGGCGCGGCGGAAACTCGGCATCCCCGAGGACACCACGCTGCTGCTCAACGTCGGCGTGCTGGAGCCGCGCAAGGGACAGGGCCTGCTGATCAGCGCGATGGACCGGGTCCGGCGGGCGCACCCGGGGATCCGGCTGAGCATCGTCGGCCACCACCCGTCGCCGTACGGGCTGGCGCTGGCCGAGTTCACCGAGCGGACCGGGCTGCGGGACTGGGTCGACCTGGTGCCGATCCAGCGCGACCCGGCGCCGTGGTTCGAGGCGGCGGACCTGTTCGTGAACAGCTCCGACGTGGAGTCGCTGCCGCGCTCGATCCTGGAGGCCGTGTGCTGCGGCCTGCCGGTCGTGGCCAGCGACGTGTTCGGCGCGCGGGAGATGATCGCCGACGGGCACAGCGGCTGGCTGTTCGAGCCCAACGACGCGGACGCGCTCACCGTCGCGCTGCTGCGTGCCCTGGACACCCCGGCGGACCGGCGGCGCGCGATCGCCGCGAACGCCTACGAAAAGCTGCGCGGCTGGCTGGACCCGGCGGGCTACGCCGCCGAGTACGCCGACGTGCTCACCGAGCTGGTGAAGGAGCGGGGATGACCGACGAGCTGCCAGGTGCGGTGCGCGCCGAGCTGACCCGGTTGCGGGCCGAGCGGGTCGCGTTCACCGAGGAGCGCGAGCGGTTGCGCACCGAGCTGCGCGAGTCGGAACTGCAGATCCGCGAGCTGACCAAGCACCGCGACCAGCTGGTGAAGCAGGTGGAGAAGCTGGCCGGCGTCGCCGACCGCGCCGAGCAGGCCGACGCGTTGGCGCGGGATGTGCTGGTCGCCCGCGCCGAACGCGATTCGCTGCGCGCCGAGCTGGCCGAGACCCGCGGCGAACGCGACCGGCTGCGGCTGCGGCTGCTGGACGCCGAGCTGCAGCTGTCCGGCGCGGCGCCTGCCGAGGCGCCGCTCACCGAGAGCGGCACGCTCGCCGCCGAGCAGCGGGCCGCCGAGCTGGCGCGGGAACTGGACGCGACGCGGGCGACGGTGAGCTGGCGGGTCACCGCGCCGCTGCGGGCCGTGCGGCGGCGGACTTCATGACCGCGCAGCTCTGCTTCGTGTCCGCGACCGGCGGCTCCGGGTTCATGGCGGAGCTGCTGGAGGTGGTCGCCGATTCGGTGCGGCGAGCCGGGTTCCACGCGACCACCGCGACCGGCCGCTACCCGGACGCGGACGCCGACACGGTCTACGTCGTGGTGCCGCACGAGTACTTCGTGGTGACCCCGGAGGCCGACCAGCCGACCGAGGAGCAGCGGCGCCGCACCATCGCCTTCTGCGTCGAGCACCCGGGCACGGCGACCTTCGAGCGCAGCGCGGCCCTGCTGCCGGGGCTGGCAGGCGCGGTGGACATCAACCACGACTCGACCGCCGAACTGCGCCGCCGCGGCATCCCGGTCGAACACTTCCAGCTGGGGTACTCGCCGCTCTGGGACGCGTGGGGCGGCGACCCGGACAGCGCCCGCGAGATCGACGTGACCTACCTCGGCACCGCGGAACGGCGCCGGTCGAAGCTGCTCGCGTCCTACGCCGGCGACCTCGCCGACCTGCGCGTCCGGCTGCTCACCCCGCCACACGAGCCGATGGGCCCGCGGCGGGTCGACTTCCTGCCCGGCGAGGCGAAGTTCGCGCACCTGGCGAACTCGCGGTTCCTGCTCAACCTGCACCGCGAGCGCTCGCGGGCGCTGGAGTGGGTGCGGGTGCTGGAGGCGCTGTGCAACGGCTGCGTGGTGCTGACCGAGCCGTCCACTGACCTCGCGCCGCTGGTGTCCGGCACGCACCTGGTCGTGACGCGGCCGGAGTCGCTCGGCGCGGCGGCCGCGGCGCTGGCCGCGGACCCGCAGCGGGAACGCGACCTGCGGCTGGCGGGGTACGAGTTCGTGCGCACCGCGCTGGACCCGCTGGCGTCCGCGAAGACGCTCGTCGAACTGGCTGAACGGGTGCTGACCGCCTCGCCCGGGGTGCCCGCGAGCGCCCCGCTCGCCGAGACCACAGCCGTCGAGGAGCCGCGGCCGCTGGCTATCGACACCCCCTCCTGGGACGTGCGGTTCGCCGGCACCCGGTCGCTGGGGGCGCCGGCCGAGAACCCGCCGCTGGCCACGCGCATGGGCCAGCAGACCGTGGACGCGCGCCGCACGTCCGGCGTGGAGTGGCTGCCCTCGGCGGTGCCCACGGTGTTCCCGGACGCCGACCGGGCCGAGGTGGACGTGCTGCTGGTCCGCCGCCCCGGCGAACCGGATCCGGACCCGCTGGTCCGCGACCTGCTCGCCGGCACCGTGCTGCCGCGCCGGATCCTCGTCGGCGAGGACGGTGTCGCGCCGCGGCCCCGCCCCCGGCCCGCCGACCTGCTGCGGCACGAGCTGCCGCTGGGCCGCGGGTACACGCGCAACCGGCTGCTGGAGCGCTCGGCCGCGCCGTGGCTGCTGGTGCTCGACGGCGGGCTGCGGGCCTCGCGCCGGCTGCTGGAACGGCTGGTCGCCGCCTCCGCCGACGTCGACGTGGTGCACTGCCCGGTCGCCGACCCGGTCGAAGGACTGGTCGCCGCGCTGCCCCCGGAGGAGCGGCGGCTGGCGGAGCTGCCCTACCTCGGCAGCGGGTACCTGGTGCGCCGCGAACTGGCCGAGTCGTTCGGCGGCTGGACCGAGGACCCGCTGGCCGACGGCCTGGAGGACCACGTCTTCTGGCGGCGGCTGGCCACCCGCCGTGTGCCGACCGCGCTGGTCCAGCAGGTCCTGCTGAGCCGGTTGCGGCCCGATCCGGCGCCCCGCCCGGTGGACCTCGATCCGCACCGCGTCTGGTCGCTGACGCGCATCCTCGCAGGTGAGCCGGTCACCCCCAACGGGTGACTTCGGCGTGTCACGCAACCTCCTCCCACTCCCGCGCGCCTAACGAGCAGAGCATCGGGCACGGGAAGGAGGCGCGGATGTGGATCCAGATCGGCCTCGTCGGCCTGATCGCCGTGGTGTTCCTGGTGCGGCTGGTGGCCGTGCTGCGTCACCGTGAGCCGCGCGGCGTGACCAAGCCGGACTCGTAGGCCAGCACGACGAGCTGGGCGCGGTCCCGCGCGCCGAGTTTCGTCATGATGCGGCTGACGTGCGTGCGCGCGGTGGCCGTGGAGATCACCAGCTGGGCGGCGATCTCGTCGTTGGACAGACCGCCCGCGACCAGCGCCAGCACCTCGCGTTCGCGGTCGGTGATCCGCTGCACCGCGGCCGTGTCGATGCGCCGGTTCTCCGGGCGGCCGACGAACTCGCTGATCAGCCGCCGGGTGACGGTCGGCGCGAGCAGGGCTTCGCCGGAGGCGACCACGCGCAGCGCGCGGAGCAGCTCGACCGGGTCGGTGTCCTTCAGCAGGAACCCGCTGGCGCCGGAACGCAGGGCCTGGAACACGTACTCGTCGACGTCGAAGGTGGTCAGGACCAGGACCTTCACCTCGGCCAGGTCCGGGTCGCCGGTGATCTCGCGGGTGGCGGTGAGGCCGTCGACGCCGGGCATGCGGATGTCCATGACGACCACGTCCGGCCGGTGTTCCCGCGCCAGGGCAAGCGCTTGCGCGCCGTCCGCGGCCTCGCCGCAGACCTCGAACCCGTCCTCGGTCTCCAGCAGCACGCGGAACCCGGCGCGCACCAGCGCCTGGTCGTCGGCGAGCACGACCCGGATCATGTCTCCTCCAGGGGTAGTTCCGCGCGGACCTCGAAACCGCCGTCGACCACGTGGGCCTCGGCTTTGCCGCCGAGCGCGGCGGCGCGTTCCTGCATGCCCCGCAGGCCGTTGCCGACGGTGGGGGTTTCCGCACCGCGGCCGTCGTCCCGCACCACGAGCCGGAACTGTCCGTCGCGGCGGGCGAAGCGGATGTCGACGGTGCGGGGCTGGTTGGCGTGCCGGACGACGTTGGTGAGCGACTCCTGCAGGATGCGGTAGGCCGCGCCGTCGACCGGGGCGGGCAGGTCGCCGGGCGAGCCGTGGACGCGGACGGTCAGGCCGGTCGCGCGGGTGTGGTCGAGCAGTTCGCCGAGCTGCTTCAGGCTGGGCGCGGGCCCGAGGCCCTGGCCGGAGCGCAGCACGGCGACGGTGGCGCGCAGGTCGGCGAGCGCGGTCGCGCTGGCCTCCTTGATCGCCTGCAACGCGGCGACGGCCTGGTCCGGCCGCCGGTCCGCGACGTGCACCGCGACGCCGGCCTGGACGTTGATCATGGCCAGGCTGTGGGCGACGACGTCGTGCACCTCGCGGGCGATGCGCAGCCGCTCCTGCTCGGCGAGGCGGGACTGCCGTTCGGCGGCCTCCTGCTCGGCGGCGAGCCTGGCCGCGACGCGGTTGCGGACGGCGGTGCCGATGCCGAGGACGGCGACCAGCCAGACGACGAACAACCCGGCGCGGGCGTCGAGCACGAGTTCACCGCCGCGGGCGAAGTAGACGACCAGCCCGGCCAGGATGACGGCCGACCCGGCGATGCCCGCGACGAGCGGCCCGCGGGCGCGGGTGAGCACGAACAGCGCGATGGTCGGCACCACGACCGCCGGGCCGCCCGGGTGGTCCGTGCTGTAGTAGGCCCAGGTCAGCGCGGCGGTGACGACGAAGACCGGCAACGGCACCCGCCGCACGGCGAACAACGGTAACGCGGCCGCGGTGAGCCACAGGTAGCCGGACAGGTCGAGCGGATCCTGCTGCGCCCGGCCCGCCACGGTGGTCGTCACGAGGACGAACCCCAGCGGGACGAGGGTGAGCACCACGTCCACGAGAGCCGGCCACCGGCGGGGGTCACGCACGCCCCCGAAGCTACGGCAGACGGCCGCCCCGCGCGTCCGTCGAAGAGCGGCTCTTGGATTACGACTCAGGCGGTACGCGCGAGGTCAGGGCAGGCGCGGCAGCACCGCGCGCCACTCCTCCAGCTCCCGGCGCAGCTCCTCGCTCGCCACCCGGTCGCTCAGCTCGACCGCGGGCACGACGACGTTGCGGACCCGGCGCAGCGTGCGCATCTTGCCGACGTCCTCGGAGCGCAGGGACCACTCCACCGCCGCCGCCCTGGCCGGGGTCATCCCGGCCAGGGCCAGGCACGCGGCCGCCACGTCGTCGGGCCGCAGCCCGGCGGCGACCGGGTCGTCGAGGTTGCGGGCGAGGTTGGCTTCCCGCGGCCGGACTTCCCGATCCGCGAGGGCGCCCGTCTCCCGGGCGACCTCGAGCGCCGCCACCGCGAGACGAGCCCACGACTCCCGGCTTTCGCCGGGGGTGGTGGCGTAGAGGGTCGCGGTCTGGATGAGACCGAGCCAGTTGCCGCCACCTTCGGTCGCGCGCAAGCGGGCGCGCTGCTCCTCGGGTGGCAGGCGCCGCAGCTCGTCAGGAACGGTCACTCCCGGTCTTCTCCCACACGGGCGGCCCCACCCGGACCTGGATCTGCCGGTTGCGGTCCCGGTGGTCGGCGATCGTGCCGTGGACCGGTTCGCCGACCGCAGGCCACTTCGAATGGTCGAACACGTCTTCGCCGCCGGGCCGGTAGCTGATGGCGTCGATCAACGCGGGCACCTCCCCGGGCAGGGTCACGATCATGCCGAACGGCAGGTGCTCCGCGACCACGGCCTCCACCACCGAGCCGATCGGGAAGCGTTCCTTCGCGGCCGCCCATTCCGCGTCGTTCATCATCGATGCCACTTTCTCGGGTACTGGTTGAGTTCTTCCACACGAGACGCGGGAATCTCGACTTCGGTCAGCGGCCCGCCCTGGTACGGCTGTTCGAACCGGGCGAACCGATCCGCGTACTCCGAAGCCGGGACCTGGATCTCGATGACCCCCTCACCGTAGTGGCCCGCATAGGTGTCCGCGAGCTCGCGATCACGCGCGAAGAACGCTCCCGCCTCCCACGGTCCCGTCCCCCCGTAATCGTCCGCGCGGTAGCCGTGCTCGTACTGCTGCTGCCCGAGGCCGCGCTGCGGCGCCTTGTAGAGCGGCACGTACTCGTCTTCGCCGTCGGGCGTGTCCGGGCCGCATCCGTCCGCGGCCGTGAGCCCCAGCGGGTCGATCCAGCTGACCGGGTTGGGGACGTAGGCCTGCGGGTTGAACCCGCCCTCGAGCCCGAGTGGATCGTTGCTCGCGAAGCGCCCCGACTCCGGGTCGTAGTAACGCTGGAAGTTGTAGTGCAGACCGGTTTCGAGGTCGAAGTACTGACCCGCGAACCTCAGCGGTGTCCCGGCCCGGTTCTCCAGGCGCGCCAATGCCTTGCCCCACAGCGTCCGGCGCCCCTGCCACACGACGGCGCCGGACCCGTCGACGAGTTCGGTCGGCGTTCCGGCCAGATCGGTGACGATCGCGCAGAAGGCGCGGTCGAACCACTGCTGCGAACCGTCCCCGCGGAACACGCGCTCGACCTGAGCCAGGGGACGCCGTCCGCTCGGCTCGTGCTCCCAGGAGATCGCGGTGGCATCACTGCTGATCTGCTCGACGAGCACGGACCCGTCCCAGAAGAAGTCCGTGCGTTCCGCGACCGTGACCCCGTCCGCGGCGAGGCGCAGCTTCGCGATGCGGCGCCCGAGCGCGTCGTAGAGGTAGCGCCACCGCGTGCCGTCCGGCGTGACCACCGAGGTCAGCCGGTCCTCGGAGTTCCAGGTGTAGTGCCACGTGTCGGGTTTCGCCGACAGCCGCTTCTTCTGCCGCAACGTGATCCGGCCCTGACGGTCGTAGCCGTACCGCACGCGACCCGCCGAAACCACGAGCGCGCCCTGGTAGTCGCGCCGTCCCTGGCCGTCCGTGTCGGTGTCCGGCCACTCCGCGGTCCGGATGTTGCCCGCCGGATCGTAGGAGTACCGCTCGTAGCCGTCCGGACTGCCGACCTGTTCCACCCGGCCGTTCGCGTCGAGCTCATAGCGCCGGACTCCGGCGATGTCGTCCTCGATGGCGTTCACGACACCATCGGGCCGGTAGTGGTAGCGGCGTTCGTAGAGGTGCCGCATGGTTCCGTTCGCCCGGTCGGCGACGCCGGCCACGGTCTGCGAACCCAGCCGGTGCGTGGGCGTCCACGTCTGCGCCAGCGCCGTTCCACTGTCGAGCAACCGCTCGATCTCCCGGCCCGCGGCATCGAACCCGAAGGTGAACGTCCGCCCGCCGGTACGCAGTGAAGCGGGCCGGTGGCTCGAGCCGTAGTCCCAGAAGCTCTCCGTGCCCGAGGGTGTGCGACGGTACGTGCGGCGGCCCAGAGCGTCGTAGGCGAAAACGGTGGAATGGCCGTTGATCGTCTCGGCGAGCACCCGGCCCGCCGCGTCCCGTTCGAAACGAACGTCGGCATCCGCGTTGCGAGCGCGGACAAGCCGCCCCGCCGGGTCGTATTCGAACGTCGCGACACCGTCACGGGACCGGCGCTCGACGACGTTGCCGAGGGCGTCGCGCACGAAGACCGTGGTCTCGCCCGCACCGTTGGTCCGGGACACCAGCTGCCCCGCCGCGTCGCGCTCGTAGGAGATGGCGCGACCGGTGAAGTCCGTCTCGGCGATCAGGCGGCCGGCCGCGTCGTACTCGTACCGCCATTCGTCGCCGAGCGGGTCGCGAACCGCGCGGAGCTTCATCTCACTGTCGTAGACGAAGTCGAACCGGGCACCGTCCGGGCCCGTCTGCGAGGCGAAGAAGTCGAAGTGCGTCATCTCGACGCGTGTCACGTTGCCGTTCGCGTCGACCCGCTCGACCTCGTTGCCCTCGCCGTCGTACCTCCAGTGCTCGGTAGTGCCGTCCGGCAACGTGCGGGACAACAGCTTGCCCTCGACCGTCCAGCGGAGGTGCGTCTCGCCGCCGACCGGGTCCTGGACGAGGATCACCCGGCCGAACTGGTCCCGCCGGTAACGCGTGACGCCGCCGTCGGGGTCCGTCAGGGCGGTGAGCAGGCCTGCGGAGTCGGTCTCACGGCGGACCACGTTGCCGAAGTGGTCGGTGATCGTCGCAAGGTGCCCCGACTCGTTGTAGCCGTACCGGGTCACCGCGCCCGTCGGATCCACGACGAGCGTGCGGTTGCCCGCATCGTCGTACTCGTACCGCCACACCGACCCGTCGGGGTCGACCGCGGTCGCGGGCAGACCCTGTGCGTTGTACTCGATCAGCGCCCGCGTACCGTCCGGGCGCGTCACCTCGGTGAGGCTGCCCCGGTCGTCGTACCGGTAGCGGGTGGTGCGGCCCAGCTGGTCGGTGTGCGCGAGCAGCCGGTGGTAACGGTCCCAGTCGAACCGCGTCTCGTGGCCCAGCGGGTCGATCTCCCGCACCAGCTGGTTGAACTCGTTGAAGTGGTACCGCCGGACGTGGCCCAGCGAGTTGGTCTCGGTCGTCACCCGGTTCTCGAGGTCGTACTCGAGCGTGCCGGCGAGCGCGTCGCCCGAGCCCTCCGTGCGGACGCAGCGACCGCGGTGGTCGTAGGTGTAGGCGTACCACTCGCCGTTGCGGTCGTCCCAGCGGATGATCCGGCCGGCCTGGTCGTAGGCGAAGCGCAGCGGACGGCCGGACGAGTTGACGACCTCTACGAGGTTGCCACCGTCGTAGCCGTACCGCACCAGGGAAATCCCGCCGGACGGCGGATCTTGCAGGCTGAGTTCCGTGACGCGCCCATCGGAGGTCCGGACGTCGACCCGATACCCACCGGAGTGCCGGACCGCGACGGGCATCCCGGAGGGGTCACGGTCGAAGTCGATCCGGTCGGTGCGTTCCTCGATCGCGGTGAGTTCCGCGGTACCACCCCGAGCGGGCGCGAACCGCAGCACGCGGCCGCTCTGCGGCTGGCGGATCGTGTACCCGCCATCGGCCGCCCGCGCCAACGGCCATCGGGCGCCGGCCTCCGCGAAGACCTCGCCCTCCGCGGGCGGGTGCGGATACACGAGGATCACCCCGTCGGGACCGGCGTAGCACACACCGCGCTCGTCCAGCTCCAATCGTTGGTCCAATGTGGACGCCCAGGACGGGCCGAAGAGGCGGCCGGAGCGGTAGGACGACACGTGGACGCGCTGCAGCACCAGCGGGAGCAGGCCGGGGAGCTGGACGTCCTTCTGCACCAGGTACATCTCGCCGGTCGCCATGTCGATCGGCTCGCGGCGGCCGCACCGCCCGACCGGTTCCTGGGAACGGAGGTCGGGATCTTCGGCGTCCCGCCGGAGCGGGCTCCCGGAACCGTCGCCGGGGCGGCTGGCGCCTGGCGTGCCCGGGGTGCCGTCGACGCCGTCCGGGCTGTTCGGTGTGTCCGGGCTCGTGGGGCCGTCGAGGTCCGGCGTGTCGACCTTCCCGCCGCCGCCG
>NZ_JAKGSD010000020.1:73984-138955 GCF_021654135.1 Amycolatopsis tucumanensis | reverse complement strand
CGCACAACAACACCATCTGGCACCTCTCCGACGGCCCCGACGGCAACAAGGGCGCCTGGTCCACCGGTGAAGACCGCATCGAGTACCTGATGGACCCCAAGCCCCTCGGCGGTCCCGGCAGCGCACCCAAGCCCGACCCCGAGCTCTACGCCACCTACTCGCCCACGCAGGACGCGATGGGCACGGTCAAGGGCAAGGCCCAGTCCGCGGTCAACAAGCTGACCTGACGGACGAAGCCCCCTCGGGACCACGATCCCGAGGGGGCTTCCCGTTCGCCGTCGTCAGACCGGGCTCGCCGCGGCGTCGGCGGGCACGACCGCACCGGCGGGAGCCTTGTCCCCCAGCGCCTTCTCGTAGACCCGCAGGACGTCGATCGCGATGCGGTCCCACGAGTACCGCGACCGGGCGCGGTCGCAGCCCGCGATCCCGTACGCCTCGCGCTGCGCGGGGTCGCCGAGCAGGCGGCGCAGCGTCGCGGCCAGCGCCTCCGGGCGCTTGGGCGGCACCAGTTCCCCGGTCACGCCGTCCACCACGGTGTCGATCAGGCCGCCGACCGCCGCCGCGACCACCGGGACACCACAGGCCATGGCCTCCAGCGGCACGATGCCGAACGGCTCGTACCACGGCGTGCACACGACCAGGTCCGCCGAGCGCAGCAGCGACGGCATCTCGTCCCGCGTCACCTGGCCCAGCAGCCGCACGCGGTCGGCCACGCCGAGCCGCTCGGCCAGCTCCACCAGGCGCTTGGCCTCCGGGTCGTCGGCGAGCCGCCCCTGCTCGGGTCCGCCCGCGATGACCAGTTCGGCGCCGGGCACGGCGGGCAGCGCGGCGATCGCCGTCGCGAACCCCTTGCGCGGCACCAGCCGCCCGACGCTGACGATCCGGTGCAGGTTCCCGCGCGGCGCGACCGGCCCGTCCGGGGTGAACCGCTCGAGGTCGACCCCGCACGGCGCGACCGACATGCGCGAGCGCGGCAGCCCCATCCGGGCCAGCTCGAACACCTCGTCCGAGCAGGTGGCGGCGACGCGCGCGGCGTTCTTGCCGATCAGCCGCTCCAGCTGCACCCGCTCCGGCGGGCTGGTGTCCGCCTTGCCCTGGTAGCGCTTCTTCACCACGCCCAGCGCGTGGAAGGTCTGGACCACCGGCACGTCGGTGCCGCGCGTGGCGAGCAGCGACGCCAGGCCGGACATCCAGAAGTGCGCGTGGACCACGTCCGGGGTGTCCCGCTGCCACGCCTTGGCCAGGTAGCGGCCGAACTCGGTCATGTGCGGCAACAGGTCGTCCTTGGGCAGGTACTCCGCCGGGCCCGCCGGCACGTGCACCACCCGGTAGCCCGCGGGCGCCCGGACCTCCTCCGGCTGCGCCCGGTCGTCGCGCCGGGTGTAGACGGTGACGTCGTGGCCCTGTCGGCACAGCGCGGCGGACAGTTCCGCCACGTGCAGGTTCTGCCCGCCCGCGTCCACCTCGCCCAGAACGGCCAGGGGGTTGGCGTGCTCCGACACCATCGAGATCTTCATGCGCTACCTCCACTCGTCACCCGGCCGAGCTGGACGTCCCAGTTGCGCAGGAAGGCGTCCAGGCCGTAGCTGGCCAGCGCGTGCTCGCGCGCTTGCTTGCCCATCCGGTGCGCCAGTTCCGGATCCGCCATCAGCTCGGCGGCCGCGCGCACCAGTTCGTTCACATCCGCCGAGACGAAACCCGCCTCCGGCGGCACCGCGCGGGACGCCTCGGTGCTGGCCACCGCCACCACCGGCATCCCCAGGTGCATCGCCTCGATCAGCGACAGGCCCAGCGACGTCCAGCGCGGGGTGTGCAGGTACAACCGGCACCGCGCCAGCCCCGCGTGCAGGGCGTCCTGCCCGAGGTCGCCCCGCGTGCGCAGGCGCTCCCCGAGGCCGAAGTGGCCGTCGAGCTTCTCCACGCCGATGCCCCAGACGTCCAGCGGGGCGACCTCGGCGAAGGCGGGCAGCAGGTCGGTGCCGACCGCGCGGCCCCGGCGCACCGGCTCGTTCATGACGAGGCCGATCGAGGCCTCCTCGCCGGTGTACAGCTCGCCCGGGTCGACCACCCCGTGCTCGATGACCGTGGCAGGCGCCCGGCCGGAGTCCCAGATCAGGTTGTTGAAGTGGGTGACGTGCACCAGCGGGATCTCGTCCTGATCGGCCAGCGGGTGCCGCGTGCGCGGCACGTCGCCGGTCGGGGTGTTGTGCTCGACGAACACCGCGGGGACGTCCCGGCCGGGCCGCCGCCCCGTCCACCGCTCGGTCAGCTCGATCTCGTCCGGGCGCTGGAGGACGACCACGTCGATGTCGGCGTTCCGCAGCTCGGCCGGACTCACCTCCCGCGCGGACGGCCACGCTCGGTCACAGCGGCCCCGTCCCCAGGGACCGCCCTCCGGTAGCAGCGGAAGGAGGTACTCGTGCCGTCCGCTTACGAAGGAACTGGTCCATGACCCGTGTACGTGCCACAGCAGTATTCGCAGCGAATCGTCCTCTGCCCGTCTCATGGAGGAGTTCTTTCACCCTGGCAGAGGAACTAAACACGCTACGCAGCACTGCTACTCTCCGTGATCGTCACACGCGTTCGGTGGTCCTCGTCCGTGCGGGCAGCAGGAAGATCACCAGTCCCAGCACCGCGACCACCCCGTGCAACGCGTTGTCGGCCCAGTGCGGGTCGAACACCCGGCGAACGTCGTCGGGGTTGTCGGTGCCCGCGGACAGCAAGCCCCAGATCGTGATGCCCAGCAGGGGGAAGAAGGCCACCAGGCCGAACACCCGTGCGGTGCGTGCTCGGCGCGCGGCGATCAAGCCGAGCAGTCCCAGCGCGGTGCGCACGACGTTGAGCACAGTGCCGGTGTGAAATCCCAGGATTTCCCCCGCGGTGGCGAAGCCCGCGATCCCCAGCGCGAGGAACACCACGCCCACCACCAGTGCGAAACCCTGGGCCAGCGGCGCGCGTTCCGTCGTCTGCTCAACCATCGATGGACCTCCTCGCATCAGTTCCTCTCGGCGCGGGGTTCCCCGGACCGGGCCCCCGCAACCAGGTGTGGCGAACGGCGGGACGGGGTAGTCCGGGCCATGACCAGGTCGGCACGAGACAGCGGGGGGAAGCGGAACGTTGGCTGAGACGCGCCTCGCGGGCACCGTCGAGGACAACGATTCCTCGGAGGACCACACCCCCACTTTCGCCGATCTGGCGGCCGCCGCGCCGGACGATCCGCGCCGGGAACAGCTCCGGACCGCGCTGGTCACCCAGTACCTGTCGGTGGCCGAGCACATCGCGCGCCGGTTCAGCGGGCGCGGCGAGGCGTACGAGGACCTGTTGCAGGTCGCGCGCGTCGGGCTGATCAACGCCGTCGACCGGTTCGAGCCGGAACGCGGCACCGACTTCCTGTCCTTCGCCGTGCCGACCATCATGGGCGAGGTCCGGCGGCACTTCCGCGACGCCAGCTGGTCGGTGCGGGTGCCGCGGCGGCTCAAGGAACTCCACCTGCAGATCGGGCAGGCCAGCAGCGAGCTGGGCCAGCGCCTCGGCCGCGCGCCGACGCCGACGGAGATCGCGCGCGAGCTGGACCTCACGCCGGACGAGGTGAGCGAGGGCCTGCAGGCGGGCAACGCCTACTACGCCGTGTCGGTCGACAAACCGGCCGGCGAGGACGACGAGGCCGCGTCGCTGGCCGACACCCTCGGCGAAGAGGACTACGGCATCGAGACGGTCGAGAACCACGAGGCGCTGCAACCGCTGCTGCGCGACCTGGCCCCGCGCGAGCGCACCATCCTGATGCTGCGGTTCTTCGGCAACATGACGCAGACGCAGATCGCCAAGCGCGTCGGCATCTCCCAGATGCACGTGTCGCGGCTGCTCGCGCAGACCCTGCAGCACCTGCGGGAGAAGCTCACCGAAGAGCCCTGACGCGTCGTTTCGCGCCGCCCGGGCACGGGTAGCCGACGGCGATGGACGGCCCGGGCCCGCTCCGTCCGAAGTGGAGCGCCGGGCCCGCACCCGACGGCTGAGGAGCGTGCCCGAATGACCGGCTTTTTCGCAGGCGGGCCCGGCAGTCCGTTCGACCAGTTCCTGGCGCAGTTCTTCGGCAACGCCGTGCCCAGCAGGCGCCCGAACGCGGTCGACATCACGCGGTTGATGTCCGACCAGGCGCGGGAACTCGTCGCGCACGCCGCCGAGAAGGCGGCCGACCAGGGCCGGGCCGACGTCGACACCGAGCAGCTGCTGTGGGCGGCCACGCAGGCGTCGCCGACGCGGCAGCTGCTGGAGAGCGCGGGCGCGAAGCCCGAGGAGATCGCGCGGGAGATCGACCGGCACGGCAGTGGCACCGGCGAGCGCACCACCCCGGCCATGCTCGCGCCGGGCGCGAAGCGCGCGCTGCTGGACGCGCACGGCATCGCCCGCACCCTCGGCTCCAGCTACATCGGGCCGCAGCACCTGCTGCTCGCGCTCGTCGCCAACCCGGACTCCGCAGCCGGCCGCATCCTTGCCCGCGCCGGGGTCACGCCGGAGGCGTTCCAGGGCCCGCCGCAGGGGCAGCCGATGCCGCGCGGCCGTCCCGAGCAGCGGCCGCAGCCACGCACCGACACGCCGACGCTGGACCAGTACGGCCGGGACCTCACCGCCGAGGCGGCCGAGGGCAACATCGACCCGGTCGTCGGGCGCGACGACGAGATCGAGCAGACCGTCGAGGTGCTGTCCCGGCGCACCAAGAACAACCCGGTCCTGATCGGCGAACCGGGCGTGGGCAAGACGGCGATCGTGGAGGGCCTGGCGCAGCGCATCTGCGACGGCGACGTGCCCGACCTGCTCGCCCGCCGCCGGGTGGTGCGGCTCGACCTGACCGCGATGGTCGCCGGCACCCGTTACCGCGGCGACTTCGAGGAGCGCATGACGAACCTCCTCGACGAGATCCGCCGCAACCGCGACCAGCTGATCGTGTTCATCGACGAGCTGCACACCGTGGTCGGCGCGGGCGCGTCGGAGGGGTCGATGGGCGCGGGCAACATGCTCAAGCCGGCGCTGGCCCGCGGTGAGCTGCACATCGTCGGCGCGACCACGCTCGACGAGTACCGGCAGCACATCGAGAACGACCCGGCGCTGGAGCGGCGGTTCCAGCCGATCCTGGTGCCCGAGCCGTCGGTGCCCGACACCGTCGCCATCCTGCACGGCCTGCGCGACCGGTACGAGGCGCACCACCAGGTCCGGTTCACCGACGAGGCGCTGGCGGCGGCCGCGGACCTGTCCGACCGCTACCTGACCGACCGGTTCCTGCCGGACAAGGCGATCGACCTGATCGACCAGGCCGGCGCGCGCGTGCGGCTGCGCTCCGGCCGCCGCCCCAACGACGTGCGCGAGCTGCAGGCCCGGCTGGAGGAGCTGTCCCGGGACAAGGACCAGGCGGTGGCCGAGGAGAACTTCGAGCGCGCCTCGGCCCTGCGCGACGAGATCGCCGGCCTGCGCGAGCAGCTGCGCACCGCCGACAGCGACGGGCGGCCCAGCGGCGTGCAGGAGGTGACGCCGCAGGACATCGCCGAGGTGATCTCGCGGCTGACCGGGGTGCCGGTGAACCAGCTGACCGAGGACGAGCGCGACCGGCTGCTGCGGCTGGAGGAGCACCTGCACGAGCGGGTCATCGGGCAGGAGGAGGCGGTCGACGCGGTCGCCGAGGCCGTGCGCCGCTCGCGTGCCGGGTTCGCGCCGCCGGATCGGCCCTACGGCAGCTTCCTGTTCCTCGGCCCCACCGGCGTCGGCAAGACCGAGCTGGCGCGAGCGCTGGCGGCGGCGCTGTTCGGCGACGAGGAGCGGATGATCCGGCTGGACATGTCCGAGTACGGCGAGCGGCACACGGTCAGCAGGCTGATCGGCGCTCCCCCCGGCTACGTCGGGTACGAGGAGGCCGGCCAGCTGACCGAGGCGGTGCGGCGGCGGCCCTACTCGGTGGTGCTCTTCGACGAGATCGAGAAGGCGCACCCGGAGATCTTCAACGTGCTGCTGCAAGTCCTCGACGACGGGCGGCTGACCGACGGCCGCGGGCGCACGGTGAACTTCACCAACACGGTGCTGATCATGACCAGCAACATCGGGTCGGAGATCATCTCCAGCAGCACGCAGGGGGCGCTCGGGTTCGCCGCCGACCGGGGCGACTCGGAGCGGCCACTGCGGGAGCGGCTGATGCGGCGGCTGCGGGAGCAGTTCCGGCCGGAGTTCCTCAACCGGATCGACGAGATCATCGTGTTCCGCAAGCTCGAGGCCGCGCAGCTGGAGCAGATCACCGAGCTGATGCTGGAGCAGACGAAACGGCGCGCGCACGCGCAGGACATCACGCTGGAGTTCACGCCGGACGCCGTGCGGTGGCTGGCGCGGGCCGGGTACCAGCCCGAGTTCGGCGCGCGCCCGATGCGGCGCACGATCCAGCGCGAGGTCGACAACCCGCTGTCGCGGATGATGCTGCGCGGCGAGCTGACCCCCGGCGCGCGGGTGCGGGTGGGCGCCGGTGACAAGGGCCTGTCGTTCGACGTGTCAGCGTCGGTGGGAAGGGAAGACCGATGAGCAGTCCCGATCCGCGCTCCGACCGCACCCCGGGAACCGAACGCGGCGGCGTCGTGCCGGGCGACACCCCGCCCGACCCGGATCCCGCCCGGACGCCCGGACTGGAACCCGGCGGAGGCGTCGCCCCCGGCGACACTCCCCCGGACTCCGGCCAGACCTCCGGACTTTCGCACCACCAGCAGAAACCGCCGCGGGCGCTGCCCGTGGTGACCATCGTGATCTCCGTGGTGCTGGCGATCCTGATCGCGGCGCTGCTGGTGTCCTCGGCGGTGGGCTGGCTGCAGTTCTGAGGCGGACGCGGCTCGGCTGCGGAAGCCACCCGGGCGGGTGCAGGGCCAAGCGGCCGGGCGGTCGCGCGCAGCGGCCCGATTGGCCCCTGCCCGAGGTTCGGCGCGCCGGTCGGGGTGCCAGCGGCGTAGCCGGGCAGGCGCGCCGCCCAAGATGACCCCTGCCCACGGCCCGGCCCACTGGTGGGGGCACCGCACCCCACCGGCACCCTGCCCACGACCCAACCGGTCCGAGCACCGGCGCCCCACCGGCTCGCCGCGCGACGTTGCAACAGAGCCGCCGCGCGCGCCCACCGGCCCCCTGCCCACGGCCCGGCCCACTGGTGGGGGCACCGCACCCCACCGGCCCCCTGCCCACGACCCAACCGGTCCGAGCACCGGCGCCCCACCGGCTCGCCGCGCGACGTTGCAACAGAGCCGCCGTGCGCGCCCACCGGCCCCCTGCCCACGATCCGGCTCGTCAGGGCGCCGGCGCACCCACCGGGTTCGGGTGGGGCACCGGGACCGGCACCAGCGCGCGTGCGATCGGCCGCAGCCAGCCGTCCAGCGCGGTCAGCTCGTCCTCGCCCGCCGCCGAGTACGGCACCGCCGCCAGCTCGTCCGTGCGCCGCTCGATGTGGTCCCGCAGGCGGGCGCCCCGGTCGGTCAGCCCGCGCCCGTCGATCAGGCCGCGGGCGGCCAGCCGGTCCCGGGCCGCCGTCCACTCGTCGTCCGTCCAGCCGCGGTTGGGCGCCACGACGCTCCGGCTGCCGTCGGCCGCGTCGCGCAGGGCGTGTGCTTCCAGGCCGTCGACGCCCTCCGCGGCCAGCACCGCCACGTGCCCGTCGCCGCGGTGCTCGCGCAACGTCGTCGCCGCCTGCCACAGCGCCGCGAGCGGGTCGTCCGGCCACGGCAGCGCGGCGTTCGCGGCCCCCAGCGGCCGGCCCGCCCAGCCCGCCGCCGCCACGATCCGCCGCAGCACCGGCAGCACCGGAGCCGGCACCTCGCGCACGTGGTCCCGCAACGCCGCCACCGCGCCCGCGCTCCGGGCGGCCAGCGCCTCCGCCGGGGACACCACATCCCAGATCGACGGCACCGACCGCGCCAGGAACGACGGCGCGAAGCCGTAGAACACGGCGGTCACCACGCCGAGCCCGGCCGCCCCCAGCGGCGCCGCCCGCGTCGCGACGTAGCCGCGCCAGAACCCGCGCAGCCCCGCCGCCTCGTGCGCCGCCTTGGCCTGCGGCGCGAAGTAGGTGACGTCGTGCAGCGTCTCCAGCACGACCCACAGCTCGCGCGCCCTCACCGCGCCACCGCCGGTCGCCGCCGCCCCACCCCGGTGGCCTGCTCGAACGCGTGCCCCAGCTGCAGCACGGCGAAGTCGGCGCGGTGCGGCCCCACGATCTGCAGCCCGACCGGCAGGCCGCCGGGCGTGAACCCGGCGGGCACCGACAACGCGGGCGAGCCGCTGACCGTCACGAAGTAGGCCGAGCGCATCCAGTCGAGGTAGGTCTCCATGTCCATGCCCGCGACCCGCACCGGGTACTCCAGCTCCGCGTCGAACGGCGGCACCTGGCTGACCGGCAGCAGCAGGAAGTCGTAGCGCGTGAAGAACTCGCGGAAGCGGTGGAACAGCTCGGTGCGCAGGACTTCGGCGCGGCCGACGTCGGTCGCCGACAGCCGCAGCCCCTCCTCGGTGTTCCACACGATGGTGTCCTTGATCCGATCCCGCTCGGTTTCCAGCAGTGGCCCGTACTTCACCGCGAACTGCCACGCCCGCAGGATCCGGAACGCCTCGTCCGCGCCGGCGAAGTCCGGGCAGTCGCGCTCCACCACGCACCCCAGGTCGCCGAACACCTTCGCCGACGCCTCGACGACGTCGGCCACCTCCGGTTCCACCGGCACGCTGCCGCCCAGGTCGGGCGACCACGCGATCCGCAGGCCCCGCACGTCGCGGTCCAGCGGGCGGGCGAAGGTCTCCCCCGGCTCGTCCAGCGCGATCGGCGACCGGGGGTCCGGGCCGGCGAGCACCGACAGCAGCAGGGCCGCGTCGGCGACCGTGCGGGCCATCGGACCGGCCGTCGCCAGCCCCGACCAGCCCAGCGGCGCCGGCCACGACGGCACCCGCCCGATCGACGGCCGGAAGCCGACGACGTTGCAGAACGACGCCGGGTTGCGCAGCGACCCGCCGAGGTCGCTGCCGTCGGCCAGCGGGTGCATCCGGGTGGCCAGCGCCGCCGCCGCGCCCCCGCTGCTCCCGCCCGCCGACCGGGACAGGTCGTAGGGGTTGCGGGTGGCGCCGAAGACCGGGTTGAAGGTGTGCGAGCCGGCGGCGAACTCCGGCACGTTGGTCTTGCCGATGCTGATCACCCCGGCGGCCCGCATGCGCTCGACCACCAGCTCGTCGCGTTCGGGCACGTGGTCGGCGTGCAGGGGCGAGCCGAAGGTGGTGCGGATGCCCGCAGTCTCGTGGGTGTCCTTGTGCGCGACCGGGATCCCGTGCAGGGGCGGTAGTTCCGCGCCGCGGGCGGCGCGTTCGTCGGCTTCGGCCGCCTCGGCCAGCGCCCGCTCGGCGACGAGCGTGACGACGGCGTTGACGTCCGGGTTCACGCGCTCGATCTGGTCCAGGTGCGCCTGCACGACCTCGCGGGCGGACAGCTCGCGCGCCCCGAGCGCGGCGCGCAGTTCCCGTGCGGTGTGGAAGGAGATGTCGGTCACGGTGCGATCCTGCCAGTCCTCGGGCGCGCGCGGATGAGACGATTCCGGGGTGGCAGGTGAGGCGGCACGCCGGGTGATCGACGGTCCGGCCGTCGAGGCGGCGCTGGACGGCCTCGGCGACCGCGATGTGGTGCGCGAGTGGGCCGAGCGGTTCTCGGTGCTGGCAGACCCGTCGCGCCTGACGTTGCTCGTGTGCATCCACTACGCGCGCGAGATCTGCGTGTCCGATCTGGCGGTGGCGGCGGGCATGACGGACACCGCGGTGTCCCAGGCGTTGCGGCTGCTGCGCGCGCACGGCCTGGTCACCGCGCGGCGCACCGGGCGGATCGTCCGGTACCGGCTGGCGGACGCCACCGTCCACGAGCTCATCCACCACGTGCGGCCGCACCGGCAACACTAGAGCCGCGCGGTATAGGTCGTTATACGGCGGTGGCACGCGGCGAGCCCGCCGGTTCGCAGGTACCGTGCAGGCATGATCGGGTTGCCCGACGGCATCACCGCGTGCCTGTTCGACCTGGACGGTGTCCTGACCGGCACCGCCGCGCTGCACCGGGAAGCCTGGAAGCAGACGTTCGACCAGTTCCTGCGCGAACGGGACGGAAGCGGTTTCCACCCGTTCACCGACGCGGACTACGCCCGCTACGTGGACGGGCGGCCGCGGCTGGACGGGGTGCGCACGTTCCTCACGTCGCGCGGGATCGAGCTGCCCGAGGGCGGTCCGGACGACGCGGTCACCGAGCACACCGTGCACGGGCTGGGGAACCGCAAGAACGACCTCGTGCTGCGGATCATCGCCGAGCGCGGGCCGAACCCGTACCCCGGGTCGCGCCGGTACCTGGAGGCCGCGCGGGACGCCGGGATGGCGATCGCGGTGGTGACGTCGTCGGCGAACGCGCAGGCGGTGCTGGACGCGGCGGAGTTCACCCCGTTCGTGCAGGCTCGCATCGACGGGCTGGTCATCACCCGGGACGGGCTGCGCGGCAAACCGGCGCCGGACTCGTTCCTGGCCGGGGCGAAGGCGCTGGGCGTGGAACCCGCGCGGGCGGCGGTGTTCGAGGACGCGCTGGCCGGTGTGGAAGCCGGCCGGGCCGGGAACTTCGGGTTCGTCGTCGGGGTGAACCGGGCGGACCAGGCGGAGGCGCTGCGGGAGCACGGCGCCGACGTGGTGGTGGACGATCTCGCGGAACTGCTGGGGGACGCATGAGCCTCGTGACTCGCGGCTACGAGTGCGCGCCGTGGGAACTGCGGTGGCGCGGCCTCGCGGTCGACCAGTTGCAGCGCACGGAATCGACCTTCGCGTTGTCGAACGGCCACATCGGCCTGCGCGGCACCCTCGAAGAGGGCGAACCGCGCGGCCTGCCCGGCACCTACCTGAACGGCTTCTACGAGGAGCACGAGCTGCCCTACGCCGAAGCGGGGTACGGCTACCCGGAGGCCGGGCAGACGGTCGTCAACGTGACCGACGGCAAGATCATCCGCCTGCTGGTGGAGGACGAGCCGTTCGACATGCGTTACGGCACAGCGACTTCGCACGAGCGGGTGCTGGACTTCCGGACGGGCACGCTGACCCGCACCACCGAGTGGTCCTCGCCGACCGGGCGGCACGTGCGGGTGCGCACGCAGCGCCTGGTGTCGTTCACTCAGCGCGCCGTGGTGGCGATCCGGTACGAGGTCGAGCCGCTGGACGGGAAGATGCAGCTGGTGCTGCAGTCGGACCTGCTGGCGAACGAGCCGATCGAGTCGGACACCAGGGACCCGCGGGTGGCCGCGGCGCTGCAGTCGCCGCTGGAGTCGGAGTTCTTCCTCGCCGACCACTACCGCGCGGTGCTGGTGCACCAGACGCGGCGGTCCGGCTTGCGTGTGGCGGCGGCGATGGACCACCAGATCGAGTCGCCGGACGGGTTGCGCACCGACATCCTCGCGGAGGAGGACCTGGCGCGGCTGAGCATCGCGGTGGACGTGCCGCAGGGCAAGGTGCTGCGGCTGACCAAGTTCGTCGGCTACGGCTGGTCGGCGCAGCGTTCGGTGCCGGCGTTGCGCGCGCAGGTCGACGCCGCGCTCGCCGGGGCGCTGCAGACCGGCTGGGACGGGCTGCTGGCCGAGCAGCGCGCGTTCCTCGACGACTTCTGGGAGACCGCCGACGTCGAGATCGACGGCGACCCGGAGCTGCAGCAGGCGACCCGGTTCGCGTTGTTCCACATCCTGCAGGCCGGGGCCCGCGGCGAAAGCCGCGCGATCCCCGGCAAGGGGCTGACCGGGCCGGGCTACGACGGCCACGCGTTCTGGGACACCGAGTCGTTCGTCCTGCCGGTGCTGACCTACAGCGTGCCGGAGGCGGCGCGGGATGCGTTGCGGTGGCGGCATTCCACGCTGCCCAAGGCGCGGGAGCGGGCGCGGCAGCTCGGCCTGCGCGGCGCGGCGTTCCCGTGGCGGTCGATCAACGGCGCGGAGTGCTCGGCGTACTGGCCCGCGGGCACCGCGGCGTTCCACGTCAGCGCCGACATCGCCGACGCGGTCGCCCGCTACTACTGGGCCACCGGCGACGCGGAGTTCGAGCGCCAGTGCGGCACCGAGCTGCTGCTGGAGACGGCGCGGCTGTGGATGTCGCTCGGGCACTTCGACCGGCACGGCCGGTTCCGCATCGACGGGGTGACCGGGCCGGACGAGTACTCGGCGGTCGCGGACAACAACGTGTACACGAACCTGATGGCGCAGCGGAACTTTCGCGAGGCGGCGGCGTCCTGCGAGCGGGTGCCGGAGGTCGCGTCACTGTTCGGTGTGGACGAAGCCGAGGTGGCGGGCTGGCGGCGGGCCGCCGAGCAGATGTATGTGCCCTACAACGAAGAACTCGGTGTGCACCCGCAGTCGGAGGGCTTCACCGAGCACCTGGACTGGGACTTCGCCGGCACGCCGCTGGAGAACTACCCGCTGCTGCTGAACTACCCGTACTTCGACCTGTACCGCAAGCAGGTGGTGAAGCAGGCCGACCTGGTGCTGGCGCTGCACCTGCGGGGCGACGCGTTCACGCCGGAGCAGAAGCAGCGCAACTTCGCCTACTACGAGGCCAGGACGGTGCGGGACTCGTCGCTGTCGGCGGGCACGCAGTCGGTGATCGCGGCCGAGGTGGGGCACCTGGACCTGGCCTACGACTACCTGGGCGAGGCGGCGCTGACCGACCTGCACGACGTGCACAACAACGTGCGCAACGGGCTGCACATGGCGTCGCTGGCCGGGGCGTGGATGGGGGTGGTCGCGGGCTTCGGCGGGATGCGCGACCACGACGGCAAGCTGAGCTTCGCGCCGCGGCTGCCGCCCGCGCTGGAGCGGATCCAGTTCCGCATGTGCTTCCGGGAGAGCCGCTTCCTGGTGGAAATCCACCGCGACGACGCGACGTACCGGCTGCTGTCCGGGAAGCTGGTGGAGATCCGGCACCACGGGGAGCCGATGTCGGTCACCGAGGCCGCCACGACGAAGCCGATCCCGCCGATCGACCCGGGCCCGGCGCCGCACCAGCCCGCGGGCCGCGAGCCGGCGCGCAGGGACCCCGCCCAGGTGCGGCGCAACATCGCCGCATCCCGCTGAGCGGACCAGAGCGGCTGGACTGTCTCCGGGGCGCGCCGCCTCTGGGGCGAACACCGCCGCTTCCCGCAGGGTGAGCCGGGATAGGGCCGAGCCATCGCGGCTTCCTGCTGAGCGGACCAGAGCGGCTGGACTGTCTCCAGGGCGGGCTGCCGCCGGGGCGAACACCGCCGCTTCCCGCAGGGTGAGCCGGGATAGGGCCGGGCCATCGCGGCTTCCTGCTGAGCGGACCAGAGCGGCTGGACTGTCTCCGGGGCGGGCCGCCGGCCGGGGCGCCCCGCGGCGAACACCGCCGCTTCCCGCAGGGTGAGCCGGGCCATCGCGGCTTCCTGCTGAGATTCAGGCCCAGCCACACCGCCGCAACCGAGACGGCGCACCATGGGCCGGCCACCGGCCGGGCCGCCCCCGGTGTGGAACCTGGGGCGGGACTGCCCTCGGGCCAGGTGATGGGGCGCGCAGCTCCCGGCGCCAGTCCGGCACCACCCCGCGGCGCGCCGCCGCGGTGTCAGTCCGCGCCTGCACTCAGCCGCAGCGTCAATCCGCGCGGTGCGGCTTGTCCGGCTTGTGCACTGCGGTGCGCCCGCGCCACCCGCGCCTGCACGTCGCCTCACCCCGCGGGGTCAGTCCGGCGGTTCCGGGATCCCCTCGTCCGGCTTGACCTCTTCGGTATTCGGCGGCTTCTCGACGTCCTCGGTGGGTCCCATGTCCAGGTCGGGGTGCCGGACGTCGGGGAAGTCCGGCGACAGGGGCGGTTCGGGGCTGACCGGCTTCTTCTCGTCGTCCTTGTCGTTCATGGCACCGGCTTACCCCTTTTCCGCGAACTGTCAACCGGCCTGGCACCGCGGGCACCACACGGTGCCGCGCCCGCCGACCCGGCCGTGCTCCAACACGGTCCCGCATCGCGGGCAAGTCCCCGACGGCTCGTCCCGCCGCCCGGTGAGCCACGTCGTGCGCGGCGGCACCCGCCCGGCCTTCACCGCCGCCCGCAGCACCTCGCGCATCTCCCGGTGCAACCGGTCGGCCGCCGTGCCATCGAGGTCCGCGGCGCGCACCTGCGGAGCCAGCCGGGCCCGCCACAGGATCTCGTCGGCCAGCAGGTTCCCGAGCCCGGCGAGCACCGCCTGGTCGGTCAGCAGCTGTTTGATCCCGCGACGGCGGCCGAGGAGGACGCGGAACCGCTCCTTCGGCACGTCCAGCGCGTCCGGGCCGGTGTCCGCGAGCAGCCGGTCCAGCTCCGCGTCGCCCGCGAGCAGGCGCAGGCCCTGCAGCTTCCGCATGTCGCGGTAGCGCAGCTCCCCGTCGTCGAAGGCGAAGATCACCCGGTCGTGCCGGTTGCGGTCGTCCAGTTCGGACCACTCCAGCGACCCGGTCATGCCGAAGTGCAGCACCATCGTGGCGGGACGGCCGTCCACCGGCACGATCAGCAACTTCCCCCGCCGCCGGGGCTCGCCGAAGCGCTGGTGCCGCAACGTCTCCCGCAGCCTGCGCGCGCTCACCCCGCGCAGCACGCCCGCGTCCAGCGTGGTCACGCCGGTGATCCGCTTGCCGACCCCGTGGGCGGCCAGGGTGCGGCGGAAACCTTCGACGTCCGGCAGCTCGGGCACACCACAGCTTGCCACCCCACGCCGGCGCCCAAACCTCAATTCATCACTTGTTGATTTCCGGCGGGCGAGCGGGCATGCTGATCGCATGGTGCTGTCGAAGAGGGTCGCCCGGTTCAACCGCGTGGCGACCAACCGCGTGCTCGGACCGCTGACGAAGGGACTCCCGGGGTTCGGGACGATCGTCCACCGCGGCCGCAAGTCCGGGAAGACCTACCGGACGCCGGTGAACGTCTTCCGCGCCGGGGACGGCTTCGTCGTCGCCCTGACCTACGGGCCGCAGGCCGACTGGGTCCGGAACGTCCTGGCCGCGGGCGGGTGCGGGATCGAGACGCGGGGCCGGGTCGTCGAAACGACCCGGCCCCGGCTCGTGCACGACGAGAAGCGGACCAGCATGCCGGCGGGCGTCCGCCAGGTCCTGTCGGTCATCGGCGTGACCGACTTCCTGTTCCTCGACCGAGTCAGCTGAGCAGTTCCCGCAGCTCGCTCACCACGCCGACGCGGCGCGCGGGGTCGGGTTCCAGGAACGTCACCTGCAGGGTGGTGACCCCGGCCTCGCGCAGGGCGGCCAGGCGCTCCTTGACCAGCCCCTTCGGCCCGACCAGCGAGATCGCCCGCAGCAGCTCGGCAGGCACCGCCGCGGCGGCCTCCTCCTTCTTGCCGTCGAGGTAGAGGTCCTGGATCAGCTTGGCCTCGGCCTCGTAGCCGTACCGGCAGGCGAGCTCGTTGTAGAAGTTCTTGCCGCGGGCGCCCATGCCGCCGACGTAGAGCGCGACCACGGGACGCACCCAGTCGAGCATGTGGCCGACGTCCTCGCCGATCGCCACCGGCACCCCGACGGCCACGTCGAGGTCGCCGAGCGACGGGTCGCGCTTGGCCCTGCCCTCGGCCAGCGCCTCGCCCCACACCTCGGAAGCCCGCTCCGGGTGGAAGAAGATCGGCTGCCAGCCCTCGGCGATCTCCGCGGTCAGCGCCACGTTCTTCGGGCCGATCGCCGCGATCTGCACCGGGATCCGCTCGCGCACCGGGTGGTTGATGATCTTCAGCGGCTTGCCCAGGCCGGTGCCCTGGTCGGCGGGCAGCGGGATCTTGTAGTGCTTGCCGTCGTGGACCACGCGCTCGCGGCGCCACACCTGGCGGCAGATCTCCACGATCTCGCGGGTCCGGCCCAGCGGGGCGTCGTAGCGCACCCCGTGGAAGCCCTCCACGACCTGCGGCCCGGACGCGCCGATGCCGAGGATGAACCGCCCGTCGGAGACGAAGTCCAGGCCGGCCGCCGTCATCGCGGTCAGCGTCGGGGTCCGCGTGTAGATCTGCAGGATGCCGGACGCGAGCTGGACGCGCTCGGTCTTCGCCGCGACGTAGCCGAGCTGGCTGACCGCGTCGAACGAGTAGGCCTCGGGGATGGTGACGACGTCGAGCCCGGCCTTCTCCAGCTCGACGACGTCCCGGACGCTCTCGGCGAACCCGCCGGAGTACGAGATCTGGGTGCCGATCCGCATCGATCCAACCCTTCTAAGCGATCGCTTACCTGATTGCCGAGCACATTACCGGCTGGTAATCCAGTTCGAAACCACCCGGTCGAGGACCGGCAGCGGGAGGATGCCGTGCCCGAGCACGACGTCGTGGAAATCCCGGATGTCGAACCGGTCCCCCAGCGCCCGCTCCGCGCCGGCCCGGATCCGCTCGATCTCCAGCCGTCCCGTCATGTAGGACAGCGCCTGGCCGGGGCAGCCCGCGTAGCGGTCGACCTCCTCCTCGATCTCCACCGGCGCCATCGGCGTGTTCTCCCGCAGGTAGTCCACCGCCTGCTGACGCGACCAGCCCAGCGCGTGCAGGCCGGTGTCCACCACCAGCCGCGCGGCGCGCATCGCGTCCTGGGTCAGCATCCCGAACCGGGCCACGTCGCCGGTGTAGAGCCCCATCTCCTCGGCCAGCCGCTCGGCGTAGAGCCCCCAGCCCTCGGTGTAGGCGTTGACGTCGGCGACGCGGCGCAGCAGCGGCAGGTCCAGCTCGAGCGCCAGGGACAGCTGGAAGTGGTGCCCCGGGATCGCCTCGTGGTAGGCGACCGCCTCGCTGACGTGACGGAACCGCTCCCCGGCGTGGAAGGTGTTGGCGTAGTAGATCCCCGGCCGGGAGCCGTCGAGCGCCGGTTCGACGTAGTAGGCGATGGTGCCCGCGTCCGCATCGCTCTCCGGCACCGGCCGCACCTCGCAGCGCGCGGACGGGATCGTCCGGAACCACCGGGGCGCCTCGGCTTCCGCCCGCGTGATGGCGGCGCGCGCGGCGGCCAGCAGCTCCTCGCCGCTGCCCCACCGCAGCGCCGGATCGGTGCGCAGGCGCTCGAAGATCCCGGCCAGGTCGCCGGTGCCGAACACGCGGCGGCCCAGTGCGCGGAACTCCCCGGCGAGGTCGGCGATCAGCGCCAGCCCGATGTCGTGCAGCTCCTGCGCGGTGCGCTCCGTGGTGGTGTGCGCGCGGATCAGCCCGGCGTAACGCAGGAGGCCGCCCGGCTGCCAGCACAGCCCGGCCTCCTCGGCGGGCCGGGCCCGCGGCCGCAGGTCTTCGCGGAGGAACTCACGGTAGCGGGCCAGCGCGGGCCGGACGAACCCGGACAGCAGCGCGTCGCGCTCGGCCGCCAGCGTCGCTGAACCGACGTCGAGCCGGAGCGAGGTCAGCTCCGGCGCGGCCAGCATCCGGTCGAAGTAGCCGATCGCCGAGTCCACCAGGAAGTCCGGCGGCACCGGGCCGGCCGCCTGCCGTTCCACCACCTGGTCCACGAAGGACGGGAACGCGGCGAGCCGGGCCAGGAAACCCCGCGCCCGGGTCTCGTCGGTCAGCTCGACCATCGGCAGGGTCATCAGCAGCAGCTGGAGCGGGGCGGTGAAGGCGTCGCTGACCGCGAACTCGGGCAGCCGCGCGTCGAGGAGGTCGACAGCGGCCCTGGCCTGCTGGACCACGACGTCGCGGGTCACCGCCTCGTCCGCGGTCGCGGGCGAGGCCGCTTCCGCGCGGGCCGCGACGTCCAGGTAGGCCGCCCGCTGCCGCTTCTCGGCGCTCGCGGTGAGGTCGGGCAGCCGGTCGTGGGCGCCGGGCAGGCCGAGCACCGACGGGCGCAGCGGGTCGGCCTCGAACAGCAGGCCGGTGAGCTCCTCGGCGAGGGCGTTCACCTCGCTCATGCCCGCGCGATCCGCTCGTCGACGACCGCCTCCAGCACCGACAGCGGCAGCGCGCCGCCGCCGAGGACCAGGTCGTGGAAGGCACGGATGTCGAACCGCTCCCCCAGCGCCTGCTCGGCCCGCGCCCGTACGCGCTGGATCTCCAGGCGTCCCACCATGTACGCCAGCGCCTGGCCGGGGTACGCGATGTAACGGTCCACTTCGGACTCGATTTCGACCTGCGGCATCGGGGTGTGCTCCCGCAGGTAGTCCACGGCCTGCTGCCGGCTCCAGCCCTTGGCGTGCAGGCCGGTGTCGACGACCAGGCGGCCGGCGCGCATCGAGTCCATGGTGAGCATCCCGAGCAGCGCGACGTCGTCGGAGTAGAGGCCCATCTCGGCGGCGAGCCGCTCGCTGTAGAGGCCCCAGCCCTCGGCGTAGGCGTTGAAGTCGCCGATCCGGCGCAGCAGCGGCAGCTCGGTGAGCGTCAGCGCGGTGGACAGCTGGAAGTGGTGGCCGGGGATGGCCTCGTGGAACGCGGTCACCTCGGCGGCGTGCCGGAACCGCTCGGTCACCTCGTGGGTGTTGGCGAAGTAGATGCCCGGCCGCGACCCGTCGACCGACGGCTGCAGGTAGAACGCCGCCGGGCCGCCGGGCGCCTCGGCCGCGGGCACCGGCTCCACGACCCACTTGTGCGGCGGGATTCGGCCGAACCAGCGCGGCGCGGCCTCCTCCGCGCGGCTGATCGCCGACCGGGCGGTGTCGAGCAGTTCCTCGGCGCTGCGCCAGCGCAGCTCCGGATCGGTGCGCAGCCGCCGGAAGATCTCGGCCAGGTCGTCGGTGCCGAACACGCGCGAGCCGATCTCGCGGTATTCGGCGGCCAGCTCGCCGATGATGCGCAGACCGGTCTCGTGCAGCTCGTCCGGCGTGCGGTCGGTGGTGGTGTGCGTGCGCGCCAGCGAGGCGTAGATGCGCTCGCCGTCGGGCAGCCAGCACACGCCGGGCTTCTCCGGCGGACGCCCGTGCGGCGCGATGTCCGTGGCCAGCGCGTCGCGGTAGGCGGCGAACGCGGGCCGCACCACCTCGGCCAGCACCCGCTCGCGCTCGGCGGCGAAGTCCTCGCTCGGCGCGGGCTGGCGCAGCAGCGGGTCGGCGTCCGGCGCGGCCAGGTAGCGGTCCAGGTGCGCGATCGCGGCGCGCACCAGGTGCTCGACCGGCACCCGCCCGGCCGCGACGCCCGCCCGGTGCCGGTCCGCGGCCTGCTCCAGGTACCGCGGGATCGCCGCGAGCCGGCCCAGGTGGCGGCGGCCCTGCTCGTCGTCGGGCACGCCGACCATCGGCAGGATCGTCAGCAGGCCCACCGCGGGGGCGACGAAGATGTCGCTGATCGTGAACTCGACCAGGTGGGTGTCCAGCCGGTCCAGGTTGGCGCGGGCCTGGCTGAGCAGCACGTCGCGGGTCACCCGGTCCTCGGCGCTGAGCCCGGCCGGGTCGATCTCCTCGGCGCGCCGGACGAACCCGTCGAGCCGGTCGCGGAAGGCGGCCTCGGCGTCCTCGCCGAGGTCGCCGAGCCCGTCCCGGTCGGACTCCAGCCCCAGCACCGCGGGCCACAACGGCTCCGCGTCGAACAGGGCGTCCACGAACTCGTCGGCGAGCTTCACGGCCTCGGTCATCCATCCATCCCAGCTTCGTCGGGTCAGCGTGCCGCCAGCCTAGAACCTCCGGGCGGCGCGCCGGGGTGAACGACCGGGCCGGGAAGGCCAGCGGGTAGCGTTTCCGGACGTGGCCGTGACCGATCCCGCCGATGCCCGCCTGCTCGCCGCACTGGCCGAACTGGCCAAGGTGGCCGTGCACGAGCTCGCGGCGCGTGTCGGCATGGACCCGCGCGAGGTGGCCTACCGGCTGGTCGCCCTGTCCGGCAGCGGACTGCCGCTGCTGGTCGGCGTGGAGAGCGACCCTCAGGGCCTGCGCGCGGCGCTCGCCGGGGCGTTCCCGCCCGCGCAGCCGCAGACGCCGAACCCGGGGCCCTACCAGGCACCGGCCGCGCACCCGCAGTCCGGCCCAGTGCCGTCCGCGCCATCCGGCCCAGTGCCGTCCGGCCCGGTGCCGTTCGCGCCATCCGGTGCGACGCCGGGGTTCGCGCCGTCCGGCGCTGTGCCCGGTTACCCGCCGCCCGCGCAGCCGCCGCAGGCCGCGCCGCCCGGGTACCCGCCGCCCGCCCGGCCCGGTCCGGGCTACCCGCCCGCCGAGCCCTCCCCCGGCCGCGGCGTGCCGTCCGGGCCGTACCAGGTCCAGCAGGGTGCCGTGTCGGGGCCGCACCAGGTCGCGGGGGTGGCGTCCGGGCCGTATCCGGCGCCGCTGGACCCGGTGATCAGCACGTGGGGCCCGCCGCAGACGGCATCGTGGGCGCGAGGCGACCAGCGGCCCGCGCCGCCGGCCGGCCCGCGCACCGGGAAGATCGGCGACAGCCTGGCCGGGCAGGGCCTCGAAGGCGAGCAGCTCACCGTGCAGCTGCTCGAGGTGCAGGACCCGGCGGACTACCTGTTCGGCGCGGCCGGGTACCGGCTCGAACCGGGCGAGCGGGCGGTTGTGGTGCACACCGAGGTCACCAACAAGGGCCCGATCCCGTTCGTGTCGCTGCCGGACAACTACCTGGAACTGCTCACCGCCGACGGCAAGCCGGTCGCGAAGGCGCCGGTGTCGCTGACCTCGCGGCCGCCGCACAAGATCGGGGTCCAGCCCGGCGAGACGGCGGGTGGCCACACGGTGTACGTGCTGCCCGAGAGCACCCGCGTAGTGGCGGTGCGGTGGAGCCCCCGCCCCGAGCCCGACGAGCGCTCCCTGACCTGGTCCCTGGAGGACTAGGTCAGAGAGCGGTAGCGGGCGGCGATCGCCGCGGCCCGATCACCCAGCGCGGCCCGCAACCACTGCGGGGCCAGCGCTTCCGCGTCCGTGCCGAGCTGCCACAACGCCCACTCGGCATGCCGCGCGTCCTGGAAGACGACCTCCAGCCGCAGCAGCCCGTCCGGGTCGGCCTCTTCGGCGTGGACGGCCACCGCGGTGCGCACCAGCTCCTCCCGCCGCGCCGCGTCCACCCGGGCCACCACGGCCACCTGGTCGCCGCCGGCGCGGAACCGCGCGCTGCGTTCCCGCCACGCCCGGTCCAGATCGGCCCGGTCCGGGCGCTGCGCGGGTTCGTCGAGTGCCTCCGCCGCCCGGATCCGGGACAGCCGGTAGGTGCGGTCGGCGCCGGACCGGGTGGCCAGCAGGTAGCCCTGGCCGCGCACGGTGACCAGGCCGATCGGGTCCACCGTGCGCCACTTCGGGCTCTGGTCCACCGCCGCGTAGTGGATCCGCAGCTTGTGGCCGGCCAGCACCGCCCGGCGGACCTCGGCCACCTCCTCCTCCTCGGCCACCCGGCGGGCGAGCAGGTCGGTCTCCGGGTCGATCAGCAACCGCTCCGCCGCGCCGGCCGCGATCTCGCGATGGCCTTCCGGGAGCGCGTCGACCACCTTGAGCATGGCCGAAGCGAGCGCCGAGCCGAGGCCGAACGCCTGCGCGCCGCGCCGCGACCCGGCGATCAGCAGGGCGAGCGCCTCGTCGTGGTTCAGCCCGGTCAGTTCGGTCCGGAAACCGGGCAGCAACGCGAAACCGCCGTGCCGTCCGCGTTCGGCGTAGACCGGGACACCGGCGGCGGACAGCGCCTCGACGTCCCGCAGCACCGTGCGGGTGGACACCTCCAGCTCGCAGGCCAGCGCGGTCGCGGACAACCGGCCGTGCCGGCGCAGCAACAGCACCAGCGAGACCAGGCGGTCGGCGCGCATTCCGCGAACTCTAGCGAAATACGCGACACAGGATGTCGTGATTCGCTGCGAGGCTTCGAACCGTCACAGCACTGATCCGAAGGGAGCTGATGTGGGAGTGGAACGCACCGCGGTCGACCCGTGGACGTGGTCGGCGGAGCTGGGGTACCACCAGGGTGAACTGGTCGCCGGGCACACCCGGACCCTGTTCTGCGCCGGGCAGACCGCGATGAGCGGCGACGGCAAACCCCAGCACGCCGGGGACATGGCGAAGCAGCTGGCGCTGAGCCTGGACAACCTGGAGGCCGTGCTCGCCGAGGCCGGGATGTCGCTGGCGAACCTCGTCCGGCTCAACGTCTACACCACCGACGTCGATCAGCTGTTCCCGCACTACGGCGTGCTGGCGGCGCGGCTGGGCGCGGCCGGCGTCGCCCCGCCCACCACGATGCTCGGCGTGACGCGGCTGGCGATCCCCGAGCTGATGGTCGAACTCGAAGGGACCGCGGTCGCCTAGTTCTCCGCGCGCAGCACTTCCAGCGCGTGCGCGAGGTCATCGGGGTAGGGCGACTCGAACTGGACCCACCGGCCGTCCGCGGGGTGGGCGAACCCGAGGGTGCGGGCGTGCAGCCACTGCCGGGTCAGGCCGAGCTTGCGGGCCAGCACCGGGTCCGCGCCGTAGGTGAGGTCGCCGGCGCACGGGTGCCGCAGTGCCGAGAAGTGCACGCGGATCTGGTGGGTGCGCCCGGTTTCCAGCTTGACGTCCACCAGTGACGCCGCGCGGAAGGCCTCGATGACCTCGTAGTGCGTCACCGACGGCCGGCCGCCCGCGACCACGGCGAACTTGTAGTCGTGCCGCGGGTGCCGGTCGATCGGGGCGTCGATCGTGCCGCGGGTCGGGTCCGGGTGGCCCTGCACGACGGCGTGGTAGCCCTTGTCGACGGTGCGTTCCTTGAACGCCCGCTTCAGGACCGTGTACGCGTGCTCGCTCTTCGCCACCACCATCACGCCCGTGGTGCCGGCGTCGAGGCGGTGCACGACGCCCTGGCGCTCCGCCGCGCCGGAGGTCGAGATGCGCAGCCCGGCCGCGGCGAGCCCGCCGACGACCGTGGGCCCGGTCCAGCCGGGGCTCGGGTGCACGGCGACGCCCACCGGCTTGGACACGACCACGATGTCGTCGTCGTCGTGGAGGATGCGCAGGCCGTCGACCGGTTCGGCGACCACCTCGACCGGGTTGTCCGGGTCGGGCAGGGTCACCTCGAGCAGCACACCGGCGGAGAGCCGGTCGGACTTGCCCGCCGGGCGGCCGTCGAGCAGGACGTCGCCGGACTCGGCCAGCTCCGCGACGACGGTGCGGGACAGACCGAGCAGCTTCGCCAGCCCGGCGTCGACGCGCATGCCGTCGAGCCCGTCCGGGACGGGCAGCATCCGGGCGCTCAACGCTTGGCCCTCTTCACGGTGCCGTCGTACTCGCGGCCGAGCAGGGACAGCAGCACGATCAGCACGCCGCCGACGCAGATCGCCGAGTCGGCCACGTTGAAGACCGGCCACACGTCCCCGTTGGGCGCGAACAGCGACACGAAGTCGACGACGTGGCCGCGCAGCACGCCGGGCGCGCGGAAGACGCGGTCGACCAGGTTGCCGAGCGCGCCGGCGAGGATGAGCCCGAGACCGATCGCCCAGCCAGGCGACCGCAGCCGCTTGGCGAACCAGATGAGCGCGATCACCACCCCGAACGCGACGATCGCGAACACCCAGGTCATGCCGGTGACGCCCATGCCGAAGGCCGCGAAGGGGTTGCGGATCAGCTGCAGGTAGACGAGCCCGCCGAGGACCCGGACCGGCTCGTGCCCCTCCAGGGTCGCCACGACGACCGACTTGGTCACGACGTCCGCCGCGAACACCACGATCGCGATCACGGCCAGCAGCAGGGCGCGCCGCTTGGGCGGGGTGGCCGGCTGCTCGTCCGGCACGGTGTCCGGTTCCGGGGAGGGCTGGGGGTCACTGCTCACCCCGCCATTGTCCACGGCTGCCGCGACGGCCCCGGCGCAGGCCGGGAAAGCCGGTCAGCGCGCTGCCGGGCGCACGTGCCCCCTCAACGGGCAACCGGGCAGTGGCGCCGTTCCGCACACGGTGCCCGGCGCAGGCCGGCGAACCGGGCGCCGAGCCACCGCACCCAGCAGACGGGTCACCATCCGAACCCGGGGAACAGCCGCGGCGCCGGCTCAGCGCAGGAAGTCCGGCAGCGGCCGCGGGTCCGGGCACGGCGCCCACCGGCCGTCGACCACGCCGTACGTCCACCGCGCGCCCCGCGCGACGATCTGCCGCAGCGCGGTCACCAGCCGGTCGACGTGCTCGGTCGTGGTGCCCAGCCCGAGGCTCACCCGCAGCGCCTGCTGCCCCTCCCCGCCGCTGCGCTCCACCAGCCGCCGCACCGCGATGTGCGCGCAGAACGCGCCGTCGCGGACGCCGATCCCGTACTCGGCCGACAGGACCGCCGCCACCCAGCCCGGCTCGAACCCGTCGAGCACGAAGCTCACCGTGCCGACCCGCTCCGCCGCGCCGTCGAACAGGCGCAGCTCCGCCAGCCCCGGCACCGCGGCGAGACCGCGCGTCAGCCGCTCCAGCAGCTCCCGCTCGTGCGCGGCCACCGCGTCCCACGACGCCGCCAGCTGCTCGCACGCCACGCCCAGCGCGTACACGCCCACGGTGTTGGGCGAACCGGCCTCGTGCCGCTCCACCCCGCTCTGCCAAGCCACTCCGAGGCCGTCGCCGTCGCGGCGCACGGACTTCGTCGCCCCGCCTCCGGCCAGGTACGGGTCCGCCGCGCGCAGCCAGTCGCCGCGCCCGATCAGCGCGCCCGCGCCGAACGGCGCGTACAGCTTGTGCCCGGACAGCACCACGTAGTCCACGTCCAGCTCCCGCACCGAGATCGGCCGGTGCGGCGCGAGCTGGGCGCCGTCCAGAGCGATGCGCGCGCCGTGCCGCCGGGCCACCGCCGCGATCTCGGCCACCGGCAGCAGCTCGCCGGTCACGTTCGACGCGCCGGTCACGACCACCAGCCGCGGCCCCTCCGGGCACTCCGCCAGCGCACTGTCCACAGCGGACACCGCGGCCAGCCGCGTGTTCGGCAGCGGGATCCGGCGCACGTTCGGCCCGCGCCAGGGCAACAGCGCGGCGTGGTGCTCGGTGTCGAACAGCACCACCGACGCGTGCCGCGGCAGGCTGCGGGCCAGCAGGTTCAGCGCGTCGGTGGTGTTGCGGGTGAACACGACCGCGTCCGAGGGCCGGGCGCCGACGAACCGGCGCAGCACGTCGCGGGTGCGCTCGTAGACCTTTGTGGACACCTGCGAGGCGAACCCGGCCCCGCGGTGCACGCTCGCGTAGTGCGGCAGGAACTCGTCCACCGCGCGGCGCACGGCCTCCAGGCACGGGGCGCTGGCCGCGTGGTCGAGGTTGGCGTAGTCCAGCTCCCCGCCGGTGACCAGCGGGACGGCCGCGGCGGCGGTGACGGCGGGGGTGGTGACGCGTTCGAGAGCGAGAGTCATCGGAAAGGCTCCTCGGGTCCGGGGACCCGCAAGGGGGTCCGCGCTTGCCCGCCGCACCTCGCGACGAGCCAGGTCCTCACCCGGGGCACCCCACCGCGGAAGGAGGGTTGCCGGCCAGCGAGCCGGGGCTTGGCGCTGGCACTCATGACCTACGCGGACACAGTAGCCGATCGCCCCCGCCGCGCGCCAGCGGGTCTCAGTTGCCGGACTCGCCCTTCCAGCGCGCCAGCGGCCCGGCCCGGTCCACCGCGCGGATGCGCCGCTCCGCCGCCTCCCGCGCGGACTCGGTGCTGACGATCAGGATCTGGTCGCCGCGCTGCAGCCGGTCGGTGCGCTGCGGGGTGAAGCTGCGGCCGTCGCGGACGATCAGGCTCAGCGACGCCCCGGCGGGCAGCCGCAGCTCCGACAGGTACACGCCGTGCAGGCGCGAGCCGTGCTGGATCTTGACCTGGAGCAGCTCGGCCTGCAGCTCGTCCAGCGGCGCGGCGTCGACCTCGATCTCCTTCGGCTCGGTGTCCGCCTTCAGCCGCAGCACCCGCGCGAGCGGGCCGAGCGTGAGGCCCTGCACCAGGGTGAGCACGATCACCAGCACGAACACCGCGTCCACGAGCCGTTGCGCGCCGGGCATCTCCTGGGAGAGCGGGATCATCGCGAGCACGATCGGCACCGCGCCGCGCAACCCCGCCCAGGACAGGAACACCTGCTCGCGCAGCGGCACCTTGAACGGCAGCTGCGACACGAGCACCGACACCGGCCGCGCGAACACCAGCACCACCGCGGCCGCGATCAGGCCCGGCACGATCGACTCCAGCAGCCGTTCGGGCGAGGCGAACAGGCCCAGCAGCACGAACAACCCGATCTGGGCGAGCCAGCCGAGCCCCTCGGCGAAGGACAGCGTGTCCGAGCGGTGCGGCAGCCGCGAATTGCCCAGCACGACCGCCGCGACGTAGGTGGCGAGCAGGCCGGAGGCGTGCAGCAGCTGCCCGGACGAGTAGGCCACCACGCACACCGCGACCGTCGCTAGTGGATAGAGCCCGGTGGCCGGCAGCGCGGCGCGGCGCAGCGCCCACGCCCCGGCCAGCCCGAGCAGCAGCCCGAGCACCAGGCCGGCGCCGAGTTCGTAGACCACCAGCAGCGGCAGCGACCAGTCGATCCGGGTCCCCTCGGCCAGCACGACGACCGCGATGTAGGCGGGGGCGTCGTTGATGCCGGACTCCAGTTCCAGCGCCCCCACGATCCGCCGGGGCACGCCGACGCCGCGCAGCACGGAGAACACGGCGGCCGAGTCGGTGGAGGCCAGCACCGCGCCCCACAGCAGCGCCATCCGCCAGTCCAGGCCGAGCAGCCAGTGCAGGGCGGGGCCGGTGATCGCGATGCTCAGCCCGACCGCCACTGTGGACAGTGCCACTCCCTGGCCCAGCGCGGGTTTCACCGCCGACCAGCGGGTGGTCAGGCCGCCCTCGGTGAGGATCATGACGAGGGCGGCCAGGCCCAGCGCCTGGGTGAGGAACGGGTCGGAGAACTGGATGCCGAACCCGGCTTCGCCGAGCAGCACGCCGATCGCGAGGTAGAGCAGCAGCGACGGCAGGCCGAGGCGGGTGGAGAAGCGGACCGCGAGCACGGCGGCGAGCAGGACGGCCGAGCCCAGCCCCAGCACGACCGGCAGCTCGCCCACCCGCACCTCCCCTGCCCGGATTGTCAGGCTTCAGGATAAGGAACCGAGGAGCCGGACCGCGCCCCGGTGGGGTCTTCCGGCATGTCACGGCCGCTTTTCTCTTATCCCGCAACAAGATCGCGGAAGGGTTCGTTCGACGGCAGGTGCGCACACGATGACGACGAGTGGCCAGTGCAGCCCCCGCACGGGTGTCAGGCGACCCCAGGGCGATCAGCAGGCAGCTCCGCGCCCAGCAGCGCGAGCGGCTCCCCCGCCGCCTCGGTCACCACCACCGCCCGATCCGGCCGCCACACCAACGTCAGCGACCCCAGGGTGGCCAACGGCGACTCCGCACCCGACAGCGCCCCCACGACCTCGGCCACCACCACCCAATCCGGCCGCCACACCAACCTCAGGCCACCCCAGGACGATCAGCAGGCAGCTCCGCACCCAGCAGCGCCAGCGGCTCCCCCGCCGCCTCGGTCACCACCACCGCCCGATCCGGCCGCCGCACGAACCAGCCCGCCTCCACGCCGCGCGCGAACAGCGCCGCCGGGAGTGCGCGGCCGGGCGGCGCCGGTTGCACCGCATGCGCTCCAGGTCGGGCGAACACGGCGGGCCAGCGGCGGGCGCCGGTGGCCGGCGGGGCCTGCCTCACGGCGCAGCCCCTGCCAGGGCCACACCAACCTCAGGCCACCCCAGGACAATCGGGCAGGCAGCTCCGCGCCCAGCAGCGCCAGCGGCTCCCCCGCGGCCTCGGTCACCACCACCCGGTTCGGCCGCCACACCAACCTCAGGCCACCCCAGGACAATCGGCAGGCAGCTCCGCACCCAGCAGCGCCAGCGGCTCCCCCGCCGCCTCGGTCACCACCACCGCCCGATCCGGCCGCCGCACGAACCAGCCCGCCTCCACGCCGCGCGCGAACAGCGCCGCGGGGAGTGCACCGCCCAGGTGGTCCCGGCGCTCGGTCCAGTCCAGGCACGCCCGCAGCAACGGGCGGCGCCCGGCGGGGATCGTCACCCCCAGCTCGCCGAGCACCGAACGACCGCGCTCGGTCAGCGCGAGGCCGTCCCCGTCGGAGACCAGTCCCGTCCGGATCATGCCGTCACGCAGGGCGACGCCCACCGTGCCGGCCAGGTGGTCGTAGCAGGTGCGCGCGAACGCCAGCCGCCGCACGCGCAGCGACTCGCGCAGCCCCGAGGCGGACCGGTGCCCGGCGTGCTGCGCCAGGTGCTCGATCAGCTCGGCCACCCGCGGGTCGGCGATCCGCACGTAGGCGTGCCGCCCCTGCTTCACCCCCGCCACGAACCCCGCCTCCTTCAGGCGGCTGACATGCTCGCTCGCCGTCGACGGCGCGATCCCCGCCGTGCGGGCCAGCTCCCCGACGGTCCACGCCCGCCCGTCGAGCAGGGCGAGGCACATCGCCGCCCGGCTCGGGTCGGCGAGCACCGCGGCCACCTCGGCCAGCGCGATCGTCTCCACACCGGCCACGGTAGTAGCCGCACACGTCGGCCGCGGCCGAAACGTCAGCCCAGCGCGCCGAGGAAGGCCGAGGACACGGTGACGGCCGGCTTGGAGGAGTCCGACCCGAGCAGCAGCACCGCGAACGCCACGTCGTCGCGGTACCCGGCGAACCACCCGTTCGCCTGGCTGCCGTCGCCGAACTGCGCCGTGCCGGTCTTGCCGTACACGACGCCGTTGCCGCGCAGCCCGGTCGCGGTGCCGCCGGTGACGACCTCGCGCATCATCGTCCGCAGCGCCGCGATCACGTCCCGGGACGGCGCCCGGTAGCCGGTGTTCACCGACGTCTCCAGCTCCTGCCACAGCCGCGGCGTCACCTCGTCGCCGCGCGCGACGGTGGCCGCCATCAGGGCCAGGCCGAACGGGCTCGCCTGCACGGTGCCCTGCCCGATCGCGGACTCCACCTGCTCGGCGCCGCTGGAGGTGGCGACCACCTTGCCCGCCTCGGTGGTGATGCCCGGGATGGTGAAGTCGGCGTTGAGGCCGAACCCGCTCGCCGCGTCGGCCAGCGCGTCCGGCGGCAGCGTCGACGCGAGCTGCGCGAAAGTGGTGTTGCACGAGTGCGCGAACGCCGAGTGCAGCGGCAGCGGCGGGAAGGAGAACTGATCGTCGTTGGGGATCGTGCGCTGCCCGATGCGCGCGGTGGCCGGGCAGGCCGCGATCGTGTCCGCGGTGGCCGCGCCCGACTCCAGCAACGCCGCCGCGGTGGCGATCTTGAACGTCGACCCCGGCGCGTACAGGCCGTTCAGCGCCTTCGGCTCGGCCCCGGCCGCCGCGTTCTGGGCCACCGCGAGCAGGTCGCCGGTCGACGGCTGGATCGCCACCAGCATCGCCGGGTACGCCGCCGAGTCGACCGCCCGCTGCGCCGCCGCCTGCGTGGGTAGGCTCACGGTCGTGGTCAGCGGCGCCACCTCGACGTCGCCCTGGCCGAACAGCGTTTCCTGCACCGCGCCGTCGACATCCGTGCTGACCACCGACCAGCCGCCCTGCGACCGCGCGGACACCGTCCGCTGCAACGCGGGCGCCAGCAGCGGCGCCACACCCGGCTCCGCCACCTGCGTGCCCGCCGCCTGCCAGGTCAGGACGGGCCTGCCGTTGCGGTCGACCACGGCGTTCTTGCCCGCGCGCGTGCGCACCGCCAGCTGCTGTCCGGCGCGCAGCTTCGGGTGCACCACCGCGGGGCTCCAGTGCACGAGCCAGCGGCCGTCGGCGGCCACCAGGTCGAGGCTGTTGTCGTAGGACCACACCTGCCCGGCCGCGATCGTCCAGCTCACCTGGAACGTCGCGGTGGCCCGGGTGGCGGCGGGCGTGACCTGGCCCAGCCGCGCCGAAACGGACATCGGGGCCAGGCCGCGGCGAGCGTCGGCGATCAGCACGCTCGCCGCGCGCGGGTCGTCGGTCAGCGCCGCCGCCGCGTCGGCGTCGCCCTCGGCGAAGGCGAGCAGGAATCGCGAAGCCACCGTGCCCGAGTCCTCGGCGCCCGAGCCGCTGGCCTGGGGTTTGTCCGGCGAGGACCCGCCCCACACGACGACAACGGCCGCCACGACGATCGCGACGACCGCTGCCGCGCCACCCGCCAGCACCCACCTGCGCCAAGTCACCGGCGAAACCCCCTGTTGGTGTTTTCCGGTCTGTCGGTGATCAGGAGGCCTTCGTTACCGCCACGGTGATCTTGTCACCGTCGCCGACCGCGCCCCCGAAACCGCCGTCCACGTGCCCGTAGGACACCGAGTTCGCCAGGGTTTCGCCCGCCACGAACTCCTCGTGCGCCTTGGCCGCGGCGACCACGTCCTCCGGCGCGTCCACGGTCAGCGCGATCCGGTCGGCCACGTCGAGCCCGGCGTCGCGGCGCGCCTGCTGCACGACGCGGACCAGGTCGCGCGCCACGCCCTCGGCGGCCAGCTCCGGGGTCACCGCGGTGTCCAGCTGCACCAGGCCGGAGCCGCCGGGCAGCTCCGCGGTGGCGCCCTCGTCCTTGGCGACCAGACGCCGCTCGTACTCGCCCTCGGCCAGTTCGATGCCGGCGGCCACCACGGCGCCGGACGGCGAGGTGGTCCAGTCGCCCGCCTTGACGGCCTTGATCACCTTCTGCACGTCCCGGCCCAGGCGCGGCCCGGCGGCGCGGGCGTTGACCGCGACCTCGAACCGGCCGTGCGCGGCGACGTCCGTGCTCAGCTCGACCGACTTGACGTTGACCTCGTCGGCGATGATGTCGGTGAAGTCCGCCAGCGCCTCCGCGTCATCGGCGGCGATGAGCATCTTCGCCAGCGGCAGCCGCACGCGCAGCTTGTTCGCCTTGCGCAGCGACAGCGCCGACGAGCACACCTGCCGGACCCGGTCCATCGCCGTCACCAGCGCGGCGTCGGCGGGCAGCTCGTCGACCAGCGGCCAGTCCTGCAGGTGCACCGACCGGCCGCCGGTGAGCCCGCGCCACACCACCTCGGTGGTCAGCGGCAGCAGCGGCGCCATCGTCCGCGACACGACCTCCAGCACGGTGTGCAGGGTGTCGATCGCGTCCTTGTCACCGGCCCAGAACCGCTCGCGCGACCGGCGCACGTACCAGTTCGTCAGCACTTCCAGGAAGTCGCGCGTGGTGGCGCAGGCGCCCGCGACGTCGCAGGTGTCCAAAGCGGACTGCACGTCGGTGACCAGCTCGCCGGTCTTGGCCAGGATGTAGCGGTCCAGCACGTGCGTGGAGTCGGTGCGCCACTGACCCTCCACGCCCTCGGCGTTGGCGTAGAGCGCGAGGAAGTAGTAGGAGTTCCACAGCGGCAGCACGGCCTGGCGCACCGCGTCCCGGATGCCCTTCTCGGTGACGATCAGGTTGCCGCCGCGCAGGATCGGGCTGGCCATCAGGTACCAGCGCATCGCGTCGGAGCCGTCCCGGTCGAACACCTCGTTGACGTCCGGGTAGTTGCGCAGCGACTTCGACATCTTCTGCCCGTCGGAGCCGAGCACGATGCCGTGCGAGACGCAGGTGCGGAACGACGGCCGGTCGAACAGCGCCGTCGCGAGCACGTGCAGCGTGTAGAACCAGCCGCGCGTCTGCCCGATGTACTCGACGATGAAGTCGCCCGGGTAGTGGTGCTCGAACCACTCGGCGTTCTCGAACGGGTAGTGCACCTGGGCGTAGGGCATCGAACCCGAGTCGAACCACACGTCCAGTACCTCGGGCACCCGGCGCATGGTGGACTTCCCGGTCGGGTCGTCCGGGTTGGGCCGGGTCAGCTGGTCGATGTGCGGGCGGTGCAGGTCGGTGGGCCGCACGCCGAAGTCGCGCTCCAGCTCGTCCAGCGAGCCGTACACGTCCACCCGCGGGTAGGCCGGGTCGTCCGACATCCACACCGGGATCGGCGTGCCCCAGTAGCGGTTGCGCGAGATCGACCAGTCGCGCGCGTTCTCCAGCCACTTGCCGAACTGGCCGTCCTTGACGTGCTCGGGGTACCAGGTGATCTGCTGGTTCAGCTCGACCATGCGGTCCTTGAACGCGGTCACCTTGACGAACCACGACGACACCGCCCGGTAGATCAGCGGGTTCCGGCAGCGCCAGCAGTGCGGGTAGGAGTGCTCGTAGGTCTCGTGCCGCAGCAGGATCGCGCCCTGCCGGGCGGCGGATCCGGTGCCGTACTTGAGGTCCTTGATGATGTCCGGGTTGGCGTCGAAGACCTGCTGGCCCTCGTAGTCCGGCACGGTCGAGTCGAAGCGGCCGTGCGCGTCGACCGGGGTGACCGGGGTGATGCCCGCGGCGTCGCCGGCGGCCTTGTCGTCCTCACCGTAGGCCGGGGCCATGTGCACGATGCCGGTGCCGTCGTCGGTGGTGACGAAGTCGGCCAGCAGCACCTGGTGCGAGTTCTCGTTGCCGAGGAAGTACGGGAACGGCGGCGCGTACTTCACGCCGGCCAGGTCGGCGCCCCGGTACCGGGCCACCACGGCCGGCTCCTCGCCGAGTTCCTTGGCGTAGGCGGCGACGCGCGGCTCGGCGAGCAGGAACCGCTTCCCGTCCTGCTCGACCACGACGTAGTCCACGTCCGGGTGCACCGCGACCGCCTGGTTGGACGGCAGGGTCCACGGCGTGGTGGTCCAGATCAGCAGGTAGGCGCCGTCCAGATCGGTGCCGTTGCCCTCGGCGCGGAACCCGACGGTCAGCGCCGGGTCCTGGCGGTTGGCGTAGGTGTCGTCGTCCATCCGCAGCTCGTGGTTGGACAGCGGCGTCTCGTCGCGCCAGCAGTAGGGCAGCACGCGGTAGCCCTCGTAGACCAGGCCCTTGTCCCACAGCTGCTTGAACGCCCAGATCACCGACTCCATGAAGGTGACGTCGAGCGTCTTGTAGTCGTGGTCGAAGTCGACCCAGCGGGCCTGGCGGGTGACGTACTCGCGCCACTCGTTCGTGTAGCGCAGGACGGACTCGCGGCACGCCTCGTTGAACGCGGCGATGCCCATCTCGTCGATCTGCGACTTGTCGGTGATCCCGAGCTGCCGCTCGGCCTCCAGCTCCGCGGGCAGGCCGTGGGTGTCCCAGCCGAAGCGGCGCTCGACGCGGCGGCCGCGCATGGTCTGGTACCGCGGCACGATGTCCTTGACGTAACCGGTCAGGAGGTGGCCGTAGTGCGGCAGGCCGTTGGCGAACGGCGGGCCGTCGTAGAAGACGTACTCGTTGCTGCCGTTCGTCCCCGGTTCGCGCGCGTCGATGGTGGCCTGGAAGGTCCGGTCGGACTCCCAGTAGGCCAGCACGCTGGTCTCCAGCGCCGGGAAGGACGGCTGGGACGGGACCTGGCCTGCCGGCCCGTCGCCGAGCTGAGCCTTCGGGTACATCGGTGCGCTCCTCGCGGGTGCTCGTCGCTCTCGTGGCGGATCCGCTGGGGATCCAGCACGGGGACGAAAAGGCGCCACCTGAGCGCCGCTTCCGCGGTACCACCCCGTTTGCCCGCTCACCGAGCGGGCCTCTTCGTTGACGGCTGTGACGGGCCGTACCCGTCCGGTTCTACTGAGGACCACCTGGTCCCGTTCTTCCGGAGGCTCCCCGGTGATGGCCGGATCGACGCCGTGTCCTTCCAGGTTAGCCGCCTGTCGCAACCGGGTTTCGCTCAGGGTCGGCCGACCGCGGCGGCGGTGAGCACGGCGGCGGCCAGCCACAGCGCGGCGCCGAGGACGGCCGCGGCGTGCAGCCCGTGCACGAACGCGGCCGGCCGGGCGGGGCTGCCCGCGATCGCGCCGAACGTGGCGATGCCGAGCGCGCCGCAGGCCTGCCGCGCGGTGTTGTTGACGCCGCTGGCGATGCCGGCCCGGTCCGCCGGGACGCCGCCGACGGCCGCGGCGACGACGGCCGCGGTGAGCAGGCCCAGCCCCACGCCGACCAGGGCGAACGCGGGCAGGAACGCGCCGGTGATCGTGCTGGTCGCGGTGACCCGCAGCAGGCCGAGCAGCCCGGCCGAGCCGGTGAGCAGCCCGGCGATCATCACCGGGCGCGGGCCGAAGCGCGCGGTGAGCCGCCCGGTGACCGGCGCGAGCAGCGACAGCGGCAGGAACCCGGGCAGCATCGCCAGTGCCGCGGCCGGCGGGGTCGCGTGGTGGACGCCCTGCAGGTAGAGCGTGGCGAGCAGGATCGTGCCGAGGCCGGCGAAGTTCATCGCGCCGGCGACGAGGTTGGCCGCGGCGAAGGTGCGCGAGCGCAGCAGGGTCAGCGGCAGCATCGGGGCGGGGCTGCGGCGTTCGGCGGCCAGGAACGCCACGGCGGCGGCCACGCCGAGGACCGCGGCGGGCACGCTGGACTGGATGACCGCGTAGACCAGCGCGGCGAGGGCGGTGGCCCCGGTGACGGTGCCCGCGACGTCCACGCGCCCGGCGGCAGGCGGGCCGGCAGGGACGCGGAGGGTCCCTGCGGCCGCGAGGGCGGTCAGCGGCACGTTGATCCAGAACAGCGAGCGCCAGCCGGTGGCGGTGACGAGCAGGCCGCCCAGCAGCGGGCCCGCGGCCAGGGCCAGCGCGGAGACCCCGGCCCAGACGCCGAGCGCCCTGGCCTGTTCCCGGCGGCCGGGGAAGGCGCGGGTGATCACCGCCAGGGTCCCGGGGAGCAGCAGCGCGGCCCCGGCTCCCTGCGCGACGCGCGCGGCGACCAGGGCGGCGCTGCCGGGTGCGAGGGCGCACCCCGCGGAGGCCGCGCCGAAGATCCCCAGCCCGGCGAGCACGACCCGGCGGGGGCCGAGTACGTCCGCGAGCGCCCCGCCGGTCAGCAGCAGCGCGGCGAGCGCGACGGTGTAGCCGTCGACGACCCACTGCAGCGCGGGCACGCCCGCGCCGACGGCGGCGCCGATGTCCGGCAGCGCGACGTTGACCACGGTGACGTCGAGCTGCACCAGGAACATCCCGGCGCACTGGGTGAACAGGACGGTGGCGCGGCGGTCGGGCATGGGTCCAGCAGACCGCGGATTCGCTTCCACCGGGCTGGAAGTGTCGCGGCGGACCGGCGCGGCTGCTCATCCCCGGCCGGCACGCCCGGTCAGACTCGCCGTGCGGTCGCCGACGCGGTCCCGCCCGCCGGCGCGCGCCCGGATCGCCGGGCGGTGACCAGGTATCCGGTGCCCAGCCACCGGCCGGGCCCGCGGCTGACCGTCCGGTCCAGGTGGCCGCGCCATTCCCGCCGCCACCGGCGGAACACCTTGTCCAGGGGCGGCACGAACGGCGTCACGTCGAAGTACACCGGGTCCGCGGGCTCGAGCCCGGCGCCGCGGAGCATGCGGCGCAGCCGGGCAGCCGGAAGCGCGCGGATGCCGCTCTTGGGCACGGTGTGCCGCTTCCCCGGCGGAACGCCGGCCAGCCGCTCCACCTTCCCGAGCAACCGGAGGAACGGCCAGTACAGGCACCATTCGACGAGCCGGTAGGGACTCAGCGGGTTGAGCATGGTCACCACGGCCAGCCCGCCCGGCCGCAGGACCCGGGCCAGTTCGCGCACGCCGTCCCGGGCGCGCGCGTACTCCAGCACGCCCATGGCCACGACCACGTCGAACGCGCCGTCGGGGAACGGCATGTCCTCGATCCGGGCGACGGCGAGTTCGACGTCGTCGGCGCCGGCGCGCTCGGCCACGGCTTCGATCATCGCGGCCGACCGGTCGCAGGCGGTGATCCGGAAGCCGGCCGGCCTGGTGTCGAGCAGGTGGCGCACGAGCATCCCCGGCCCGCACCCCACGTCCAGCAGCGCGCCGGAAGCCGGCCGCAGCGCCTCGTCGACCAGGTGCAGCCGCGACTGGAAGTACCGGGTGGCGCGCCCCGACTCGTAGGCCGCGGCGTAGCCGCGCACGAGGCCGGGGTCGGCGTACTGGGCGGCAGCGTGCTCGTCGCGTCGGCCCATGAGGTGCCGGGCCATGAAATCACCCTGTTTGTCCGTGTTTTCCGGTTGCGACAGAAGAAAGAGGCGACACCGGCGAATGTGCGTGGTGGGCCAGTCTGAACGCCTACCCGACGGTCCGCAAGGCCCGGACGGCCATCCATAGTGGACCATGACCGGACTGCTTTTCCGACAGCCAAGTAGTAATCCGATACCCGTCGACCGCGAGATCTCGCCACCGGACGCCGAGTCCACAAAGGATCATCGGGCGCGTCGGGACACTTCGGCGGCGGCGGAAGTGTTCCCGCGGCATGCTGGGTCCATGAGCGGAGGCGACGTCGACATCGCACGCACCGCGGCGCTGTTCGCGGATCCGGCCCGCGTGCGGGTGCTGACGGCGCTCGCCGACGGGCGGGCTCTCGCGGCGTCCGTGCTCGCGGTGGAGGCCGGGTTGTCCGCGCCCGGGGTCAGCGCGCACCTGGCGAAGCTGCGGGCGGCGGGGCTCGTCGAGGTGGAGCGGTCCGCGCGGCACCGCTTCTACCGGCTGCGACCGGATGCCGTCGAGATCCTCGAAACGCTCGCGCGCTTCTCCCCCGCCTGGCCGGTGACGTCGCTGCGGTCGGGTACCCGGGCGCAGGCGCTGCGGTTCGCGCGGACCTGTTACGACCACCTGGCCGGGCGGCTCGGTGTCGAGGTCACGGCCGCGTTGGTGGAGCGCGGGGCGCTGGGCGCGGCGGACGGCGTCCGCGGCACGGCCCGGCGACCGGGCGACCGGCTGTCGCAGCCCCTGAGCGAGCACCCGTACGCCGTCGGCCCGGCGGCGGCGGAGGTGCTGGCCCCGCTCGGGCTCGACCTGGCCGCCGTCGACGCGTGCCGCGGGCGGCGGCCGTTGCTGAGGTTCTGCCTGGACTGGTCGGAACAGCGGCACCACCTGGCGGGCGCACTGGGCGCGGCGCTCGCGGAGCGGTTCCTCGAGCGGGACTGGGTGACGAGGCGCCGGCCGGGCCACCGAGCGCTCCGGCTCACCCCCACCGGGGCGGACGCGCTCGCCGAGCTACTCGGCGTGCGGATGGCATGAGGGCACGCGCCTCCGGGTGGGAATCAGCAGCGCAGTGCCTTGGACCGACTCAGGCCTTCGCGCGGTGCGCCTCGGCCAGATGGGCATCCGGGGCGCAACGCGCGCACGGTGTGAAGCCGAGGTCCCGGGCTTCCTTCACCGAGACCGCGTATCGCCAAGCACGCAGCCCGGCGGCGCTTCAGGCCTTCGCGCGGTGCGCCTCGGCCAGATGGGCGTCCGGGGCGCATCGCGCGCACGGCGTGAAGCCGAGGTCCCGGGCTTCCTTCACCGAGACCACGTACCGCCGAGCACACCGCACACCCTTGCGACCGCCCTCAGGCCAAGATCCCCGGCTCCCCTCACCGAGACCACGTACCGCGAGCACGCAGCCCGGCGACGACTCAGGCCTTCGCGCGGTGCGCCTCGGCCAGATGGGCGTCCGGGGCGCAACGCGCGCACGGTGTGAAGCCGAGGTCCCGGGCTTCCTTCACCGAGATCGGGATGGTGTCCCGGTCGGCGAGCCAGCCGCAGTCAGTCAGGTGGTATCGCGGGTGCTCGTCCACGACCACGACCTCGACGTCCAGCTCGTCCACGATCTTCGCGTCCGCCGGGTCCGTCGGCTCCTCGCCCGGCTCGCCCTCCTCGGCCGTGCCGACGAGCTCACCGGCCGTGGGGATCAGCGCCGTCTGGTCCGCCGGCGCGTCCTCGACCTCGGCGGCCGGGCTCTCCGGGGCAGGCTCGTCCGCCGGCTTCGCCACCGCCGTGGCTTCCGGCGCCGACGGCTCGTCGTCGTCCGCCGACGCGGCGACGGCGGGTTCGTCCCCTGGCTCCTCGGCAGGCTCCGCCACCGCGGACGCACGGCGGCGGGCCACCCGGCGCCGCACGAAGTCGACCACCAGCAGCAGCCCGGCGGCGACCGACAGGCCGATCGAGATCCACGCCCACAGCGAGTTCGCCGTGATCAGGGCCGCGATCAGCAACCCCAGCGCGGCCAGAACCAGGACCAGAACGATGAAGAGCACGCTGAATTACAACACGAACCACGCCCGGAACGGTTCCGACCCTCCCACGCGGAGTGCCGGAACCGTCACCGGGAAGCTCAGCCCGCCTCGGCCCGCGGACCGAACGAGTAGCCCTGGCCGCTGCCCGATCCGGCGCCGGCCTGTCCCGAGTTCGAGGACGCCGACGCGGGCGCGGCGGAGCCGCGGTCGTCGAGTTCGCGCAGCTGGGACTCCAGGAACCCGCGCAGCCGGGTGCGGTACTCCCGCTCGATGGTGCGCAGTTCCTCGATCTTCTTGCCCAGCGCGGTCTTCTCGCTGTTCATCGTGTTCATGGTCTCGGTGTACTTGCGCTGAGCCTCGCGCTCCATGGTCGTCGCCTTGTCGCGCGCCTGCCGCTCCAGCGTCTCGGCACGGGTGCGGGCGTCGTTGAGCATGTTCTCCGCTCGCGTGCGCGCCTCGTTGACCATCGAGTCGGCCTTGGTGCGGGCGTCGGAGAGCAGCTGCTCGGACTTCGCGCGAGCCTCGGCGAGCATGCCGTCGGACTCGGTCTTGGCCTCGGCGGTCAGCCGGTCGGCCATCTCCTGGGCCAGGCCGAGGACCTTCGCCGCCTGCACGTTCGGCTCGCCGCCGTCCGACATCGGGTGGGCCTGGGTCTGCTCGGCGGCCGAGGGCGGCGGCACGGGCGCCAGGCGGCGCTCCTGCGGGCCGGCACCGGCGCGGGCGGCTTCGAGGTCGGCACGGGTGCCTTCGAGCTCGGCGTCGAGCTGCTCGACCTGCTGGCGCAGCTCGTTGTTGTCCTCGATGAGCCGCGCGAGCTCGGTCTCCACCAGGTCGAGGAACGCGTCCACCTCGTCCTCGTTGTAGCCCCGCTTGCCGATGGGTGGCTTGCTGAACGCAACGTTATGCACGTCAGCGGGGGTCAACGACATCAGATCACCTCACGCACTCCATGGCCTGCTCCGACACCTGGGTTCCCCCGAAGTCACCCAGGAAGCGCCAGTTGCATCAGTATGAACACAACCAACAGCAGCACCATAATCGATAAGTCCAGTCCGACGCCGCCAATGCGAACCATCGGAATGATCCTCCGCACCACGCGGACCGGAGGATCGGTCACTGTGTAGATGGTCTCCAGCGTCACCGCAACCCCGCCCGCGGGGCGCCAATCCCGTGCGAAGGCTCGCACGAGCTCCACCACGACACGCGCTGTGAGCAGCAGCCAAAAGACGAACAGCACGTAGTAGAGGACTAGCCGGACCGCATCCACGAACACCACTCTGCCACATCGCCGTGACCCCGGGAGCACCCGGAACGCCCGGTGTGCCCGGGTCACGTAATCGAACTGTGATTTAGCCAACGGTTTCACCCGTTCGGCCTAAATTGTTACGACCTGTAGTTGTGCCATCACACGGTTCCACCCCATTTCCGGGAACCGGCGATCGCGCTCAGTGACGGAGGAACAACCCGCCCTCGGCGATCCGGCGGCGCTCCTCCGCGGTCACCTCCACGTCCGGCGGCGAGAGGAGGAACACCTTGTTGGTGATCTTGTCCATCGAGCCGCGCAGCGCGAACGCCAGCCCGGCCGCGAAGTCCACGAGCCGCTTGGCGTCCGCGTTCTCCATCTGGGTCAGGTTGATGATCACCGGGATGCCCTCGCGGTAGGCCTCGCCGATCCCCCGCGCCTCGACGTAGCTCGTCGGGTGCAGCGTGGTGATCCGCCCGAGCGCGTCCCGCGGCGCCGACGCCCTGGCCGGCTCCGGCACCGGGCGCAGCCGCGCCACCGGCTCCGGCTGCCGCTCGACCGCGAGCGCGCCGTGCACCGGCGGCTCCGGCGACCGCGGCCGCGTGCGGAGCGGGCCCTCCTCGTCGTAGTCGGAACCGTCGCGGTACCGTCGGCGGGCACGCGGCGGCGGCTCCTCGTCGAAGCCGTCGTAGGCTTCGTCCGCGTAGTCGCGGCGGTAGTCGTCGTCGTACCGGTCGGCGGCCTCGTAGGAGTCGTAGCCGTCGTAACCGTCACTGTCGGCCGGGATCATGCCGAAGTAGGCCTTCAGCTTCTGCAGCGCGCTCATGCCTCTCCCTAGCCGCTCCCTCACCTGACTACCCGGACGCGATCGCTCACTTCCGGGTGATCTCGCTACGGCGAGGCTAGACCGCGGGCGCCGAGCAACGCGGTTCCGACACGCACACATGTCGAACCGTGCGCGATGGCGGGTTCAAGATCACCGCTCATCCCCGCGGACAACTCGACCGCGTCCGGGTGGCTCCGGCGGAGGTCAGCGGCCGCGGCGGCCAGGCGCGCGAAGGCCCGGGCGGGGTCGGCGCCCAGCGGCGCGACCGCCATCAGCCCGCGCAGCCGCAGCCCGTCCAGCCCGGCGATGTGATCGGCCAGCTCACCCAGCTGAGGGAGCGGACAGCCGCCTCGTGACGGATCGTCGTCGAGGCTGGCCTGGATCAGGACGTCCAGCGGACCGGACCGCTCCCCCGCCTCGTGCGCGTTGCGCAGCGCCTTGGCGAGCGCGTCGGCGAGCCGCACCGAGTCGACGGACTGGACCTCGTCGGCCCAGCGCACCACCGACCGCGCCTTGTTGCGCTGCAGCCGCCCGATCATGTGCCACCGCGGCCGCGCGTCCGGCCGCAGCTCGCGCACCTCGGCCGCCTTCGCGCCGGCCTCCTGGTCGCGGTTCTCCGCGAGGTCGGTCTGGCCGAGGTCGGTGAGCAGGGCCGCGTCGGTCGCGGGGAAGGTCTTGGTGACGGCGAGCAGGCGCACCTCGCCGCGCGGCCGCCCGGCCGCCGCGCACGCGTCGGCGACGCGCGCCTCCACGGCTTCGAGGGCCTTGGCGATCTCCTCCCGGCGCTGCTCGTCGCTCATTCCGGCTCGGCCCAGGTCAGCGCGGCGATGCGACCGGTGGTGCCGTCGCGCCGGTAGCTGAACAGGGTCGGGTCCTCGGCCGTGCAGCGCGGATCGACGCCGACCTTGCCGACGCCGGCCTCGGCGAGCTGGCGCCACAGCCCGGCGCGCAGGTCCAGCCCCGGCTTGCCGGCGCGGGTGCGGGTCGCGCTGCCGGGCAGGTGCTTGTCCACGTCGGCGGCCATCTCGGCGGGCACCTCGTAGCACTCGCCGCAGATCGCCGGGCCGAGCAGCACCTCGATGCGGCCCATCTCGGCGCCGGCCTCGACCATCGCCTCGAGCGCGGCGGGCAGCACCCCGACGCGCGCGCCGACACGTCCGGCGTGCACCGCGGCCACCACGCCGGTCTCCGGGTCGCCCAGCAGCACCGGCACGCAGTCCGCGACGAGCACGGCGACGGGCAGGCCGGGGGTCTTCGTCACGAGCGCGTCGGTGGCCTCGGCGGGCGCGGTCTCGCTGCCGTCGACGACGGTGACCGTGCGGCCGTGCACTTGCTCCATCCAGGCCACCCGCTCCACACCCAGCTCGGTGCCGAGCCGCTTGCGGTTGGCCTCGACCGCGGCCGGGTCGTCACCGACGTGGTCGCCGAGGTTGAACGTGTCGTACGGCGGCGCCGAAACGCCACCCGCCCTGGTCGTGACCACCCGACGGATGCGCAAGTCCCACTACCTCCACTCGCCTGGTTTCCCCTGAGCCTACTGGGAACCGGACGCGGTGCTCGGCCGGTCTCACCGCCATGGACATGCCACCCGTGCCCCCGAGCCTCCGCGCACTGGCCACCTCCGGGCAGCTGCCGCCGGAGCTGGCCGCGCTGTTCACCCCGCCCGGCCGGGAGAAGTGGACCCGGATCGCGGAAGCCGTGGACGAGCGCCTGGACGAGGTGGATCCCGCGGTGCGGGGCGCGTTCGCGCTCGCCGGGGCCTACGGGCACCTGGACGACATCGAGTTCCTCGGGCCCGACGAGATGGACGAGCACAACGACCGCGCGATCGCCCTGCTGGAGGAAGCGCTGGAGCACGGCGTCCCGGAAGAGGAGGCGGAGGGCCTGTGGGACGTCACCCTCCGGGTGCCGGACGTCGCCCACCTCGCCCGCGACCACGAGGAGTACCTCGCCGAGCACGGCACGACCGCGAGCGGGCGGCTCAAGGCGAAGCTCGACGAGGCCGACGCGCGCTACGCGGCGGGCGACCGCGCCGGAGCGCTGGTGTTGTTCCGCGAGATCGGCGAGGCCGACCTGTGGGCTGAGTTCAGCGGGGCGATGGAGGTCTCCGACCTCGGCTGGTGCCGGCTGCTGCAGGACGCCGTCCGGTTCGACGGACCCGAGGCGACGCGGCGGATCTGGCAGGCGGCGCGGGCGAGCCGCCACGCGGCGCGGTTCCCGCACCCCCACTGGTCGGTGCCGCTGACCGAGCTGCTGATGGGCGCCGGGGTGCCGGACATCCTGGAGGTCGTGGTCGCCGAGCGGCTCGACGCCGCGCTGCGGGACCACCTGCCGTGGGAGCTGTCCGAGGACGAACGCTGGACGCTGTCCCGCGCCATCGACGAACTCGAACAGCACCACCGGGCCTGACCGCGGGTCAGGCCCGGCGCGGGGTCAGCGCCGCATGAACGGCGGGACGTCCACGTCGTCGTCGGACGGGTCGTCGGTCACCGGGACCGCCCGGCTGGGCAGGCTGCCCTGGCTGGTGCTCGTGCGCGGCGCCGGGTAGCTGCGGCTGCCGCCACCGGCCTGCGGAAGCCCGCTGGGCGGCGTGCCGTAGTTGGTGCCCGACGGCGGCGTCCGCGGCGGCGTCACCGGGAAGCCGCCACCCGCCGGCGGCGCCGGGGGCTGCGCCGACGCCGCGGGCGCCGGCTGGCGGACCTGCCCGGCCTCGGCGGAGGCCGTCGTCGAGCGGGTGCCCACCGCGGGTGGCTCGAGCTTCTTGTGGGTGGGCGAGCCGGAGTCGAACCCGGCCGCGATCACCGTCACGCGCACCTCGTCGCCGAGGGAGTCGTCGATGATCGTCCCGAAGATGATGTTCGCCTCGGGGTGCGCGGCCTCCTGCACCAGCGAGGCGGCCTCGTTGATCTCGAACAGGCCGAGGTCGGAGCCGCCCGCGATGGACAGCAGCGCGCCGTGCGCGCCCTCCATCGAGGCCTCCAGCAGCGGCGAGTTGATCGCCTTCTCCGCGGCCTGCACCGCGCGGCCCTCGCCGCGGGCGGAGCCGATGCCCATCAGCGCGCTGCCCGCGCCGGACATCACGCTCTTCACGTCGGCGAAGTCCAGGTTGATCAGACCCGGCGTGGTGATCAAATCGGTGATGCCCTGGACACCGGAGAGCAGGACCTCGTCGGCGGAGCGGAACGCGTCCATCAGGCTGACGCCGATGTCGCCGAGCTGCAGCAGCCGGTCGTTGGGGATGACGATGAGGGTGTCGCACTCGTTGCGCAGCGCCTGGATCCCGTCCTCGGCCTGCTTGCCGCGGCGCTTGCCCTCGAAGGTGAACGGCCGGGTCACCACGCCGATCGTGAGCGCGCCGAGCTTGCGCGCGATCGAGGCGACCACCGGCGCGCCGCCGGTGCCGGTGCCACCGCCCTCGCCCGCGGTCACGAAGACCATGTCGGCGCCCTTGAGCACCTCCTCGATCTCCTCGCGGTGGTCCTCGGCGGCCTTGTGCCCCACCTCGGGGTTGGCGCCGGCGCCAAGGCCGCGGGTCAGCTCGCGGCCGATGTCGAGCTTGACATCGGCGTCGGACATCAGCAGCGCCTGCGCGTCCGTGTTGATCGCGATGAACTCGACACCCTTGAGGCCGACCTCGATCATGCGGTTGACGGCGTTCACGCCGCCTCCGCCGATGCCGACGACCTTGATCACCGCGAGGTAGTTGTGCGGGGGCGTCATCGGGTCCGCCTTCCTATCGTGAATTCCTCGTACCGCTCACCGGGAGCGAAAAACCCTCAACCTAAACTCAAGGTTCAGAGTTATGTCAACTCCCCGCTCCGTCCGCCGAAGGTAGGGATCCGGCGAACCGGAATCCAGTAGCCACGCCGCGTGTCGGCCGTGGCGTTGCAAAATCACCGCGCCGGACGCGTCATTCGCCGGTCCGGCCGTCGGTCAGCTCACGCAGCAGGTCCAGGTGCCCGGCGTGCCGCCCGGTCTCCTCCACCATGTGGATCAGCACGTAACGCAGGTTGATCGAGCCGTCCCGGAAGGACACGAGGGTCTCCGGCGCCATCCCGGCGGCGATCTCGCGGCTGACCGCGCACTGCGCGCGGTAGGCGTCCACCAGGTCCGCCAGCGGGATCGTGAGCGCCTCGCGGAAGTCCGCGTCGCGGTCGGCGGCCAGCTTCTCGTCCCACCGGCTGGGACGGCCGGCGAGGACCACCTCGAACCAGTGGTGCTCCACATAGGTCAGGTGGCTCACCAGGCCGGCGATCGTGGTCAGCTGGCTCGGCACGAGGCTGCGGCGGGCCTGCTCGTCGGTCAGGCCCGCGCACTTGAGCACGACGGCCTCGCGCAGGAAGTCCAGGAACGCGCCGAGTTGCTCGCGCTCGCCGCCGTCGAAGGCGGGCTCCGTTCTGATCATGACCCACAGCCTTCCACAATGGATGTGTTGCGCGCAATTAAATTGCACGCTATGTTCGATGGCGGAAGGATCTTCACACCGATGGAAGGGGAACACCATGCCCAGTCGCGACGCCACCACCCACTGGGAAGGCGGCCTGCAGAACGGCAAGGGCCACGTCACGCTCGACTCGTCGAACGCGGGCCAGTTCGACGTGTCGTTCCCGACCCGCGCCGGCAACCCGGAGGGTCAGACCAGCCCGGAGGAGCTCATCGCCGCCGCGCACTCGTCGTGCCTGGCGATGAACCTGTCCGGCGTGCTGGAGTCGCAGAACCTGCGCGCCGAGTCCATCGACGTGAGCGCCGAGGTCACGCTCGGCCCGGCCGCGGGCGGCGGCTTCGAGATCAGCGGCATCGCGATCACCCTGCGCGCCACCGTCCCCGGCGTGGACGCGGCGAAGTTCGCCGAGCTGGCGAAGACGGCCGAGCAGACCTGCCCGGTGTCGAAGGCGCTGGCCGGCACGACGATCACGCTGGACGCGGCGCTCGACTGAGCCCCCGCAACGCGGTGGCCCGCGGTCGCACGTCCTCGGCGATGTGCGACCGCGTCTCCGTCCTCAGGAGACGGTCGGCAGCTCGGGGCTCGCGACGTCGTAGACCTGCCCCTCGCGGGTCAGCAGCACGTTCAGCACCTGCGCCTTGCGCTCCGCCTTCTCCGCGTTCCCCCAGCGGACCGTCTTGCCGCTGGCCAGCGTGAACTCCACGCCGCCCGGGGTTTTGGCCCGCACGACCGTGATCTGCCCCTTCAGCGGCTGCGGCACGGTCGCGAGCACCGCCACCACCGAATGCGTCACCGGGTCGTCCGGGGCCACCGCCGCCACCTGCACCTCCGGCAGGCCGTCCGGCTTGTTCTGCACCGTCTTGTAGTCCAGGCCGCCGGAATCGACCAGGTGGAACCCGTCGGCCGCCGCGGTGAAGCCGATCGGCGTCCGCTCCGTCACCGTGATGTCCACAGTGGACGGCCACGACCTGGAGACGTCCACAGTGGCCACCCCGGGGATCGCCGTCACGCGGGCGGCGATCTCGCCGGTGTCCAGCAACAGCATCGGCTTCAGGTCGGGCACCGCGGCGGCGGCCAGGATCTGGTCCCCCGGCACGCTGTTCGCGCCGTGCACCTCCACCGACCGGACGCCCAGCAGCGACGTGAACAACACGACGTAGGCGAGCCCGGCCACCGTCAGCACGGTCAGCAGCGCCACCCAGCGGCGTCGCAGCGCGCGGCGCCGCGAGACGCCCGTGCCGGTGCGCCGCCGCGCCGTCAGCGGGCGCCGTCCCCGGCGGCTGCGCACCGCCGACGACGACCGCCGCGTGGACGGCCTGCTGCGCTCCTCGCTCCGCGCTCGCGTCGCCACCTAGCCCCCGGCCCGCCGGTCCAGCTCCGCCAGGATCTCCGGCCCCAGCTGCGTCACGTCGCCCGCCCCCATGGTCACCAGCAGGTCGCCGGGCTTGACGAGGTCCGCGGCCAGCGCCACGGCCCGGTCGAACGCCGGCTCGTAGTGCACCCCGGCGCCGGTGATCTGCTCCGCGATCAGCGCGCCGCTGACGCCCGGCTCCGGCTCCTCCCGCGCGCCGTAGACGTCCAGCAGCACGACCTCGTCGGCCAGCCCAAGCGCCTCGGCGAACTCCGCGGCGAACAGCTTCGTGCGCGAGTACAGGTGCGGCTGGAACACCACGACCACGCGACCGTTCCCGGCGGCGTGCCGCACCGCGCGCAGCTGCGCCGCGACCTCCGTGGGGTGGTGGGCGTAGTCGTCGTAGACCCGCACGTCGCCCGCGCGGCCCTTGAACTCGAACCGGCGCCGCACCCCGCCGAACGCGGCCAGCCCCTCGGCCAGCCCGTCCAGCGGCGCGCCCAGCTCCAGCCCGGCCAGCAGCGCGGCCACGGCGTTGAAGGCCATGTGCTCGCCCGGCACCGCGACCCGCACATCGGTCTCGGCGCCGTCCAGCGCGATCCGGATGACCCCGCCGCCGTCGGCGGGCCGGTAGTCCAGCACCTTCGCGTCGCCGGGGTCCGTCACCGACCGGCCGTAGCGGCGCACCCGCACGCCCGCGGCCGCCGCGTGGTCGCCCAGCGCGTTCGCGGCCTCGTCGTCGGCGCACACGACCAGCAGGCCGCCCGGCTCGATGCGTCGGGTGAACTGCGTGAAGACGGCGGTGTAGGCCTCGGCGGTGCCGTGGTGGTCCAGGTGGTCCGGCTCGACGTTGGTCACCACCGCCACCGACGGCGAGTAGCTCAGGAACGACCCGTCGCTCTCGTCGGCCTCGGCGACGAACAGCCCGCCCTCGCCGTGGTGGGCGTTCGCGCCGGACTCGTTGAGGTCGCCGCCGATCGCGAACGACGGGTCCAGCCGGCAGTGCTGCAACGCGACGGTGAGCATCGACGTGGTCGAGGTCTTGCCGTGCGTGCCCGCGATGCAGGCGACCCGGTGCCCGGCCATCAGCAGCGCCAGCGCCTGGGCGCGGTGCAGCACCGGGATGCCGCGCTCGCGGGCGGCCACCAGCTCCGGGTTGCTCTCCTTGATGGCCGTCGACACGACCACCGCGGACGGGCCGCCGGGCAGCGCGTCCAGGTTCTCCGGGCGCTGCCCGATGCCGATCTCGGCGCCCTGCGCGCGCAGCGTCAGGAACGCCCGGGAGTCCTTCGCGTCCGAGCCGGACACGCGGGCGCCGCGCGCCAGCAGGATCCGCGCGATGCCGCTCATGCCGGCGCCGCCGATCCCGATCAGGTGGGCCCGGCTCAGCTCGGCGGGAACGTCGCTCACTTTCCGCACACCTCCAGGACGATCCGCGCCAGCACCTCGTCGGCCTCGCGGTGGCCGAGCCCGACCGCCGCCGAGCTCATCTCCGCGACCCGGGCGGCGTCGGTGACCAGCGGGACGACCAGCTCGGCCACCTTCGCCGGGGTCAGGTCGGCGTCGGGCACCAGCAGCGCCGCGCCGGCGTCCACCGCGGGCCTGGCGTTGATCGCCTGCTCGCCGTTGCCGTGCGGCAGCGGCACGAACACCGCGGGCAGCCCGACCGCGGACACCTCGGCCGCGGTCATCGCGCCGGACCGGCACAGCACCACGTCGGCCGCGGCGTAGGCCAGGTCCATCCGCTCCAGGTAGGGCACCGGCACGTACGGCGGGCGGCCCGGGAACTCCTGCACCACCAGGCTGTTCTTCGGCCCGTGCGCGTGCAGCACGCCGATCCCGGCCTCGGCCAGCTCCTTGGCCGCGCCGGACACCGCGTTGTTGATCGACTGGGCGCCCTGCGAACCGCCGAACACCAGCAGCGTCGGCGCGTCCGGGTCGAGCCCGAAGTGCGCGCGGGCCTCGGCCCGCAGCGCCGCCCGGTCCAGCGAGGTGATCGACCGCCGCAGCGGGATGCCGACGACCTCGGCGCCCGGCAGCGGCGTGCCCGGCACCGCGACCGCGACCCGCTTCGCGAAGCGCGCGCCGACCCGGTTCGCCAGGCCCGGCGACTGGTTTGCCTCGTGCACCACGATCGGCACCCGGCCGCGCGCGGCGAAGTACGCCGGCAGCGACACGTAGCCACCGAACCCGACCACGACGTCCGCGCCGACCCGGTCCAGCACCTCGCGCGTCTGCTTCACCGAGTCCCGGATCTTCAGCGGCAGCCGCAGCAGATCGGTGGTCGGCTTGCGCGGCAGCGGCACCGGCGGGATCAGCTCCAGCGGGTAGCCGCGCGCCGGGACCAGCTTGTTCTCCAGCCCGCGGGACGTGCCGAGTGCGACCACCGTGGCGTCCGGCCGCAGCCGCCGCACGGCGTCGGCCAGCGCCAGCGCGGGTTCGATGTGTCCGGCCGTGCCGCCGCCCGCCACCACCACGGTGGGAGCCACGCCGGTAACCGCCTTGCTCACTTGCTCCTACGTCCCTCTCCGCACTGAACTTCCCCGTCTGGCCGGCGTCGACCGCCGGCGCTCGGGCGCCTGCGCCGATCGTGCCCCGCGGGCCGAGGGCCGGTCACCGCGGGGTGCCGGACGGCCGCTCCCCCGCCGCCGCGCCGGCGGCCGGTAGACCTCGGGGGCGGGCAGGCGCAGGAGACGGCCGAACTTGCCCGGCCCCTGCGACCGCAGCGCCGCCACCGACTCCGGCTCGTGCCGTGCGGCGTTGGCCAGCAGGCCCATCAGGAACATGGTGACCCAGATCGACGTGCCGCCCGCCGAGATCAGCGGCAGCGTCACGCCGGTGACGGGCAGCAGCCCGACCACGTAGCCGATGTTGATCCCGGCCTGCGACACCGTGAACACCGTCAGCGTGCCGGCGGTGATCCGGATCCACGGGTCCAGGTTACGCATGGCGATGCGGAGGCCCACGATCGCGAGCCCGACGAACAGGCCGATGACCACGATGCAGCCGATGAACCCGAGTTCCTCGCCGATCACCGCGAAGATGAAGTCGTTCTGCACGTTGGGCAGGTAGGACCACTTCGACGGCCCCTGCCCGAGGCCCTTGCCGAACAGACCGCCGTCGGCCAGCGCGTACTTGGCCTGCGTGGCCTGGTAGGCGGCGCCGCTGGTGTCCGAGCCGGGCGACAGGAACGACATGACCCGCGACATGCGGTAGGACGCGGTCAGCGCCAGCACCACCGCACCGGCGATGCCGCCGGCGAGGATCACCGCGAACAGCCGCTTGGGCGCGCCGGCGAACCACAGCAGCGACATCAGCACCACGCCGAGCGTGATCGTGCCGGACAGGTTGGGCTGCGCCATGACCAGCGCGAACATCAGCAGCGCGACCGGCACCACCGGCACCATCAGGTGCCGCCACTGGTGCAGCACGTGGTACTTGGTGACCAGCACGTGCGCGCCCCACAGGGCGAAGGCGACCTTGGTGAACTCGACCGGCTGCACCGAGAATCCGCCCACCACGAACCACCGCTGGGCGCCGCCGCCGGCCGAACCGAGCGGCGTCAGCACCAGCGCCAGCATCACCAGGCACACCAGCACGGCCATCGAGGACAGCGCGCGGGTCCGCTTCAGCGGCATCCGCAGCGCCACCCAGAACACGACCGACCCGGTGAGCACGAAGATCAGGTGCTTCTTGAACAGCGCGTACACGCCGGAGCCGGTGTCCGGGTCGACCGAGGCCACCGAGGACGCCGACAGCACCATCACGATGCCGATCGACGTCAGCAGGCCGGTCAGCGCCAGCACCAGGTGGAAGTCGGCCAGCGGGCGCGACAGCCACGCGGTCAGCGCGGTGAACGTGGCGCGCGCCGGGCTCTGCCGGTCGCCCCGGTCCCGTCTGCGCGGCGCGCTGTCCTGCTCCTTGTCCTCAACGACCGTCATCGGCAGACCCCGTCGCACGGGCCAGGACCGCGTCGGCGAAGGCGTCACCCCGATGGGCGTAGTTGCGGAACATGTCCAGGGACGCCCCGGCGGGCGCCAGCAGCACCACGTCACCGGGCCGGGCCAGGTCGCTGGCCACCGAGACCGCCTCGTTCATGGCCCCATCGTCACCCGAGGCGACCCGGTGGACGGGGACATCCGGCGCGTGTCGCGCGAGAGCGGCCGCGATCACCGGGGCGTCGGCGCCCATCAGCACGACCCCGCGCAGCCGTCCGGCGACCACCTCGACCAGCTCGTCGACCGCGGCGCCCTTGAGCTGCCCGCCCGCGATCCACACCACGCTGGAGTGCGCGAGCAGGGACCCGGCGGCAGCGTGCGGGTTGGTGGCCTTGGAGTCGTTGACGTAGCGGACCCCGCCGAACTCGCCCACCTCGACGGCGCGGTGCGCACCCGGCTGGAACTCGCGCAGGCCCTTGGCGACCCCGGCGGGGTCGATGCCGTAGGCGCGGGCCAGCGCGGCCGCGGCGAGGGCGTTGGCGAGGTTGTGCGGGCCGGCCGGGCGCACCTCGCTCACCGAGATCAGCTCGTCGGCGGAGTGCTGCGGGTCCGGGCCGTAGGCGCGGTCGATCAGCAGGTCCTCGACCAGGCCCAGCTCGCCCGGCCGCGGGGTGTCCAGCCGGAACCCGACGCGCTTCGCCCCGGCGGGGGCGTACTCGCCGGCCAGCCGCACCGACCACGGGTCGTCGGCGTTGTGCACGACGACGTTCGAGTGGGCGTGGATGGTGCCCTTCGCGGCGGCGTAGGACTCCATCGTGCCGTGCCAGTCCAGGTGGTCCTCGGCGAGGTTGAGCACCACCGAGGCGTGCGGGGCCAGCGTCGAGGACCAGTGCAGCTGGAAGCTGGACAGCTCCACCGCCAGCGCCTCGTAGCCTTCGAACACCGCGTCCAGCACCGGCAGGCCGATGTTGCCGCAGGCCAGCGCGTGCACCCCGCCGGCACGCAGCATCGACTCCAGCATGCCGACCGTGGTGGTCTTGCCGTTGGTGCCGGTGACCGCGAGCCAGGTGGCCGGGTTCGGCAGGTCCCGCGAGGCGCGCCAGGCCAGCTCGACGTCGCCGATCACCTCGATGCCGGCGGCGGCCGAGGCGACCAGCAGCGGCGCGGTCGGGCGCCATCCGGGGCTGGTGACCACGAGGTCGGTGCCCGCGGGCGGTTCGGTGAGGCCCGGGGCCAGTTCGGCGCCCAGGCCGTCCAGCTCGGCCAGCCGCTCGGCGTTGCCGTCGGTGACCGTGACCCGGGCGCCACGCTCGGTCAGGGCCCGCACCGCCGATTTGCCGGTGACCCCGGCGCCGGCGACGAGCACGTTGCGTCCGGCGAACACGACTAGCCTCCCGCGCCCAGCTGTTCGGAGTAGAACAGGCCGAGGCCGAACATGCAGCAGATGGCGGCGAGCAGCCAGAACCGGATGATCACCGTGGTTTCGGCCCAGCCGGCCAGCTCGAAGTGGTGGTGGAACGGGGCCATCCGGAACAGGCGGCGGCGCGTCGTGCGGAACACCGCGATCTGCAGCACCACCGAGATCATCTCGACCATGAACAGGCCGCCGATGACGATGGCGAGCAGCTCGGTGCGGGTGGTGATGGACAGGCCGGCGACCAGGCCGCCCAGCGCCAGCGAACCAGTGTCGCCCATGAAGATCTTGGCGGGCGCGGCGTTCCACCAGAGGAACCCGACGCACGCGCCGGCCGCGGCGGCCGCGACGACGGCGAGGTCCAGCGGGTCGCGCACGTCGTAGCAGGCGGCCTGCGGGGTCACCACGCAGGACAGGCGGGCCTGCCAGAACGCGATCACCACGTAGGTGGCCAGCACCATCGCCGAGGTGCCGCCTGCCAGCCCGTCCAGGCCGTCGGTGAAGTTCACCGCGTTCGACCAGCCGGAGATGACCACGTAGCAGAAGATCACGAAGATCACCGCGGGGAAGGTGATCAGCGCGAGGTCACGCACGTAGCTGAGGTTCCGCGAGGCCGGGGTGAGGCCGTAGCGGTCGGCGAACTGCAGCGCCAGGATGCCGAAGGCGACCGCGACCACGAGCTGGCCGACCAGCTTCGCGGTCTTGTTCAGCCCCAGGTTGCGTTGCTTGCGGATCTTGATGAAGTCGTCGAGGAACCCCACCACGCCGAGGCCGACCGCGAGGAACAGCACCAGCAGGCCGGACGCGGACGGGCCGTCGTTCGCGGAGCTGCCGGAGCCGATCCAGTTCATCAGGTGCGCGGCGAAGTAGCCGACCACCATCGCGATGATGATCGCGACCCCGCCCATCGTGGGCGTGCCGCGCTTGGACTTGTGGCCCTGCGGGCCCTCCTCGCGGATCTCCTGGCCGAAGCCCTGCCGGGAGAAGACCCGGATGAGGTAGGGCGTGAGCAGGATGGAGACCAGGAGACCGATCGCGGCCGCGATCAGAATGCTGATCACGCAACACCTTCCTTGAGCAGTGCGTCAGCGACGAGCCAGAGCTCGGCGACCTTCGAAGCCTTCACGAGCACGACGTCACCGGGTTCCAGCTGCTCGCGCAGGAGGTCGATCGCGGCGGCGGCGTCGGGCACCAGCACGGACTCCTCACCCCACGAACCCTCGTGGCTGGCGCCCTGGTGCATCGCGGCGGCCTCGTCTCCGACCACCACGAGCCTGCTGATGTTGAGCCGGACCGCGAGGCGGCCGATCTCGTCGTGCGCGGACACGCTATCGGCACCGAGTTCGCCCATCACACCGAGGACCGCCCAAGACCGCCTGCCGCGGCTGGCCGAGGCCAGCGTCTTGAGCGCGGCGCGCATCGACTCGGGGTTGGCGTTGTAGGAGTCGTTCATGACCACGACGCCGTCGGCCCTGGTGGTGACCTCCATGCGGCGCGCGGAGCGGCGCTGGGCTGCCGACAGGCGCTGCGCGACCTCTTCCACGGTGGCGCCCAGTTCCAGCGCGATCGCGGCGGCCGTGAGCGCGTTGCCGACGTGGTGCTCGCCGTACAGCGACAGCGTCACCGGCGCCTCCCCGGCCGGGGTGATGAGCCGGAAGGAGGCGCGGGCCTGCTCGTCGAGGGTGATGTCCTCGGCGCGCACCTGCGCGTCCGGGTGCTCGCCCACGCCGACGACGCGGGCCGTCGTGCGGCTCGCCATCGCCGAGACCAGCGGATCGTCCAGGTTGAGGACCGCGATGCCGCCCTCGTCCGCCGACGGCAGCGCCTCGACCAGTTCGCCCTTGGTCTTGGCGATGGCCTCGCGCGAGCCGAACTCGCCGACGTGGGCGCTGCCCACGTTGAGCACGGCGCCGATGCGCGGCGGGGCGATCTCGGCGAGGTGCGCGATGTGGCCGGGGCCACGGGCGGACATCTCCAGCACCAGGTGGCGGGTGCGCTCGTCGGCGCGCAGGGCGGTCCACGGGTGGCCCAGCTCGTTGTTGAACGACCCGGGCGGCGCGACGGTCTCGCCCATCGGCTCGAGCAGCTGCGCGATGAGGTCCTTGGTGGAAGTCTTGCCCGAGGAGCCGGTGACCCCGACGACGGTGAGCCCGCCGCGGGACAGCTCGATCACCACGTGCCGGGCCAGCTTGGCCAGCGCGGCCAGCACGGCGGCGCCGGAGCCGTCCTTGTCGCCGGTCAGCGCGAGCGCGCGCTCGTGCGCCTGGCCGGGCGGCAGCGGCGGCACGATCACCGCGGGGGCGTCGACCTCGCGCGCGGCCAGCACGCCGGCGGCGCCGCTCTCCACCGCCTTGGCGGCGAAGGCGTGCCCGTCGACCTTCTCGCCGGGCAGGGCCACGAACAGCCCGCCCGGGGTGAGGCGGCGCGAGTCGAACTCGACGCTGCCGGTGACCGTCTCGCGTCCGTCGGTGCGGTGCAGCCGCCCGCCGGTGACGGCGGCGATCTGCTCCAGGGTCAGCGGGATCAACGGGTCTCCTGGTTCTCTTCGAGCCGGCGCCGGATCGCCGCCGCCAGCTCGTCGCGGTCGGAGAAGGGGTGCACGACGCCCGCGGCCTCCTGGCCGGTCTCGTGGCCCTTCCCCGCGATCAGCACGACGTCCCCGGGCCCGGCGAGCTCGACGGCCTTGACGATCGCCTCGCGCCGGTCGCCGATCTCCAGCACCTCGCCCGCGTCGTGACCGGCCGCGCGGGCCCCGGTCAGCATCGCGGCGCGGATCGCGGCCGGGTCCTCCGACCGCGGGTTGTCGTCGGTGACGATGAGGACCTCGCTGCGCTTGGCCGCGGCCTCGCCCATCATCGGGCGCTTCGCGGTGTCCCGGTCGCCGCCGCAGCCGAGGACGGTGATGATCCGGCCCTCGGTGCGGGCGCGCAGGGCGTCCAGCGCCTGCGCCACCGCGGCCGGCTTGTGCGCGTAGTCGACGACGGCGGTGAAGTCCTGGCCCAGGTACACCCGCTCCATCCGGCCGGGGACCTCCACGTGCGCCAGGCCGGTGACCGTCTCCTCCAGCGTGACGCCGCAGGTCTCCAGGATCGCCGCGGCCAGCAGCGCGTTGGCGATGTTGAACGTGCCGGGCAGCGGCAACGTGGCGCGTGCGGTGCGGCCGGCCGGCGAGTGCAGCGTGAAGCTCTGCTCACCGGTCGGGGTGGTGGCGAAGTCCGTGGCGGTCCAGCTGGCGTCCACGCCCGGCTCGGTGGTCACGGTGATCGTGTGCGGCGTGACCAGCGCCTGGCCCCACGCGGTGTCGATGCACACCACCTCGGTGGTGGAGCGGCCGTCGAACAGCAGCGACTTGGCGGCGAAGTACTCCTCCATGTCGCGGTGGAAGTCCAGGTGGTCCTGGGAGAGGTTGGTGAACGCGCCGACCGCGAAGCGGGTGCCGTTGACGCGGCCCAGCGCGAGCGCGTGGCTGGACACCTCCATCGGCACGTGCGTGACGCCCTGCTCGACCATGACGGCGAGCAGCGCCTGCAGGTCCGGCGCCTCGGGCGTGGTGAACGCGCTGGCCAGCCGCTCCCCGGCGATGCGGGTCTCGATGGTGCCGATCAGGCCGGTCACGTGCCCGGCGGCGCGCAGGCCCGACTCGACCAGGTAGGTCGTGGTGGTCTTGCCCGACGTGCCGGTGATGCCGAGGACGGCGAGCTCCAGCGACGGCTCGCCGTAGATCCAGGCGGCCATCGAGCCGAGCACCCCGCGCGGGTCCGGGTGCACCAGCACCGGGACGCCCGCCTCGCGCAGCGCCGGCCGATCCGCGCCCGCCTCGTCGGTGAGCACCGCCGCCGCCCCGGCCGCGATGGCCTCCGCGGCGAAGTCCGCCCCGTGCGCCCGCGCGCCCGGCAGCGCGGCGAACAGGTCGCCGGGCAGGACGTGCTGGGCCCGCAGGGTGGCCCCCGTGACGACCGTGTCGCCCGGCCAGTGCGGCTCGCCGACCAGGCGCGCGTCCGCGCGCGCGACGAGCGTGGTGAGCGGGACCGGCTCGATGCGGGTCGGCCGTGGCGGCGCCACCGCCGCCTTCACCGGGCTGTCCGGTACCCGCCCCTTCGCTTCCTGCGACATGGTGCTGCTTCCAGACGCTTCCACCGACACAGCACGGAAGGTTACCGAGGTGGTTTTCCCCGTCCGCGAGCCGGTACTCCTAGCGCTTGTGTCTCGATTGGACAGCGACGGCAATCCCCGCGACGCCTCGCCGGGCGAGGCTGGTGCTGGGGCGGCTCCGCCGCTGATGGGCGAACCTCAGGGCAGCACGAGCGGCACGTACGGAGCCGCGCCCTCGGACAGCGGGATCTGGAACCGCTGCGTCAGGTACGAGGCGATGTCGTGGAACAGGGGCGCCGCCGAGTGGCCCGCGGGCAGCGTGGTGTCCGGCGCGTCCAGGCGGATGCCGACCACGAACCGCGGGTTGTCGGCGGGCAGGATCCCCGCGAAGGTGATGTTGTAGAGCGTGTCGCTGTACGCCCCGGTCGCCGGGTTGACCTGCTGGCCGGTGCCGGTCTTGCCGGAGATCTGGTAGCCCTCCAGCGCCGCCGTCGGGGCCGTCCCGCTGTTGCCGTTCTTCCCGGTCTGGGTGACCGCGCGCATCATGTTCCGCACCGTCGTCGCGGTCTCCGGGCTGACCACCTGCGTCGTCTCCGGCGCGGCCTTCGGCACCACCGTGCCGTCCGGGCGGATCTCCTCCTTGACGATGCTCGGCTGCACCCGCAGGCCGTTGTTCGCGATCGCCTGGTACATCGCCGTCATCTGCACCACGGTCATCGACAGGCCCTGCCCGATCGGCAGGTTGCCGAACGTGGTGCCGGTCCAGGTGTTGCGCGGCGGCACGAACCCGCGGCTCTCCCCGGACAGGCCCAGGCCCGCGCTCTGCCCGATGCCGAAGCGCTTGAGGTAGTCCAGGTACTTGTCCGGGCCGAGCTGCTGGGCCAGCAGCAGCGTCCCGACGTTCGAGGACTTGGCGAAGATGCCGGTGACCGAGAAGTTCTGCGTCCCGTGCACCCACGCGTCGTGGACCGTGTGGTCGGCGACCTTCAGCGAGCCGGGCACCTGCAGCACCGACTCGGGCGTCACCAGGCCCTGGTCGATCGCCGCGGTGGCGGTCACGATCTTGTTCACCGAGCCCGGCTCGAACGGCGTGGACACCGCCTGCAGGTCCATCAGCGATTGTGTGTAGGTCTTGTTGTCGTACGGGTCGAACGTCGCGTCGTCGGCGATCGCGTAGATCTCGCCGGTCTTCGCGTCCATCACGACCGCGCTGGCGCCCTTGGCGTGCGACTGCCGCACGTAGTCGGCCAGCGCGTTCTGCAGGAAGTACTGCGTGTCCGAGTCGAGCGTGAGCACCACGTCGTTGCCCGGGGTCGCCGGCTGCACGTCCCGCTCGGTGCCCGGGATGATGACGTTGTCGTTGCCCTGCTTGGTGTCCGCGACGTAGCGGCCGGGCTGCCCGGCGAGGTCGGAGTTGAGCGTGTACTCCAGCCCCGCCAGGCCCTGCAGGCTGTGCTTGGACACGTCGGGGTCGTCCATCCGCCAGTTCGCCAGCCCGACGACGTTCGAGGCCAGCGTGTCGCCCGGGTACTCGCGGGCGGCGCGCACCTCGGCGCCGATCTCCGGGAAGGCCTTGGTGATCTCCTCGGCGATCGACGGCTCGACCCCGTCGACCAGGTAGGTGAACGACGTGGTCTTGCGGAAGTCGGCGAGCAGCTCGGCCTCGGTGACCCGGCCGGGCAGCTTGGCGGCGATGAACTTCGCCGCGTCCGCCGCGCGCGTCTCGTAGTTCTGGCCCCCCGCCGGGTTCTTCGCGGCGACCTCGTCCCACGCCTTGCGCATGGCGCGCAGGTTCACCGACAACGCGCGGGTTTCCACGGTGAACGCGAGCTTGACGTTGTTGCGGTCCACAATGGACCCGCGCTTGGCCGGGATCGGGATGGTGGTGCTGCGCTGGCTCTCCGCCTTCGCCGACAGGGCCGCGGCCTGGAAGCCCTGCACCTGCACGAGCTTGAGACCTGCCAGGACGAGCACGGCGACGAGCGCGATGCGCACGCCGACGTAGCGCCCCTTGCCGGTGGCGGCGTTGGGCTGGCCGGCCACCTGGCGCATGCGGGCGCCGTAGCTGCGGCGTCCCGGCCGAGCCATCACTGCCCTCCCGTGGTCTGCTGTCCCGGCGCCTGCGTCTGCCCGCCGGCAGGCGGCACCTGCGCCTGGTCCTGCGGCTGGACGACCTGGCTGTCGCCCTGCGGCACGTCACCCTCGATCGGGCGGCCGCCGACCGGGGTGCCCTGCGGCACCACCGGCGCGGTCTGCTGCTGGGTGACCGGGGCGCCCTCGGCCTTCTTCGGCTCGCCGACCACGGTCACCGACCCGTCCGGGTTCACCACCAGGTGCGCCGGGTCCTTCGCGGGGACCATGCCCAGCGCCTTGGCCCGCTCGGCCAGCGACGACGGCGACTCCGCGCCGCTGACGTCCTGCTGCAGCTGCTCGACCCGCTCGGCCAGCGCGGCGTTGTCGTCGCGCAGCTGCTCGAGGCGGTAGGAGTCGGCGATCGCCTGCGTGGACAGCAGCAGCGTGACCACCACACCGGCGGCGAGCAGCACCATCACCAGCAGCACGAACGTGGCGCGCGACCGAGGCAGCCGCAGCTTCAGCCGGGTCTTCTCGCGCTCCGGCTCGGGCGTGGTGCGCTTGAGGCCCTCGGCGCGCTGCGCCCGCCGGGCGTAGGCGCGCTCGGCGGCGGTGGTGCGCTGAGTCTGCTTGGCAGGCTGCCGCCGGGGGCGGCGCTTGGCCGGTACCGGTGTGCCCAGGCCCTCCTCGGCGGGGGTGTCCGAACGGCGCGGGCGCCGTCGCGGCTCGGCACCGGCCTGCCTGCGTGTCCGCGTAGGCGCTGTCATGCGTCCGCCTCCTTGATCCGTTCCGCCACCCGCAGCCGCACGGACGCCGCCCTCGGGTTCTGTTCGATCTCTTCCTCGCTCGCCTTCTCGGCGCCGCGCGTGATCAGCTTCAGTTCCGGCCCGTGGCCGGGGAGTTCGACGGGCAGGCCCGGCGGGGTCCGCGACTTCGCCAGCTCCGCGAAGGCCTGCTTGACGATGCGGTCCTCCAGCGAGTGGTAGGACTCCACGACGATCCGGCCGCCGACCGCCAGCGCGGACAGCGCCGCGGGGATCGCCCGCCGCAGCACCTCCAGCTCGCCGTTGACCTCGATGCGCAGCGCCTGGAACGTGCGCTTGGCCGGGTGGCCGCCGGTGCGGCGGCTCGCCGCGGGCACCGCGTCGTAGAGCAGCCGCACCAGCCGCTCGCTGCGGTCGAACGGCCGCCGCGCCCGCTCCGCGACGATCGCCTTGACGATGCGCTGGGCGAACCGCTCCTCGCCGTACTCGCGCAGGATCCGGACCAGCTCGCCGGGCTCGTAGGTGTTGAGCACATCCGCCGCGGTCTGCCCGGTCGTGGGGTCCATCCGCATGTCCAGCGGGGCGTCGCGGGCGTAGGCGAACCCGCGCTCCTCGGAGTCCAGCTGCATGGAGGACACGCCGAGGTCGAACATCACGCCGTCCACACGGGACAGTCCCAGCCGGGCGAGGACGTCCGGCAGGGTGTCGTAGACCGCGTGCACCAGCTCGACCCGGTCGCCGAACTTCGCCAGCCGCGCGCCGGAGCGTTCCAGCGCGTGCGGATCGCGGTCCAGGCCGATGAGCTTCAGCTGCGGGAAGGCGGTGAGCAGCGCCTCGGAGTGCCCGCCGAGCCCGGTGGTCGCGTCGACCACCACGGCCGGGCGGCCTTCCAGCGCGGGAGCGAACAGCTCCAGCACGCGCCCGGTCATGACCGGCACGTGCGCGGCCTCGGCTGCCACTTCTCCCACCCCCTTACACCGTCGTCCGGATGCCGTCAGGTCCCCGCCCGCCCGCTGCGGACCTGGTGCCGGGGAAGGTGCACCAGGGCCGCTGAGCGGACAGAGGCCTCACGACATCCGTCGCCGGATCCCGCCCCCACTTGCGTTTCGCCACCCGCGCCCCCCGACGGCGCGGGTCACTAGAAGACCCCCGGCAGGACCTCTTCCTGGGCCTGCGCGTAGCTGTCCTCGTGTTCCTCCAGGTAGGACTCCCAGCGCTGGGCGTCCCAGATCTCCAAGCGCGTGATCGCCCCGATGACCACGCACTCCTTGTTGAGCCCGGCGTAGCGCCGCAGCTCGGGCGCGATCGCGATGCGCCCCTGGCCGTCCGGACGTTGCTCGTCGGTGCCCGCGAACAGGTACCGCTGGTAGGCCCGCACCGCCTCGTTGGTGAAGGGCGCCTCCGCGACCTTGCGGGCCAGCTGCTCGAACTCCGCGCGCGGGAAGACGAAGAGGCAGTGATCTTGCCCCTTGGTGACCATCAGCCCACCTGCCAGCGCGTCGCGGAACTTCGCGGGCAGCGTGAGCCGCCCCTTGTCGTCCAGCTTGGGGGTGTGGGTGCCGAGGAACACCGGCACTCACCTCCCCACCGCTCCCGGTGCTCCACCGGATGCGGCCCCTGGGGCCTCCCTTCCGCCCCACTGGGCACCACCGTACCCCACTTTTCCCCACAGTCAACGCCACGGAGATGCCCGACCGGGCGAACGTTTCGGTGTTTTCGCAGGTCAAGGCGTGGGGGGCGAAGTGGGGAGAAGGTGGGGGGCGACGGCGCCCCTCCCCCGGGCCGGTTAGCTCACGGGTCCGGTTGCGGGCGTTTTCGCGCCGTGGTGGGGGCCGGTGGGGCGGGTGGTGGGAGGAAGTGGGGGCCGTGGTGGTGGGAAGTGGGGGCCGAAGAACTCACGCACGTGAGGGTGGGACTCGGGAGAGCCCCGAGACTCCGACACTCGGCGGCACGAGTTCGGCGCGCGAGGTGCGCGGCAGTTGCGTGGGTTGAGCGGCCGGTTGCGTGACCTTCGCCCGGACCGGTCTCAGCCGACCAGGTCGGCCAGCCGCGCGGCGAGCCGGGCCGAGTCGGCAGGCACCACGTTCACCCACGGCGCTCCCCCGCGCCCCGGTTCCACCGTGCCCAGGTACGCGCCCTGATCGGTGCGGAACCAGCTCACCCCGCCGACCCGCCGCGGCCGTCCACCCTCGCGCACGCGCACCGTGAACTGGCCCGCCCCGAGCACCGGCCGGGACTGGATCGCCCGCGCCTCCTCCAGCTGGCGCGCGGCGGCACGCGAACCGCCGTCGCCGGCGAGGGCGTCGGCGGGCAGGCTGACCCCGTAGCCGGGCCCGGGCTCCAGCGGGGGCAGCAGGTCGACGACCGCCGTGAAGATCTCCGTGTCGCGGATCCCGGACAGCCCGATCGTCCGGCTCGGCTGCGCCGCCAGCACGCCCCGTCTGCCGCCGGCCGCGGCCACCGCCCGGAACGGCGTCTCCGCGTCCAGCTCGGGCAGCGACTCGCACTCGACGTAGACCTCCGCGGTCGCCAGCGTCGCCAGCCGCGACTCCAGCGCGGAGTCCAGCCGGCCGCCGTCGAACAAGCCCCGCTCGGCCAGGTTCGCGTGCACCGCGCGGCGGATCTCGGCGCGCTCGGCCCCGGTCACGCCGACGCTGCGGACCTCCAGCGGCGACGGCACCCGGTCGTGCCCGAGGTCGTGCCACAGGATGTCGAACGCGGACGCCGAGACCCGGATCACCGCTCCCCCAGCTCCGGCGGCTCGTCGAAGAAGCGACCCGGCACCGACTCGCGCAGCGCGGCGTCGCGGGCGTTGAGCACGTCGATCGCCTTCTGGCGGGCCTCCTCGGCAGCCGCCCGCCGCTGCTCCATCGCGTCCGACAGCCCGGCCAGCGCCGCGAAACTCCCGCTCGCCGCGGCCTCCCGGATCATCGCCGCCGGGTCGTAGGGCACCGGCGGCGGCATCTCGTCCCGCGCCCGCGCCGCTATCCCGGCCTGGCGCCCGACCGCGTCGGACAAGCTCAGCGACAGCTCGGTCGCGTGCCCGGACCAGCTCTCGGCCTTGGCCAGGGTCTTGCGCAGCGCCTCCCCGGCGGGCCCGTCGAACGCCTCGCCCGCCCGCGCCGAGATCGCGCCCAGCGCCTGCGCCGACTCACGCAGCCGCGCGGCCAGGCCCGCCCACTGCTCGCCGATCCGGCCTGCCGTGGCGGGGTCGTTGCCGTCGGCGACCTCGGCCGCCATCGCCTCGTGGCTGTAGGACTCGTACCGCCGCGTCGGCTCGGGCACCTGGTTCACGCTGGCTCCCTCAGGGCAGTTTCGGCTCGATCAGCCGGGCCACGGTGTCGGCCCGCTCGCACGCGAGCGGCGTGTCCTCGAAGCCCGTGTTGGTCACGTCCACCTGCACGCTGGCCTCCTGGCCGACGCCGAGCAGGACCGCGCAGGTGCCGTCCCCGGCGCGCCGGTCGGACACCCGGAAACCCTTGTGCGCGCCGACGGTCACGCGCTTGCCGGTGCCCTTGTCGATCTCCAGCGAGTTCAGCGGGGCGTTCTCGGCGAGCGTGACGGTGACGCCGAACGTGCCGGGCTCGGTCCAGTCGCAGGCCCGGTCGGCGCCGATCGTCTTCTCCGTGCCCAGCGACGTCAGCCCGGCGGTGGAGCGGTCAGTCGCGGTCAGCAGCTCGCACGGCTTCAGCCCGGCCAGCCCCGGCGGCGACGGCGGGATGCTGGACGACGAGGGCGCGGACGTCGGCGGCGGCGGCGCCGCGGGCTGCGAAGCCGGCTGCCCGCACGCGGCGAGCAGCAGCCCGGCCCCGGCGAGCGCGACCACCACACCGCGCATCCGCTCAGCCACCGCTGCAGTCGACGCCCTCGGCGGCGTCGTCGTCGCTGTCGGAGTACCGCTGCAGCGCGCGGCGGATGTTCGTCTTGAGCGTCTCCAGCTCCTGGCCGAACCGGATCAGCGAGTCGGCGGCCGAACCGGGACCGCCCAGCCCGTAGCGGGCCATGAACTCGCCGACCTCGCCGGCGTACCCGCCGCCCAGCGGCACGGTGCGGCCCAGCACCCTGGCCTCACGCACCATTTCGCCGACGACGTCCTGCAGCTGGCTGATCTGCTGGTAGGCCCCGGCCGCCAGCTCGGGCGAGACCGCGAACGCCCCCGCGTTCACGTTCAGGCCGCCGCGCGTGTCGGTCATCGGTTCTGTTCGCACCTCTCGGTAGCCGACCGGTTCCGGAACGCAGCATAGCGCCCGAATCGAATTCAGGGTTCTTGGACCGACTTGGCCGGGGTTTGACACACTGGATGCCAGGCTGGGTGCCGGGGCGGGCGACCGCGGGCGTCACCTCCGTCCCCGGCTGTGAGATCCTTCCGCGCCGCGGCGCGGTTCAGGCGGGCCGCACCCGTGTTCCGGTTTTGAAAAAGGGCTTCGGCACCAGGAGGTCGAGTGACGTCGAGGACACAGCCTGCATCGCCCGGGGAGTACACCGGCGAGCAGGCGCCCGGGCAAGCGCCGTACCACGCCGGCGGCGCGAGCCCCGCGCACGGCCTGCCCATCAGCCACAACGGGCACGGTGAGCTGCACGAGACCATGCGCCGCATCGCGGCCAACGTCGAGCGGGTGCTCGTCGGCAAGCCCGAGGTGGTGCGCGTCGCGCTGGTGACGCTCCTGGCCGAGGGCCACCTCCTGGTCGAGGACGTGCCGGGCGTCGGCAAGACCTCGCTGGCGAAGGCGCTCGCCCGGTCGATCGACTGCACGGTCAGCCGCATCCAGTTCACGCCGGACCTGCTGCCCAGCGACGTCACCGGCGTGTCCATCTACAACCGGCAGACCGGCGGTTTCGAGTTCCGGCCCGGCCCGGTGTTCGCCAACATCGTGGTGGGCGACGAGATCAACCGCGCGTCGCCGAAGACCCAGTCGGCGCTGCTGGAGTGCATGGAGGAGAAGCAGGTCACGGTCGACACCACGACCTACCGCCTGGACGACCCCTTCATGGTGATCGCCACCCAGAACCCGATCGAGATGGAGGGCACCTACGCCCTGCCCGAGGCGCAGCGCGACCGGTTCACCGCGCGCGTGTCGATCGGCTACCCCGACCAGCAGGCCGAGCTGGCCATGGTCGACGAGCACTCCGGTCACGACCCGCTGGCCGACCTGCAGCCGGTGTCCGACGCGGCCACCCTGCACCGCCTCATCCAGCAGGTCCGCGGGGTGCACATCGCGCCGGACGTGCGCAAGTACGCCGTCGACCTGGTCGCCGCCACCCGGCAGGTGCCGGAGATCCGGCTCGGCGCGTCGCCGCGGGCCACGCTGCAGCTGGTCCGCTCGGCGCGTGCCCAGGCCGCGTTGTCCGGCCGCGACTTCGTCGTCCCGGACGACCTGCACGCGGTCGCCGTCCCGGTGCTCGCGCACCGGCTGGTGCTGACCACCGAGGCGCACGCGGCCCGCCGCTCCGCCACCGACGTGGTCCGCGCGGTGCTGCACCGGGTGCCGGTGCCCCAGGGCGGTCACCCGCAGACCGCCGGCCGCCGGTAGACGGCCGTGTTCCGGTCGCTGTCCGGGCTGACCACGCGGGGGCGGTGCCTGCTCGCCGCCGGCGTGGCGGCCGCGGTGTGCGCGGTGGTGCTCAACGAGCGCGATCTGCTGCGGGTCGCCGTGTTCGTGGTGGCGCTGCCGCTGCTGGTCGCGCTGTTCATCGCGGCGTCGCGGGTGCGCATCGGCGCGTCCCGCAAGCTGCTGCCCGAGCGGGTGTCGGCCGGTTCGGCCGGCGAGGTGGAGCTGGCGCTGTGGCGCAACGGCAAGCTGCCCGCCGGTGAGGTCCTGCTCGAGGACGGGGTGCCCTACGCGCTGGGTTCGCGGCCGCGGTTCGTCGTGGAGCGCCTGCCGCACGGGCGGGTCATCGCGCTGCGCTACCCGATCCAGCCGATGATGCGCGGCATCCAGCAGGTCGGCCCGCTGCGCGCGACGCTGACCGACCCGTTCGGGCTGTGCGAGTTCGACCGCGAGCTGATCGCGCACTCGCGGCTGGTCGTGGTGCCGAAGGTGGTGTCCCTGTGGGGGCTGCCCAGCGGCGCCGGGATCGGCGCGGGCGACGACGGCAGCGTGCGGTTGCGGGCAGGCCAGGGCGAGACCGACGTGGTGGTGCGGCAGTACCGCCAGGGCGACGACCTGCGCAAGGTGCACTGGCGCTCCACCGCGCGGCGCGACGAGATCATGGTGCGGGTCGAGGAGCGGCCGTGGCGCGGCGGGACGACCGTCCTGCTGGACCACCGGGCCGCCGCGCACCACGGCACCGGGCCGGCCGCGAGCCTGGAGTGGGCGATCTCGTTCGCCGCGAGCGTGTGCGTGCACGTGCGGCGGGCCGGGCACCGGGTCCGCCTGGTCACCGAGCACGGCAAACCGCTGGCCGACGTGCCCGGCGACGGCGGCGAGGGCTACGACAACGTCCTGCTCGACGCGCTGGCCGCGTTGCAACCGGCGCACCAGCGCGACCTGACGACCGGCCACGACCCGGCCGAGGGGCAGGAGCTGATCGCGATCCTGGGGACCGTGTCGAACCAGGCGGTGACCGAGCTGGCGCGGTTCCGGCCGCGCGGCATCCGGAGCCTGGCGGTGCTGCTGGACACCCCGGCGTGGTCCGGCGGGGTGAGCGCGCCCGAGCACCGCGCGGCGGCGACGGAGGAGTCGGCGGCGCTGCTGCGCGCGGCGGGCTGGGGAGTCGTGGTGGCCGGCCCGAACGCCTCGATGCCGCAGGTGTGGGCCGACCTGTGCCGCACGGCCGCCGGACGGGGTTCGTTGATCGGAGGTGCGCTGTGAGCGTCCTCCACGCGCGGATCCCACGCCCAGCGGCGCGAACTCTCCATTCACGAGCGCGAGTTCCCCGCCCGGCGCGCCAGGCGGGGCTCGCTGACCGGACATGCGCTGCGAGCGCCCTCCACGCGCGGATCCCACACCCAGCGGCGCGAACTCTCCATTCACGAACGCGAGTTCCCCGCCCGGCGCGCCAGGCGGGGCTCGCTGACCGGACATGCGCTGCGAGCGCCCACCGTG
>NZ_JAKGSD010000020.1:68769-73891 GCF_021654135.1 Amycolatopsis tucumanensis | reverse complement strand
GCCCGGCGCGCCAGGCGGGGCTCGCTGACCGGACATGCGCTGCGAGCGCCCACCGTGCGCGGATCCCACGCCCAGCGGCACGAACTCTCCGTTCGGCGAGCCGGGCGGGGTGCGCTGTGAGCGCCGGCGGACCGGACGCCGGACGGACACCGGCCCGCGACCGCGCTTCCACGGCGCTGCGCCAACCCGGCTCGCACGCGCCGGCCAGCGCCCCGGCGCGGCGGCACTTCGCCGCGGCCACCACCCGGCCGGCCACGCGCCGCACCCCTGCCACCGCCCGCACCCCTGCCACCGCCCGCACCGCCGCCACCGCCCGCACCGCCGCCGGCCGCCCGGCGCCACGCGGTCCGCACCACCTCGGCTGGTCGTCCACCGCGGCCGGCCACCTGAACTCCGGGGGAACGCTGTGACCACCCTGACCGGCCGCCCGCCGCGGCCCGATCAGCAGCCCGACGCACCCCCGCCGGGGCGGCCGGAGCTGCACCGGCCCACGCAGCGCGTCGCCGAGCCGCCGCCGCAGTGGCGGGGCTCGATCCTGGCGCCGATCGCCGCCGGGGTGGCCACCCTGTGCGCCTCCACCTCGCTGACCGGCGTCGTCGGCGGGGTGGGCTGGCTCGGGTACGTCACGGTCGCCGTCGTGCTCGTCGCCGCCACCGGACTCGCGCTGCGGGCCATCCGCACGCCCACCGCGGTCGTCGGGCTGGCCCAGCTCGTCGTGCTGTTGCTGCTGATCACCGGCGTGTTCACCAGCACCGGCATCCTCGGCGTCATCCCGGGCCCCGCCGCCTTCGGCGAGATCAACAGCGTGCTCACCGCGGCGTTCGAGCAGATCCGCACGGGCCTGCCGCCGGTCGAATCGACCCCGCCGATCCTGTGCCTGGTGACCATCGCGATCGGCCTGGTCGCGGTGCTCGTCGACACCCTCGCGGTCGCCGCCTCCGCGCCCGCCGCCACCGGCCTGGTGCTGCTGTGCGTCTACGCGGTGCCCGCCTCGCTGGCCGACGACATGCTCCCCTGGTGGACGTTCCTGCTCGGCGCGGCGGCCTTCGCGGGCCTGCTCGCCGTCGACGGCAATCACCGCCACCGCCGCTGGCGCAACCGCGACGCCCCCGGCCTCGGCAACGCGCCCGCCGCCGCGTCCGCACCGGTCGCCGTCGTCGCGGTCGCCCTCGTCCTGGGCCTGGTCGCGGGCACCGCGCTGACCGCCGTCGGCACCGTCGGGCGCCTGCCCGGCAGCGGCCGCAGCGGCGCGGGCGCCGGCTCCGGCGGGCTGGGCGTCAACCCGTTCACCTCGCTGCGCGGCATGCTGGACCAGGGCAGCACGGTGGACCTGTTCCGCGTCCGCGGCCTCGGCAACGACAAGCGCCTGCTGCGCGCGTTCACGCTCGACACCTACCGCCCCAACCGCGGCTGGAGCCTGCCGGACGGCCCGATGCCTGCCGGTTTCCCGGCGAACCAGCCGCTGCCCGCCGCGCCCGGCGACGACGGCTCGGGCGAGGCCCGCCAGATCCAGATCGAGCCGCTGAACTGGGTCGACGTGTGGATGCCGGTGTACGGGCAGCTGCGCGGCCTGCAGGGCGTCGGCCAGGGCTGGTACTACGACCCGACCAGCGGCGCGGTGTTCAGCGAGCGCAAGCAGCGGATCCCGGCCTACGTGGAGACCGCGTCGCTGGCCGAGCCGACGAAGGACCAGCTGGAGTCGGCCACCACCCGCGGCGGCGACATCCCGGCGAGCTACAGCCAGATCACCGGGGTCGACCCGCGCGTGGTCAGCCTCGCGCAGAACCTCGCGGCGGGCGCCACCACCGACTTCGACCGGGCGAGCGCGATCTGGCGGTACTTCAGCGGCGAGAACGGGTTCACCTACGACACCGAGACGGCCGCCGCGACCGACAGCGACGCGCTGGCCGACTTCCTGCTCAACGGCAAGCGCGGCTTCTGCGAGCAGTTCGCCTCCGCGATGGCCGTGATGCTGCGGGTGCTGAACATCCCGTCCCGGGTCGCGGTCGGGTTCACCTCCGGCTACGCCGACGGCGACACGCGCATGATCACCTCGCAGGACGCGCACGCCTGGGTCGAGGTGTACTTCGGCGACCTGGGCTGGGTCAGCTTCGACCCGACGCCGCGCTCCGACGGCCGCGGCTACGTCCCGCCGTACCTGCAGTCCGGCACCACCTCCAGCGGGTCCTCGGACTCGGAGGAGCAGGACGTGCCGAGCGTGTCCACCACGCGCGTCGCGCCGACCGGGGCGCCGGAGACCCAGGGCAGCGCCGCGAACCCGGGCGGCACGCAGGCCGCGCCTGCCGGTTCGGCGCCGGGCTGGACCGGTTGGATCGCGCTGGTGCTGGTGCTGGTCGCGCTGGCACTGACCGTGGGCGCGTTCGTCGCGATCCGCAGGCTCCGCGGGCGGACGGCGTCCTGGCTGCCGCTGGCCGCGGCCGCGGCGTGGCTGGTCGCCGTGGTGCTCACCGCGTGGCTGGTGCACTGGGTGCTGGCGCTGGTGCTGTTGCTGCTCGCGGCGGCCGGGCTGGCCCCCGCGGTGCTGCGGGAGATTCACCGGCGCCGCCGCCTGACGGCGATCACGTCCCACCAGCCCGGCGCGGCGGACGCCGCCTGGGCCGAGCTGATGGACGAGTGCGCCGATCGCGGCGTCCCGATCCCGCCGAGCGACACGGTGCGGGCGGCGGCGCAGAAGGTGGCCGTGCAGCACAACCTGGACGACGCCGGGAAGAACGACCTGCGCACGGTGGTCGGCGCGGTGGAGCGCTCGTGGTACTCCCCCAGCCAGTCCACCGGCGAGGACTTCGCCACGGCGTTCGAGGGCCTGCGCCGCAGCCTGGAGCGCAACGCGCCGATGTCCTGGCGCGGGCGGCTCTTCCCGCGGTCGGTCTTCCGCAAGCGCTGACCGCTCGTCACGGTCCCCGGAACGCGGCGGACCGGCGGACGACCAGCGTGGCGGCCAGCCCGCACCCCGCGGCCAGTGCCGTCGCGGCGGGCAGGGCGCCGTGGTCGAGGGCGGCGCCGCCCACCGCGGCGCCCCCGGCGATGCCGGCCTGGAAGGCGACGATGTAGACCGCGGACGCCAGGTCCGGCCGGTCCGCCACGCGCAGGACGGCGGCCTGCAGCACCACGCCCATGCCGCCGGCGGGCACGGCCCACAGCACGACCGCGGCGGCCGCGACCACGCCGGATCCGGCGAACAGCAGCACGAGCATGGTCGCCGCGAGACCGGCCGTGACGAGCAGCGCGGTGCCGCGCGGGTGGCTGTCCACCCGCCTGCCGATCAGGACCAGGCCGAGCAGGCCCGCCACGCCGTGCGCGAACAGCAGGCCGGAGGTCGCCGGACCGGTGAGGTGGACGGATTCCGCGATGATCGCGGTGATGTAGGTGAACACGGCGAAGTGCCCGGTCACCACCACCAGCGTGGCCAGGTTGACCGGCAGGAGGGCGCGGTTCAGCGACCCGCGCGGCGTAGCCCGCGGCCCGGCAGGCGTCGGTTCGACGCTCGCGCGGATCACCACCGCCGACAGTGCCGCCGAGGCGGCCACCGCGAGGACAGTGGCCCGCCAGCCGATCGTCCCCGCCAGCCACGAAGTGAGCGGCAGCCCGAAGAGGAACGCCAGCGAGTTCCCGGCGAACACCACCGCGGTGGCGCGGCCTGCCCGGTCCGGCCCGAGCAGCCGGGCGGCCATCGGCGCGACCACCGACCAGAACACCCCGTGCCCGGCCGCCGCGACCACCCGGGCGAGCACCGCGACGGCGTACCCGGGCGCGAGCGCCAGCAGCAGGTTCGACACCGCGATCGCCCCGACCGTGACCAGCACGGCCGTGCGCCGGTCCCAGCGCGCGGTCAGCGCGACCAGCGGCACGACCGACACCGCGACCACGACCGCGTAGCCGGTCATGAGCAGCCCGACGGCAGAGCCGGGCACACCGAACCCCGCCGCCAGCTGCGGCAGCAGGGCGACCGGCAGGTTTTCCGAGGTCACGGACACGAAGCACGCGGCGCTGAGCGCTCCCAGCGCCACGCTCGTCCTTCCGGCTCGCATTGTGTAACGATACACAGATAGGCTGGGGCCATGTCCAGCCCGGGAACGTCCCGAGTCACCATGGCCGAGGTGGCGCGCCGCAGCGGCGTCTCGCCGATGACGGTGTCCTACTGCTACAACCAGCCGGATCGCGTCGCGCCGGAGACGCTGCGCCGGGTGCGCGCGGTCGCCGCCGAGCTGGGCTATCGCGGTCCCGACCCGACGGCACGGTCACTGCGTCGTCGGCGCACCGGCACGATCGGCGTGGTGCTGGGCGAGCACCTCGCCTACGCCTTCGAAGACCCGCAGGCGCGCAGCTTCCTGACCGGGGTCGCCGAGGTCTGCCGGGAGCGTGGGACGGGCCTGAACCTGATCCCGACCACGGGCGAGGACACCGACGTCGAGCGCGTGACGTCGGCGTCGGTGGACGGCTACATCCTCTGGACGACCGCCGACAGCGATCCGGTGCTCCCCGTGGTGACCGGGCTGGGCAAGCCCGTGGCGGTGCACGGCGGCCCGGCCGCGGACGGCGCGCGGGTGGTCACGATCGACAACCGGGCCTCGGCGCGGGAACTGGCCGCGCACGTCTTCGCCGGAGCGGCGCGGCCCGCGGTGCTGAGTTTTCCCTTCGGCCGCGAGCGCACGGCCCGGATGGCAACCGGGCCGGACCCGGATGGCGTGGAGTTCCCGGTGACGCGCGACCGGCTTCGCGGCATCCTCGACCACTGCCGGGACGCGGGCCTGGACACCCGTGCGCTGCCGGTGGCCGTGGTGGCCCGCAACGACCGGACGGAAGCGGCCGCGCAGGCCGACGCGCTGCTGGACACCGGCGCCGACGCGGTGGTGGCGATGAGCGACCAGCTCGCGTTCGCCGTCCTCGACGCGGCGCGCCGCCGGGGGCTGCGCGTGCCGGCGGACGTGGCGCTCGCCGGGTGGGACGACGGCCCGGAAGCGGAGCGGGAAGGCCTCACGACGATCACCCAGTCCCTGCACGACCAGGGCCGGGCCTGCGCGCTGATCGCCCTCGGCGCCGACGCGCCGGAGAACGGGACTTGGCGGCTCACGGTCCGGGCCAGCACCCGCAAGGGGTCTTG
>NZ_JAKGSD010000020.1:9170-68673 GCF_021654135.1 Amycolatopsis tucumanensis | reverse complement strand
CTTGAGCGCTGCTCCCGCCACGCCCCGGAAGACCCGCCAGCGCTCAGAGCCACCTCGACGCCGACGCGCCGGAGAACGGGCCCTGAAGGCTCACGGCCCGGGCCACCACCCACACGAAGTCTTGAGCGCTGCTCCCGCCACGCCCCGGAAGACCCGCCAGCGCTCAGAGCCACCTCGGCGCCGACGCGCCGGAGAACGGGGCTTGGCGGCTCACGGTCCGGGCCAGCACCCGCAAGGGAACCTGAGCGGGGCCTGAAAGGGTCACTGTTCGGACCAGCACCGGCGCGAAGTCCTGAGCGGGCGCGCTTCGGCGCTGCCACGCCGCTGGGGCCGGCCTCGACGCGCCCGGAGCCACCTCTGCTCCGCCGAGGGCGACCATGCGAAGGTGCCTACGCCCGGACGGGCGTAGGCACCTCGCGGAGAAGAACTACTGCTCTTCGAAGCGCTGGCGGAACCGCTCTTCCATCCGCTGCGTGAAGGAGCTCTTGGCCTTGGCGGCCTTGGCGCCGCCCTGTTTGCCGTCGCCCCCACCACGTCCGGACATGACCGCGAGCAGAACGCCCGCGAACATCACGACGAAACCGAACACGCTCATCAACGGCACGTCGGCGACCCACAGAGCCCGCACCATCACACCCAGTACGAGCAGAGCGACCCCGACGACGAACAGCGCGATCCCCTGGATTCGGCGGCGGCGGGCGGGCCGGCGGAACCGGGCACCGCGCACCGTAGACGCGAACTTGGGGTCCTCGGCATAGAGCTCGCGCTCGATCTGGTCGAGCAGCCGCTGCTCATGCTCGGAGAGTGGCATCTTTCCTCCTCCGGCACAGCTGTCGCGGGCGCCGGGCCGCGCAACGTCCTGGACCCAACAGACACCCCTAGTGGTGTCACTCTCCAGGATACGAGTCCTTCGCGATCAGGACTACCCGATCCCGCTCCAACCTGTGCCCCGTTTGGCTCAAATCTCCCCGCCGGCCTGGGCGCTGGTGGTCTTGCTGGGCTGTCGTCGTCCCTCTGCTCAACGTTTCACACGGCTCAGGGTTCCCCCCGAGGTGGGTCGGGGTCGGGCACGAGCAGTGACGCCGGACGCACAGCGGCAGAGCCGAACTTCGACCGCGCCACGTCCGCCGCCACCTCCGCGTCCCGCCACCGCGGCGCGGGCTGGTCGAAGGTCAGCTGCTCCGGCTCGGCCTCGCCGGTCAGCCCCTCCACCCGCACCCCGAGCAGGCGGACATCGGCCCCGGCGACCGCTTCCCCCAGCAGCCCCACGGCCGTCGAGTGGATCACCCGCGCCACGTCGGTGGCCGCGGGCAGAGTCCGCGCCCGCGTGATCGTGCGGAAGTCGGCGAACCGCACCTTGATCGACACGGTGCGGCCGCGCAGCCCGCGCCGCCGCAGGCTCTCCGCGACGCGCTCGGACAGCCGCAGCAGCTCGCGCTCCAGCACCCGCGGGTCGCGCTGGTCGGTGTCGAAGGTGTGCTCGGCGCCCAGCGACTTCTCCGGCGAGTCGACCACCACGCCGCGCTCGTCGCGCCCGTGCGCCAGCGCGTGCAGGTGCTCGGCCGCGGCGTTGCCGACCGCCTTGCGCAGCCGCGGCAGAGGCGCCGCCGCGATGTCGGCGATCGTGGCCAGCCCGAGGCGCCGCAGGTTCTCCTCGGTCTTCTTCCCCACGCCCCACAGCGCGGAGATCGGCAGCGGGTGCAGGAACGACAGGGTCTGCCCGGCCGGCACCACCACCACGCCGTCCGGCTTCGCCATGCCCGAGGCCAGTTTCGCCACGAACTTCACCGACGCGACCCCGACCGAGCAGGTGATGCCGTGCTCGGCCCGGACGCGGCGGCGGATCAGCGCGGCGATGCCCGCCGGCGTCTCCCCCAGCCGCCGCAGTGCGCCGCTGACGTCCAGGAACGCCTCGTCCAGGCTCAGCGGCTCCACGAGCGGCGTCAGCTCGCGGAAGATCGCCATCACGCCCTTGGACACCTCGCCGTAGAGCCCGTGCGTGGGCGGCAGGAACACCCCGTGCGGGCACAGCCGGCGCGCCACCGCGACCGGCATGGCCGCCCGCACGCCGTACTCGCGCGCCGGGTAGTTCGCCGACGTCACCACCGACCGCGGGCCGGCGCCCGCCACGATCACCGGCTTGTCCACCAGCTCCGGCCGCGTGCGCAGCTCCACGGCCGCGAAGAACGCGTCCATGTCGACGTGCAGCAGCCCGCAGCCCGTGTCGTCCGGCGTGTGCCCCGCGCTCACCCGGAACCGCTCGTATCCGGCCGGCAGGGCCGCGTTCCTACCCATCGCGGACGAGCCTACGCAGGGGGTCCGACAATTCCGGTCAGAGCCGGGCGAGCAGGTGCAGGCGGCTGGCGAGGTCGCGCAGCGGCGGGATCGCGCCCGCGGCGGCCTCGAAGTCGGCGAGGTCGTCGGCGGTGTACTGCTCCGACTCGACCTCCCCCAGCACGTCCGACACCACGCCGTCGCCCTGGATCAGCTCGACGCGCAGGCCCGCGCCCGCCAGCAGGCCGCGCAGGCCGTCGGCGTCGAAGCGGCGCAGCAGCGTCTCCCCGTCGTCCGCGAGCACGCCGTCGGAACTGGTCAGCAGCACGTGCGCCTCGCGCACCCGGCCGCCCAGGGCGCGGTGCAGCGCCGCGGCGTGCCGGTTGGCGGCCAGCACGGACACCGCGCCGCCCGGCGCGACGATCCCGGCCAGCGCGCCGGCCACCGCGGCGGGGTCGTCGACGACCTCGAGCAGCCCGTGCGCCAGCACCAGGTCGGCGGAGCCGGCCGGGATCCGAGCGGCGAGCGCGTCGGTGTCGTCGGCGACGACGGTGATCGCCCCGCCGACGCCGGCCTCCTCGGCGCGCCGCCGCAGGGTCGCCAGCGCGTTCGGGCTCGGCTCGACCACCGTCACCCGGCAGCCCTCGGCGGCCAGCGGCACCGCCCAGACCCCGCTGCCGCCGCCGACGTCGACGACGGCCGGTTCGCTGGTGCCTCGTTCCCGCGCCCGGTCGAGCTCGGCCCGCAGTGCCCGCCAGACCGTGCCGGAGCCGCGTGCTGTCCCGGTGTCCGTTCGCATGGCGGACAGCGTAGTGAGCCCGGTCCGGGCGCTCGCCGTGGCACTCCGGCTACGCTCGACCCCGTGCACACGGTCGCCGTACTCAGCCTCAAGGGTGGTGTCGGCAAAACCACGGTCGCGCTGGGCATCGCCTCGGCTGCGCTCCGTAGGGGAGCGCGCACGCTGGTGGCCGATCTCGACCCGCAGGGCAACGCCACCGCCACCCTCGACCCGCCCTACACCGAGGCCACGCTGGCCGACGTGCTCGCCACCCCGGTCCGCGACGTGCTGCGGCAGGCCGTGGCGCCGAGCGCGTGGAGCCCCGAGGTGGACGTGCTGGTCGGGGCGGAGGAACTCGAACTGCTCAACGAGCCGGGGCCGGACGACGACAAGGTCGGCAACCTCTCCCTGGCGCTGGACGAGCTGCACGAGCGCCCTCTGCGCGGCCGCCCGTACGAGCTGGCGATCCTGGACTGCCCGCCCTCGCTCGGGCGGCTGACGAAGTCGGCCCTGGTCGCCGCCGACAGCGCGATCCTGGTCACCGAGCCGACGATGTACGCAGTCAGCGGCGCGCAGCGCGCGCTGGAGGCGATCGAGCGGATCCGCGACGAGCACAACCCGGACCTCAAGGCGGCCGGGGTGCTGGTGAACCGGCTGCGGCCGCGCTCGCACGAGCACCAGTTCCGCATCGCCGAACTGCGCGAGTCCTTCGGCGGCCTGGTGATGCCCACGGCGATCCCGGACCGGCTCGCGGTGCAGCAGGCGCAGGGCGCGTGCAGCCCCATCCACGAGTGGCACTCCCCCGGCGCCCAGGAGGTCGCGCTGACCTTCAACATGGTGCTGGCCAAGATCCTGCGCTCGAACCGGGCCGGGCGGCACCGCATCGACCGGGAGCCGCCCGCCGAGAGCACCGGCCCGATCCCCCGGATCGCGCGGACCGCGGACGATGCCCGAAGGTGACACGGTCTTCCTGGCCGGCAAGAAGGTCGAGAAGGCCCTCGCCGGCCGCGTGCTGACGCGCACCGACTTCCGGCACCCGGCGCTGGCCACCACCGACCTGGCCGGCTCGACGGTGCTCGGTGTGCGGACGGTGGGCAAGCACCTGTTCTTCCGCTTCTCGCCGGACCTGAGCCTGCACAGCCACCTGAAGATGGACGGCTCGTGGGAGATCACCCGGCCCGGTTCCCGCTGGCGGCACCCGGCGCACCACGCGCGGGTGGTGCTGGAGGCCGGGGGCGTGCAGGTCGTCGGGTTCCGCGTGCACGACCTGGAACTGCTGCCCACCGCAGAGGAGTCCCGCCTGGTCGGTCACCTCGGGCCGGACCTGCTCGATCCACAGTGGAGCGACGAGCACGAGGCCCGCGCGGTCGCGGCGCTGACGCGTGAACCGGGCCGGGAGCTCGGGCTCGCGTTGCTCGACCAGCGCGTGATGGCGGGTGTGGGCAACCTCTACAAGTGCGAGATCTGCTTCCTGCTCGGCGTGACGCCGTGGACACCGGTGTCCGAATTGGACGCGGCGAAGGTGGTCCGGCTGGCGCGGAAGCTGTTGCTGGCCAACGCCTGGCGGCACGAGCAGAGCACCACCGGCGACCTCGCCCGCGGCCGACGGAACTGGGTGTACGAGCGAACCAGGCAGGGCTGCTTCCGGTGCGGGGGCCGGCTCCGGGTCGAAGACCAGGGCCGGGACCCCCACGACGTCCAGGCGCGCCCCACCTGGTTCTGCCCGCGCTGCCAGCGCGGGCCCTCGCCTCAGCTGCGCAGCAGCTCGTTGAAGAACGTCCGGTAGCGCCGCAGCGCCAGCCGCAGGTCCTCGGTGGCGGCCTCACCGCGCTGCCACTGGGCCTCCAGCCCGTGCTTGTGGTCGGCGAAGGTCTGCGCGAGCGCCTGCATGACCTCGGCCACCAGCTGGTCGGCGTCCCGCAGCGTCCGCTGTGGATCGTCGACGAACGAGGTCTGCACCTCGCGCCAGCGGTCGCGGAACTCGCTGACCTGCTCGGGGCGGAACAGCTCGACGCGCTCCTCGCCGTCGGCCTGCCTGCCGGCCGGTTCCTCGGTCACGCCCTGGCTCGCCGCGGCCTCGGCCGGCATGGTGCGCCCGGCCGGCTGTTCGGCCATCGGCTGCGCGGGTGATCCCTGAGGCGCCGGATCCTGCTGTGCGCCTGGGGTTTCCCGCCGCGGCTCCTGCTGACGAGGCGCCACCAGGTCGTCGGTGCTCAGGCCGTCGGCGGTGCGGTCCTCAGCGCGCATGGTGGCGGTCCCCCTCCTGCCCGGGGCGGACGTCGGCGTCGCCGAGCAGGTCCTCGAACACCTGCCGGTAGTGGACCATCGCCTTGCGCAGGTCCTCGGTGGACGCCTCGGTCCGCTGGTGCCCCTGCGTGATGTCGTGGGCGCGGCGGTAGTGCTCGATCGTGTCGGCGTGCTCGACGGACAGGTCCCGGTGCTGCTGCTCGTAGCCCTCGGTCGGGTAGCCGCGCTCGGCCATCAGCGAGGTGAGCAGGCGGTCGGCCTCCAGGATGGCCGCGCCGGGCCGGTCGACGAACTGCTGCTGCACCAGCGACCACTGCTGGCGGTAGCGCTGGCGGGCGGTGTCCGGCAGCGGCCGGATGTCCAGCTCGCTGTGCCGCTTCTCCCGCTCGGCCAGGTCGCGCTCGGCGGCCCGCTTGCTCTTGCCGCCCTCGACGGCCCGCTCGTACTCGGGCCCGAACCTCTCCTGCAGGCGCCTGCGCCGCATCTGGGCGCGGGCCAGCAGGGCGATCCCGAGGATCACCACGATCGCGACGACGACGATCAGAACGACCACGGACGTGGACATCGCATTCTCTCCCGTTGGTGCGAACCAGCCCCCCGGTCACCCGATCGGGTACACCTGCCGGGGAGGCCCGAAACCCGGCATTCCGGCATGGATCGATCCAGTGCGCGGCGCGGGGGCGGGCGGAAAATTCCCCTCCGCGCGGGTGAGAACGGCCACGCCCGCCGGCCCGGAAATGCAGTTGCCGCAGGGGCACCGGCACGCCTAGCGTTGCTGGTACACGGGAAAGGAGGTGGTCCAAAGTTGTGTAGCAACGGGACTCGTGAGGTGGCTGTCCGCTAGCGGATGCCACACCCTGGACTGCTGGTGAATACCAGACAGCCACCGCCCCCCGGCGTTTCCGAGCACTGGTCCGGCTCGGGCCCGAACGGCTGACGACGGTCGGGAGTCGCGCCGGGGGTTCCCCCCAATCCCCTAATTCTCCGGGAAACGCCCCCGAAGATCGTCCGGGGCGCGCTATCCTTCGCCGGTGCTGCAGCCCGCGTACCCGCTGAAGACCGCACGGCTGATCCTCCGCCCGTTCACCAAGGCGGATCTGAACGCGCTGCACTCCTTCCAGTCCCGCCCGGACGTCACGCGGTACCTCTACTGGGAACCGCGCACCCGCGCCGAGACCGCGGCCGTCCTCGAGGACAAGATCGCCCGCTCGACGCTGACCGAGCCCGGCGAGTACCTGGCCATCGCCGTCGAGCTGATCGACACCGGTGAGCTGATCGGCGACCTCACCCTGTGGTGGACCAGCCGCGAGCACGCCAGCGGCGAGATCGGGGTCGTGTTCCACCCCCAGCACCACGGCAAGGGCTACGCCGCCGAGGCGGCCACCGAGCTGTTCCGGCTCGGGTTCGACGAACTGGGCCTGCACCGCATCCACGGCCGCTGCGACAGCCGCAACGTGGCCTCGGCGTCCCTGATGGAGGGACTGGGCATGCGGCGCGAGGCGCACCTGCGGGAGAACGAGCTCGTCAAGGGTGAGTGGACCGACGAGCTCGTCTACGCCATGCTGTCGTCGGAGTGGAAACGGCGCTGAGCGAAGATGGGGACGTGCTCTTCGACAGGCTGATCCGTCCCGCGCTCTACCGGCTCAACGACAACGACCCCGAGAAGGTGCACGAACGCACCCTCCGCGTGCTGTCCCGGCTCGCCGACGTCCCGCCCGCGCTGGCCGCGGCGCGGCGCCGGTTCGCCGTCTCGGACCCGGTGACGTTGTTCGGGCTGCGGTTCGCCAACCGGGTCGGCCTGGCCGCCGGGATGGACAAGGACGGGCGCGCCCTGGCGGCGTGGCCCGCGCTCGGGTTCGGGTTCGTCGAAGTGGGCACCGTCACGCGGCTCGCGCAGCCGGGCAACCCGAAGCCGCGGCTGTTCACGCTGCCGCACAGCGACGCGGTGATCAACCGCATGGGGTTCAACAACTCCGGCGCGGCCGCGCTGGCGCAGCGGCTGGCCGCCAAGGGGAAGCCGGACATCCCGCTGGGCGTGTCGATCGGCAAGTCCAAAGCGACCCCGCTGGAGGAGGCGGTAGCCGACTACCAGGAGTCGTTGCGGGCGCTGTACCCGTGGGCGGACTACTTCGCGATCAACGTCAGCTCCCCCAACACGCCCGGGTTGAGGGCGCTGCAGGACCGGGAGGCGCTGGCCGAGCTGCTCGCGGAGCTGGGCCGCACCGGTGAGGAGCTGGCCGCGGCGGCCGGGAAGCCGGCGACGCCGCTGCTGGTCAAGGTCGCGCCCGACCTGACCGACGACGCGCTCGCCGAGCTGCTCGAGGTGTGCGACGAGCACGGCGTGTCCGGGATCATCGCGACCAACACCACGCTGGGCCGGGACGGGCTGGCCGCGGACGAAGCCGCGGTGGGCGCGGAGACCGGCGGGCTGTCCGGCAGGCCGCTCACCGAGCGGGCGCGGGAGGTCGTGGAGTTCGTGCACCGGCACACCGAGGGTACGGTGCCGATCATCGGCGTGGGCGGGATCTCGACCGGCGACGACGCGCGGCGGATGCTGGACGCCGGGGCGAGCCTGATCCAGCTCTACACCGGGTTCGCCCTGCACGGGCCCGGGCTGGTGCGCGGCATCAACCGAGCCCTGGCCGGTTCGCGGTCCGATGACGCAGGTAGGCCCGCCAGTCCCCGAACTCCGTGATGTCGGGGGCCGGTGCCGGGTGGCTGAGCAGGGCGGTGGCGGTTTCGCCGTCGTCCAGTTCGACCGGGCCGAGCGTCATCGGCGGCGGCAGCGCGGCCCGGAACCGCGCGAGGCTGCCCGGGGCGAGCAGCCAGCGTTCGCCTCGCAGTGCCGCGCCGTCGTCGCCCGGGTGCACGCCGGCTTGGCCGTCGAGGGCGAGCATCCGGTAGCGGGGCGCGGTGCGGACCTCGCCGGTGAAGCGGGCGCCGAGGTCGCGCAGCTCGGCGTTGCGTGGTTGCCCGCGCAGGTGCGCGCCGAACACGACGAGCGCGGTTCCCGTTGCGGGGTAAGGGTTCTTCAGCTGTTCGCCGGTGAGCAGGGCGGCAAGGTCGATGAGCACCTGGTCGTCGAAGGGGCGGCCGCGGAAGCGCACGCCGTGTGCGCTGACCTCCGGGCCGTCGGACGTCTCGGTGCGCTGCCCGAGGGGGACCATCGAGGTGGCGGTGTCCATTGTGGTCACTTCGGCCCCGGCGACGAGCAGTTCCCCCACGGCGTGGCGCAGCGTGGTCCGGTGCTTGGTCGAGACGGTGAGCCGGGGGCGTTCTCCGGCGGCGAGGCGGACGTCGGCGGGCCAGGCGCCGGGATCGGTGAGGGCGGTCAGGGCTCGGCAGCCGTCGGCGAGGGTGCCGGCGACGACGGCGCCTGCCGCGGGGAGCAGCCCGGCGGTCGGGGTGAGGCAGACGACGTCCGGTCGCTGGGGCGCCTGCGTGGTGAGGGCGAGGCCGATCAGCCCGAGTGCCACCAGCTCGGCGGCGTCCGCTCCGCCGCGGGCGGTGCCGAGGACGACGGCGCCGGCCTCGGCCAGCCGCCGGACCGGGTCCGCGGTGGGTGAGATACCGTCCTCGACGGCGGCGAGCAGCCCGGCGAGCGGGAGGCCCCCGTGGTCGTCGACGGCCTTGGCGTCGACGAGGACGTCCTCGTCCGCGCGGAGGGTGGCCCACAGCTCCGGCCGGTCGGCGATCGCGATGAGGTCGAGGGCGGCGGCCACGGCACGCCGCGCACTGGCCGGCGCCGGTGGAGGCGGAGGAGGCTCGGGCGGAAGCGGCGGGTTGTCCATCCTCCGACGGTAGGGAGGCGATGTTCCGCCGCGGTTACGCCGCGACGGGCATGGTCAATTTGTCGTTAATCCGATGCGCGCTCGAGGCAGCACCACCCCGAACGGCGGCTTGACGGGTGGCTCGGGTCGCCGGTGCCGGTGGCACCGTGCCCGCCGAGCACGGCATGGCGTGCGCCGGGCCGGAGTGCGCACCGAGGAAGGTGCCGCCCGCGCCGATCAAATGAGACTCGCCACGCTGAGTGTGCGACTCGCGCGGACCAACACGGGACTCGCCGCGCCGAGCGTGCGACTCGCGCCCACCAACGCGGGACTCGCGCGTCACGCGCGGGACTCGCGGACGATCGTGGAACCCGCCGCGTCGCACGCGCCACTCCCGTCCACCACCGCGGAACTCGCCGCGCCGCACGCGCCACTCCCGGCCACCTACATGGAACCCGCCACGCTGAACGTGCGACTCGCGCCACCACCGCGGAACCCACCGCGCCGCACGCGGGACTCGCGGACGGTCGCGGAACTCGCCGCGCCGCACGCGCCACTCCCGGCCACCTACATGGAACCCGCCGCGCGCTGAACGCGGGACTCGCGCCCACCACCGAGGAACCCACCGCGCCGAGCGCGGAGCTGGCGTCCACCACATGGAACCCGCCGCGCCGAACGCGCGACTCGCGCGGACCAGTACGGGACTCGCCGCGCCGACCGTGCAACTCCCGCCGAGCAGCGCGGGACTCGCGCCCACCGACATGGAACCCGCCGCGCCGCACGCGCCACTCCCGCCCACCACCGCCCCGCACGCGTGGGCCGCGAGCCGGTGGGGCCCGGAGTCAGGTGGAGAGTTCGCGGAGCGCCAGGGCCAGTCCGGCGAGCCGGTCGGTCGCGTCGGTCAGGAAGAGGCGCGAGTCGGCGAGGCCGTGGCTGCTCGCGGCCACCGCGCGGCCCGCCGCGGCGACCAGGGCTCCGAAGCTCTCCACCCCGTCGTCCAGCTGCTCCCGCAGCGTGGCGATCGCCGAGTCCAGCGCGGCCCGCTCGCCGGCCGGGGCCGCGTCGCGTGCTCGCTCGATCGACTGGATCCGCAGGGCCAGCGCCCGCAGCGCCGTCGCGGCCTCGGCGGCCGTCGACCGGGCGTCGGCCACCGAGTACTCCGGCACCGGCGCCGCGCCGAGCGCCGAGGGCTCCGACAACTGCCGCAGCAGGTCGGCCAGCGTCGACTCGCACTCGGCGAGCCGCTGCATCGCGGGGCGTGCCGCGGAACCGGACGGCGGCAGCGGCGGCGGGGTGGTGCTGACCGGCAGCACGACCCGGTTCAGCTGCCGCAACCGCAGCGCCGAGCGCACCGACAACGTCGTGAACACGACCGCGCCGAAGATCCCCGGCGCCGCCTCGGCCACTCCGCCCGCCCCGGCAAGCCCGAACCAGCCGATCACGGCGTACAGCACGAACAGCACCGAAGCCATGATCCACAGCGTCAGCGCCCGCGAGGTCCGCTGCTTGCGCCGCGCGAGCTTCGCCTCGGGCGAGTTCCACGCGACCCACTTCGCGCGGGCCTCGTTGAGCACCGGCATCGCCTGGGAGACGACCTTCGGCCGCGTCCCCGAGCCGGACGAACCCTGCTCCGTGTACCGCTGCAGCTTCTGCTGCGCGCGCTGCGCGTAGTCGGGCAGGCGCTCGATGTGCTTTTCCAGTTTCGCCTGGAACTGCGAGAAGTCCCGCCTGCCCGACGCCATCGCCTACCCGCTCAGGCCTGGTTCTTCTGCTGCTCGGCCTGGACGCGCGACTCGATCTCGCGCTGGATGTCCGCCGCCGGCGACGCCGCCTTCTCACCGGAGCCGGAGGTCACCTGCGCCACCGAGTCGCCCCGCATGGACGCCCGGATCTGCTCCAGCCGCGAGCTGCCCGCCATCTGCGTGGTGGCCTGCTGCACCTCGAGCATGCGGCCCTGCACCGAGTTCTGCGCCAGCTCCGCCTGCCCCAGCGCGGTGGTGTAGCGGCGCTCGATCTTCTCCCGCACCTCTTCCAGCGACGGGGTGTTGCCCGGCGCGGTGAGCTGCGACATCTGGTTGAGCGAGGCCGACACCTGCTCCTGCATCTTGGCCTGCTCCAGCTGCGAGAGCAGCTTGGTGCGCTCGGCCAGCTTCTGCTGCAGCATCGCCGAGTTGCGCTCGACGGCCTGCTTCGCCTGCGCGGCGGCCTGCAGGGCCTGGTCGTGCAGCGTCTTGAGGTCCTCGATGCTCTGCTCGGCCGTGACCAGCTGGGTGGCGAACGACTCCGCGGCCACCTCGTACTGCTGGGCCTTCTGCTCGTCCCCCTTGGCGCGGGCCTCGTCGGCCAGCACCAGCGCCTGCCGCGCCGACGCCTGCAGCTTCTCGACCTCGGCGAGCTGGCGGTTGAGCTTCATCTCCAGCTGCCGCTGGTTACCGATAACCGCGGCGGCCTGCTGGGAGAGCGCCTGGTGGTTGCGCTGCGCCTCCTCGATGGCCTGCTGGATCTGCACCTTCGGGTCGGCGTGCTCGTCGATCTTCGACGAGAACGACGCCATGAGGTACTTCCAGAACTTCACGAAAGGGTTGGCCATCTCCTCCGCCTGCCTTCTAGATCCCTGCCTGGGTGTCGCCGATGGTCGCCCGGCGTCGCTCTCCCCTGTCTGAGCAACGCCGCGACCCCGGGGTGGGTTCCATCGTGTCAGGTCGCGCCCGTGTGTTCCAGGCGACCCCGGGGGATTTCAGGGACGACCCTGACCGGCCTCCCCGGACCGGACGCGCGAAGGCCACCGCCTGGGCGCGCGGCGCCCGGACGGTGGCCTTCTCGTCGGATGTTCTCAGCGGGTGATCAGGCCGCGACCATCTTCGGCGCGCGGATGGTGGTGCGCAGCGACGGCCCGACCCGCTGACCGGAAACCCGCAGGTCCGACAGGTCGTTGCCGATCACGCCGTCGATGAGGCGGCCGCTTTCGAGCCGGCCCGTCGCGGCGGACGGCGCACCCGTCTTGCGCACGCGGCCCTCGCTCTCGGCGGTCTCGGGCATCGTCGGCACGTCCACGCTCTCCAGAGCCGAGATGTCGGCGGCGACGTTGCTCAGCAGCTCGGCCAGCGGCAGCTCGAGCGCCTCGCAGATGGACGCCAGCAGTTCACTGGACGCCTCCTTCTGCCCGCGCTCCACCTCGGACAGGTAGCCGAGGCTGACCTTGGCGGCGCGGGAGATGTCGCGCAGTGTGCGACGCTTGTTGGTGCGGGCATGCCGGAGCCGGTCGCCGATCGCCTCGCGCAGGAGCACGGTCATCGCGCGCCTCCCTTCCTGATACCGACCACGTTACCCAGTTCGAGCGCCTCCTCGCAGCGATTGACACGGGGATACGCCCAGGGCGAACGCCCCGATCAAGTGAGATGTTCCCCCAGCAGGTCGAGCGCGGCCGTCACCGAGGCGCGCCGGACGGCCGCGCGGTCGCCCTCGAACCAGTGGGTGCGCACGTCCCGGCCGGCCGGCCCGGCGAGGCCGATGTGCACGGTGCCGGGGGCGACGCCGTCCTGCGGGTCCGGCCCGGCCACGCCGGTCAGCCCCAGCCCCCAGTCCGCGCCGCAGCGCTCCCGCGCGCCCTCCGCGAGCTGCGCCGCCACCTCCGGGTGCACCGCGCCGTGCGCGGCCAGCAGCGCCGGGTCCACCCCGGCGAGCTTCGCCTTGAGGTCGGTGGCGTAGACCACCAGCCCGCCGCGCACGACCGCGCTGGAGCCGGGCACCTCGGTCAGCGTCGCGGTGACCAGGCCGGCGGTCAGCGACTCCGCGGCGGCCACCGTCTGCCCGAGCCGCACCAGCGCGGCCACCACCGGGCGCGCCGACGTCATGCCCGGGCCGCCGCGCGCAGCCGCACGGCGCGCACGACGTAGTCGGCGCCGGTGACGACGGTGAGCGCCACCGCGAGGCCCATCAGCGCCCACTGGACCGGCAGCGCGCCGTCCGGCAGCGGCAGCAGGTAGGTCACGATCGCCAGGATCTGGGTCATCGTCTTGGCCTTGCCGCCGCGGCTGGCCGGGATCACGCCGTGCCGGATCACCCAGAACCGCAGCAGGGTGACGCCGATCTCGCGGACCGCGATCACCACGGTCACCCACCAGGGCAGCTCGCCGAGCAGGCTCAGGCCCACCAGCGCCGCGCCGATCAGCGCCTTGTCCGCGATCGGGTCGGCGATCTTGCCGAAGTCCGTGATCAGCCCGTAGCGGCGGGCGACCCAGCCGTCCACCTGGTCGGTCAGCGACGCGATCGCGAACAGCACCGTCGCGCCGATCCGCCAGCCGGTGTCCTCGCCGCCGCCTGCGAACAGCGCCAGCACGAACAGCGGGACCAGGATGATCCGGGACAGGGTCAGCAGGTTCGCGACGTTGAGCGTGGGGACCGGGGTCGGCTCGGGCTCACGGTGGGGCGGGCCGGCCTCCCCGCCCGCCTGCGCCGACTCCTCCGCCGCGGCGCTCATCTGCCCGTGTCCGGCTCGACGAGCAGGTCGACGCCCTCGGAGCCGACGACCCGGCAGCGGACCATCTGCCCGGCCTCGAGGCCGTCGCCGTCGAGCACGATGCAGGCGCCGTCGACCTCGGGCGCCTGGTGCGCGGCGCGGCCGGACACCTCCTCGTCGTCGGCCTCCTCCACCAGCACCTCGACGATCTCGCCGACGCGGTCCTCGGCACGCTGCGCGGTCAGCTCCTCGACCAGCGCGGAGACCCGCGCGACGCGCTCGGCGACCACCTCGGGGTCGATCTTGCCGTCGTAGGTCTCGGCCTCGGTGCCGTCCTCGTCGGAGTAGCCGAACACGCCGACCGCGTCCAGCCCGGCCTCGGTGAGGAAGTGCTCCAGCTCGGCGACGTCGTCCTCGGTCTCGCCCGGGAAGCCGACGATCACGTTGCTGCGGATGCCCGCCTCCGGCGCGTACTCGCGGATCTGCTGGATCAGCGCGAGGAACGACTTGGTGGAGCCGAAGCGGCGCATCCGGCGAAGCACGGTCTCGCTGGAGTGCTGGAAGGACATGTCGAAGTAGGGCGCCACACCCGGCGTGGTCGCGATGGCGCGGACCAGGTCCGGGCGGGTCTCGGCGGGCTGCAGGTAGGACACGCGGACCCGCTGGATGCCCTCGATCCCGGCCAGCTGGGGCAGCAGCCGCTCCAGCGCGCGGGTGCCGCCCAGGTCGCGGCTCAGGTCCTTGCCGTAGGACGTGGAGTTCTCGCTGACCAGGAACAGCTCCTTGACGCCCTGGCCGGCCAGCCAGGCGGCCTCGGCGAGGATCTCGTCCGGGTGGCGCGAGACGAACGAGCCGCGGAACGACGGGATCGCGCAGAACGAGCAGCGGCGGTCGCAGCCCGAGGCGATCTTCAGCGCCGCCACCGGCGAGTCGGACAGCCGGTTGCGCAGCACGCGCGGACCCCAGCCGTGGCCGGGGATCGACACGTCCTCGGTGGCCGCGGCGCGCTCGACCGGGGTGATCGGCAGCAGCTTGCGGCGGTCGCCCGGGGTGTGCGAGGCGATGGTGCGGCCGGCCGCGACGTCGTCCAGGCGGGCCGCGAGGTCGTTGTAGTGGTCGAACCCGAGGACGGCGTGGGCCTCCGGCAGGCTCTCGGCCAGCTCGGCGCCGTAGCGCTCGGCCATGCAGCCGACGGCGACGACCTTCGCGCCGGTGTCGGCGGCGGCCAGCAGCGTGTCGACCGAGTCCTTCTTCGCCGACTCCACGAACCCGCAGGTGTTCACGACGATCACGTCGCTGCCCTCGGGTTCGTCGGCGAGCTCCCAGCCCCCTTCGGCGAGCCGGCCGGCCAGCTCCTCGGAGTCCACCTCGTTGCGGGCGCAGCCCAGGGTCAACAGGGAGACACGACGGCCGGAGGGCTCGGTGGCGGCAGAAGACACGACACTCAGGGTAGCTGGCGGGCGCGGGCGTGGCCGAACCCACCGCGACAGGCCCGCCCCCGCCCCGATACGGTCGATCGGTGCACGGTGATCCTTCCCCTACCGTCGAGATCCGGCGGGCCCGGATCTCGGATGTCCGCAAGATCAAGGCGTTGGTGGACGCGGACGCGGGGCGGGTGTTGCTCGAGAAGGAGCTCGTCACCCTGTACGAGGACATGCAGGAGTTCTGGGTCGCGGATATCGGCGGCGAGAACGGTGACATCGTGGGCTGCGGCGCGCTGCACGTCCTGTGGGAGGACCTGGCGGAGATCCGCACGGTCGCGGTCGACAAGCGGATGCGCGGGCAGGGCATCGGGCACCGGCTGGTCGCGCAGCTGATCTCGCTGGCGCGGGAACTGGGGCTGCGCCGGATCTTCGTGCTGACCTTCGAGACGAGCTTCTTCGCGCGGCACGGGTTCACCGAGATCGACGGCACACCGGTGCCGAGCTCGGTGTACGAGGAGATGCGCCGCTCGGTGGACCCGGGCGTGGCCGAGTTCCTCGAACTCCCCTACGCGAAGCCGAACACGCTCGGCAACACGCGGATGCTCCTGGAGCTGTAGCGGTTGCGCCCGCCGGGTGAAGTTCGCCCGGTATCCACCTTTCGGGGCTGGTGGCCGTGATCCCTCGGCCGGAAGCTGATCATGGTCGTCCCCCTGATCAGCGAGGAGCCCCGGATGCGCGCCGCCGCCCGTCGTCTGCTGTCCACGGCCGCTCTGGCCACCGCACTCGTCGCCGGCGCGGGCACCGCGCAGGCGGTCGACGTCCGGTCGGTGACCGACACCTACCTCTTCGGCACGTCGCTGAGCCGGTTCGAGCAGATCCGCACGGACCGGCCGTACGCGGCGAAGCTGGACTGGTCGTCGGACACCTGCTCGTGGTCGCCGGACAAGCCGCTCGGGTTCGACTTCTCCCCCGCCTGCCACCGGCACGACTTCGGCTACCGCAACTACAAGCGGCAGGACCGGTTCACCAGCGCCAACCGGAAGAAGATCGACGACAACTTCTACACCGACCTGAAGACCATCTGTCACGGCGACTGGCGCTGCAACGGCACGGCCTGGACGTACTACCAGGCGGTCCGCCAGTTCGGCGGCTCCTAGTCCGCCTCGCCGTCGTCGTCGGGCATCGAGCCGCCGCGGATGAGCATCAGCGTGCCCTCCAGGTCCTCCGGCTTGACCAGCACGTCACGGGCCTTCGAGCCCTCCGACGGGCCCACCACGCCGCGCGTTTCCAGCAGGTCCATCAGCCGCCCGGCCTTGGCGAAGCCGACCCGCAGCTTGCGCTGCAGCATCGACGTCGACCCGAACTGCGAGGTGACGATCAGCTCGGCCGCCTGCAGCAGGACGTCGAGGTCGTCGCCGATGTCCGGGTCGATCTCCTTCTTCTCCCCGGCCTTCGCGGCGGTGACACCCTCCTGGTACTCCGGCTGCGCCTGCTCCTTCGTGAAGTTCACGATCGAGGCGATCTCGTCGTCGCCGACGTAGGCCCCCTGGATGCGGACCGGCTTGCCGGCCCCCATCGGCAGGTACAGGCCGTCGCCCATGCCGATCAGCTTCTCCGCGCCCGGCTGGTCCAGGATGACGCGCGAGTCGGTCAGCGACGACGTGGCGAACGCCAGCCGCGACGGCACGTTGGTCTTGATCAGGCCGGTGACGACGTCGACCGACGGGCGCTGCGTCGCCAGCACCAGGTGGATCCCGGCGGCGCGGGCCTTCTGCGTGATCCGGACGATCGCGTCCTCGACGTCGCGCGGCGCGGTCATCATCAGGTCGGCCAGCTCGTCGACGATCGCCATGATGTACGGGTACGGCCGGTACACGCGCTCGCTGCCCGGCGGCGCGGTGATCTCCCCCGACTTGACCTTGCGGTTGAAGTCGTCGATGTGCCGGACCCGGTTGGCCTGCATGTCCTGGTAGCGCTGCTCCATCTCCTCCACCAGCCAGGCCAGCGCGGCGGCCGCCTTCTTCGGCTGGGTGATGATGGGCGTGATCAGGTGCGGGATGCCCTCGTACGGCGTCAGCTCGACCATCTTCGGGTCGATCAGGATCATCCGCACCTCTTCGGGCGTCGCCCGCGCCAGCAGCGACACCAGCATCGAGTTGACGAAGCTCGACTTACCGGAACCGGTGGAGCCTGCGACCAGCAGGTGCGGCATCTTCGTCAGGTTCGCGGTGACGAAGTGGCCCTCGATGTCCTTGCCGAGCCCGATGACCATCGGGTGGGTGTCCTTGCCCGCGGTGGACGAGCGCAGCACGTCGCCGAGGCGCACCATCTCGCGGTCGGAGTTGGGCACCTCGATGCCGACGGCCGACTTGCCGGGGATCGGCGCGAGCAGGCGGACGTTGTCGGTGGCCACCGCGTACGCGATGTTCTTGGTCAGCGCGGTGATCTTCTCGACCTTCACGCCCGGGCCGAGCTCGACCTCGTAGCGCGTGACCGTCGGGCCACGGGTGAAGCCGGTGACCTGCGCGTCGACGTTGAACTGCTCCAGCACGCCGGTGATCGCCTCGATCATGGCGTCGTTGGCCTTGCTGCGGGTCTTCGGCGCGTCGCCCAGCTGCAGCAGGTCGGCCGGCGGCAGCTCGTAGTCGCCCTCGACGGTCCGGGTGACCGCCATGACCGGTTCCGGCTTCTTCGGCTTCTTCTCCGGCACCGCGGCGGGCACCGGCTTCGGCGGGCGCGCGGGCGTGGGCGGTTCGGCCAGCGCGGAGTCGATGTCCAGCTGCTCCGGATCGGCGCCGCTCGCCTGGCGGCGGCGGGACGGCTTGCGCAGCCGCACGGCCTTCGGGTCGGCCTCGGTGACCTCGTCGCGGCGTTCGGCGCGGGCCTCGCGCTGCGCCTCCTCCTCGGCCAGCTCCTCCGGGTCCAGTCCCCAGGTGCGCACCAGGTGCGGGATGTCGCGGATGCGGGTGGCGGTGAACACGAGCAGGCCGAACGCGAGCGCGAGGAACAGCAGCGGCACCGCGACCCAGGCCGTCACGCCCTGGGCGAGCAGGTCGCCGGACAGGAAGCCGAGGATCCCGCCCGCGTAGCGCTGGTTCTCGGCGTCGTGCGGGCGGCCGTTGAACAGGTGCAGCAGCCCCAGCAGCGCGAGGACGCCCAGCATGGTGCCGATGACCATGCGCGGGCGGACTTCCGGTTGCGGCTCGGTGCGCATCAGCACCACGGCGGAGACCACCAGCGCCAGCGGCAGGGTGACCGCGCCGGCGCCGAAGATCGTGCGGGTGGCCAGCTCGACGTAGCCGCCGACCGGTCCGGCCGCGCGCCACCATACGCCGGCGGCGACGATCAGGGCCAGGGCGATCAAGCCGAGGGCGAGCCCGTCGCGGCGGTGCTCGGGCTCCAGCTCCCGGCCGCGGCCGACGGTGCGCACCAGGCTGCCGAGGCCCTTGGCCAGCAGGTTCCAGCCGCCGCGGACGGCCTTGCTGAACGTCCCGGCCTTCTTCTTCGGGGCGGGTTTGCGGGCGCGCGAGGCCGCGGGCCGCGACTTGGCCGCGCCGCGCGTGCTCCTGCGCGCGGTGCTGCCCTTGCCGCCGGTCCGCTTCGTGCCGCTGCTCCTCGTCGCCGCCCCGCTAGCCATGCCTCTACGGTAACCGCCTGGCCCCACCAACCCCAGGTGCCACACTCGGCACAGCGGGAACTTCGCCTTCACCGGCGGACCTTGATCCGCCATTCCGGTGATCTGCCATGCTGACGACCATGTTCGCGCTGCACTCCGACGACACCGGGCAGACACGCCGCAGGCCACCGGCGGTCTGGCGGACCATGACCCGGGTGGACCAGGGGCTCGTCGCGCTGACCGGCAGGCTGCGGATCACCGGCCGGATCGCGCCGGAGCTGCGGGGACGGCCGTTCCTGATGGCGTCCAACCACATCGGCGTCTTCGACCCGTTCGTGCTGATCGCCGCGTGCCGCCGGATCGGCATCGCGCCGCGGTTCATGCTGGCGGGCGGGATCCTGGACGCGCCGGTGATCGGGCCCGCGCTGAAGGTCAGCGGGCACATGCGGATCGACCGCGGCAAGGCGAGCGCGCTGGAGCAGTTCAAGCAGGCCGTGGAGGAGATGCGGACGACGCCGAGCCCGATCATCGTCTACCCGGAGGGCCGGATCAGCCACGACCCGGGCCTGTGGCCGGAGCGCGGCAAGACGGGCGCCGCGCGGCTCGCGATCGCCGCCGGGGTGCCGGTGGTGCCGGTCAGCCAGTGGGGCGCGCACGAGGCCGTGTACTGGGGCACGGAGAAGGTGACGGGTCCCGCGGACCTGCTGCCGCTGGCCCGGTCCGGCCTGACCGCGCCACTGCGGCGGCCGACGTACCGCGTGCACTTCGGCGAGCCGGTGGACCTGAGCGACATCGAGCCGGAGCGGCCGGGCGCCGGGGTGCGCGCGCACGCGAAGATCATGCGCGCCATCACGGCCGGCCTGGTCCCGTTGCGCCGCGACGAGCCCGACAAGCCGAAGTTCCACGACCCGACGCGCCCGACGGACACCGTCAGCCCGTGGCGGCCCCGGTGACGGACGCCCCGAAGTCGCTGGCGGAGGTCCGCGCCCGCATCGACGCACTCGACGCCGAGCTGACCGGCCTGCTGGCCACCCGCCAGTCCCTGGTGCGCGCGGCGGCCGCGTTCAAGGCCGACTCGCAGGCTGTTCGCGCGCCCGGCCGGGTGGAGCAGGTGGTCGCGGCGGCGCGGGAACGCGCGGCCGCCGCGGGGCTGGCCCCCGAGGTCGCCGAGGCGGTGTGGCGCGCCATGATCGGCGCGTTCATCGAGCTGGAGCTGGGCGAGCACGCCCGGATGGCGGGAGGCGCTTCGGCGTGAAGGGGTTCGGTGGCGGTTCGCCACGCCCGGGTGGGCGGGCGGTCAGCCCGCGGCCGAGCGGCTCCCGGAGCGCACGCACCCTCCGCACGGCGGCTGCCGCGAACGGCAAGCCGCGCCGGGGTGCCGGCTGCAGCGGCAGCGGGGTGACCGGGCCTGGGTGGCTGCGCCCGCATGGCCGGGTCCGCGGGGCCGGCGCGAACAGCGCCCCGGGGGGCGCGCAAGGCGCCACCCGAGCCGCTGCCGGTGGGAAACCGGCCGATCTGAGTGGTGACAACCCGGTGAGGATCGCTGCCGAGGCGAGCAGCGACCTCAGCGGCGGCAAGCCCCACCCGAACGGCCGGCTGCCAAGCCGCAGCCCGAAGCAGCCTCCGCCCGCCAGCCCCAGCGGCCATGAGCCGAGCCCGGGTGGCCGGGCTCGGCCCCGCCCGGGCCGCTCCCCACGCCGAGTCGGCTGCACCGGGTAGTCCACCCCGGTGAGGGATCGCTGCCGAGGTGAGCAGCCGACCTCAGCGGCGAACAGCCCGCCCTGGGTGGTGGCTCCATCGCCGCCTGGAGCGAGAAGCGGCCTCAGCGCCGGTGAGCCGCGCCCGGGTGGTCGGCCGCCAGGCGCGGCCCCGCACCGCCGAGCCGCTCCCGCAGCGTGCCGCCCTCCGGCTGGGACGGCACCCGGCCCCGGCGGCGCAGCTCCGGCACCACCCAGCGCGCGAAGTCCACGAACGTGCCCGGCGTCGTCACGTACGCCAGGTTGAAGCCGTCCACGTCGGCCTCCTCGGCCCACCTCTCCAGCTCGTCCGCGACCTCCGGGCCCGACCCCGTCACGACCGGGCCCCGCCCGCCGAGTCCGATGAAGCCGGCCAGCTCGCGTGGCGTCCACGCCCGCTCGGCCGTCGTGAACGCGGCCAGCGCCGACCGGTTCGCGTCGCCGTCGCGGTAGGTCAGCGGCTCGTCCACCGGCAGTTCGGCCAGGTCGACGCCCGTCCAGCCGCCGAACAACGCGAACGCCCCCGGCACCGACACCAGCGACTGGTACTCGCGGAGCTTCTGCTCCGCCTCCGCCGACGTCTCACCGACCACCGGCGTCAGCATCGTGAAGATCTTCACCGCCCGCGGGTCCCGGCCCTGCTCGGCCACCCCGGCGCGGATCGCGTCCACCGAGCGGCGCACCACCCGCGGCGACGGCCCGGACACGAACACCGCCTCCGCGTGCCGCGCCGCGAACCGCACGCCCCGCGGCGACGCGCCTGCCTGGAACAACACCGGAGTGCGCTGCGGCGACGGCTCCGACAGGTGCGGCCCCGGCACCGCGAAGTACTTGCCCTTGTGCCCGATGTCGTGCACCTTCGCCGGATCCGCGTACACCCCGCCGGAGCGCACGACCGCGCCGTCCTCCCACGAGCCCTCCCACAGCTTGTAGCAGACCTCGAGGTACTCCTCCGCGATCTCGTACCGCTCGTCGTGCGGCACCTGGGCGTCCAGGCCGAGGTTGCGCGCCGCGCTGTCCAGATAGGACGTCACGATGTTCCACGCGACCCGGCCCCGCGTCAGGTGGTCCAGTGTGGACAGACGACGGGCCAGCGAGTACGGCTGCTCGTACGTCGTCGACACGGTGACCCCGAACCCGAGGTGCGAGGTCACCGCGGCCAGCGCGGGCAGCAGCACCGTCGGCTCGTTCACCGGGATCTGCGCGGCGTTAGCGACCGCCGCGTCCTTCGACCCGCCGTAGACGTCGTACACGCCCAGCACGTCGGCGAGGAACAGCGCGTCGAACCCGCCTTCTTCGAGCGTGCGCGCCAGGTCCAGCCAGAAGGACAGGTCGGTGTAGCGGTGCCCCTCGTCGGCGGGGTGCTTCCACAGCCCGGCCGACTGGTGCCCGGCGCAGTTCATGTCGAAGGCGTTCAGGTAGATGCGGCTCATGCCAGGCCCCCGGAGTTGGTCTCCCGCGCGAACCACGCGGACGCGAACGTCAGCACCGCCAGCCCGGCGAAGTAGGCGACGATCAGCCACGGCCGCCCGTCCCCGGCCACCAGCAGCGCGGCGGCGATCAGCGGCGCGAACCCGCCGGAGAGCACCGCGCCGATCTGGTACCCCAGCGACGCGCCGCTGTAGCGCACGCGCGTGTCGAACAGCTCGCCGAACCACGCCGCCTGCGGCCCGTACATCGCGTCGTGCACCACGTTGACGCCGAACACGATCGCCAGCACCACCGCCACCGCGGAGCCGGAGTCGGCGGCGAGGAAGAACAGCACCAGCGCCACGATCCCGGCGAGCGAGCCGAACAGGTACGGCGGGCGCCGCCCGAACCGGTCGGACAGGTGACCCCACAGCGGCGTGCTCACCAGGCCGATCGCGGAGGCGACCATCACCGCGATCAGCCCGACGGCGCTGTCCCCGCCGAACGTGGTCTGCAGGTACGTCAGCGAGTACGTGGTCAGCAGCACGAACAACGCGATCTGCGACAACCGCAGCCCGGTGGTCAGCACGACGTTGCGCGGCTGCGTCCGCAGCACCTCGACGACCGGCAGCCGGGCGGTCTCCCCGCTCGCCTTGAGCCGCTCGAACACCGGCGCGTCGGTCAGCCGGAGCCGGATCACCAGACCGACGACGACGAGCACGAAGCTGAGCAGGAACGGCACCCGCCACGCCCAGGACAGGAACGCGTCGCCGGCGATCGTGCGCACGAGGTAGAAGACGCCGGTGGCCAGCAGCATCCCCGCCGACGACCCGAGTTGCGTGAAGCTGCCGAACAACCCGCGCCGCCCGGGTGTGGCGTGCTCGATCGACAGCAGCGCCGCGCCGCCCCACTCGGCGCCGACGGCCAGCCCCTGCAACAGCCTCAGCACCACCAGCAGCGCCGGGGCGAGGATCCCGGCCTGCGCGTACGTGGGCAGCACGCCGATCGCCGTGGTGGCGATCCCCATCAGCAGCAGCGCGCCGACCAGCACCGCCTTGCGGCCGACCCGGTCACCGAGGTGGCCCGAGATCACCGCCCCCAGCGGCCGCGCGCCGAAGCCGACCGCGTAGGTGCCGAAGGCCGCGAGCGTGCCCGCGGTCGAGGAGACGTTGGGGAAGAACAGCGGCTTGAACACCAGCGCGGTCGCGGTGGCGTAGAGGTAGAAGTCGTACCACTCGATGGTCGTGCCAATCATGCTGCCGACCGCCGCGCTCCGTGGCGTGGTGCGCGGCGCGGCGGGGACCGTCGTCGTCATGTCCTGGCACGCTAGGGTTCCCGTGCGCCGGCCCGCACGAGGTCTCACATGATGGAACGTGCGATTCGATACCGGTAGGGTGATCATCGTGACCACTCGGATCCTCGTCGTGTACTACAGCGCCACCGGCAACACCGCGAAGCTGGCCGCCGCACTGGCCGGCGGGGCCGCCGACGCCGGGGCGGAGGTGCGTGTCCGCACGGTCGCCGAGACCGCCCCGCCCGAGGCGATCGCGACCAACCCGCGCTGGCAGGCGTGGGTCGACGCGGGGCCGCACGACGAACTGGCCACGCTCGCCGACCTGGAGTGGGCCGACGGGCTCGCGATCGGCAGCCCGACCAGGTTCGGCGGGCCCGCGAGCCAGCTCAAGTCCTATCTGGACACCACGGGTGGCCTGTGGGCCAAGGGGAAGCTGGTGGACAAGGTCGCGACGTCGTTCACCACGGCGTCCACCGCGCACGGCGGGCTGGAGGCGACCGTGCTGGCGATGAACAACATCTTCTACCACTGGGGCGCGATCGTGCTGCCGCTCGGCTACGGGCAGCCGCACCTGCTGGAGTCCGGGAACCCCTACGGCGGTTCGTTCGTGTCGCGCAAGTCGGCCGAGCCGGACAAGGAGTCGCTCGAAGCGCTGCGCATCCAGGGCCACCGGCTCGCGACCATCGCGGGTTACGTGCGCGTCGGCCGCGGCGGCGCCTGAGCGGACGCGGGGCAGCCGCATCCCAGCCCGTCACCGGAGTAACCGGCACGCGAGTTTGACCGGTTATGCGAGGGGTGACGGAATTCCGGTACCGCCGTACCGGTCGGCCGCTTAGGGTGGGCGGAGTGGTCACCGAAGCTCCCGCACCGCCGCGTGCGTTCGTCCCGCACCGCGGGCGCGGCACGACGCTGATCCTCGTCTCCTCGGTCTGTTTCGGCAGCTCCGGCACGATCGCGAAACCCGCGATGCTCGCCGGCCTGTCCGCCGAGCAGGTCGCGGCGGCGCGGATCGGGCTCGCGGCGCTGGTGCTGGCCGCCGTGGTGGCCGTGGTGAAGCCGTCGCTGCTGCGCGTCCGCCGCGCCGAGTGGCCGCTGCTGCTCGGCTACGGCCTGCTCGGCGTCGCGGGCGTGCAGCTGTGCTACTTCGTCGCCGCCGGACGGCTGCCCGTCGGCATCGCGATCCTGCTCGAGTTCACCTCGCCGGTGCTGATCGCGTTGTGGACGCGGTTCGTCCGCGGCGTGCGGCTGCCCGGGCGGATGTGGGCCGGGATCGCGCTGGCGATGGCCGGGCTGGCGGGCGTGGCGCAGGTGTGGCAGGGGCTCAGCCTCGACGCGGTCGGCCTGCTCGCCGGGCTCGGCGCGGCGGTGTGCTCGGCGGCGTACTTCCTGCTCGGCGAGCACGGCGTCACCACCCGCCACCCGATGGGCATGGTCACCTGGGGCATGATCATCGGCGCGGTCGCGGTGTGCGCGGTCGCCCCGCCGTGGACGATGCCGGCCGCGGTCCTCACCGCCCCGGCCGAGTTCGGCCCGTGGCACCCGCCGGTGTGGCTGCTGCTGGTCGCCGTGGCGTTGTTCTCGACCGTCCTGGCCTACGCCATCGGCCTCACCGCGCTGCGCCACCTCCCGGCCGCCGTCGCGAGCGTCATCGGCCTGCTCGAACCCGTGATCGCCACCGCCACCGCGTGGGCGCTGCTGCACGAAACGCTGGCGTGGCCCCAGCTGGCCGGCGCGGTCGTCCTGCTCGGCGGCGCGCTGATCGTGCAGCTCAACTCGCCGCGCGCGCAGGTTCCGGAGCCCGCAGCGCCCGCCGGTACGCGCCCGGCGTCGTTCCCACCTGGTCCCGGAACCGGCGGCGCAGGTTGACCGCCGACGCGAGCCCCACCCGCGCCGCGATCGCGTCCACCGGCAGATCGGTGTCCTCCAGCAGCCTGCGCGCCTCCGCCACGCGGCGGGACAGCAGCCACTTGCCCGGGCTCGTGCCGAACCGGTCGTGGAAGCGCCTAGTCAGCGTGCGGGGTGAGACGTTGAGCCGCGCGGCCAGGCCGGCCACCGACAACGGTGTCCCGAGCCGCTCGCCTGCCCACTCGAGCAGGTCGTCCAGCTCGTCCCTGGCCGGGGCCTGCGGCGTGACCCGGACCTGACCGCCGTCCCGGTGCGGCGGCATCACCATGTGCCGCGCGAGGAGGGCGGCGTGCGCGGCGCCGTGGTCCCGCCGGACGAGGTGCAGGCACAGCTCGATCCCCGCGCCCGCACCGGCGCTCGTCGCGACGTCGCCGTGGTCCACGTAGAGCTGGTCCGGCTCCACGCGCACCGCCGGGAACTCGCGCCGCAGCTGCTCGGCGCGCTCCCAGTGCGTGGTGGCCGAGCGGCCGTCGAGCAACCCGGTGCGCGCCAGGGCGAACACGCCGGAGCAGATCGTGACGAGCCGCGCCCCACGGGCGTGGGCACGCAGCAACGCGTCGCGCACGCGCGGGGACAGGGGCGCCTCCACCGGCGCCCAGGCCGGGATGATCACCGTGTCCGCGTCGTCGAGCGCGGACAGGCCATGCGGCACCGACAGGGCGTACCCCGCGGTCGTGGGCACGGTTCCCGGCTCCTCGGTGCACACGTCGAACTCGTAGTACCGCGGCACGCCGTCCCGCGCCGTGCCGAAGACCTCCATGGCGCAGCCGAGCTCGAACGTCGACTGCACCGGCTGCACCAGGGCGACCACGCGATGCATGGCAGAAAAGTACCCCACGGTGTCCTCGCGGGCACTGTCCCGGCCTGGTCGGCGCCCGCATCCTGGGGCCATGCACGAAATCCTCGCCCAGGAGGGCTACACCTCGGTCTCCGTCGACGAAGCCCCGGTCCGCGAACTGTTCCCCGGCGTGCGGCACCGTCCGTTGTGGACCGGGCCGGACGGGGCGCACGCCGATCTGCTGGAGATGGACCCCGGCGCGTCCTGGCCGCACCGCGACGTGCACGAGCCCGGTCCCGAGGAGGTCTACGTCGTGGCGGGCACGTTCCACGACGGCGCGCGCGAGTACCCGGCGGGGACGTTCCTGCACGCCCCCGCCGGAACCTGGCACGTACCCTCGACCGCCACGGGCTGCACGCTGTTCCTGTTCTACCCGGAGGGCTAGCGGGACGGCGTCAGCACGATCCGGCCGAACACCTCGCCGCTGTCCATCTTCCGGTGCGCGAGCCCGGCCTCGGCCAGCGACAGCACCTCGTGCACGACCGTGCGCAGCTCCCCGCGTGCCGCGGCGGCGAACTGCGCGGCGCGGACGGTGCGCCGCTCGGCAGCGGGCACCGTGTCGGCGCTGAAGGTGGCCACCGACAACGACTTCCGGAATCCGGCCATCAGCGCCGCGCCGAAGTCGGCGGGCGGGCCGCCGACCACGCCGACCAGCACCGCCCGCCCGTTGGGGCCGAGCTTGCCGACGAAGTCCGGGAAGTCCGGGCCGGCGACGACGTCGACGATCACGTCGAACCCCGCGCCGCCCGCGCCGGAGCGGTCCAGCACGTGCGTCGCGCCCAGCTCGCGCAGCCGCTCGCCTCGCGCGGCCGACGACGTCGTGACCGCCACCGCACCGGCGCCACCGCGCGCCGCGAGCTGGACCGCGGTGAGCCCGATGCTGCCGGCCGCACCTCGCACCAGCACCGACTCGCCCGTCGCGAACCCGGCGCGCGTGAGCGCGAAATGCGCCACCACACCGGAACTCCCGAGCGCCACCGCGTCCACCGTGGACAGACCGGCGGGCAGCGGCAGCACCTCCCCGGCCGGCACCACCGCTCGTTCGACATACCCGCCGCCGGTGCCGGTGAACCCCCACACGCGCCGGCCCAGCAGGGCCCCGTCGACCCCGTCGCCGACCGCGATCACGGTGCCGGCCACCTCACCGCCCGGGATGTGCCCGGCCGCGAACCCGTGGGCGGCGAGCGCGCCGCGGCGAATCACCGCGTCCACGCCACCGACCCCGATCGCCTCGGTCTCGATCAGCACCTGCCCGGCCGCGGGCTCGGGCGCGGGAAGGTCCACCACGGCCAGGCCCTCCGGCCCGCCGAACTCCTTGATCACCACTGCTTCCACGTCCGCCGACGCTAACAAAGGCACCCGTCGGCCGGGCCGAAGTGAGAGCACCGGCGGCGAATCTGTCTCGCTCGCCGTCCGCGTGGTTCAGGCGCCGGTGAGCCGGGCCAGCGCGCCGTAGAACACGTCGGTGATCCGCGCCGGATCGGGCGCGGCGAACGTCTGACCGCCGGTGGGCGTGGTGATGGCCGCCAGCTCGTCCACGTCCACGTCCGGGCCGATCCCGATGCCGATGATCGCCACCGGCCGCGCCGGGTCGGCGAGCTTCGCCAGCTCCGCGACCAGCGCGTCCCGGCTGATGCCGTCCGCGTCGTCGTTGCGCCCGTCGGTCAGCACGATCACCAGGTTGAGCCGCCCCGCCTGCCACTCCGCCGACGCCAGCCGGTACGCGGCCAGCACCGTGTCGTACAGCCCGGTGTCCCCGTCCGGCGTGGCCTGGATGGCGCGCAACCGGTCCGCCGCCCCGGACGCCAGGTGGTCGCTCACCGGCCGCATCGGCAGCACCTCGCGGTAGTCGCGGTCGCCGTCCAGGTGCGTGGCGAACTCCCACACGCTGCTCTCCGACGTCGGCTTGAACAGCGACAACGCCCGCGCGGCCGCGTCGGTGGTCAGCTGCATGCGGGTCTGCCCGGTGCCCGGCACCTCGACGTCCATCGACCCCGACACGTCGATCAGCACCCGCGCCCGCGAGCTGGAGTTGATCCGCGCCCACTGCCCGAGCAGCGCGTCGACGTCGGCGTCGGTCGGCACCGCGGGCGAGGGCAGGGTGCGGTCGCTGACGTTCTGCGCCGCGCCGTCGCGCAGGTACCGGCCGTCGGGCGTGCGGAACCCGGCGTTGGCCAGTGCGTTCGACCCCTCCAGGCCCAGCAGCGCGGACAGCAGCGCCCCGGCGGCCGTGCGCTGCGCCTCCCCGGCGCCGCCGAGCACGGCGAACGGGTAGTCCAGCGCGGGCGCCTGCGGCTGGTAGGTCGCGACCAGCCCGCTCTGGGTGCCCGCGACGCCGTTGCGCACGTTGTAGCGCAGCAACGCGTTCTCCGACACCGGGAACCCGGCGAGGGTCCGGTCGGCCAGCCGCGCGAACAGGTCGTCGGTGGTGGGCACCGCGTTCGGCGACAGCCGGCGCAGCGTGGCGGCGTAGGCGTCCGCGGCGGGCACCGCGGCCCGGATGCCGATCAGCGCGGACAGACCGGCCGGGTCCCGCCCCGGGTCGGGCACGCCGAGCGCCAGGCCGGGCGCGCCGAGCACGTCCGACCAGGCCGGCGCGCGGCCCGGCCAGCCGAGGCCGGCCGCGGCCTCCTCGGTCAGCGCGAACACCACCGGTGAGCTGGCGATGCTGGTGCCGCCCGCGATCCCGCTCGCGCCCACCCCCTTCGCCCGCCGCAGCTGCAGCGTCGATTCCGGGATCCACACGTCCGGGCGGATCTCGCCGCCGGGCAGGGCCAGCGACTGCGCGACCGCCGCCGAGTCGACGGCGTTGACCTCGAAGGCCGCGCACTCGGTCTGCGCCACCCGGCGGGCGACCTGCGCCACCGCCGGGGCGACCCCCGGCGCGGCGGCGACCCGCACCACCGCGGGCCGGTCGCAGCCGCCCTGGTCACGCGCCACGTCCGCGGCGATCCAGCCGGCTCCGCCCAGCAGCACGAGGACACCGGCCATCACCCACACCCGCCGCGGCCGCCGCCGGGCAGGAGACGAATGTCGGCCCACCTCGCACCGCCTCCGCTGGATCGCTCGCCAGGACGAGATCCAGGTTAAGGGCAGTGACGGAGATTACCTACGCTGTCGGATCGGCCTGTCCGTACGTCACCGGGATGACGGTCGGCACGATCATCGGGCGGCGCCGGTAGGTCTCGGCGACCCATCGGCCCACCACACGGCGCACGGCCTGGGCGATCCGGTGGCTGTCGGTGATGCCCTCGATCTCGGTGCGGGACAGCTCCATCTCCACGAGCGGAACCACCGCATCGAGTGCTTTCGGATCGTCGGAGAACCCGCGCCCGGACACCGTCGGGGTGCTCACCGCGCGGCCGGTGGTCGAGTCGACCGCGACGTTGATCGCGATGAACCCGCCCTCGCCGAGCACCAGCCGGTCGGACAGGGTCGACTCGCCGACGTCACCGACCGACAGGCCGTCCACGTAGACGTGGCCGACCTCGACCCGCCCGGTCGCGCGCGCCCGGCCGTCCACCAGGTCGACCACCACGCCGTTCTCGGCCAGCACGACGTTCTCCGGCGCCACGCCGGTGCGGATCGCCAGCGCGCCGTTGGCCCGCAGGTGCCGCCACTCGCCGTGCACCGGCATGACGTTGCTCGGCCGGATCGCGTTGTAGAGGAACAGCAGCTCCCCCGCCGACGCGTGGCCGGACACGTGCACCTTCGCGTTGCCCTGGTGCACCACGTTCGCGCCGAGCCGGACCAGGCCGTTGACCACGCCGAACACCGCCGTCTCGTTGCCCGGGATCAGCGAGCTGGCCAGCACGACCGTGTCGCCGGCCCGGATCGAGATCTGCCGGTGCTCGCCGCGCGCCATCCGGGACAGCGCCGACAGCGGCTCGCCCTGGGACCCGGTGGACACGAACAGCACCCGGCTCTCGGGCAGGTTGACGGCCTCGTCCAGGTTGATCAGCAGGCCCTCGGGGATGTTCAGCAGGCCGAGGTCGGCGGCGATCCCCATGTTGCGGACCATCGAGCGGCCCACGAACGCGACCCGGCGGCCGTGCTTGACCGCCGCGTCGAGCACCTGCTGCACGCGGTGCACGTGGCTGGCGAAGCAGGCCACGATCACCCGCTGGGTGACGTGCCCGATGACGTCGTCGAGCACCGGCCCGATGTCCCGCTCCGGCGTGACGAACCCGGGCACCTCGGCGTTGGTCGAGTCGATGCACAGCAGGTCGACGCCCTCGTCGCCGAGGCGGGAGAACCCGGCCAGGTCGGTCAGGCGGTTGTCCAGCGGCAGCTGGTCGAGCTTGATGTCACCGGTGTGCAGCACCACGCCGGCCGGGGTGCGCAGCGCGACCGCCAGCGCGTCCGGGATCGAGTGGTTGACCGCGAAGAACTCCAGCTCGAACGGGCCCACCGTGCGCCGCTCGGACTCGGTCACCTCGATCAGCTTCGGCCGCTGCCGGTGCTCCTTGCACTTGGCCTCCAGCAGCGCGAGCGTGAACCGCGAGCCGTAGACCGGCAGGTCCGGCCGCAGGCGCAGCAGGAACGGCACGGCGCCGATGTGGTCCTCGTGGCCGTGGGTGAGCACGAGGGCCTCGATGTCGGACAGCCGGTCCTCGATCGCCCGGAAGTCGGGCAGGATCAGGTCGACGCCGGGCTGCTCGTCCTCGGGGAAGAGCACCCCGCAGTCGACGATCACGAGACGGCCGTCGTACTCGAAGACGGTCATGTTCCGGCCGACTTCGCCGATGCCGCCGAGGGCGACCGCGCGCAGGCCGCCGTCGGGCAGCGCGGGTGGGTTGTTGGTCGGTCCGGGTCCTGCCAGGTTCACCTGTGAATGGTCCCAACGCTGGTGTGAGTGGTCGGCGCGACGTAGGCCGCCGCGGAGTCGGCCTGCGCCACCCGGGAAGAGTGCCAGTCCGGCGACGGGGACTCCGCGAGGGGGACCCCCGCCTGGGCGAGGTCGGTGGCGATCGCCTCGACCTGCTCCGGGGTGGCTGGCACGATCGGCAGCCGCGGGCCGCCGACCGGGTGGCCGCGCAGCGCGAGCGCGGTCTTGGAGAACACGACCCCGCCGACGCGCGACATGGCGCGGAAGACGGGCAGCATGCCGCGGTGGTTGGTGCGGGCGGTGGAGGTGTCGCCGTCCTCGTAGGCCTCGATCATGGCCCGGATGCGGCCGGCCACCACGTGCCCGATCACGCTCACCACGCCGGCCGCGCCCACCGACAGCCACGGCAGGTTCAGCGCGTCGTCGCCGGAGTAGTAGGCCAGGTGGGTGTTGGCGATGACCTCGCTGCCCGCCAGCAGGTCGCCCTTGGCGTCCTTGACGGCCAGGATGCGCGGGTGCTCGGCCAGGCGGCGCAGTGTGTCGACCTCGATCGGCACGATCGAGCGCGGCGGGATGTCGTAGAGCATCACCGGCAGGCCGGTCGCGTCGGCGACCGTCGTGAAGTGCGCGTACAGGCCGGCTTGCGACGGGCGCGAGTAGTAGGGCGTGACCAGCAGGACGCCGTGGGCGCCGGCCTTCTCGGCCTGCTGCACCAGTTCGACGCTGTGCGCGGTGTTGTAGGTCCCGGCGCCGGCGATCACGGTCGCGCGGTCGCCGACCGCCTCGGCCACGGCGCGCACCAGGTCGGCCTTCTCGGCGTCGGTCGTGGTCGGGCTCTCACCGGTGGTGCCGTTCACGACCAGGCCGTCGTTGCCCAGCTCCACGAGGTGCTCGGCGAGCTCCTGCGCCCGCTTCAGGTCGACTGCGCCGTCCGCGTCGAAGGGGGTGACCATCGCGGTGAGCACGCGCCCGAAGGGCCTCCCGGGCGCTGCCGAAGGTGGGTTGGACATGCTCTGACGGTACCTCCTCACGCTGTGAATATTCGTGCCGACCTGCCAAAACGGCATGATCCGCAGGAAAGGGCCACCACCGGCCGGAGAATCGCTGGACCAGGTGATCTTCCGCCGTAACCTTTTGTGTCAGCGCACCTTCAGCGTGACCGCCTCGGTGAGCTGGCCGCCGCCCTTCTTCGACACCAGGCAGTAGATGCTGCGTGACGGGTCGTTGTAGGACTGCTCCGGCGTGGCCTCCCACTCGGCCTGTGCCGGCACGAGCGCGCGGTAGCTGAGGCCGGCGCGGGCGTCGGCGTCGATGGTCGTGGAGTGGAAGCTCAGGGCGCAGAAGGACTCGGCGTAGCGGCGCAGGGCGTCGGCGCCCGGGTAGGCGACGTAGCTCGCGTCGCTGTCGCCGGAGTTCGTGTTGCCGAGGCTGTCGTTCTCGTCGTAGAGCTCCAGCTCGTGCGCCTTGTCGCAGTCGACCTGGTTGTCGCTGCCGATGGCGTAGCCGGGGTCCAGGCGCCCGTTGTAGCAGCGGTAGGCGCTGCCGGCGTCGAAGTCCAGGTCGCCGCCGGTCCCGTAGGTCATGGTCGGCAGCATCGCCGGGTCCTCCGCCTCGGTCGCCCACCACTGGCCGGCCAGGAAACCGCCGGCCAGCAGCACGACGCCGAGGACGGCGCCCGCGGTGGCCCACAGGCCGCGGCGGCCGGTGCGGTGCGGCGCCGGGGCGAACTGCGTCGGCGGTGGTCCGTTGTGGACCGCGGTGGCGATGCCGCCGGGCGGGGTGTTCTGGGCGGCGATGCCGAGCAGGTGCGCGGCCTGGGCGGCGGAGATCCGGCCCTCCGGCTTGGCCACCAGCAGGCCCATGATCGCCGAGGCCAGCGGGCCCTGGACCCGGGTCAGGTAGGGCACCTCGGTGAGGATCGCGTTCATGGTCGCCGCGGTGGTCGGGCGGTCGAACGCGGACTTGCCCTCGACGGCCAGGAACAGCGTCGCGCCCAGGGACCACAGGTCGGAGTCGGGCAGCGCCTCCCGCCCGTCGAGCCGCTCCGGCGCCATGAACGCCGGTGAGCCCACGATCGTGCCGCTCGAGGTCAGCCGCGGGTCGTCGATCGCGGTGGCGATGCCGAAGTCGGTGAGCTTCACCCGCCCGTTCGCGCCGACCATGATGTTGCCGGGCTTGACGTCGCGGTGCACGATGCCGGCCTCGTGCGCGGCCTGCAGCGCGGAGAGCACCTGCTGCCCGATCGAGGCCACCTGCTGCGGCGGCAGCGCGCCGTGGTGGCGCACCAGGTCGCCCAGCGTGGGCGCCTCGACCAGCTCCATCACGATGTAGGTGGCCCCGTCTTCGGAGACCACGTCGAAGACCGTGACGATGGCCGGGTCGTTCAGCCTGCCCGCGGTGCGCACCTCGCGCAGCACCCGCTCGGTGAAGACGGTGTCCTCGGCGCCGTCGGGCAGGCGCAGCTCCTTGATCGCGACCTGGCGGCCGATCACCTGGTCCTGCGCGCGCCACACGACGCCGTGCCCGCCCCGGCCCAGCTCGCCGAGGAGCGCGTAGCGGCCGGCCACCACCCGTGGTCCGGACGGGCGCGGCGTCGTCTGCTGGGTCTGCTCTTCGGTCAACGTGGCTCCGGTCATCGCGGCTATTCGGGACAGCGGGATGCTAGTCCGACCGTCGCGGGAGCCGAACGGTTCCGGTGTCAGCCCGCGAACGTGAGGTAGATCAGCGCCACGTTGAGGGTGATGATGACGGCGGCGATCACCCACGCCAGCGTCGTGGTTACGCGGTGGTTCGCGGCGGTGCCCATCAGCCCGCGGTCGCTGGTCAGCCGCACCAGCGGCACCAGCGCGAACGGGATGCCGAAGGACAGCACCACCTGGGACACCACCAGCGCGCGGCTGGGGTCCACCCCGATCGCGAGCACCACGATCGCGGGCAGCAGCGTGATCAGCCGCCGCAGCAGCAGCGGGATCTTCTTGCGCAGCAGGCCCTGCATGATCATCGCGCCGGCGTAGGCGCCCACCGACGTCGAAGCCAGGCCGGAGGCCAGCAGCCCGATCGCGAACAGCAGCGCGACGGCCGGCCCGAGCGTGTCCCCGACGGCGGCGTGCGCGCCTTCGATCGAGTCGACGCCCTCCTGGCCCTGCATGTTCGTGGCGGCCAGCAGCACCATCGACAGGTTCACCGCGCCCGCCAGCAGCATCGCCAGGCCGACGTCGAAGCGGGTGATCCGCAGCAGGCGCGACTGGCGCGCGCCCTCGACCTTGCCGTGCCGGTCGCGGGCGAGCCCGGAGTGCAGGTAGACGGCGTGCGGCATGACGGTGGCGCCGAGCATCGCGGCGGCGATCAGGACGCTTTCGGTGCCGGCGAAGTGCGGGACCAGCCCGGCCGCCGCGTCCGCCGCGGAGGGCGGTTCCACGAACACGCTGGCCAGGAACCCGACCGCGATGACGCCGAGCAGGCCGGTGATGACCCGCTCGAACGGCCGCTGGCCACGCTTGTCCTGGACCAGCAGCAGGACCATCGACACCACGCCGGTGATCACGCCGCCGGCCAGCAGCGGGAGGTCGAACAGCAGGTAGAGGGCGATCGCGCCGCCGACGACCTCGGCCAGGTCCGTCGCGATCGCGACCGTCTCGGCCTGCACCCAGTAGCCGAGGCGGGCGGCACGGGGCATCCGCTCGCGCAGGTTCTCCGGCAGGGACAAGCCGGTGACCAGCCCCAGCTTCGCCGACAGGTACTGGACCAGCCCGGCCATCAGGTTGGCGGCCACGATCACCCACACCAGCAGGTAGCCGAACTGGGCCCCGGCGCTGATGTTGGAGGCGACGTTGCCCGGGTCGACGTAGGCGATCGCGGCGACGAACGCGGGCCCGAGCAGCAGGGAGCCGGAGCGCACCCGCTTGAGCCGTGGTCCGAGCTGGTCCGTCAGCGCCATCCGTCCTCCATCCACGAAGCCGAAGCCTGAGTTTAGGTGCGCCGAACTTTGATGTACAGAGCAGCGAAATGTGGCCTGCGTCGCCGCTTGACTACCCGGAGGGGTGGAAGTTAGTCCCCCACGCGTGTCGACGGCGCGCTGTGCGGTGCTCCCGGACTTTCCCGGGGGACGCGATCACCTGCGCGCGCACCACCGCCGGACGGTGTCACACGGGCCGGCGCGGGGTCCCGCTTCCGGGGCTAGTCGGCGTCCCAGTCCGGGCCGTCGACGAAGTGCACGTCGTACTGTTCGTGGATCCGCGCGACCTCGTCCTCGCTGAGTTCGCCGCGCAGGATCTCCGGCAGCCGGCGGAAGTAGCCGAATCGCTCCACGCCCGGCACCAGCGTCACGAGAACGTCCGCCGGGCGGTCCGGCGCGGCGGCGAACGCGTGCCGCACACCCGCGGGCACCACGACGTAACCGCCCCGGCCCACGGTCACCACCTCGGTGTCGATCAACATCCGCAGCGCCCCGTCGAGCACGTAGAACGCCTCCGCAGAGCGGGCGTGGTAGTGCGGCTTCGTCCCGGGCTCGCCGGCTTCGAGGTGGAGCCGGTTCGCGCCCAGCACCCCGCCGGTGTGACTAGCGTCGGCCAGGAGCCACAACGCCGGCCGCTCCACGGTCTCCACCTCGCCCGCCTGAACCACCCATGCCGTGTTCATCTCGCCTCCACGTAGTTGAAGTCTTCAACCAAGCTAGCGAGGAGTAGTTGAAAGCGTCAACTGCTAGGGTGAACGGGTGACCGAGTGGCTCGACGCGGACCAGCAGCGCGACTGGCGAGCGTTCATCGAGGGGTCGATCCGGTTCATCGACCTGCTCGACCGGAACCTGCAGGACCAGCACGGCCTCACGCTGGCCGAGTTCGAACTCCTCGTGCGGCTGTCCGAAGCGGAGGCAAGGGCGATGCGGATGGCCGAGCTCGCGGCCTCGGCGTACTACTCGCGGAGCCGGCTTTCCCATCGCATCAAGGGTTTGGAGGCACGCGGCCTGGTCCGCCGCGACCCGACGACCGAAGACCGGCGCGGCGTGGTCGCACGCCTGACCGACGCCGGGTACGACAAGCTCCGCCAGGCAGCCCCGGACAACCTGCGGACAGTCCGGACGCACTTCGTGGACGTGATCTCCGGGGACGACCTGAAAGCGATCGGCCGCGCGATGCGCGCGGTCACCGAGCGGCTGGACTAGGGGCCACCGACAGCGCCGGCCGCAATCCTCCGGCCACGCCCAGAACCGCGGGCCGCACGCTGCGCGCAACCCCCACCAGCCGGATCAGTCGGCTTCGCTCCCGACCTCGTGCCCGGCCGCGCGCAGCGCCTGCACCGCGCGCGCCAGGTCGCCTTCCTTCACCAGCACGTGGTCGGTGTCGAACGTGGACAGCGTGAACAACGCGACCCCGGCCGACGCCAGCTCACTGGCCAGCGCCGCGATGATCCCGGTGAGGGTGAACGCCAGCGGGCCGCGCACGGTCAGCAGCCGCCAGCCGGACTCGACCCGGGCGCCCTCCGGGGCCAGGCCGGCCGGGCAGATCACCGAAGTCTCCGCGGGCGTGCGGGTGACCGAGACCAGGCCGTCCGGCGCGTCCAGGGCGGGCACCGGAACGCCCGGATCCAGGCGCGCGACCGCGTACTCGCCCGGCTGGACGTCGATGGCGAGCCGTTTCACCCTTCGAGGACCTTCGGGCTGGAGGCGACCTCGGTGCCGTCGGGCAGGGTGGAGATGGTGAAGTCGGCGAACACGTTCGGCGCGGCCTTCTGCAGCTGCCGCAGGCATTCCACGGCCAGGCCGCGGATCTCCACGTCGGCGTGCTCGGTGGCGCGCATGGCGATGAAGTGCCGCCAGGCGCGGTAGTTGCCGGTGACCACGATGCGGGTCTCGGTGGCGTTGGGCAGCACCGACCGGGCGGCCTGGCGCGCCTGCTTGCGGCGCAGGGTGGCACTCGGCGCGTCGGCGAACTTGTCCTCCAGCCCGGCGAGCAGCTCGTTGTAGGCGTCGACACTCGCCTGCGCGGCCTTGAGGAACTTCTCGTGCAGCTCCGGGTCGTTCGCGATCACGTCCGGCTCGACGAACGCCGCGTCGCGCTCGGGCACGTACCGCTGCGACAGCTGCGAGTAGGAGAAGTGGCGGTGGCGGATCAGCTCGTGGGTCAGCGAGCGCGACACGCCGCTGATGTAGAAGCTCACCGAGCCGTGCTCCAGCACCGACAGGTGACCGACCTCGATGATGTGGTCGATGTAGCCGGCGTTGGTGGCCGTCTTCGGGTTCGGCTTCTTCCACGACTGGTAGCAGGCGCGGCCCGCGAACTCGGCGAGCGCCTCACCCCCGTCGGCGTCGGTCGACCACGGCACGTCCTCCGGCGGGAAGAACTCCGTCTTCGCGATCAGCTGAACCTTCGGCGACACGGTCTCGGCCACGGTCGCGCTCCTTCCCCTCAACGACTCCCCGGCAGCGTAACCGCCGGGTCCGACAGCCCGGCCGCGACACCACGTGGTGTCATCTTCTCCTTGACTGACACCAAGCGTGACGCCATAGTGGTGTCATGGACTTGACCCCGTACATCACCAGCCTCCGCGAGGACCTCACCGCGACGGCCTCGGCCGGGGACGAGCAGATCCGCCGGGCGGCGGCGCTGCTGTCCGGCGCGCTGGAGCCGGCGGCCCGGCTGGTGCTGATGAACGCGCTGGCCGACCTCGCCGCCGAGGCGACCGCGCAGCTTCCCGACCACGTCGTCGAGGTGCGCCTGGACGGCCGGGACGTGCGGGTGGTGGTCACCGGTTCGGCCGGTGAGCGGCCACGGGCCGAGCGTCCCGGGCCGCCGCCTCCACCACCGCCGCCACCGCTGGTGGAGGGCGGGGACATCTCGCGCATGACGTTGCGCCTGGTGGAGAAGCTCAAGGAGCAGGCCGAGCACGCCGCGTCGTCGCAGGGCGTCTCGCTCAACACGTTCATCTCGCAGGCCGTGCAGGGCGCGCTGCACGGTTCGCAGTCCTGGCACGCCGAGAAGCAGAGCGGCTCGCAGTCCGAGTCGCACCTGCACGGCTGGGTGAAGGGATAGTCATGACCGATCCGGAGCTCGTGCGCACGCAGACGTTCGCCCTGCCGGGGCCGCTGGAGCTGGACATCGCGGTGTCGATGGGGAAGGTCGAGGTGAAGCTGGACGCCGAGGAGCCCGAGGCGACGGTGGAGATCCGGCACGACCCGGACGCCCAGCAGCCGTGGACACAGGGCATCTCCAGCCTGCTGAGCTGGGTGAGCGAGCGCTTCGGCGACCAGCTGGGCACCGACCTGAGCGGCACGCCCGCGGACGCGGTGCAGCAGACGCGGCTGGAGCAGACCGGCAACCGGCTGACAGTGCACGCGCCGAAGGCGTTGCCGCTGCGGAACATCCCGCTCGCGGTCACGGTGATCGCGCCCGCCGGCACCACCGTGGAGGTGCGGGCCGGGTCGGCGAACGTGACGGTGAGCGGGCCGGCCGGGCGGGTGGACGTCTCCACCGGGACCGGCGAGATCAGGCTGGACCGGTCGGAGGGCGCGGCGACGGTGCGCAGCGGCTCCGGCGCGATCCGGCTCGGGCCGACGCTGGCGGGGCTGCACCTGCGCACCGGCAGTGGTGACGTGGAGGTGGCGTCGCTGGCCGGGTCGGCGACGCTGGCCACCGGCACCGGGGATCTGTGGCTGGGCACGGTGTCCGGGTCGGCGCTGGTCCGCAGCGGCAGCGGCGACCTGTCGGTCGCCGAGGCGGCGAGCGGGAACCTGGAGCTGGTCACCGGCTCCGGCGACATCCGGGTCGGGATCCGGCCGGGGGTCGCCGCGGAGGTCGACCTGACCGCGAGCGCGGGCAAGGTGTCGAGCGAGCTGGACGTGGCGCTGGACCGGCCCGATGGCGAGATCCCGCTGAACGTGCGGGCGCGCACCGGATCCGGCACGGCCGTGGTGACCCGCGCGGCGCAGTAGACCACCGGAGGGCGGCCGCGAGCCGCCATGGGGGTGGAGGGGTGGTGTGGCATGGGGGCGTGTCACACCACCCCGATTCCGTATCACGCCGCCGGCGGCCGCCGATCACACCGCCGGGGAAGCCGCACGCCGGTGGCGGAAACAGTCGCCCGCGAAGCTCCCCAACGGCCGGTAGGCCGGTCGCGGCAGCCGCGCGCGATATACCCGCGTGACGCCGCCCAGATCCATCGGCGCCGGGCCTTGGGCAAGACACCGGACCCGCGACCGCGCCACCACTCCCCCTCTCACGCCCGGCTCAGCGCCGGCGCCAGATCACCCCGCTCCCCCACCACGAAACCGTCCAGTCCCAGCCACGTGGCCATCAACCGCAGCTCCCCGGCCAGCTCGGCGGCCACCCGCGGCACCTCGGCGCCCGGCTCGGCGAACGCGCCCTGCACCCGCAGCACCCCGGCCTCCCGGTCGGCCTTCAGGTCGACCCGCGCCACCAGTTCGCCGTCGAGCAGGAACGGGAACACGTAGTAGCCGTACACGCGCTTGGGCTCGGGCACGTAGATCTCGATGCGGTACCGGAACCCGAACAGCCGCTCGGTGCGGGCCCGCTCCCAGATCAGCGGGTCGAACGGGCACAGCAGCGCCCGCCCCGCGACCTTCCGCGGCATCCGCGCGCCGACCAAGCGGTACGCCGGGCCGCGCCAGCCGCGCACCTCGACCTCTTCCAGCACCCCGTCCTCGACCAGCTCGGCCACCGCCCGGCGGCTCGTCTCCGGGCCGAGCCGGTAGTAGTCCCGCAGGTCCGGCTCCGTCGCCACGCCCAGCGCCGTCGCCGCGCGGGAGATCAACTCGCGCGCCCCCTGCTCCGGCGACACGCGCCGCGCCAGGATCTCCGCCGGCACGACCCGCTCGGTCAGGTCGTACAGCCGCTCGAACCCGCGCCGCGTGCCGGTGGTCAGCTGGCCCAGCCCGAACAGCAGCTCGCAGATCTTCTTGACCTCGGACCGCTCCCACCACGACCCCGGACGGCGCGTCGACTCGCCCTCCAGCTCGCGCTCGATGCCGCCCGCCCCGATCGGGCCGAGCTCCTTCACCACCGCCAGCACGTCGTCGACCAGCGACGGTGAGCGGTCGGCGAGGTGCTGGTAGTTGCGCCACCACCCGGGCCGCTTCGCGCCGGACTGCAACAGCGGCCAGTCCTCGACCGGGATCAGGCTCGCCTCGTGCGCCCAGGTCTCCACCAGCATCCGCGGCTTGCGGCTGCTGTGCGCCCACGCGGCCTCGTCGATCAGCGCCGGGTCGTAGCCGCCCAGCCGGGCGAACAGCGGCGCGTAGTGCGCCCGCACCACGACGTTCACCGAGTCCAGCTGGATCAGCTGCAGCCGCGCCAGGGCGCGCTTGAAGTGCCGCCGGGTGGGTTCGGTGCCGGGCCGCGGGTCGGCGAAACCCTGGGCCGCCAGCGCCGCCCGCCGGGCGGCCGCCACACTCATCGTCTCCATGGTGGTGCTCATGGTGCCAGCACCCACCGACAAAACCGGTAGGTTCCCGGCATGAGCACCGTGTCCGTCCGCGAAGCCGTCGACGCCGACGCCGCGGAGATCGCCCGGATCCAGCGCGTCACCTGGCGAACGGCCTACCAGGGCGTCCTCAGCGACCGCGCGCTCGCCGAGCTCGACTCCGCGGTCACCGAGGCCAGGTGGGCGGAGGCGATCGGCCACCCCGGCTCCCGGATCCACCTCGCCGTCGAAGGCGAATACACGGTCGGGTTCTGCGTCGCCGGTCCCGCGCCCCGCGACGACGTGGCCGACGCGGCGGGCAACGTGCCCGGCGACGCCGACCGCACCGGCCTGATCGGGACGCTGCTGGTGGAGCCGCGCTGGTCCCGGCGCGGCCACGGCTCCCGGCTGCTGGCCGCGGCCGCCGCCGGACTGCGCGAGCTGGGCGCCGGCCGCGGCGTCACCTGGGCGGTGGAGTCCGACGCCGCCACCCTCGGCTTCTACCGCCGCGCCGGCTGGCACCCCGACGGCACCGTCCGCACCCTCGACACCGGCGACCGCCGCCTGCGCGAACTCCGCCTCACCGGCGCGCTGGACATCCGGCTCGTCGAGTAGGTCACCAGGCGGTCGCCAGCCACGCGGCGACGCCGGCCAGCGCGATCAGCGGCACGTTCAGCCCGGTCTCCTTCACCTCGCCCCGCGACAGGTGCAGGCCCGCCGCCAGCACCTGGAGCACCGCGAACCCGAGCGCCGCCACCAGCGCCAGCGCGGGCGCGACCCCGGTCAGCGGCGGCAGAACCAGCCCGAGCACGCCGAGGACCTCCACCGCGCCGATGCCGCGCACCGCCCACATGGGCACGGTGTCGACCCAGCCCATCATCGGCGCCAGCTGCTCCCGGCTCTGCGCGATCTTCTTCCCGCCCGCGAACAGGTACAGGACCCCCAGCAGCGCGGCCACGATCCAGTAGGCGATTTCCACGACGACCTCCGATGGTTACGACTTGTAAGCAACCACATCATGGGTCACCATCGGAGGGTCTACAAAAGGCACACGAGTGTGCGTAGCGGACAGGAGCGTGCGTGTCGCGGTACGAACGGACCTGCCTGATCAGGGGCGACGGCGGGCGCGCGATCCGGCGCATCCTGGACCGGATCGGCAACAAGTGGACCCTGCTGGTGGTCGCCACCCTGGACGACCAGCGGATGCGCTTCACCGAGCTGCAGCAGCGCATCCCCGGCGTGTCCCAGCGGATGCTGTCGCTGACGCTGCGGAACCTCGAACGCGACGGTCTGGTGTCGCGCACCGCCTACGCGGAGGTGCCGCCCCGCGTCGAGTACGCGCTCACCGACGTCGGCCGCACCCTGATCGAGCCCGCCGTGCGCCTGGCGGAATGGGCGGTCGAGCACGACCCCGACATCGAACGCAGCCAGCGCGCCTTCGACGAGCGGAACAAGTAGAGCCCGGGAAAACCCGGGCGCCACGGATCAGGCCTCGTCGCCGGCGCGGACCGGCGTGAAGGCCGGCTTCGTCAGCTCCTGGCTCAGCTCGAAGTCCAGGTCGTCGGCGGGCGCGGGCTTGCCCCGCCCGCGGAACCACAGCACGGACATCACGACCAGGAAGGCCACGGCCACGATCTGGTAGCTGCTGCCCGCGACCTGCTGCGCGAAGCTCCAGTTCTCCCACTCCAGCGGCACCCAGTAGTGCGGCGCGAGCCACAGGATCACCACCGCGGCCCAGCCGGAGACGATCAGCCACTTGTTGTTCCTCTGCACGCCCATCACGAGCACCAGCACGGCCGTCGGCAGCGCCAGGATCCAGTGGTGCGACCAGGAGATCGGCGAGATCAGCAGGACACCGGCGGCGTTTACGCCGAGCGCGAGCGCGAGGTTGTTGTCCCGCAACGCTCGTGCGGTGCCGAGGAACGTCATGGCGACGACCGCGAGCACGCCGAGACCGCCGACGACCGTCAGCGTGGTGCCGGTCAGGTGCAGCTTCTCGAACGTCGCGGTGATCGACTCGTTGGCGTGGATGGGCCCGATGTTCATGCCGGTGGCGTGGAAGACGCGGTCCGTCCAGTACGTCCACGAGTCGCCGGGCATCAGCACGAACGCGATCGCCGTCATCACCAGGAAGCTGACGAACGCGGTGACCACCGCGCGGAAGTCCTTGCGCAGCAGGAAGATCAGGCAGAACCCGGCCGGGGTGAGCTTGACCGCCGCCGCGATGCCGATCAGCGCGCCCCGAGGCCAGCGCGGGTTCGGCCACAGGATGTCGACCGCGACGAGCATCATCAGCAGGACGTTGATCTGGCCCCAGAAGATCGTGTTCGCCACCGGGTGGGCGACCACCATCACGATCGCGGCCGCCACGACCATCCAGGTCTTGTTCAGCAGCCCGCGCAGCTCCGGCGATCCGTTGCGGTAGGCCAGGATGATCGGGAACAGCGCCAGGCAGGTCGCGCCGGTCAGCAGCGGGTAGCCGATCGGCGGCGGGATGATCGCCAGCGGCGTGAACAGCACCGCGGAGAACGGCGGGTAGGTGTAGGGCAGCGCGCCGCCGATGGTCGAGACGGGCAGCTCCGAGTAGATCGAGTGGCCCTTGAGGAACGTGTCCGCGCCCAGCCGGTAGATGTCGACGTCGGTCGGCCACTTCCGGATGCCGTGCGCGTAGTACGCGAGCGCGGCGAACAGGCCGACGGCCAGCAGGAGTTCCAAGCCCAGGCGTACCCGCTCGGCGGTACTGCCGTACCTCATCGTCTCGATGACAGCTTTCACTCGTTCTCCCAGTCCCGGCCAGGCGTGATCTCACGGAACAGACGCCGCAACGCCTATCTTCGTTGCCCGCGTGATCGATGTTACGAGCGGGTCCCCCTTGCGCTACGCGCGGCTGCGGTCGGTGAACACGATCCAGCGAAGCACGCTGTAGAGGAACACCGCCTCCAACGCGCCGGCGATGATGCGCGCCAGGTGGTACTGCACGCCCAGCGCGGCCAGGCCGGCCCCGGCGCCGAGGATGAACGCGAAGTAGTTGACGGCCACCGCGATCGCGTAGAGCACGGCCTGGCGCCCGACCGGGGCGTGCGAGCGGAAGTTGAAGACGCGGTTGAGCACGAAGCTCAGCGCGAAGGCGCAGACGTAGGCCGCGGTGATGGCGACCGGCAGCGGCAGCCCGGCCACGCCGTGGCCCAGGGTCAGCAGCAGCAGGTCGACGCCGAAGGTGAACCCGTTGATCAGCGCGAAGCCCACGAAGCTGGGCGGGACCAGCGTGTTCAGCCCGAAGGGCAGGTACCGGACGACCGTCGCGCAGAACGACGCGAACCTCTCCACGAGCGACCGCGTCACCCGGATGTCCTGTTGCACGGCGCCACGGTGGCAGAACCGGGTGACGGGAAGGTGAGCAGCCGGTAGTCAACAGGCGGCGGAAAGTGTCACCGACCCCACGGAGATCACACTTCGGGCTGATATCTTCTTGTGACCCCGTCCGTGTGATCCTCCGTCCCCCGCGGAGGCGCGCGCCGCCCCGAAGCCCCCCGTCAGGAGGCGCGGATGTTCGCCTGGTTCTGGGTGACGCTCGGCGTCGCCTTCGGGTCGGCGATCGTGCCCGTGATCAGCGTCGAGGTGTTCGTGCTGGGGCTCGTGGCCAGCGAGCCGGGGCTGCACTGGCTGCTGATCGGCGCGGCCGTCTCGATCGGCCAGATCGCCGGCAAACTGCTGTACTACCTGGCCGCGCGCGGATCGATCAGGCTGCCGCGGTTCCTGCACGACCGCCTGCACCGGGAGCGCCCGCCCAGCCGTCGCCGCGACCGGTGGCACCAACGGACCAAGTGGCTGCGCGGCAAGGTGGAGGCCCTGCGCGAGCGCTGCCACCGGCACCCGCACTGGATGACGGGCACCTACGGGGTCAGCTCGCTGATCGGGCTCCCCCCGTTCATGGCGACGACCGTGCTGGCGGGCCTGGCCGACATGCGGATGTCGACGTTCCTCACGGCGGGCCTGACCGGGCGGTTCATCAGGTACAGCGCGCTGGCCGCGTGCCCGGCGGTGTTCGCGGGCTGGTTCCACCACTGAGCTCGGGCTACCGGAGGAGCCGGAACAGCCCGTCGGAGGGGTCCACCACGACGGCGAGGGATTCGCCGACCGCCGGGACCCGGTGGCTGGGTCCGCGGTGGGTCACCTCTGTGTCGGTCTCCTCGCCGATCGAGCACGACGGGCGCAGACGACCAGCGCGGTCGCGGGCCGCCCGGCGCGTGCCCGCCGGTCCACCCGCCGCTTACCCCGGGCCACCGGCCCTACGGCACGATCTCGTCGAAGTTCCTGGCGGAGGCGGGTGTCGACCGGCCGCGAGTGAGTTTGGCGCCACACGTGCCGGAGGCGGCCGGGTTCCGACAAAGTGGACCGCATGAGATACCGGCTTTTCGGGCGCACCGGGCTGCGCGTGGCGGAGATGTTCCTCGGGGCGATGGCGCTGCAGGAACCGGACGAGGCGCGGCGGGTGGTCAAGGCCTACGCCGACGCCGGGGGCAACGTGATCGACACGGCCTCGGCGTACGCGGAGAGCGAGAGCGTGCTGGGCGAGGTGCTGACCGACCGCGACCGGTTCGTGCTGGCGACCAAGTACACGCTGACGCGGGACCCGCACGACCCGAACGCCGGGGGCAGCCACCGCAAGAACCTGGTCGCGTCCCTGGAGCGCAGCCTGCGGCGGCTGCGCACCGACTACGTCGACATCCTGTGGGTGCACACGTGGGACCCGCACACGCCGGTCGCCGAGACGCTGCGTGCGCTGGACGACCTGGTGCGGGCCGGGAAGGTCAGGTACCTCGGGGTGTCCGACACGCCCGCGTGGGTGGTGAGCCGGGCCGACGTGCTGGCGGAGTGGCGCGGGTGGACGCCGTTCGCCGGGGTGCAGGTGCCCTACAGCCTGCTGAACCGCGACATCGAGCGCGACGTGCTGCCGATGGCCGAGCAGCTGGGGCTGACCGTCGCGGCGTGGGGCGTCCTGGAGCACGGCGCGCTGACCGGGTCCAGCCGGGTCGGTTCGCCGTCGCCGGAGCAGCAGCGGGTAGCGGCGGCGGTGCGCGCGGTGGCGGACGAGCTGGGTGTCACGCCGGGGCAGGTGGCGATCGCGTGGTCGCGGGCGCGGTCGTCGGTCGTGCACCCGCTGATCGGGTTCCGGACGGCGGACCGGGTCGCGGAGAGCGTCGCCGCCCTGGACGTGACGCTGCCCTCGGAGGCGGTGGCGAAGCTGGAGGCGGCGGCGCCGTTCGAGCCCGGCCCGTTCGCCGACTTCGTGAACCAGTCGGCGGCCAGCGCCGGGGTGTTCGGCCACGGCGAGGTGGTGGCGCGTCAGCTGCGGGAGTGAGGCAGCTCGGCGACGGCGGCGGGTGAAGCCGATCGCGAGCAGGTGCCCGTCGAACCGCGCCGCCGCGACCTGGTCGGCGCGCCAGGCCCAGAACTCGGGGACGTGCTCAACACCGGTGAGGCACCTGCTCGGGCTGATGAACGCGCCGCGCTACAACAGGGGCAGCAGGATCGGCGCGGCGTTCATCGCCCCGTGGACCGTGATCACCGGCCACATCAGGCGGTGCCGGCTCCACAGGTAGCCGAGGAAGAGCCCGGCCACCCCCTGGTTCACGAAGGTCGCGGCCAGGTCCGACGGCAGATCCCCCGTGCCCTGGATGCCGACGTGCCAGCCTGCCCACAGGAGCGACGTGAGCACGATCGCGGGCCATCGCCCGAGGAGCGCCTCCCACCTGGTTTGCAGCCACCGCCGGTAGAAGACCTCCTCGAGCACGCTGTTGACGAGGAAGCCGACGACGAGCGTGGCCACCAGGGTGAGCACATCGACGGTGAAGGCGTAGTCGCTCATCGGCAGGGCCCAGGGACCCGCGTAGCTGACGGCGAACCACGCCGCCACCGCAGGTACCGGAGTCCACCACGGGCCGGTTGCCGAGACTCCGGTCTTCCCCGCGCCGCGGGACCACCGGAACAGCAGGACGGGGACCACGAGCAGCAGGACCAGCTTCGACACCGTGTGCGCCGGCTCGCCTCCGCCCGCCACGGCCAGGACGACCGCGAACAGCACGGCGGCGGCCAGCAGGGCACTCGCTTCGACCACCGTGCGCCGTTCGTGTGGTGTGACCGGGGCGGGCCGGGCCGGCACGAACCGCACCAGCGCGATCCCTACCGCGACCGGGATCCAGCGCACCCACATCGGCACTGAACCGTCGTGATCGGCCGAATAGCGGATGCCGGTGTTCCCGCTCAGCACCAGCCACAGCGCGGACCCGGCGAACACCAACCCACCCGTCACGAGCACCGCTCTGCTGGCGGCGGACCGGGACTGCGTCTGCGTTTTATTTAGCACAAGCGTACTGTAACCGAAACCGTACATTTGTGCTATAAAAAGTCGTGCCCAAGCTCGTCGACCACGACCAGCGACGCCAGGAACTCGCGCGCGTCGTCTGGGAGGTCATCAGCCGCGAGGGCATCCAGAGCGTGACGGTGCGGAAGGTTGCCGAGGAGGCAGGCGTTTCAGTCGGCGGCCTTCGCCACTACTTCGACAGCCAGCGTGGATTGCTTCGGTTCGCGGCACGGGCCATGGCCGAGAAAGTCGCCGCACGCGTGGCCGAGCACCTGCGCGGGGAGATGCCGGGACCGGTTCGCGCCCGGCTGCTGCTGGAGGAACTGCTGCCGCTGGACGCCGACCGGCGGGTGGACGCGGACGTCTGGCTGGCGTGCCTGGTGCAGTCGCGCGTGGACGAATCGCTGGCCGAGCTGCACGGCGCGGGTCTCCACGGAGAACGCCACCTGTGCCGGCTCGCGGTCGCGTATTCCTGCGGCCAACCCGCACCGCAGCTCATCGGGGACCGGCTCACCGACCCGGGCCTGGAACGGCAGGCTCTGCGGCTGCACACCTTCATCGACGGCCTGACCCTGCAGGCCGCGATGTACCCGGACGACTTCCCGCCGGAGGAGGTCCGCCGGCTCCTCGACGAGGAACTGGCAGCGCTGCCGGCGGACGGGTCGGCGTGCCAGGCCCACTCAGGCTGATGAACGGCTGCGGCAACCACCGCGATGGCCACCCCTCCCGCGCGGCGCGCGGGAGGGCCAGGTAGCGCGGGCCCCGGTGCTGGCACGATCACGCCCGTGGACGTCGTCGCCCAGTGGGTGCGCACCTGGTGGAGCACGGAATCCCGCGGTGGCGCGGGTGCAGCCACGCGCAGCAGGGTGCCGATCGCGTTCCCCCTGCCCGAGCCGGCGGCGCCGCTGGTGCACGAGGTGACCATCCGTGAACGCGACGGCTTCCAGCCGGCCGCCCGCGTTCTGGCCGGTGTTCCGGGCACGAACGAGGTGGATCTGCGGGAAGCGGACGGCGCGCTCCGGGTGATGCTGCGCTCGGCCCAGTTCCACAACCTGGTGCGGCGACGGCCGCCCGCGGTCCGGCTGCGGCCGGGCGAATGGCTGCGCCGGCAGATCGACTACCGGTTCCGCACCTACACCGGCCGCGGCCCGTGGCTCTACCGGCTCGACACCCTCAACCTCGCCTACCGGGCGGAACCGGATCCGGAGATCTTCCTCGGAACTCCCACCCGCCGCGTCGACGAGCGCGCGCTGCGGTAGGAACCTGGCACGCTCGCGGCGCTCAGTGGGCGGCCTCCGCCGCTTCCAGGTCCAGCGCCTTACGCATCGTCGCGCGGGCGCGGCGCCGGTCGCCCGCCAGGTCGTACGCGTGCGCCAACCGGTACCAGTACCGCCAGTCCTCGGGGTGCTGCTCCAGCTCCGCGCGGCGCTCCTCGAACCACGCGTCCGCCGCGGCGCGGTCCACCCGGCCGGACGGGCGGCGCGGCAGGTCGTCGACGTCCGGCAGCCCGCCCTCGGCGTCCAGCCGTCGCGCCAGGTGCTGGATCCGCGTGCCGGACCGCCAGGTGGCGACGACCATCCACAGCCCCAGCAGCGGCAGCACCAGCACGCCGACACCGAGCGCGATGCCCACGCCGGTGCCGGTCGCGATCAGCTCCACCCCGCGCGCCCCGAGCAGCACCAGGTAGACCACCAGCGCGGCGGTCATCACCAGTGCGACGTTGCGGGCCTTCACAGGTCGAGCACGTTCTCGAGGCCGACGGTCAGGCCGGGACGGCCCAGCACCTCCCGCACCCCGAGCAGCACACCGGGCATGAACGAGGTCCGGTCCATCGAGTCGTGCCGGATGGTGAGCGTCTCGCCCTCCTGGCCGAACAGGATCTCCTCGTGCGCCACCAGCCCGGGCAGCCGCACCGAGTGCACGTGCACGTCCTCGACCCGCGCGCCGCGGGCGCCGTCCAGTTCGCTCGTCGTCGCGTCCGCGCCCGGCTTCAGCCCGGCCTCGCGGCGCGCCTCCGAGATCAGCCGCGCCGTGTGGGCCGCCGTGCCGGACGGGGCGTCCGCCTTGCGGTTGTGGTGCAGCTCGATGACCTCGACCGACTCGTAGAACCGGGCCGCCTGCTGCGCGAACCGCATCGCGAGCACCGCGCCGAGCGCGAAGTTCGGCGCGATCAGCACCCCGACCTCCGGCTTGCCCGCCAGCCACGAGCGCACCGTCTCCAGCCGCTCCTCGCTGAACCCGGTGGTGCCGACGACCGCGTGCAACCCGTTGCCCACCAGGAACTCCAGGTTGCCCATCACCGCGTCCGGGTGGGTGAAGTCGACGACCACCTCCGCGCCGGCCTCGGTCAGCGCGGTCAGGTCGTCGCCCGCGTCCAGCTTCGCCACGACCGTCATGTCGGGCGCGCCCCCGGCGGCCTTGACCACCTGCGCACCCATCCGTCCCTGGGCGCCCAGCACGCCGACCCGGATCGGGTTGTCCTCGCCGCGGGGGTTCATTTCGCGATCACCTCGTGCAGATCTTCCGGTAGGTCCTGCTCGGAAGCGTACGGCCCGACCACCGCGGCGGCGGTGACCCCTCCCGGCGTCCCGAACAGGGTGCGGGCCAGCTCACACACCTCCTCGGTGGTCACCGCGGCGATCCGCTCCACCGACTCGTCGACAGTGAGGTGCACGCCGTAGTTGAGCTCCTGCTTGCCGATGCGCGACATCCGCGACGCGGTGTCCTCCAGGCCCAGCACGATCCCGCCGCGCAGCTGCCCCTTGGCGCGCGCGACCTCGGCGTCGGTGAAGCCGTCCTTGCCGACCTGCCCGAGCACGTCCCGCAGCACCGCCGACACCTCGCCCAGCCGCTCCGGCTGGCAGCCCGCGTAGACGGAGAAGTGGCCGGTGTCGGCGTAGGTCGCCACCGACGAGTACACCTGGTAGGCCAGGCCGCGCTGTTCGCGCACCTCCTGGAACAGCCGCGAGCTCATCCCGCCGCCGAGCGCGGCGTTGAGCACCGACAGCGCGTACCGGCGCTCGTCGTGCCGCGACAGCGCCTTCATGCCGAGCATGACGTGCGCCTGCTCGGTGTCGTCGCTGTGCAGCACCAGCCGCCGCTCCGCGGCCACCCGCGCCTTGCCCGCGCGCGGCGGCACCGGGGTGTCCGAACCGGACAGACGACCGCGCAACGCCTTGCGCGCCAGGCGGAGCACCTGCGCGTGCTCGACGTTGCCCGCCACCGCGAGCACCATCTTCGGCAGCGTGTAGCGCCGCCGGTAGAACCCACGCAGGCCGCTCGCCGACATGCCGGTGATCGACTCGGTGGTGCCCAGCACCGGGCGCGCCAGCGGGTGCGAACCCAGGACCGTGGTGACGAACGTGTCGTGCAGCAGGTCCTCGGGATCGTCGTCGCGCATGGCGATCTCCTCGAGCACCACGCTGCGTTCCGTGTCCACATCGGACTCTGCGCAGAGCGCCTCGAAGACCACGTCGGTGACCAGGTCCATCGCCAGCGGCAGGTCCTCGTCGAGCACCTGCGCGTAGTAGCAGGTGTGCTCCTTCGCGGTGAACGCGTTCAGCTCACCGCCGACCGCGTCGATCTCCTCGGCGATCTGCACCGCGGACCGGTTGGTGGTGCCCTTGAACAGCAGGTGCTCCAGGTAGTGCGCCGCACCGGCCACCTTCGGCGGCTCGTCGCGCGAGCCGACCCCGACCCACAGGCCGACGGTCGCCGACCGCACTCCCGGCACGTGCTCGGTGACCACCCGCAGCCCGCCCGGCAGCACGGTGCGCTTCACAACCTGGCCGTTCGCCCCGGTCTCGAGCGTCCGCGTGGTGCCCGCGGCCTGCTCGTGCCCGGCAATCTGTCGCGCCATCGAATCCCAACACTCGTGCGGGAACACGGAAAACGGCCCGCCCCGCCCGGGGACGGGCCGTTTCCCGGCTACCGCTTCGTCCTACTTGGCGTCGGCCTCGGCGCCCTCGGCGGGAGCCTCCTCGGCCTTCTTCTCGCCCTCTTCCTCGTCCTTGACGAGGACCAGGCTGATCTTGCCGCGGTTGTCGATGTCGGCGATCTCGACGCGGAGCTTGTCGCCCACGTTGACCACGTCCTCGACCTTGCCGATGCGCTTGCCGTTGCCCAGCTTCGAGATGTGGATCAGGCCGTCCTTGCCCGGCAGCAGCGAGACGAACGCGCCGAACGCGGCCGTCTTCACCACGGTGCCCAGGAAGCGCTCGCCCACCTTCGGCAGCTGCGGGTTCGCGATGGCGTTGATCTTGCTGATCGCGGCCTCCGCGGACGGGCCGTCGGCCGCACCCACGTAGATCGTGCCGTCGTCCTCGATCGAGATGTCGGCGCCGGTCTCCTCGGTGATCGAGTTGATCATCTTGCCCTTCGGCCCGATGACCTCGCCGATCTTGTCGACCGGGATCTTCACGCTCGTGACGCGCGGGGCGTACGGGCTCATCTCGTCCGGGGAGTCGATGGCCTCGGCCAGCACGTCGAGGATGGTCAGCCGGGCGTCCTTGGCCTGGTTCAGCGCGCCGGCCAGGACGTCCGACGGGATGCCGTCGAGCTTGGTGTCCAGCTGCAGCGCGGTGATGAAGTCCTTGGTGCCGGCGACCTTGAAGTCCATGTCACCGAAGGCGTCCTCGGCGCCGAGGATGTCGGTCAGCGCGACGTAGCGCGTCTCGCCGTCGACCTCGTCGGAAACCAGGCCCATCGCGATGCCCGCGACCGGCGCCTTCAGCGGCACACCGGCGTTGAGCAGCGACATGGTCGAGGCGCACACCGAGCCCATCGAGGTGGACCCGTTCGAGCCCAGCGCCTCCGACACCTGCCGGATGGCGTAGGGGAACTCGTCCCGCTTCGGCAGCACCGGCACCAGCGCGCGCTCGGCCAGCATGCCGTGTCCGATCTCGCGCCGCTTGGGCGAGCCGACGCGGCCGGTCTCGCCGGTGGAGAACGGCGGGAAGTTGTAGTGGTGCAGGTACCGCTTCGTCGTCTCCGGCGACAGCGAGTCGATCTGCTGCTCCATGCGCAGCATGTTCAGCGTGGTGACACCCAGGATCTGGGTCTCGCCGCGCTCGAACAGCGCCGAACCGTGGGCCCGCGGGATGATCGCGACCTCGGCCGCCAGCTGGCGGATGTCGGTGAGGCCGCGGCCGTCGATGCGGACCTTGTCGCGCAGGATGCGCTGGCGGATCAGCTTCTTGGTCAGCGCCCGGAACGCGGCGCCGATCTCCTTGTCGCGGCCCTCGAAGGCCTCGCCCTCGCCGAGGCCGACCTTGGCCAGCACGGCGGCCTTGACCTCGTCGGTGGCGTTCTCGCGCTCCTGCTTGCCCGCGATGGTCAGCGCCTTGGCCAGGTCCTCGCTCGCGATCGCGGCGACCGCGTCGTAGGCGTCCTGCTGGTAAGCGGGGAACACCGGGAAGTCGCCGGTCGGCTTGGCGGCCGCGTCGGCGAGCTTCTGCTGCGCCTCGCACAGCACGCGGATGAACGGCTTGGCGGCGGCCAGGCCCTCGGCCACGGCCTGCTCGGTCGGCGCCGGGGCGCCGCCCGCGATCAGGTCGAGCGTGTTCTCGGTGCCCTCGGCCTCGACCATCATGATCGCGACGTCGTCACCGACGACACGGCCTGCGACGACCATGTTGAAGGTCGCCTGCTCCAGCTGCGACCAGGTCGGGAACGCGACCCACTGGCCCTCGATCAGCGCGACGCGGACGCCGCCGATCGGGCCGGAGAACGGCAGGCCGCCGATCTGGGTCGAGGCCGACGCGGCGTTGATCGCCAGCACGTCGTAGGGGTCCTCGGGGTGCAGGCTCTGCACCGTGACGACGATCTGGATCTCGTTGCGCAGGCCGTCGGCGAACGACGGGCGCAGCGGCCGGTCGATCAGGCGGCAGGTCAGGATCGCGTCGGTGGAGGGACGGCCCTCGCGGCGGAAGAACGCGCCCGGGATCCGGCCCGCGGCGTACATCCGCTCCTCGACGTCCACCGTCAGCGGGAAGAAGTCGAAGTGCTCCTTCGGCTGCTTGGAGGCGGTGGTCGCCGACAGCAGCATCGTCTCTTCGTCCAGGTAGGCCACGACAGCGCCGGCGGCCTGCCGGGCGAGCCTGCCCGTCTCGAAGCGGATCGTGCGCGTGCCGTACTTGCCGTTGTCGATGACGGCCTCGGCCTCGTGCACGACGGGTCCGCTTGCTTCGGTCATGTGTAGTTGACTCCTCGTTCGTTCGGGCAGCAGTGCGCCCCGCCCGTGCGGGGCGGCGTCCGAGGAACGAGCCGGTCTTCGATCGAAGCCAACGGGACTCTCCCGTAAGCCACTACCGAGGACCGGCGTCCTTGCCCTCGAGCGCCTGCCCTTCCTCTTTCTTACTTCGTATGGACCGAGGGGGAGCGACCGTGGTCACTCCCCCTCGGATCACGTCATCGGCGCAAGCCGAGTCGCTGGATCAGCGACCGGTAGCGTTCGATGTCCACCTTCATCACGTAGTTGAGCAGCCGGCGACGACGGCCGACCAGCAGCAACAGGCCGCGACGGGAGTGGTGGTCGTGCTTGTGCACCTTGAGATGCTCGGTGAGACCGATGATCCGCTTGGTGAGCAGCGCGACCTGGGCCTCCGGGGACCCGGTGTCGGACTCGTGCAGACCGTACTCGGTCAGAATCGACTTCTTCTCGTCGGTGGACAGCGCCACTGAGTTCTCTCCTCTGTGTTGTTCTGTGCCGTGAGGCCCGCTGGACGCGGGTAGTCGGTCGCGGCCGCCACGGACTGCAGCCGGACCCGGTGGTTCAGGGTATCAGGGAGCGCACTACCTGGCCTGCTGGGACAGCGGGAACCGCTCGACCACCACGTATCGCACGCCGTCGGCGCTCCGCTGCGACCGCATCAGCACCGCCTCCGCGGCCGTCCACATCTCGCTGCGGTAGCCGGACAGCCGCCGCTCCAGTTCCACCGGCACCCGCTCGCGCGTGCGCGCCAGCGTCAGGTGCGGCAGGTAGGCGCGGCCCTCGTCGCCGGCTCCGGCGGCGAGACCGAGTTCGGTGATCCCTTCGCCGTACACCCCGAGGTAGAGGACCCGGGTGAACGTGCCCGCACCTTCCAACCAGATCCGGGGCGCCGGCATTCCCGCCAGCCGGGGCCGCAGCCAGTCCGCCCTGGCCCCGGCGTCGTCCTCGCCGTAGAAACCCAGCGTGACGTGCCAGTTGTCCGGCGAACTCCACCGCACGCCGTCCAGCCGCGGCAGCCCGGCGACCTCGGCGGTCAGGGTCTCGACCACGGCGGCGGGCGGCAGGACCGCGGAGAACAGCACCACGGGTCAGCCCTGTTGCCCGGCGCGGCGGAGCAGGTCGGCCAGCGCCGGGAAGTCGTCGTCGAGCCGCTTGGCCGCCTCGATCAGGTCCTCGTCCTCGGCGATGTCCCGCAGCGCGGACAGCACCGCGCGCTCCTCGGACAGCGCGTTGACCGGGAAGGTGTCGCGGCCGACCGTGGGCCGCGCGTCCCGCACGTCCTCCAGCGCGGCCATCAGGGCTTCCTTGTGGCCCGCGGCGACCTCGGGGATCAGGCACTTGCGCTCGAGCATGATCATCCGTGCGAGCACGACCGGGTTGCCGATCTTGGCGCGGCGGCCGCTCATCACCTGGCTCAGCATCGGGGCGCTGATGCCCAGCACCTCGGCCAGGTAGGCCTGCGAGACGTCGAACGCGACGACGAGACGGCGCACCCGGTCGCCCAGCGGCTCGCCGTACCACTCCCGCTGGAGGGCGATGTTCCGCTGGACGATCTTGTGGTCATCCACGTGCTGTGCTCCCTGCTCTCCCCGGACAGACCTGGCCGCGCCGGACCCAATCTTGCCAGGTGGGATCGGGCGGGCGAGGCGGAATCACCCGACGATTCGCAATCGCACCGGCGCGGTCAGCTGCCGGTGCCGAGGATGGCGCGGGTGCGGCTGACGTCGTCGGCGATCTGCTCGACCAGGTCGTCGACGCTGGTGAACTTCACCATGTCGCGCAGGCGGCCGACGAAGTCCAGCGCCACGTGCTGGCCGTAGAAGTCCTCGTCCACGTCGAGCACGAACGCCTCGACGGTGCGCTCGCGGCCGGAGAACGTCGGGTTGGTGCCGACCGAGACCGCCGCGGGCAGCAGGCGGCCGGGCTGGTTGTCGCGGACGAACCAGCAGGCGTAGACGCCGTCGGCGGGCACCGCGGCGAACCGCGGCGTGGACAGGTTCGCGGTCGGGTAGCCCAGGTCGTGCCCGCGGCCGTCGCCGCGGACCACGATGCCCTCCAGCCGGTGCGGGCGGCCCAGCGCGTCGGCCGCGGCGACCACGTCGCCCGCGTCGATGCACGAGCGGACGTAGGTGGACGAGAAGGTGATCTCGCCGACGTCCGCGGTCTCGCCGTCGGCGGTGGATCCGCCCTGCAGCTCGGCGCCGTAGGTGGCGAACCCGAAGCGGCGGCCCAGGTCCTTGAGCAGGGCCACGTCGCCGGCGGCCTTGTGCCCGAAGGTGAAGTTCTCCCCCACCACCACGGCGGCCGCGTGCAGCCGGTCGACCAGCACCTCGTGCACGAACTCGTGCGCGGTCAGCCGGGACAGCTCGGCGGTGAACGGCAGGACGCACAGCACGTCGATGCCGAGCTGCTCGACCAGCTCAGCCTTGCGGCGCAGCGTGGTCAGCTGCGCCGGGTGGCTCCCCGGCCGGATGACCTCGGACGGGTGCGGGTCGAACGTCAGCATCACGCTGGGCAGGTTGCGGTTCTTGGCCACCTCGACCGTCCTGGCGATCAGCGCCTGGTGCCCGCGGTGCACCCCGTCGAACACGCCGATCGTGACCACGCACCGTCCCCAGCCGCCGGGGAGATCAGCAAGCCCTCGCCACCTCTGCACGCATGCAGCGTACTGCCGCGCGAAGCGCGTCCGTCGAGGGTGGTGGTGGGGAAGCGGCCGGCCTCTAGGCCGGAGCCAGGACGACTACTGAGCGGGCCACGCCGCCCGCATCCACGGCGAGAGCGAGCACTTGGCCGTCCGGGTCGAACACGCCGTAGGTGCCTTCGATGCCGGACGCGCGGACCTGCTGTCCATACCGGACAGCCCGGGCGGTCGCCGCATCGACGTCATAACGCGGGAAGGCGGCGCCGACGGCCTCGTTGAGGTCGAACGACAGCTCCGGCTTCTCCTCCAGCTGCTCCAGCGTGCGAGCCGCGGCGATGCCGAACGGGCCGACGGTGGTGCGGCGCAACGCGGCGAGGTGACCGCCCACGCCGAGCGCCGCACCGAGGTCGCGGGCCAGCGCCCGCACGTAGGTGCCCGACGAGCACTCGACGACCGCGTCCAGCTCGATGCGGTCGGCGACGCGGCGGGTGGCGAGCAGGTCGAACCGGTACACGGTGACCGGCCGCGGCTTGAGCGCGACCTCTTCACCGGCACGCACGCGCGCGTACGCCCGCTTGCCGGCGATCTTCACCGCGCTCACCGCGCTCGGGACCTGCTGGATCTCCCCGGTGAGCGCGGCGATCCCGGACGCGATCGCCTCGTCGGTGACGGCGGCCAGCGCGTCCGGGTCCGCGGTGGAGGTGTGCTCGCCCTCGGCGTCGTCGGTGGTGGTCGAGACGCCGAGGGCCAGCGTGGCGAGGTAGGTCTTGCGGTCCAGCGCGAGGTGGCCCAGCAGCTTGGTCGCCCGCTCGACGCCCAGCACCAGCACGCCGGTGGCCATCGGGTCGAGCGTGCCGGCGTGCCCGACCTTGCGGGTGCCCATGATCCGGCGCACCCGCGCCACCACGTCGTGGGAGGTCATGCCCGGTGGTTTGTCCACCACGAGCAGGCCGGGCGGGGGCGCGGGGCGTCGAGTCTTCGGCTGGGACACGGCTGGAAACCTTACGGGCGAGCCGTCACGCGGCCGCCGGGACCTTCCGGGTGGGCGCGTCCCACACGTGGCGGCGGACCTGCACCGGCACGTGCTCGCCCCGCTCCTGCGCGGCGAACAGCTCCGCGCGGGCGCGCAGCCACCACACCAGCATGCGGAACGTGCCCAGCACCAGCACCGCGACGACGGCCAGCAGCGCGAGCCGGAACTGGCCGCCGGTGAGCTGCAGCAGCACGCCGACCGCCAGCGCGGTGAGCGTGGTGGCGACGAAGCCGCCGACGTTGACCACGCCGGTCGCGGTGCCCACGCGGGACAGCGGGTTGTAGTCGCGGGCCAGCGCGAACCCGATCATCGACGCCGGGCCGCCCAGGGACAGGAACGCGAACGCGGGCACCAGCACGCCGACCGGGATCTGGCCCGGCCAGCTCAGCAGCAGGGCCCAGACCGCGGCGGCGCCGGCGAGGTAGCCGAGCACCAGCGGCATCCGGGTGCCGGGGCGGGCGGAGATGAGGCTGCCGACCAGCGGGCCGCCGATCATCGAGCCGAACACGAACACGGTCAGCAGCGCGCTGGCGGTCGCGGCCGGGTGGCCCTGGCCCTGCACCAGGAACGGCACGCCCCACAGCAGGGTCAGCACGTTCGGGGCGAACATCGTCGAGAAGTGCACCCAGAAGCCGAGGCGGGTGCCGGGGACGCGCCACGCCGTGCGGACCTGGCGGGCCAGCTGGCGCGCGTCGACCGGGCCGGCCTTCGGGGTGGCGCCGGCCGGGGTGTCGCGGACGCGGCCCGCGACGACGGCCGAGTAGATCGCGGTGATCAGGCCGGCGGCGAGGAACGTCGGGGTCCAGCCGGGGCCGGCGAGCAGCAGGGTGAGCGGGACGGTCGCGGCGAGGTTGCCGAGGAAGCCGATCGCCGTGGTGAAGCTGGTGACCACGGCGTACTGGCGGCCCGGGAAGTGCGCGGCGATCAGGCGCAGCACGCTGACGAAGGTGAGCGCGTCACCGAAGCCGAGCACGCCGCGCGCGAGCAGGCCCAGCGCGTAGGTGTCCGCGATGGCGACGAGGACCTGGCCGAGGCCGAGGAAGATCAGCGCGGCGGTGAGGACCTTGCGCGGCCCGAAGCGGTCGACGAGGACGCCGGTGGGGATCTGCATCGCGGCGTAGACGCCGACCTGCAGGACGGTGAACGTGGAAAGCGCGGCGGCGCCGACCCCGAACCGGTCGGCGGCTTCCAGCCCGGCGACCCCGAACGAGGTGCGGTGGAAGACGGAGAGGAGGTAGACGATGGCGGCGGTGAACCAGATGAACCACGACCGGCGGCTGGCCTTGCCGATCACGGGTGCCTGCTGCGGCGGCACGAAGGATTCCTCCCGAAGCGGAGTAGGCGACAACGACACGGGGACGCCCGCATCGCCGTCCCGATAGTTGTATCGCCTGTGCAAGGCTGAAACTTACCTGTTACCGGGGTGTTTTCAGCCACACGGCGCAGCGATTCGCGGCCCCGGAGCCACCCCCACGACACGCCCGCAGCGCGGCGTTCGGCGGGGGCCAGCGGGCGGCAGGGGCGATCGTTCACGCCACCGTCGCCCACTGCCGCCGAGCCGGCCCGCGGCCGCGCGTGCCGGGCCGGCCGACCGCGCGAACCGCACCCACACCCCCGACCCGGAGCCGGAGCCAGCGGCGTCAGCGGACCGCGCCGACCACGGTCCAGCCGTCCGAGCGCCAGCGGGCCACCACCGCGGCCAGGCGCAGCACCATGAACAGCGACAGGCCGGTCCAGATGCCGGTCAGGCCCCAGCCGAAGCCGAGCGAGGCCCAGATCAGCGGCAGGAACCCGAGCGCGGCGCTGACGAGCGTCGCGGCGCGGAGGAAGGCCGCGTCGCCCGCGCCGAGCAGCACCCCGTCCAGCGCGAACACCACGCCCGCGATCGGTTGCAGCGCCACGAAGAACCACCAGGCGTGCGGCACCTCGCCGAGCACCCCCGGGTCGGAGGTGAACGCGTGCGGCAGCACCTGCGACACCGCCGCGAACACCACGCCGAGCACGCAGCCCATGATCAGCCCGTAGCGCGTGATCTGCCCGGCCACGCCCCGCGCCTGCCGCGCCGAGCCCGCCCCGAGCGCCGCCCCGACCAGCGACTGGGCCGCGATCGCGACGGAGTCCAGCACGAGGGAGAGGAACGTCCACAGCTGCAGCACGATCTGGTGCGCGCCGACGGCCGCGGTCGAGGTGCGGGCCGCCACCGCGGCGGCGGAGACGAAGCACGCCTGGAAGGCGAGGCTGCGCAGCACCAGGTCCCGGCCGAGGCCGAGCTGCGCGCGCATCACCTTCGGGTGCGGCTTGAGCGACACCTTCTCGGCCACGAGGGCCCGCAGGAACAGCCCGGCGCTGATCACCTGGGCGACGACGTTCGCGACGGCAGACCCTTCGAGCCCCCAGTCCGCGACGTAGACCAGCAGCGGGCAGAGGACCGCGGAGATCCCGTTGCCCGCCAGGACGTACCGCAGCGGGCGGACCGCGTCCTGCACGCCGCGCATCCAGCCGTTGCCCGCCATGGTGATCAGGATCAGCGGCGCCCCGAACAACGCGATGCGCAGCCAGGACACGGCCGCCGCGGCGACCTCGTCACTGCCGGACAGGACACGGGCGACCGGGCCCGCGAGCAGCTGCCCGGCGCCGAGCACGACCAGGCCGACGAGGATCGCCAGCCAGGTCGCCTGGACGCCTTCGCTGACCGCCTCCGCGCGGCGGCCGGCGCCGTGCAGGCGGGCGGTGCGGGAAGTGGTGCCGTAGGACAGGAACGTCAGCTGGGTCGAGACCTGGGCCAGCACGACCCCGCCCACGGCGAGCCCGGCCAGCGGAAGGGCCCCCAGGTGCCCGACGACGGCCGTGTCGACCAGGACGTACAACGGCTCGGCCGCGAGGACCCCCAGCGCCGGGACCGCCAGGCCCAGCACGCGCCTGGCGGGCACCTTCTCCCCGGCGGTTTCCACGGTTTCGGACACGAGGGCAGGTTAACCGGGGGCACCGACAAGATCGGCCGCGCGGCCGTGGCCAGGCCGGGGGATGGTGGGTGCTGCTGGAGGGGCGGTGGCTCCCGGAGGGGGCGGTGGCTTCCGGAGGGGGCGATGGCTTCCTGGCGGGGTGCCAGCTCCCTGGGGCGGTAGCTCCCTGGGGCGGTAACTCCTGGTGGCGGCGATGGCTTCCGGGCAGGGCGGCAGCTCCCCGGGGCGGTAACTCCCGGTGGCGGCGATGGCTTCCGGGCAGGGCGGCAGCTCCCCGGGGCGGTAACTCCCGGAGGGG
>NZ_JAKGSD010000020.1:0-9078 GCF_021654135.1 Amycolatopsis tucumanensis | reverse complement strand
AGGAGGGGGCGATGGCTTCCGGGCAGGGCGGTAACTCCCGGAGCGGTAGCTCCCTCCGGAGGCGGCAGCGTTCGGCGGAGGCGGCAGTAGCTCCCGGGGGCCGCCGCTCGCGGCGGTCCGCCGCGAGCGGCGCTGGGGTCGCGGGGCCGTGGCGGGCATGGCCAGGGCTCAGGCAGGGGATTCGCCCGCCGGCCGGCTTCGCAGCACCCCCTCCCGGAAGGAAGTGGGCGGGCAGCTCCCCGGAAGGCCCACCACTCGCGGTGAAGCGCCGCTCCGCGGCGCGGGACCGCCCCATCACGCCAGACTGCCGGGCTGCCCGCCGCTTCGCGGCGCCGCGACCGCAGGGATGGCAAGCCTGGCCGAGGCTCCCGCAGCGAACCGTCCGGCTCCCCGGCAGACCCGCGTCAGCCCAGCAGCGGCGCCTCCTCCAGCGCGCGCCTCACCATGGCCAGGCCCTCCTCGGCCGTGCCGTGGATCGTGCAGCCGGCCGCCAGCCGGTGGCCTCCGCCGCCCAGGCTGCGCGCCGCCTGGGAGACGTCGATCTTGCCGATCGCCCGGAACGACACCGACCACTCCCCCGGCGCCTGCTCCTTCAGCACCACCGCGACCTCGGCCTCGCGCGTCGAGCGGATCACGTCCACCACGCCCTCGACCTCCTCCAGCCGCACCGTGGCGGCCACGTCGGCGGTCACCACGGCGTGCACGAGCCCGAAGCCCTGCGCCGACTCCGGCTCCAGCCGCGCCGACGCCAGCACGGTCGACAGCATCGGCAGCCACGCGAACGGGTGGTCGTCGATGATCTCCCGCGCGAGCCGGTCCGGGTCGACCCCCGTCTCGAGCAGCCGGGCCGCCGCGCGGTGGGTCGACGGCCGCGCCCGCCGGAAGCCACCGGTGTCGGTGACCAGCCCCGCGTACAGGCAGCGCGCGATCGGCTCGTCCAGCGCCACCCCCAGCTCGTCCAGCAACGCCAGCACCAGCACCGCGGTCGCCTCGGCGGTGTCGTCGACCAGGTGCACCGAGCCGTACCGCAGGTTCGACGCGTGGTGGTCGACCACGAGCACCTCGCCCCCGGCGGCACGCGTCGCGTCCACCCGGTCGGCCAGCGACCCCAGCCGCGCGGGGCTCGGCGTGTCCAGGCAGATCAGCAACCCCGCCGACGGCGGCACCTCCTCGGCGGGCACGAACAGGTTGTCGGCGTCCAGGCCGCGCAGGCTTTCCGGCACCTCGGCGGGCTCGGCGAAGGACACGCGCACGGTCGCGCCCCGCTGGTAGAGCGCGCGGCCGAGGGCCAGCGCGCTGCCGAGCGCGTCGGCGTCCGGGCGGACGTGGGCCAGCAGGGTGACGTCGGTCGCTTCGCGCAGCAGCCCTGCGGCGCGCGGGAAGTCGAGCTGGGCGGAGGTGCTCATGCGGGCAAGCTACGCTTTTTCCCGATGTTCGACTACGGGATCCTCCTCTACCCCGGCGCCAACCGCGTCTACGCCGACGCCTCCGCCGGTCTGCTGCGCGCCGAGCTGACCGTGTTCGGCGAGGCACTGCGCACGCCGCCGGCCGAGATCGGCGAGCGCCGGATCGGTGGCGTCACCTACGTCACGTTCACCACCGCGGAGCCGCTGTCCGAAGAGGACCTGCGGCTGCTGTCGAACCTCTCGTCGCTGTACGCGCTGTTCGAGTTCAGCGGCGACCTGCTGCGCCCGCTGGAGATCGCGCCGCTGGACAAGCTCGACTCCGACCTGCTGACCATCCAGAAGTACCCGGGCAAGACCAACGAGCTGTTCACCAAGCTGCTGCTCAACGTGACGCTGCTGTCCCGGTCCCGGCCCACCGAGTTCCTGGACCGGCCGCTGCACGTGGTGGACCCGTTGTGCGGCCGCGGAACCACGCTCAACCAGGCCATGATGTACGGCCTGGACGCGACCGGGCTGGACGTCGACAAGCGGGATTTCGAGGCCTACGAACGGTTCATCAAGACCTGGCTGCGGCAGAAGCGCGTCAAGCACAACGCCGACTCCGGCCCGCTGCGGCGGCACAAGCACCGCCTCGGGCAGCGCCTGGAGATCTCCTACGCGCTGGACAAGGATCGCTGGAAGGCCGGCGACGCGCGCCATGTCACGTTCTTCAACGCCGACACCCTCACCACCGACGAGCTGCTCAAGGCAAGCTCGGCGGACGTCGTGGTCGCCGACGCGCCCTACGGCGTCCAGCACGGCAGCCACCAGCCCGACGAGCTCGCGCGCAGCCCGCGGGACCTGCTGGCCGCCGCCGTGCCGGTGTGGGCGCGGGTGCTCAAGCCGGGCGGCGCGCTGGGCCTGAGCTGGAACACGCACGTCGCCAAGCGCGACGAGATCGCCGGGATCCTCGGCCGGGCCGGCCTGGAAGTCCGCTCCGGCGGGCCGTGGGAGGGGTTCGAGCACCGGGTGGACCAGGCGATCCTGCGGGACCTGATCGTCGCGCGCAAACCCGCCTGACCCCGGGGCGGAAAAGCGGTGGCGCCCCGCTCCCGTCCCGTGTAGAAGTCACGCACAACGGGGACATGGGAGGAATCGGGCACATGCCGCTCTGGCTGATCGCGCTGGCCGGCGCGGCGCTGGTGTACTACACCGACGACTACGTCATCGCGGGGGTCCTCCCCGAGATCGCCACCGATCTGGGCGTCACGGTCGGCGCGGCCGGGCAGCTGGTGACGGTGTTCTCGGTGACCGTCGCGGTGGCGGCGCCGGTCATGGCGCTCCTCACCGCCCGCACCCGGCCCAAGGTGGTGCTCACCGGCGCGGCCGCGGTGTTCACCGCGGCCAACCTGCTCGCCGCGCTCACGCCCTCCTTCGCGGTGCTGATGCTGGCCCGCGTCGTCGCCGCGGCGGCGGCCGGCGCGGCGACGCCGTCGTTGTTCTCGCTCGCGGCCCGGTTGTCGCCGCCGGAGAAGCTCGGCCGGTACGTGGCTGCCGTGGCGCTGGGTGTCACCGGAGCGGTGGCGATCGGCGTCCCGCTGGGCACCTGGCTCAGCGCGCTCGGCGGGTGGCGCGCGACCTTCTCCGCGCTGGCCGTGGCCGGGCTCGCCACGGTGGCCGCCTTCACCGCCACCCTGCCTTCGGACACCCCGGCAGGCCCGGCGGTGGCCTGGCGGGACCGGATCCGCGGTCTCGGTGCGCCACCGGTTTCCCTGGGACTGGCCGCGAACGTCGTGCTGATGTTCGGGTCGATGATGCTGCTCACCTACCTGGCGCCGTTCACCGCCGGCCTGTCCGATGTGGACATAGCGTCCCGCGGCGCGTTGTTCGCGGTGTCCGGTGCCGCCGGAATGGCCGGCATCTGGGCGGGCGGACGCGCCACCGACCGGTGGGGCGCCGACCGCACGCTGGCGACCGGCGTCGGGGTGTTCATCGCGGTGATGGTCGTCTTCGGGGTGCTGTGGTCGCTTCGCCCGGTGCCGGTGTGGGTGCTGTGGCCCTTGGTGGCGCTGTGGGGCGGTGCGGCGTTCTGGAACTCGCCCGCGGTCCAGGCGCGGCTGCACCGGCTGGCCGGCGAGGCCTCGGCGCCGGCGCTGGCGATGAACACCTCCGGCACCTACCTCGGGGTGGCGGTCGGCGGTGCCGTCGGTGGCGGCGTGATCGGCCTCGGCGGGACCGGGGCGCTGCCCTGGTCGGCGGCGGCCGCCGGCCTGGCCGCGCTCGCGCTGTTCCGCCTCGCCGCCACCCGCGCACCGGCGACCGTCTAGCCGGGCACCACCTGCTCGGCCGGTTCGCCCGTCGCGGCCATGCCCCACAGCATTTCGGCGAGGTCGGCCGGGTCGATGCGGTCCGGGTCGAACCCGCGGCGCGCCTCCACCGAGGCGTCGAACAGCTTCTCGGCGTCGCTGCCGCGGATGAGCGATCCGATGGTGATCGCGGCGGCGGTGACGCCCGTGCCGGCGAGGTCGGCCCGCAGCGCGAACACGTAGTTGCGCAGCGCCGCCTGAGGCGTGCCCGCGCCGGCGAGCATCGGCTCCGGGGTCTTCGCCGACGAGCCGAACCCGTAGAGCAGCGCGCCCGAGCCGCGCTCCAGCATGCCCGGCAGCAGCCGCCGGGTCAGCGACAGCGGCGCCAGCACCACGCTCTCGAACCCCGACCGCAGGGTCTCGACGTCGAGGTCGCGCACCGGCTTCAGCAGCGCCAGGTCCAGCGACCCGTTGATCACCGCCACGTCCACCCGGCCGATGTCGGCCAGCAGCCGCTCGTGCGCGGCGAGGTCGGTCATGTCGGCCGGAAACGCCCGTGCCGCAACACCTTCCGCGGACAGTTCGTCCACGAAGGACGACAGCCGGTCCGCGCTGCGCGCCACGAGCGAGACCTGGTAGCCCTCCTTGCCGAACCGGCGGGCCGCGGCCAGTCCCATGCCGGGCCCGGCGCCGAAGATCGCGAGTGTCCTCATGTCGATTGCCTCCCAGATAAGTTGAGGTTCCCCTCAAGTTGTATCTCAAATTGAGGGGACCCTCAAGTTTCTTATACTGGGAAGTGTGAGCCGTCCCCTCCGCCGTGACGCCCAGCGCAACCGCGAACTGCTGGTCGCGGCTGCGCGCGAGGTGTTCGGCGAGAAGGGCCTGGACGCGCCGCTGGAGGAGATCGCGCGCCGGGCCGGGGTGTCGATCGGGACGCTCTACAACCGGTTCCCCACGCGCACAGACCTGGTCGAGGCCGCGTTCAGCGGCATGCTCGACCGCTGGGCGGGCGAAGCCGAGCAGGCGCTGGCGGCCGAGGACCCGTGGGACGGCCTGGTCCAGCTGATCGTGCGGACGTGTGAGCTGCAGTCGGTGGATCGCGGGATGACCGAGATCTGCACCAGCGACCTGCCCGGGGCGCCGGGGCTGCGGGCTGCCCGGGAGCGGGTCGGCGAGGTGTTCGAGAAGGTGCTGGAACGCGCGCACGGGGCCGGGGTGCTGCGCCCGGACTTCGGCCTGGCGGACCTGGCGTTCGCCATCGCCGCCACCACGCAGGCGGCGCCGCTCGGCGACTGGCGCCGCCACCTGACGTTCCTGCTGGACGGGATCCGGCCTCAGGACACCTGAGCGGCGGGCACCACGCCGAACTTGCGGGTCACGAAGCACCAGAACAGCGGCACGGCCTCGTCGACGGGGCGCTCGTTCGCCTCACCGTCGGCGCCCACGTGCTCGACGCGCACGCGGCCGGGTGAAACGGCGGAACGCCGCGACCACGGCCCGGACACCACGACCGCGCCCCACGGCGCCCGCGGCACCGGCCGGTCGACCACGATCAGGTCACCCAGCGAGGTCGTGCCGAGCAGGACGGTGTTCGCGGCGAGCACGCTGTCCACGACCTCGGACATGGGGCGGTAGACCGGCCGCGCGTCGGCGAGCCGGTGGAACTCCGCGGCGATCTCGGACCAGGGCCGGGAGCGGAACGGGTACAGCCATCCCATCGACCTCACGCGGACCCCCTCAGATCGCGTCGCAGCGGCAGTGCTGCGGCAATCCAAGCACCGCGGGTCAAGAGGGGCGGGACTCACTCCCAGTCGCCACCGCGGCGTAGCGGCAACCCAGACACCGCAGGCCAAGGCAGGCAGGGCTACTGCTCGTCGCCATCGCGGCCTAGCGGCAACCCGGACACCCGCAGGCCAAGGCCCGGCGGGATTACTCCTCGTCGGAGTCGTCCTCGTCGGCTTCGCGGGGCTGCTTGTACGGGTCCGGGTCGCCGGCGTGCTGCGCGGCGGCCGCGCGCCGGGCCAGTTCGGCGTCGGCCTCGCGCGCCTTCGCCAGCAGGTCCTCGATGTGCCGGGCCTCGTCCGGGATGGTGTCCGCGACAAAGGTCAGCGTCGGCGTGAACCGAACCCCCGTGCCCTGGCCGACGCGGCTGCGCAGCACGCCCCGCGCCGACTCCAGCGCGGCGGCCGCGCCCGGGAAGTCCGGCTTCGAGTCGAGGTTCTCCCCCAGCACCGTGTAGTACACGGTCGCGTCGTGCAGGTCCGCGGTGATCTTCGCGTCGGTGATCGTGACGTTCTTCAACCGCGGGTCCTTGATCTCGTGCTCGATCGCCGACGCCACGATCTGCGAGATCCGCTTGGACAGCCTGCGGGCGCGAGCCGGATCGGCCATCACGCACTCCCCTTAGTCTTCTGGCCCGAGCAGGCGGCGGTGGGTGGAGAGCAGCTCCAACTCGGGGCGCTGCGCCACCAGCCGTTCACAGCCGTCGAGCACGTCACGAACATGTTCACCGTCGGCCGCCACCACCGCCACCCCGATCAGGGCCCTGCGGTGCAGATCGAGGTGACCGGCCTCGGCGACCGACACCTCGAACCTGCGGCGCACCTCGGCGATCAGCGGCCGCACCAGCGACCGCTTCTGCTTCAGCGAATGGACGTCGCCGAACAGGACGTCGAGCTCGAGCGCACCTACGTACATCGGTTCCCTGTCCCAGGTGAGGACACGGGGCCGGTCACCAGACCGGCCCCGCGCACCACTACCCGACTCAGACGCGCGGCTTCTCGCGCTGCTCGTAGGTCTCGATGACGTCGTCGACCTTGATGTCGCTGTAGGACCCGAGCGTCAGACCGCACTCGTAGCCCTCGCGGACCTCGACCACGTCGTCCTTGAACCGCCGCAGCGAGCTGACCGGCAGGTTCTCGGCGACGACCACGTTGTCCCGCAGGAGACGCGCCTTCGCGTTGCGGCGGATCTCCCCGGACTGCACGAGGCAACCGGCGATGGTGCCGAACTTGGAGGACTTGAAGACCTCCCGGACCTCGGCGCGGCCCAGCTCGACCTCTTCGTACTCCGGCTTGAGCATGCCCTTGAGGGCCTGCTCGATCTCGTCGATCGCCTGGTAGATCACCGTGTAGTACCGGACGTCGACGCCCTCGCGGTTGGCCCGCTCGGTCGCCTTGCCCTCGGCCCGCACGTTGAAGCCCAGGACGATCGCGTCGGAGGCCGTCGCCAGGTCGATGTCGCTCTCGGTGACACCACCGACGCCGCGGTGGACCACGTTCAGCTCGACCTCGTCGCCGACGTCCAGCTGCATGAGCGACGCTTCCAGGGCCTCGACCGTACCGGAGTTGTCACCCTTGATGATCAGGTTGAGGCTGTTGGTCTCCTTCAGCGCGGAGTCCAGGTCCTCCAGGCTGACACGCTTGCGCTTCGCGGCGTTCTGCGCGTTGCGGATGCGCGCCTGGCGGCGCTCGGCGATCTGCCGGGCCACCCGGTCCTCCTCGACGACGAGGAACGTGTCGCCCGCGCCAGGCACCGACGTGAAGCCGATGACCTGGACCGGACGCGAGGGCAGCGCCTCGGTGACGTCCTCGTTGTACTCGTCGACCATCCGCCGCACGCGGCCGTACGCGTCGCCGGCGACGACCGAGTCGCCGACCCGCAGGGTGCCGCGCTGGACCAGCACGGTGGCCACCGGGCCGCGGCCGCGGTCGAGGTGCGCCTCGATCGCGACACCCTGGGCCGGCATGTCCGGGTTGGCCCGGAGGTCCAGGGTGGCGTCCGCGGTCAGCAGGATCGCCTCGAGCAGCCCGTCGATGTTGATGTTCTCGCGGGCGGAGATGTCGACGAACATGGTGTCGCCGCCGTACTCCTCGGCCACGAGGTTGTACTCGGTGAGCTGCTGCCGGATCTTGTCCGGGTTCGCGCCTTCCTTGTCGATCTTGTTGACCGCGACCACGATCGGCGCCTTGGCCGCCTGGGCGTGGTTGATCGCCTCCACCGTCTGCGGCATGACGCCGTCGTCCGCGGCGACCACGATCACCGCGATGTCGGTGGAGTTCGCACCACGGGCACGCATGGCGGTGAACGCCTCGTGACCCGGGGTGTCGATGAAGGTGATCAGGCGCGGGTTGCCCTCGAGCTCGGTCTCGACCTGGTAGGCGCCGATGTGCTGGGTGATGCCGCCGGCCTCCCGCTCGTGCACCCGCGTCTTGCGGATGGTGTCGAGCAGGCGGGTCTTACCGTGGTCGACGTGACCCATGACGGTCACCACCGGCGGGCGGACCTGCAGGTCCTCCTCGCCGCCCTCGTCCTCACCGTAGGTGATGTCGAAGGTCTCCAGCAGCTCGCGGTCCTCCTCCTCGGGGGAGACGACCTGGACGTTGTAGTTCATCTCCGAGCCGAGGAGCTCCAGCACCTCGTCCGAGACGGACTGCGTCGCGGTGACCATCTCACCCAGGTGGAACAGCACCTGCACCAGCGAGGCCGGGTTCGCGTCGATCTTCTCCGCGAAGTCGGTCAGCGAGGCGCCGCGCGGCAGCCGGATGGTCTCGCCGCTGCCCTTGGGCAGCCGGATGCCACCGACCGACGGCGCCTGCATGTTCTCCATGTACTCCTGGCGCTTCTGCCGCTTCGACTTGCGGCCCTTGCGCGAGGGTCCACCCGGACGGCCGAAGGCACCGGCCGTGCCGCCGCGGCCACCGCCGCCGCCACGACCGCCGCCGCCACCGCGGAAGCCACCACCGGCGGGGGCGCCACCGCCGCCACCGGGGCGGAAACCGCCGCCACCGCCGCCGCCGGGACCACCGCGGGGAGCGCCGCCGCCACGGGGACCACCCGGTCCGCCACGGCCCGCGCCCGCGCCACCGCGGCCGCCACCGGGACCACCACGGCCCGCGCCGCCGGGACCACCGCCGGGCCGCTGCACGCGGCCGGGCATCATGCCCGGGTTCGGGCGCGGCGGCATGTTGCCCGGGTTCGGGCGCGCGCCGCCACCGGGACGCGGAGCCGGACGGTCACCGCCGCCGGACCGCTCGGCCGGGCGCTCGCCGCCCTGACCGCCGGGACGTGCCGGCGGGCGCGGCGCCGGAGCGCCCTGGCCGACACCGAACGGGTTGTTGCCGGGCCGCGGGGCGCGCGGACCGGGCTTCGGCCCGGGCTTGGGGCCCTGCGGCTTGGGCGGCACCACCGAACCGGACTGGCCGGAGCCGCCCGCGCCGGGACGCGGCGCCGGGGGCTTGGGTGCCTGGGGCTGCGCCTTCGCGGCCGGAGCCTGCTGCTGCGGAGCCGGCTGCTGGGCCGGACGCTGCTGCTGCGGGGCCGGCGCCTGGGGCGCGGGGGCCTGCGGAGCCGGCGCCTGGGGCGCCGGGGCCTGCTGCTGCGGGCTG
>NZ_JAKGSD010000001.1:671747-756978 GCF_021654135.1 Amycolatopsis tucumanensis | reverse complement strand
AAACCACAAAGCTGCACCGCAACATCACTGGTCAACCCATTGAAACAGGCCCTAGGGCTGAACTCGAGGACGCGCCTACACCTGACCTGGTGACCGACGCCGAGGTCTACGCGATGATCGACTCGCTCGGAGATGTCGGGAGGAAGCTCGCGAAAGCAAGAACGGACAGCCTGGCGGGCCTCTATGAGGCGCTCAACCTAGCTGTCCGCTACGAACACGACTCTCAGGCCGTTCAGGTGACCATCCAACCCGTGATGCGGGTGAATAGTGTGCGTGTCCGAGGGGGTATCGACCATTACGCCCACGCGCTCTACCGGCGGAATCATTTTGAGCTGCCGTAGGGGAAGGGGCTTCATCGCCGGGCGGATGTGCATCCTGTGTGAACCCCGGGGCGCAGGTGCCGGACATCTTAGCCGGGACGGGCGGGTGCCAGGCCGAGGAATGCACTGACCAGGCAGCCGCTGTCTTTCGTCCGCGGATCGACACCGAGCGGTCGGTCGAGCAGGTTCTCGGAGGTGCCGCGCGCGGCGGCCGCGAGGCCGCTCCCGAGCTAAGCGTCGAGTTTGGCGCCGTTCGTGTCGGCGCGCTCGAACAGCTGGTGTCCAACTCGACGTGGATGACACCGTGAGCCTGCTTGCTGTTGCGCCTTGAGCGTCGCTCACGCGCGGAGCTTCATCGGGCGACGCGGCGGAGCTGCTGTTCGATTTCCGCGCGGACGGCCAACGAACGGAAGGTATCGCTCAGGTACCGAGCTGTGATGCGCTCCTGGTCGACCGTCTCGCGGAGTACGCGGCCGACCTACCGGTACCACGGCGGTCCCCGCAGAGGCCCTTGGCTCACCGGCGAAAGTCGGCCACGGATGGTTTTACGCCCCGAGCCGGATCGGGATGTCGCGGGCCGGCTCGGGTGGGCCAGCCGGAGATGGCCCGGACAGGCCGGCTCCGGCGGCAACGACATCCGTCATTGGTCCTCTTCGATCGCCAGGTGATGCCGGAACCGCCCGGCACGCTGGACACCGTCGTCCTGGTCGACGCCTCCGCGCCACGCGTTGATCGAGGATTTGCCACCGGTGCGGACCGGGAGGCCGGGCCAGCCGTTCTCCGACGCCCGGGCGATGGTGGAGGGGCCGTCTACCGCGACCGGTGCGGGATCGCATGCGGGGATGTGCCGGCGGTGTCGGTCCCTGGCGGACAATCTGGACCTGGCACCGCCGGTCTACCGAGGCGGGCCCTGGGATGTGGTGTCCCAGCGGCTGCCGGCCACCGCGGACGCAGCCGGTGAGATCGACTGGGCGATCTCGGTGGATTCCACACGAAACCCAACGGCCGCCCCCAGGGGCACCGCGGTCCGGACGGACTGCACCGCGGGCGGCCGTGCCGTTGAGGGGAACGAGGAACGGTGGTCAGGCGCCGGCCGCACGCAGGACGAGATCGGCGACCTCGACCGGGTGCGAGGCGAACACCGCGTGCGACGCGCCCTCGATGCTGACGACCTCGCCCTTGGCCCGCTCGGCCATGAAGTGGTGCGCGGCGGCCGGGATGTTCTTGTCCGCCTCGGCGATCAGGAAGTAGCTCGGGACGCCGGCCCAGGCCTGCGGACCTTCGGCGGCCTCGTTCAGCGCCGCGGCGGTGATCGGCCGCTGGGTAGCCGCCATCACCCGGGTCGTCTCCTCGGGCACGTCTGCCGCGAACTGCTGCCGGTACAGCTCCTGGGCGACGTACATGTCCTGATTGCCGTCGGGAAGCGGGACCGGGCGGAGGGTCTCGGCGAGCGTGCTGCCGGGGAACCGCCCGGACAGGTCCGCGGCGCTCTCGCCGGTTTCGGGGGCGAAGGCCGCGATGTAGACCAGGGCCGTGACGTTGCCGGCGCCCGCGGCGGCCTTGCTGATGACCATCCCGCCGTAGGAGTGGCCGACCAGGACGACCGGGCCGTCGATGGTGTCGACCAGCGCGCGCAGCTGGGCCGCGTCGAACGCCACCGAGCGCAGCGGGTTCGCCGCCGCGACGACGCGGTGCCCCGCGGCCTGCAGGCGCTCCACGACGGGACCCCAGCCGCCGGACTCGGCGAACGCGCCGTGCGACAGGACGATGGTCGGCTTGGTGGTGGCCATGGTTTCCTCCGTGTGGATCGGGTTTTCGTTCGTGCTGACGGAAACCATGGTCGCCCGGACAGCCGCGGAACAGCGTCCGTCAGATGACCGTGGCCGTGACGGTCGCTGACCGGTCACCGGGGTCGCCGTCAGGGGAGGTCGGCGAGGAGTTCGGCGACGCGGCCGGGGACGGACAGGAACGCCGAGTGCGACGCGGGTAGCTCGACGACCCTCGTGAGGTTCGCGGGGAAGGCCGCGTCGGCCTGTCTGATGAATAGCCGCTGCAGCGGAGCCGGGAGGGTGCGGTCCTCGGTGCACACCACGTAGCTGCGGGGGAGCGAACCCCAGCCGTGCGCGGTGAGTTCCGTGCTGTCGGTGACCATCGCCAGTGGTGCGTCGCAGCTCAGCAGTGCGGCCGCGGCCGCGGCGGTCGAGGGATCGACGTCGCCGTAGAAGGCTTCGCGGATGGCGTCCTGGACCGCGGGGTCGGGGCTGCGGGGGTCGATCCGCAGCGCGCCCGTGGCCGCCGGGTCCCCGACCAGCAGCGGCATGAACCGGTTGCTGCTGCCCTCGGGCAGCGACGGGTAGGCCAGGCAGGGCGTGCCGGTGGCGGGCATGTAGGCGGCGAGATACACCATGTGGGAGACGAGGGCCGGTTCCCGCTCGGCCGCCCTCGTCAGCACCGCCCCGCCCATGCTGTGGGTCACCACCGAGACGGGGTTTCCCCCGCCGGCTCGCGACAGCTGGGCGATCAGCAGGTCGGCGGCGGCATCGAGCCCGATCCCGGCGACCGGCGACGGTTCGGTGGCGTAGGCCGCCGGGTCGAACGGGCGGCGGTGCGCCGCGAGCGGGGATTTCGCCAGCAGTCCGTGCGCCGCCATGTCGACCGCGACCCCCGCGCGGCCGCGCGCCGCGAGCTCAGCGATGACTTCCGTCCACGCCCACGAGCCGTGGTAGAAGCCGTGCAGCAGGACGATCGGCGCATCCGCCATGGGCCCACACCTCCGAAACGGTTCAGCACCCGGACGATACGGGAGCCGGAACGCCGACAGGCGGGTCGCTCACCGTGGTGAGTGACCCGTCTGTGTGGACCGTCGTGCGGAGAACCCGGTGCCCGTCACGGCTCGGGCGGCAGCGTGTCGAGCCAGCCGCGCGTCAGCTCGGCCCGCCCGGTGGGCGGCAGGGCCGCCAACCCGCGGGACGCCTCCTCGAAGATCACCAGTGCGCCACCGCCGGGGTCGTCCAGGAGCAGCCACGACTGGTAGAAGCTCAGCTGGTCGCCGACCGCGGCCCAGCCGAACCGGGCCGGCGGGACGAATTCGCCGACGATCCCGTCGAAGGTGTGCGGCGGGGACACGACCACGAACCGGCTGCCGACGGCCAGGTCCTCGACGATTTCGGTGCGGTCCACCGCGCGCTGCCACTTCGGCCACTCTTCGACGGCGGCCAGCTTCGCGAAGACCGTGTCGGCGGGCGCGGAGGTGCGGCGCCGGTGGTTGACGAAGCTGTCGCAGCGGTCCGGTCCCCAGCCGGGGGGCCAGTGGATCCCGGGGTGCGGGTCTGGGTTCATACCGTTCAGGTTCGCCGCGCCCGGTGGGGGACAGCACCCGTCACATGACTGTGGTGTCCACCTGCTCGTCCTGCTCGTAGGTGGTCAGCGCGTCCCGCAGCGCGGCGCGCGAGGTGATGCCGAGCTTGGGGAAGATCTTGTACAGGTGGTCGCCGACGGTCCGGTGCGAGATAAACAGCCTCTGCCCGATCTGCTTGTTGGTCAGGCCGGCACCCGCGAGTTCGGCGATTTCGCGCTCCTGCGGCGTCAGTGAAGCCCGGCCCTCCGGCGCCGACCGGCGAGTCAGCCCGGTCGCTCGCAGTTCATTGGCAGCGCGGTCGCGCCAAGGCGTCGCTCCGAGCGCCGAAAGGGTGTCGTGCGCGAGCGTCAGCTGTTCGCGCGCCGCGCCGGTGTCGCGCAGGCGGCGCAGCCGCACGCCGTAGGCGAGGCGCACCCTGGCCACGTCGAACGGCCACTGGTCCGGGTTCGGGACCGACAACGCGGTTTCGAACCAGTCGCGGGCGGCGTCGTCCTCGGCTGCCAACGCGCTGGCGGCGGCGCTCAGCAGGCCCAGCCGTGGCGACACCGTGTCCAGGTGAGCTTCGCGGAGGGTGGCGGCGTGCGCGGCCGCCTCGGCCCGGCGCCCCGTGTGCAAGCCGGCTTCGACGAGGTCGAAACCGGCCCACAAGGCCGTGGGCCGGTACGGCGCGAGCTGCCCGGCCGGGCTGAGCCGGGTCGCGTGGTGGTAGGCGGACTCGTAGTCACCGGCGGCGATGTCGGCGAGGGTGCGCGCCTGCAGGGCGAAGAAGGTCACGCCCGCGGCCTGGTGGGCGCCGGCCCAGCGGATCGTGTCGTCGGTCAGCTGCCGGGCGGCCTCGACGCGGCCTCGCGCGGCCGCGACGAGCGCGTGCACCCAGGCGAAGTACCAGCGGAAGAACCGAAACCCGTGTTCGGCGCAGACGACGAGTCCCTCGTCGGCCCACTCCCCGGCCTCGGTCCAGCGGCCACCGTGGAAGGCATCGAGCGCCAGGTGGATCAGCGCGCCGAGGTGGCGCCGCGCCGGGCCTTTGCCCTGTCGGCGGGTTTCGGCCAGGCGTCTTTCGGAGGCCCGCAGGCGGTGCAGCCGGTCGGCGAACAGGGCGGCGGTGCCGATCCGGACGAGCTGGGTCGGCTCGGGGTCGGTGCCCACGGAGTCGATCAGAGTGTCGAGGGTGGCGATGTCCTCGGCGGAGGCGCGGGCGGGGTCGGTGAAGATGATCGCGTTCACCCGGGTCACCGGCGTGGGTGCCGGCTTCAGCCGGTCGACCAGGGCCCGGTACGCCTCTCCGGCTTCCTCGGTGCCCACCCACCAGCTGATGAGCATCAGGCTGTGCATGGCCTCGGTCAGGACGGGGTCGTTCGCGTCGAAGCCGTGTTCGCCGGCCTCGATCGCCCCGGCCAGCAGCTGGTGCGCTGTCGTCACGTCGCTCTCGGAGTTGATCAGCAGGTGCGCGGCGGCCGCGGCGGCGTGCAGCGAGTGGGTCTCGAGGGATCCGGTGCGCCGCGCGTCGCCCAGCAGTCTGCTCGCGGTGGCCATCTCACCGCCGGCTTCCGCGCCGATGTACGCGGCTTCGGCCAGGCGGCGGCTCCGGTCGGCGGCTGCCGGGCTGAGCTCGGCCGCGCGAGTCAGCGCGGTGACGGCACCGAGGGCGTCCCCTTGCCGGAGGATGTCCTGCGCCGTGGCTTCGAGCTGACCGGCGATGTCTTCGTCCGGACCGACCGCCGATTCGGCGAGGTGCCGGACCCGCCGTTCCGGGGCATCGACGACCGCGGCCAGCGCGCCGTGCGCCCAGCGCCGGTCCCGTTCCGATGCCGCCTCGACGACAGCCGCGCCGATCAGCGGGTGGCGGAAGCTCAGCCGCCCGCCGCTCAGGTGCACCAGCCGGCTCTCCTCGGCAGGGGCGAGATCGTCGAGGTCGCAGGTGCTGCCACCGGCCGTGCGCAGGCGGCCCGGCTCGGTGGTGCTGCCGAGCGCGCCGAGCAGCAGCATCAGCCGGCACCGCTGCGGCAGGTCGCGCACCCGGGAGGTGAACATCGCCTGGAGCCGCTCGGACAGGGGCAGCACCGCCGGCAGCGTGGTGAAGTCGGTGCGCTGGTCGCCGTCCAAGGCGGACGGCAGTTCCAGCAGGGCCAGCGGGTTGCCGGCCGCTTCGGCGAGCAGCCGTTGCCGCACCGCGGGCGCCAAATCCGGAAACCGGCGGTCGACCAGGGTCCGGGCCGCGGCGGTGGGCAGTGGCGGCAGGACGACTTCGGTCAGCCCGCTGTTGCGGAAGTGACCACGCTCCGCGGACCGGCACGCCGCCAGGAACACGATGGGGCTGCCGACCAGGCGGCGCGCCACGAAGCCGAGCACCTCGGCACTGGCGCGGTCCACCCAGTGGAGGTCGTCGACGACGATGAGGATCGGGTTCTCGGCCGCGGCGGCGCGCAGGCACAGCAAAGCGGCGTTCGAGACGACGAGCCGGTCGGGAACCTGGCCGATTTCGAAGCCGAGCGCGCACCGCAGCGCCGTCCGCTGTCCGGAGTCGAGAGACGTCATCTCGTCACCGAGCGGGAACATCAGCTGGTTGAGTGTGGAGTAGTTGACGTCGGCTTCGAACTGCACGCCCGCGGCTCGCAGGACGCGAACGCCGCGCCGGGCTTCGCCGTCGGCGAATTCGTCGAGCACTGCTGTCTTACCGACACCGGCGTCGCCGACGACCAGCATGGCCCCGCCCCGGACGCCCGCGCCGTCGAAGAAATCCCGCAGCGAAGTGATGTCTTGCTCTCGGCCGATCAGCTCCACCGGTCGATCCTCCAGAAGTACGGCGGTCTCGGCAAGGGACTCGTTCGTGGCGTGCGGCTGCGGAGCCGGATCCGGTGGCTAAGGTGTCGACGACAGCATCGGCGGCCGAGAGGGGAGTGCGGCGGATGGCGACGCGCGCGGACCGGAACGCGACCGACCCGGATCTGGGCGTCCTGGCCGGAAGGCTCCTCTTCGCGGTCCAGCGTGAGTTGTTCTCCAGGCTCGCCGCGCTGGGGTTCGGCGACTTGAAGCACCGTCACGGCGCGGTGCTGGCGTACCTGGACGAAGAAGGGGTGCGGGCGACCGAACTGTCGCGGCGGTCCGGCCAGTACAAGCAAAACATCGGGACGCTCGTCGACGAGCTGGAGGTCCTGGGATACGTCGAAAGGCGACCGGATCCCAGTGATCGCCGAGCGAAGCTGGTCTACCCGACGGAACGAGGTCTGGTACGGATGCGGGCCGCGGACGAGATCATGGCCGACATCCAGCGACGGCACGCGCGTCGCCTCGGCCGGGAACACTACCGGCAGTTCAAGGCCATGCTCACCGACATCACCGAACACCAACGCGCTCACCTCCGTTCCCTGGGCGAGGACGAAGGATCAGCCTGAGCCAGGGGAGCGGTACGTCGTATCGACGGTCTCGCTCCGCGCGAAGCCGGGTCCCCCTGTTTGTCCAAGTTCATGACTATCATGACTCTGGTCCAACCGGCAACACCGCGCGGTTGACCCTCGATGAACACCCGGGGACACGGGTCGTTGGGGCACGGTAGTCAAGAAGCATGACCAAGTCACCGGGGGCAGCGGTCGTCAGGCGGCGGCGAGGCCGGGTTCATTCACGGAGGTCGATGATGACTTTCCCGGTCACCCCGGCTTCGACGGCCTCGTGGGCCGCGGCGATTCGCGCGAGGCTGAAGGAGTGGACCGGCAGTGGGGTGAGCGCGCCTGCCGCCGCCGCGGCGGTCACCTCCCGCGCCGCCTCGATGACCGCGTCGCGCGGCGCGCCGTAGACCAGCAGGAAGCGGATCGTGACGAGCGAAGTCAGGCTCGGCAGTAGTGGCAGTTCGAGCGTGGGGCGGTCGACCGAGTACGCGACGATGCGCGCGCCGGTCGCGCACACGGCCGTGTCGAGTTCCCAGTTCGCCGCGGGTGCGACCTCCACGACGCGGTTGATGCCGTCGCTGAAGGCCCGGATCCGGGAGATCGCGTCCTCTGTGCGGTAGTTGACAACGAGGTCGGCGCCGGCTTGCGAAGCGAGTTCCGCTTTCGCGGGGCTGCTCACCGTGGTCGCCACGCGGGCCCCGGCCCACTTGGCGAGTTCGATCGCGAAATGGCCCACCGCGCCCGCGCCGCCGGCTACGAGGACGTCGGTGCCCTGGAGCGGCCCATCCGGGAACAGGCACAGGTGCGCGGTCAGCGCGGGAACGCCGAGTGACGCGCCGAGCTCGTCCGGCACGTGGTCCGGGAGTGGGACCGCTTGTTCGTGTGGCACGACGCAGTGTTCGGCGGCGGTGCCCCACGGGGAGGACAGGGCCGCCATCCACAGCCACACCCGCTGCCCGACCCGGCCGGGTGCCACGCCGGGGCCGACGGCGTCGATCCTCCCCACGCCGTCCATGTGGGGCACCTGGAACCCGTCGATCCGGCTCGGCGTCTGGCCGTCACGCCGTTTGACGTCGCTGGGGTTGATGCCGGACAGGGAAATCCGCACGCGCACCTCGCCCGGCCCGGGCTCACGCATCCCGAGATCGCGCACTCGGAGGACGTCACGGGCCTTCCCGGTCCGGGTGTAGACAGCGGCGCGCACCAGGGGCCTGCCTCTCGTGATCGGTGGGATTCTGATCAGCACATTCTCACAAGAGAGCCCCGCGTTCCCAGTGCCTTGAGTCACTCGGGAACGAGACCCAGGTTCCCGACAAGCCTCATTCGGCCGAGCACGATCGACCGCAGTGATCGACGAGGAGGCGCTGATGAGCCACACCACAGAGGCTTTCGATGCGGTCGGCGACGCTGTCGCCGCGCTGTGGGCGGGACGGCCGATCATGCTGCTCGACGACCGGACGCGCGAGGACGAGGGCGACCTCGTCATCGCGGCGGAGCGGGCGGACCCCGAGCTGGTCAACCTGCTGATCAGCGAGGGGCGCGGTCTGCTGTGCGTCGCCGCCGCCCCGTCGGTGATCGACCGGCTCGACCTGCCCCAGATGGTGCGTGACAACTCCGACCGGCACGGCACGGCGTTCACCGTGTCGGTCGACGCGACGGGCACCGGCACCGGAATCTCCGCCGCTGACCGGGCGGCCACGATCCGGGCGCTGGCAGACCCTGAGACTCGCCCCGGCGACCTCCGTCGGCCGGGGCACGTGTTTCCGCTGCGGGCCGTCGCGGGCGGGGTTCTCGAGCGCCGGGGCCACACCGAGGCATCGGTCGAGCTGGTCGCCATGGCCGGTTTGGTACCCGCTGCCGCGATCTGCGAGGTGCTTGACGGCGAAGGGGCGGCGGCTGACCGAGCCCACCTCACGGCGTTGGCGCACCGCCTGGACATTCCGATCCTCGACGTCGGTGCCGTCGCCGCCGCGGTTGCCCGCCGTTCGGATGCGGCGGAGGCGCTGCTCCCGAACCGGTACGGGATCTGGCGTACCGTCGGTCACCGAGCGGCGGACGGGACCGAGCACCTCGCCCTGGTCCTCGGTGATCCGTCCACTGTGGAAGCCCCGCCGGTCCGGGTGCACTCCGAGTGCCTCACAGGCGATGTGCTCGGCTCGTGGCGCTGCGACTGCGGTGAACAGCTCGACCTCGCGATGGCGACGATCGCCCGCGCCGGCGCGGGCGCCGTCATCTACCTGCGCGGGCAGGAAGGTCGCGGGATCGGCCTGGTCGACAAGATCCGCGCTTACGCCTTGCAGGACGGCGGCTGCGACACCGTCGAGGCCAACTTGCGGTTGGGGCTGCCCGTCGACGCCAGGGACTTCGCGCCGGCCGCGGAACTACTGCGCCGGCTGGGGATCCCAACCGTGCGGCTGCTCACCAACAACCCCAGCAAGGCACTCGCGTTGCGGCGCAACGGCATCACGGTGCACGAGTTGGTCGCGGTGCAGGCCCGGCCGCGGCCGGAGAACCGCCGGTACCTCGAAACCAAACGGCGTCGGCTGGGACACCGACTCGTCGCGGGTGACTCGGCCTGACGACCCGAAAGGAAGAACGATGGGCTTCATCACCGTCGACGGAATGCGCACCCACGTGCTGGACGAGGGCTCGGGACCACCCGTGGTTCTGCTGCACTCGGGCGAGTACGGCGCGTCCGCGGAGACGTCGTGGTACGACGTCGTCCCGGCCCTTGTCGAGGCCGGCTACCGCGCCGTCGCCCCCGACTGGCTCGGTTTCGGACGCACGGACAAGATCGTCGACTTCTCGGACCCCACCGGGCGGCGGCTGCGGCACCTGGCGGCGACGATCGAGGCGCTGGACGTCGGATCCGCCGCGTTCGTCGGGAACTCGATGGGCGGCACCTACCTGGCCCGGGATCTCGCCGCGGGCGGGCGGTACTTCCGCGCGGAGGCCGCGGTCGTGGTCAGCGGCGGGGGCTTCGTCCCCGACAACGACGCCCGGAAGGCCATTGTGGACTACGATCTGACGGAGGCGGGAATGGCCCGCATCCTCCGGACGGTCATGCATTCGCCGCGCCTCGCCGACGATCCCGGCTACGTCCGCTGGCGGTACCGGCTCAGCCTCGAACCGGGCGCGTGGCAGTGCGCGGCCTCGGCGCGCCTGCGCCCGCCCGGCGCGGAGACCGGCACGTCCGGCGGCGAGTTCGGCAAGCCCGACCGCACGGTCTACGAGAACATCGCGGTCCCGACGCTCCTCGTCGCGGGAGCGGACGACCCGTTGCGACGGCCCGGATACGCAGAGGACATCGCCGCGCGCATCCCCGACGTCGAACTGCTCGTCTACCCCGAGTGCGGGCACCTGCCGCACATCGAGCACCCCGAGCGGTTCCGCGCGGACCTGCTGTCCTTCCTCGCCCGTCGGTACCGGAAGGGGGCCGTTCGGTGACTCCGCTCACTGTGGCCGGTGACGGCGGTCGTAGCAGGTCGGGGCCCGCGGACACGAGCATGACCCCAGGCCGCCACCGAGCGGCCGCCGAAACCATCGAGAGCGTGTGAAAGGGGTCAGCGTGGACAGCGAACGCCGCAAGCTCCGGGCCTGGGCCGCCGAAGTGCTCGTCGCGGACAGCGGGTCCGCCGGGCACCCGGACAGCCCACCCGACCTGCCGATCGTGGTGCTGCACGGAGAGGAAGGGCCGGAGAGCGTCCGGGCTCTCGTCGAGGGCCTCGGAGGGACCCACCGGGTGCTCGCGATCACCCACCCGGGCTTCGACCGACGGCCCCGGGTTCCGGGCGTCGACCGGCCGCAGCACCTGGCCTACCTCTACCTGGACCTCCTCGACAGCGCCGGTATCACGCGGTGCGCGATCATCGGATCGTCCCTCGGAGCGTGGATCGCCATGGAGATGGCGGTGATGGAGCCGCGGCGGTTCGCCTCGGTGACGCTGCTCGGGCCACTCGGCGCCAAGTTCAACGGCCGCGAAGAACGCGGTTTCGCCGAGGTCGTGGTCGAGTCCGCGGACCGGATCCGCGAGATTCTCTACGCCGACGGCGCACGGGATCCGTGGTGCAGCCGGACCGAGCCGGAGCAGATCGTGGAGCGCGCCGAGTACCGCGAGACGTTCATGCACTACGGCTGGGAGCCCTACCTGCACAACCCGGTCCTGCCCGCGCTGCTGCCGCGGATCGGGGCGCCGACGCTTGTGATCGCCGGCGACGAGGACCGGCTCACCCCGCCCGGCTACTACGAAGCCCTCACGGGGCGCGTCGCCCGCGGCCGCCTGGAACGCGTCGCGGGTGCCGGGCACTACCCCGAGATCGAACGTCCGGACGAGACGGTCGAGCTGATCCGGAAGTTCGCCCTCACCGGGAAGGAAAACCGCTGATGCAAACCTGGTACTTCACCGAATGCCCCTATCCGGACCTGCCGGACCCCGACACCTACGACTCCATCCGGGTGACGCTGCCCAACAAGCACTTCGATCCGGTCGTCGGGGCCGGGCTCTACGACCGCTACCTCGACCTGTGGCAGCAGGCAGACGAGCTCGGGCTCAACGTGATGACCAACGAGCACCACGCGACCCCCACCTGCATCGTGCCGGCGACCCCGCTGATGGCGACGGCCCTGGCGCGGACCACGAAGAACGCTCGGATCCTCATCCTCGGCAACCCGGTCGCCAACCGCCGCGACCCGGTCCGGCTGGCCGAGGAGATGGCGATGATCGACGTCCTGTCCCACGGCAGGCTGGAGGTCGGGTTCGTCCGCGGCGTCCCGTTCGAGATCCTCCCCGCCAACAGCAGGCCCACCGGCATGCATGAGCGCATGTGGGAGGCCCAGGATCTGATCAAGAAAGCCTGGACAGAGCATGACGGCCCGTTCTCGTGGGAAGGCACGTGGCAGTACCGGTCGGTCAACATCTGGCCGCGGCCCTATCAGCAGCCCCACCCGCCGATGTGGGTCACCGGCACCAGCCCCAGCAGCATCCCGCCGATCGCTGAGCGCGGGCACACGATGGCGTGCTTCGTGACCGGACCCGATGTGGCCAAGCGGCTTTATGAGGACTACCGCAGGACGTACACGGCCACGCACGGGACGGAATGCCCTTCGGACCGGCTCGCCTACGGCGTCGGTGTCTACGTGGCGGATTCCGAGGCGGAAGCGCGTTCCGGCGCCGAGAAACTGCGCTGGTACTTCGACGCCAACAAGGTGCCGCCGTACCTGACCCACCCGCCCGGCTACAGCGCGCCGAAGCTGCACGCCGCCCTTGGCTCGTCCTCGGCCCCGGTCCCGCACGCGCTGAAGGCGCGGGGGCAGACCATGGAGTGGATGACCGAGAACGGCGTCCTCTTCGCCGGGACTCCCGACCAGGTGGTGACCCAGATCCGCCGCTTCCACGACCACGTCGGCGGCTTCGGGAACATCCTGATGATGGGGCATGCCGGGCACATGACCCACCGGGAAACCGCGCGCAGCCTCGAGCTGTACGCGACCGAGGTCGCGCCCCAGCTGCGCGAACTCACGGCGGTGTGATCAGCGGGGCGCCGCCGGCTGTCGTCCGGCGGCGCCCCGGTACGAGGGAGGTTAGGCTCACCATGACTTCTGCCCGAGGACAGGACCGCTGGAGCGTCGCGACGGCACGGACGCATTTCGCCGGTGGGGAAAGGGGCGTCATGGCGGGTGCCTCCCTCCATGCTCAGGACGCCGGGGTCCGGGCCGCGTGGAACGACAGCTTCCTTGGCCGGTTGCCGGGTGAGGACTACCGGAACGAGCTGCTCACCGAAGCCGTCGTGTCCACGTTCGCGGCCGGGCACCTCGTGCAGGAGACCGACTACGCGTGGCTTACCGAGCCGTACCCGATCACCCTGGTGGTCGACGGCGTGTTCCGCGGATTCCTGCGGAGCCCGCAGGGCCGGCAGGCCACGCTGCAGTACATGCGGCGGGGCGACAGCTGGGGACTTGCGCGCTCGATCAGCGACCAGCCCGCGTTCGAGCAGCACCTGCACTTCCAGGCTCTGGTCCCGTCCCGGCTGCTCATGATCCGCGGCCCGCGGTTCCGGGCTGCCGTCGAACGCGACCCGGCGGTCGGTTTGGCCCTCTCGCGCGAGCTGGCCCGGCTGATGATGCTGCGGACCAGTGCGCTCGAGGCGAGCGTCTTCGCCGACACGGCCACCCGGATCGCGCAGCACATCTCCCAGCTCGCGATGTCCGACCCGGACGGCGGACTGCCGACGGTGTGGCTGTCGCAGCAGGAGCTCGCCGATTCGGTCGGGACCGTGCGGGAAGTCGTCAGCCGCATCATCGGCCGCTTCCGGTCGCAGGGGATCGTCCGTTACAACGGCCGTAAACTGGAAATCCTCGACGTCGAGGCCCTCGAGCAGGAAGCCGTCATCGAATAGGGCCCGGCCCCGGGAATCGCAGCCGGGGCCGGGCACCGTCCTAAGAAGAGGGTTCGGAAGCCGCCTGCGGCAGCGGCTCCGCTGCGGTGGCTCGCCGGGCGCTGCGCGGGAGGGCGAGTACGAGCACCGCCCCGATCAGCAGCGGCACCGCCACCGCCATGAATAGTGAGCGGTCCGACCACCCCGCGGACACCGCCACGCCGACCGCGATCGGGCCGAAGATACCGCCGACGCGGCCCACGCCGAGTCCCCAGCCGACACCGGTCGAGCGCATCTCGGTCGGGTAGAACATCGACGTGTACGCGCTGACGCTCTTCTGGCCGCCACTGACGCAGCACCCCGCGACGAAGTTCACGACCAGCACCACCCACAACGGCAGATCCAGGGCGAAACCCAGGAAACCCACACTGACGAACCCGACGAGGTAGAGCGCGCCGAGGGTCTGAGCCGCGCCGATCCAGTCCATGGCCGGGCCGATGACCACCGCGGCCGCGATCCCGCCGACCGTGGTCAGCGTCGTGGCGGCGACGACCGCGCTCGGCGAGTAGCCGGCCTTCCCCAGCAGGGTGGGCAGCCAGCTCTGCAGGGCGTAGAACACGGCGAGGTTGATCGTGAACGCCGCCCACAGCAGGAGTGTGCCCATCACCCAGCGGTGAGAGAACAGCCGCGCCAAGGGAACGCGGTGTGTCGCTTCAGCCGGCTCCCCGAGCACTTGGACGTCCTGGGGGAGCGACGGGTCGAGCCGTCGCAGGAGGTGGGCCACCGGGCGGCCACGGCGCAGGCAGACGGTCGGTGATTCCGGCAGCCGACGCCACAGCAGCGGGACCAGGAGGACCGGAGCGATGCCGCCGACGAGGAAGACCGAATGCCAGCCGTAGACCGGGATCAGAGCCCCCGAGACAGCGCCGGCCACGACGAAGCCCAGCGAGTATCCGCAGTAGATGACGAGGACGAACGTCGCCCGGAGCCGCTTGGGGGCGTACTCGCTCGTCAACGCGATCGCGCTGGGCGTCGCCGCGCCGAGCGGGATCCCGGTGAGCAGCCTGATCACGAAAAGAGCCTCGACGGACTGCGCGAACACCGTCAGCAGCGTCAGCACGCTGAACGCCGTCGTCGCGGCCACGATCATGGTGCGGCGTCCGACGCGGTCCGCCAGCGGCGAGATCACCAGGTAGCCGATCATGAGCCCGATCAGGGCGGCCGAGAAGACCGGTCCGAAGGCTGCCGACGGCAGGTGCCAGTCGCGGGCGATGGCGGGCGCGGCATAGCTGATCGCCTGGGTGTCGAACCCGTCGAGGAACATGACGAGACCGCACAGGGTGAGCACGCCGTACTGCAGCCGGCCGAGCGGGCGGTCGTCGAGGAACTGGGGGAGCCGGACGGTAGGGGGTGAAGAGGGCACGATCAATACCTCGCTGTATCTGTTCGTGGGGGTTTTCGTACGCCGGAGCGGCTAAAGGCTGCGGCCGAGCGCCGCGGCGTGCTTCCGCAGCACCGGCAGGAATTCGCGGTGCATCTCGTCGATCGACGCGCGGGCGGCGAAGGAGCTGGTCGTCATGGCCGCCCGGACGCGGCCCGCAGAGTCGGTGACGGGAACGGCCATGGAGCGCATGCCGAGTTCGAGCTCTTCGTTGGTGTAGGCGACGCCGTCGATGCGGGCCAGCTCGATCCGGTCGCGGATCTCGGACCTGGTGACGAGCGTGTGAGGTGTGGTCCGGACCGGGGTGCTCGCCTCGAGGAGGGTTTCGACGGAGTCGTCGGGGAGCCCGGCCAGCAGGACCCGCCCGGAGGCCGATGCGTGCACGGGCAGCCGCGCGCCCAGGCGTACCCCGGTGTTGACGATGCGCTGGACCTCCGCGCGGGCGACGATGAGCGCCTCGGCGCCCTCCAGAACCGCGACGGACACTGCTTCGCCGATCTCGTCCCGGGCCACGGTGACGATCGGCTGGGCGAGCCGGGGCACGTCGGCGACCTCGAAGTAGACCGAACCCAGCCGGATCATGCGCGGGGTGGGCTTGAACCGGTTCCCGTCGCGGTAGAGGTAGCCGAGGTCGGCGAGGGTCAGCAGGCACCGGCGGGCCGCGGCCGGGCTGAGCCCGGTCGCCCGGGCCGCCTCGCTGACGGTGAGCTGCGGCTGTCCGGCGGTGAAGGACTCGATGACCGCCAGCCCTTTCGCCAGCCCCGCCATGCCCTCGGGGCCGCGTTCCGGGCCGCTCATGACGCCCGCGCGACACGGGCAGGATGGATTCGTCCGTTCACCGCGCCAGTACCTCCCGCGCGTCCTGCTCGACGTCGTGATCGTAAAGCCAGGCGCGGAACACGGCCGCGTCGGCGATTTCGGCGTCGCGCTGGGCGAGATCGGTGTAGGCAGAGTCGTAGCGCCGCCCGTTCGCGCGGGCGCCGTTCTGGACGATCGTGGTGCGGGGCTTGCGCAGCGCCTCGTAGGCCGCCAGCGCGTCCGGGATCCGGTCTGGCGCGGCTTCCCGTAGCACGGACGCGAGCGCGACTCCGTCCTCCATGGTCTGGTTCGCGCCTTGGCCGAGGTGGGGCAGCATCGGGTGCGCGGCGTCGCCGAGCAGAGCGAGGCGCCCCCTGGTCCAGGACGCCAGCGGTTCGCGGTCGTAGAGTCCCCACCAGTAGGTCGTGTCGACGTGGACGAGGAGCTTGCCGATCAGCGGGTCCCACGATTCGAAAGCCGCCCGCAACTCGTCGGGGTCGCCCTGGCCGGACCACGACTCATCGACGCCGGCGGGGTGCGGGAGGAACCCGACGTAGTTGAGCAACCGTCCTCCGCGCACGGGGTAGACCATGAAGTGCTGCCGGTCGCCCATCCACACCAGTTGGACGTCGGTCGGCCACTCCGGAACGGCTTCCGACGGGACCAGCCCGCGGTAGGCGACGTGGCCGGAGTAGACGGGGGCCGCCGGTTGCACGACGTGGTGCTGGAGGCCGGAACGGATACCGTCGGCCGCGACGACCGCGTCGGCGTCGATGGAGGTGCCGTCGGCGAACAGCATCCGCGCGCCACCGGCGTCCTGGCTGAAGCCGACGCAGCGCCGCCCCGTGGCGACTGTTCCGTCCGGAAGGGACGCGGCCAACGTCTCCAGCAGGTCGGCCCGGTGCATGCCGTAGACCCCGAACTCCCCGGCCGAGTCCGAAGTTGGGATGTCGCCGACCGGCGTGCCGTCGGCGTGGCAGTACCGGGAACCCGCGCCGATCCGCGCGCCCAGGGTTTCGACGGCGTCGGCCAATCCCATGCGGTGCAGGTGCCGGATGCTGTTCGGGGTCACCAGGACGCCGGCCCCCACTTCGCGCAGGGTGGCCGCCTGCTCGTGGACGGTCACGTCGAACCCGCTCCGGAGCAGGGCGTTCGCGGCGCACAGCCCGCCGATCCCGCCCCCGACGATCGCGATGTGCACAGTTCCTCCGTGATTGTTTTCGCTATTCGAAAAGTATTCGGTTCTCTTTTCAGAGTGACCATCGGGTGCTTCCGGCGTCAAGAGTCAGGGCGCAAATGTTGTCGTCGAGGATTTTCGGATATCGAAATCGCGCGGCTGGAATAAAAGTCACAGACAACCCCTCCGCCGCCGAGCACGATCTCCCGCGACGACGACGTTGGGAGGCGATGATGGTCGATCGGATGTCGCATGTGGACTCCGGCGAAACGGTGCGTGGGGTGGAGAACCTCGTCGAGGCGGCCCAGTTGCGGCAGACCTGCGCCACGTGGCCGACGGGGGTCGCGGCCGTCACCAGTGCGGGCACCGATGGGGTGCCGGTCGGTCTCGCGGTCAACTCGTTCACGTCGCTGTCCCTCGAACCGCCGTTGGTGCTGTTCTGTGCCGCGCTTTCCTCGACGACGTGGCCGCGGATCCGTGCCGCGGGGCGGTTCCTGGTGCAGGTTCTCGCCGCGGACCAGCACGACGTCGCCGAGGTGTTCGCCCGCTCGGGTGGCGACAAGTTCGCCGGCCTGGCTTGGCACCGGCGCGACGGGCTGCCCGAGCTGGCCGGGATCTCGGCGGTGCTGAAATGCTCGTTGGTGGAGGTGCACACCGGCGGGGACCACGAGATCGCCGTGGGACGGGTCGAAGCCGTCGAGACGTTCGGAAAGCGTCCGTTGGTCTTCCACGACGGCGCCATGCACACGCTGCCGCTCCCGCGGGTGGCCGGTTCGGGTGCGGAGGAGCGGTGATGAGCGGGAAATCGGTCAGGTTCTGCGTGCTGCCGGTGTCCGACGTGGCCGCCTCGGCCGCGTTCTACGCCGCGCTCGGCTGCACGGAGCGCGGAGTGGACGGTAACCGGTGGGCCGGGCTCGCATCCGAGTACGTCGCGCTCTCGCTCTGCGGCCCGGCCGATCCGAAACGTCCTTCGCGGCCTGCGTTCGCCGTGGTGGTCGACGACGTCCCGGCCGCGCTCGCGGAGGCACTCGAGGCCGGTGGGCGGGTCCTGTCCGGGACTGAAGGGGCCGACGTCCAGCTGACCGACCCGGACGGGAACCACGTCATGCTGATCGAACGGCGGGCTGACGGGAGCGGGTGATCCGGCCGGCCCGCGTTCAGGCGGATGCCAGCCGGACCAGGTCGTGACCGACCAACGGGCCGCCGTTGGCCTGGTGCAGCCGGCCGCCCGCGGCCAGGCCACCGAGGTCGATCGGGGCGTACCCGAGGTCGGTCAGGACGGCGGAGAACTGCTTCTTGGCCTCGTGGTCGTCGCCGGAGACGAACAGCACCCGGTTACCGGCCGCCGCGTGGGGCGCCGCCGCCAGGCTCGCCGCGAACAGGTGGTTGAGCGCCTTCAGCACACGCGCGCCGGGAGCCAGCGCGGCGACCTGTTCGCTGGTCGTCGGCTCATCCGGGCGCGGGCGCACCGAGAAGTCATTGGTGGCGTCGACCAGAATCCGGCCGTCCCAGGCGGGCAGGCCGTCGAGGACCGCTGTCACCTGGGGCCGTGGCACGGCGAGTACCACGATCTCCGCACGCGCGGCCTCCAGGCGAGTGCCGGCCGACGCTCCGGGACCGAGTTCGGCCACCAGTCCGGCGAGCGTGTCCGGCCCGCGGCTGTTGCTCAGCAGTGCTTCGTGGCCGCCCGCCACCAGTCGCCGCGCAAAGGCCGCGCCGATCGCGCCTGCGCCCAGGATCCCGATTCGCATGGTCTTCCTCCTGTCACTTCCGGACACCGGCGATGATGCCCGGCTCGACGCCTTTCCCGCACCAGTCATTCGACCGGAGTGCGACGGGTACGCCGGGGCCGGCACACCGGCCACTTCAGCGACGCTCCAGTTCGCGCCCCAGATCCTTGCGCAGGTGGATCTCGATGAAGTCCCTGAGGTAGCGGTCGTGAGCCAGCTCGTCGAAGGCCGCGGACAGGGTGTCGTCCGGGGTCTCGGTGAGGAGGACGATGCGCCACAGGTTGAGCGGATCGTCCTCCGCGCCGGCCACGGAGTGCTCCACGTGGAAGATCGGCTGGCCGGTGCCCGCGGTGAGGACCCGGCCGTCCGGTGTCGTGAACCGCTCGGCGCCGATGAAGAAGGCCCGCCGGTACTCGTGATCGAGGCGTACGTGCTCGACGACCGTCCCGTAGTGGTCGCGGTCGGCCCACAACCGTTGCTCCGACACCCGCGTGAAGTCCTCGATCCGGCCCCTGAGCACACTCGGGAACTTTTCCACGCTGCCCGGCTTCACGCCGTGCAGATACACATCGGGTGCCACCGCCTTGCGTACCTCCATGTCCCACAGGTGAGTGCCGGTGTAGGCGAAGGGAGGCCGCACGTCATAGCGTTCGCGCAGCACCTCGTTCACCTGCACCGCCGGCAGCTCCACCGACGTGGTGCCCGGCGCCTGCCACGCCTGCTCGAAGATCTCTTGGTGATCGAGCGTCCTGGTCATGTTGTCCCCTGTCCGAAGTGGTACGAGTTCAAGCTAGTCCAGATTTATGACTAAATCCACCCGGCCTCGCAGACTGACCGCGGGCCTCTTGCAGTGGTTCGCCGCCAAGCCGACGCCGCCTTCCCCGCTTCGCACGCGGCTTCCTGTCCGCACCCGATCGTGTCGCCGACCGCGGGCCTTCCGTCATGACCGGCCGCCGATGATCGTCGCCACGACGGTCATCTGACGGGCGCAGTCCCGGAGCGTTCCGCCGACCATGGTCTTCGTCAGCAGGAAACAAGCAGCTCACGACGTCCGCCCACGTGACCGGGGAGGCGCCACCGCCGGGGCTCTCAACGAGGCCGGGGGCCTGGTGCCGTGCGCCGCGAACGCCTGAACGCCCCACCGGTTACCCACCCGGCACCGCTTCCTGCGGCGGTGCCGCCGTCGCCACCGTCCACGGAGGACACCATGACCAGAACCCTCGGCCATCGCCCAGCAGCCCCGCCTGCCGCCGTCCCCCGGCCGGGACGGCTTCCGTTGACCACCCTCGCCATCGGCTTCGGCTTGGCCGGGCTCGCCGAGGCGTGGACCAAGGCGGCTCCCGCCCTCCGCCTTCCCCATGTGGTCCCGCAGGCATTCTGGATCCTCGCGGTGATCGCGTGGGTCTGGCTGCTGGCCGCACACGTCGTCCGAGGAAAACGGAGCGGGCAACCACTGCGGGACCAACTACGGCATCCGGCGCAGGGGCCGATGGCGGCGCTGGCGCCGGTCACCGGGATGCTCCTCGGCGGTACTCTGTCCGGCTTCTCGCCCGCCGTCGGCCGGAGTCTGTTCTTCCTCGCGTTGGCGGCATCGGCGCTGCTCGCGGCCTGGCTGTTCGCCTCGTGGTTCGAGGGACGGCTCGACCTGGCGGCGATGCACCCCGGCTATCTTTTGCCGACCGTCGCCCCGGGGCTCGTCGGGGCGGACGTCGCGGCGGCGCTCGGCTACCCCGGGCTCGGCTGGGCGCTGTTCGGCGTCGGGACGTTCTTCGCGTTCGTGATGACGGCGATCGTCGTGCTCCGCTTGGTGTTCCACACTCCGCTGCCCGACGCCCTGCTGCCGACCACCGCGATCCTGCTGGCCCCGCCCGGCGTCGCCGGGCTGGCGTGGTTCTCCCTGCACGGGCACACCGCCGACCCGGTCGCCCAAGCCGTGGTGGGTGTCGGCGTCGTGCTCCTGCTGGTGCAGGCCGCGATGCTGCCGCGGTACCGCAGGCTGTCCTTCTCGCTCGGCTTCTGGTCGTTCACCTTCCCGCTCGCCGCGGCGGTGGCGCTGGCCGAGGAGTGGCTGGAGATCACCGAACCCGCCGGATGGCGCGTGCTCACCGGCGTTCTCCTCACCGCCGTGACCGCGTTCATCGCGGTGATCGGCCTGCGTTCGGCCCGGTTGGGGAGGGCGTGACATGCCACGCCGCTACCTCGCCGCGCTCACCACGCCGTCCGTCCAAGAGGTGCAAGATCAGTACTGCAGCCGCGGCAGCGTCCGGCGCATGGTGGCAGGCTGGGACACCGGCGCCGTGCTCGGCGCGGACGAGATCGAGTTCGTCGGGTCCCGGGACGGTTCTACCTCGGCACCGTCGGCGAGACCGGCTGGCCCTACGTCCAATACCGCGGCGGCCCGCCCGGCTTCCTGAAGGTGCTTGGCACCGAGGGCTCCGCGACCTCGATCGGCTGGGCGGATCTCCGCGGCACCGTCAGTACATCTCGATGAGAAACGTGACGGCTTCGAACCGGGTGTCGTTGTTCCTGATGGACTACGGGAACCGTCAGCGGCTGAAGATCCTGGGGGAGGCCCGCGTCGTCGACGCGCGTACGGACGAGGCGTCAGGCCTGCTCGCGCGGGTCGCAGTGCCGGGCTACCGGGCGCACGTCGAACGGGTCGTCGTGGTGCGGGTGCACGGCTACGACTGGGACTGCCCGCAGCACATCACGCCGCGCTGGACGCGGGCCGAACTCGAGCGCGCACTGGGTCGGCTCAGCACGGAGGTCGAGGACCTGCGCGAGGAGAACCGTCGGCTGCGGGAACGACTCGCCATCGAAAAGTCCTGACATCAGGCAGTTTCGACGTCGTGTTCCGCAGCGGTGAGCGGAAGGGCGCGTCCTTCCGCGTCCGTCGGAGCACCCGCCCAGACGCGCAGCGCATCCATCGCCGGACCCAGAGCTTCGCCACGTTCGGTGAGGCGGTAAGAGACGGCGACGGGTGGACCGGGTTCCACCTCACGCAGGACCAGCCCGGCTTCCTGGAGCTCGGTCAGCCGTTCGGTGAGCACTCGCCGCGACAGCTGCGGAACCGCGGCGGCCAGCTCGCTGAACCGGGCCGGCCGCTGCAACAACAGGTCGATGAGCAACCCGGTCCAGCGCTTGCCGAGCAAGCCGAAGACCTGCTCGGTGTAGTGGCACGCGTGCAGCGGTCGCCAGGTCTCGGCCATGGCGCCAGAATACAACCAAGTTCTGATAAGTAACTGCTGGGTCGGTTTCACCGGTCGGTCAGGACGAGGTTGAGTGCGGCGCGGGTCGCCACGGCGTCGAGCCGGGGGGCGATGTCCGCCATGGCCGTGAACGCGGTGCGTGCGAGGTGCTGGGCGATCGTGGTGACCGCGAGGTCGTGGTCCCGGGCGCGAAAGGCCTCGACGAGCACCTCGTGGTCGGCGTCCCAGCGGCCGGTGGCCTGGGGGTGGCCCAGTTTCGCCAGCCGGAGGAAGCGCTCGGCGCGATCGCTCAAACCGGCGAGCGCGTCCAGGAGCATGGGTGCTCCCTCGGTGGTGAGCACGTGGAACTCGCGGTGTGCCTGCTGCCAGCGGTCGATGTCCTCCTCCGCCGAGTACTGGCGCATCTGCGCGAGTGACTTGGCCAGGCGTTCCACGAGCTCCGGGGTCGCGCTGCGGACGGAGATGCTCACCGCGACCGATTCCAGCATCACCCGCGAGGTGTAGACGGCGTCGACCTCGCCGGGGTCGATCGCCCGGACGACGGCCCGCTGGTCCGGCTTGTTTTCGATCAGGCCTTCCTCCTGGAGGAGGCGGAAGGCCTCGCGCATCGGCGTGCGGCTCACCTTGAGCTTGCGTGCGAGCGCGGCCTGCAGGAGCGGCGCGCCGGGAGGCAGCTCCCCGCTCAGGATCATCGCCCGGACGGCGGCGTGGACATCGAGGGCGAGGCGGCGTCCCGGCCTGCCCTCCCCTGGCTCGGAGTCTTCGGCGGCGTTCTCGCTCATGTGCACAGTGTATCCAGGTCGAGACTTTCTCGGGTGGGGTGACAGTGATCTTTTGGCAGATCGCGTGCTGGTCTCGCTCGAAAGATCCAGTGGCAACGTCTTCCACAGGTCGACCGAAGTGTGTACAGTTTGGTGCAGTGCGAGACCGGACTGCGGACGGAAGTCCGCTAAAGGCCCTGCTCGGCAGGGTGGCAGGAAGAGGAATCCTCGCCGACTGGAAGCAAGGAGGACACAGATGTCCCGATCGCTAGCCGCGGCGCAAGCGCCCTGGCCCGTCGTCGGCGACGGTGAAGCCGGTTTGCCGGAGCGGATGCGGGTGATGTCGTTCGACCACTTCGGCGATCCGGATGTCCTGCAGATGCACGAGGTGGATACACCTCAGCCCGGGCCGGGGGAGGTGGCCGTCCGCGTGGCAGCCGTGAGCGTCGGCCGGCTCCTGGATCTCAGCGCCCGTGCCGGGACGCACCCGTACGCCCGGATCACGCTGCCGCACATCCTGGGCGCCGAGCACGCGGGCACGGTCGCCGCGGTCGGGGCGGGGGTCGACTCGGTCCGTCCCGGTGACCTCGTGGCCGTCGTCCCGATTCTGACCTGCGGGACCTGCGCGGCGTGCGCGGACGGCGCTCTCGAAGCCTGCGCCTCCACCCGGATCATGGGGGTGCACACCCGCGGTGCCTATGCGGAATACACGGTCGTCCCGGCGGCCAACGCGCTGGTGGTCCCAGCCGGGGTGGGGCCCGTGGAGGCGACGGCGCTGGTCTGGTCCGGGGCGGTCGCGGAGAACCAGTTCGAGCACGCCGGGTTGAAGCCCGGTGAGTGGGTTCTGGTGCACGGGGCTTCGTCCGCGCTGGGGTCGCTGACCGCGGCGCTGGCCGTGCACCACGGTGCCCGGGTGATCGCGGGGTCGCGGTCGGCGGCCAAGCGGGAACGCCTGGCCGGGGAGCTGAAGGCCGAGGCGGTGGTCGATCCCACCGACCCCACCTTCGGGGAACAGGTGCGGGCGCTGACCGGCAGCGCCGGTGTCGACCTGGTCATCGACAACCTCGGCGATCCCGCGATCTGGAGCGCGACGATGGACGTGCTCGCGATGCGCGGCCGCGTGGTCACCTCAGGAGCCTTCCTCGGCGGGAAGGTCGAGCTGGACCTGCTGCGGCTGTACTCCCGGTCGCAGCGCGTCATCGGCGTGCGCAGCGGGAACCTGCGCAGCGCGCGCCGGGTCTGGTCGGCCGTGGAAGCCGGATTCCGCCCGGTGATCGACCGGACCTTCCCGATCGCGGAAGCCGCCTCGGCCCACCGCTACCTCGAAGCCTCCGCCAACACCGGCCGCGTCGTGCTGACGACGGCCGACGACGACTGGGCCGCGGCCCCGGAAACCCGAAGGAACTCCTCATGACGTGGTCACTGGTCACTTACCGCGGCGGCGGATCCGGGGACGGCACTGCCGTCGGCCTCCGGGAAGCCGACGGAACGGTGCGTGCCCTGCCGCACTATGCGGGACGGACCCTGCTGGACCTGCTCGAGGACTGGCCGGCCGCGGCGAAGGAGCTGCGCACGATCGAGGTCTCCCGTCTTCCGCTGGCCGGGCAGGTGCGGCTCGACGCGCCGATCCGCTTCCCGCGCAAGGTCGTCTGCGCCGGCGCGAACTACTTCGCGCACCTCGCGGAGATGAAGGTCGACCGGCCCGATCCGGTGGGAGCGCCGTACTTCTTCCTCAAGCCGCCGTCCACTGCGGTCATCGGCCCGGACGACCCGATCGTCCTGCCGGACCGTCCCGGACGGCGGATCGACTGGGAAGCCGAGCTGGGCGTCGTCATCGGCCGGCAGGCTCGCGACCTCGACGAGGCGGACGTCGCCGACCACATCGCCGGCTACACCATCGTCAACGACGTGTCCGCCCGCGACCGGCTGAGCCGCCCCGACGCCGTGGCACCGCCCTTCGGATTCGACTGGACCTCGGCCAAGGGCGAGGACACGTTCTGCCCAACCGGCCCCGGCGTGACGCCGGCCTGGTTCGTGGACGACCCGCAGGACCTTCGAATCAGGCTGACCGTGAACGGCATCGTGAAGCAGGACTCCAGCACCGACGACATGATGAACAGCGCGTTCGCCGTGGTCGCGGCGGCGAGCCAAATCATGACGCTGGAACCGGGGGACATCGTCGCGACCGGCAGTCCCGCCGGCGTCGGGGCGCCTCGCGGAGAGTTCCTGCAGCCTGGCGACGAAGTCGTGATCGAGATCGACGGACTCGGGACGCTCCGCAACCCGGTGGCCGACGGCGCCGTCGAGAGCCCGCGGAGGATCGCGTGAACCACGAGTTCGCCGGCAAGGTCGCGTTCGTCACCGGAGCGGCCGGGGGCATTGGGCGCTCGAGTGCCCTCGCGTTCGCGGCACGCGGTGCTTCGGTCGTCGTCTGCGACTTGGCAGACCCGAGCGGCACCGCGGCCGAAGCTGCCGAGCACGGCGTCGAAGTCCGGTCGCTTCAAGTGGATGTGGGTGATGCCGCCGCGGTGCGCGACGCGGTCGCCGCCGCCGTCGAGACGTTCGGCCGGCTGGACTTCGCGCACAACAACGCCGGGACCTTCTCGCCGGCGCCCTTGGCGGACCTCGGCGAGGACGACTGGCACCGAGTCATCTCGGTCAATCTGAGTGGCGTCTTCGCCGGGATGAAGTACCAGATCCCGCACCTGCTGGAGACCCGCGGCGCCATCGTCAACACCGCTTCGATCTGGTGCGAACAGGGTTCGGCGGCCCAGGCCGCCTACGTCGCGAGCAAGCACGGCGTGGCCGGCCTGACCAGAACCGCGGCCATCGACTACGGCGGCCGGGGAATCCGGATCAACGCCGTTGCCCCGGGCCCGATCCGGACCGCCATGACTGCCGCCGTCCCCACGGAAGCGATGGCCCCCGTCATCGGCCGGACCACCCTCGGGCGCTACGGCGAAGCGCCCGAAGTCGCCGAAGCCGTCGTCTGGCTCTGCTCGTCCGCCGCCGCGTACGTCAACGGCGTCGTGCTGCCCGTCGACGGCGGCTACCTCGCCGCCTGATCCCAAGGAGTTCCCATGATCACCGACAACGCGGCCGCCCGCGTTTCCAAGCTCGGCTACGTCGAATTCACCACGCCGGACGTCGACCGTTTGACCGAGTACTACCGCACCTGCCTCGGTCTGCACATCGAGGACCGCTCGCCTGACGTCGTCTACCTGAACACCGGACTGGACCACCACAGCGTCGTGATCCGCAAGGGCGAGGCAGGCGCCCGCACGTCGGTGGGCTACGAGGTCGTCCGCGACCTCGACGACGCGCACAAGCGCCTGGCCGCCGCGGGGTACGAGGTGTCGCGACGCAGCGACATCGCGCCGAGCACGCCGGACGTCCTCGTCCTGGCCGAGCCCGGGACGGACGTTCCACTGCACCTGTACGAATCGCAGGCACCGGCGGAGGGCGGAGCCGAACCCAGCCCGGCGTACCGGCCGACCAAGCTCGGCCACGTCGCGGCGTTCAGCCCGAGCCTGAAGCAGATCCAGGGTTTCTACCAGGACCTCCTGGGCTTCCGCTGGTCGGACACCATCGGCGACTTCTTCGTCTTCCTCCGGTGCAACGCCGACCACCACGCGGCGAACTTCCTGGAGAGCGCGAAGTTCTCCGGCATGCACCACGTCGCCTACGAGATGCGCGACCTCAACCACCTGCAGACGACGCTGGACCACCTGGCGCGCAACGACTTCCGGCTGCACTGGGGTCCGGGCCGGCATGGTCCCGGGCACAACGTGTTCACCTACCACCGCGACCCCGACGGCAACACCATCGAGCTGTTCACCCAGCTCGACCAGATGATCGACGAGGCCAACGGCTACTTCGAGCCCCGGCCCTGGCACGAAGACCGGCCCCAGGTCCCCAAGACGTGGGAGGTCGACATCGCCACCGCCAACGCGTGGGGCCCCGTTCTTCCGGAAATCCTCGATCACTGATCCAGCAACTCGCACAACGACGTGGAGGAACCATGATCTTCAGTGAACTGACCCTGCCCGCCAACCCGCCGGGCGCCGAGCCGCTCGACCGCGAGCAGATCTGGCAGGGGCTGGAGCAGAAAGCGGTGGACGCCGTCCCCTACGTGGAGGCGATCACCTCCTGCCGCGAGATCGCGCGGCAGAGCCCGACGGTGTTCGACCGGGAAATCGAACTGCGGGGCGCCCGGTACGTGGAGCGGGTGTGGCTAGACCAGCCGAACCGCGTGGTGTTCACCCGGCTCGAAGGGCCGGTGCTGGGCACCATCACCAACGAGATCCTCGAGCAGAACGGCGAGCTGTCCCTGCGGTTCCAGTTCGCGCTGGCCGTCCGGCCGGGCGACGAGCTGCCCGTCACGGACCAGGAGCTGGCCCACGACATGGCCACCGCGTACCAGGCGGCCGTCGAGACGACCCTGGCCGCCGTCCGGTGGCGGATCTCGGAGCCGGTCCGATGACGGGGGGCGCGGCGACAGCCGTCGAGGTCCCGGCCTGGGTGAGCGACTTCTACGCCAAGGTCGACGCCTGCGACACCGAGGCCGTGCTCGCGGGTTTCGCCCCGGACGCACGCATGACCTACGGCGCGAACGCCCCGATGCCCGGCCACGACGCCATCCGCGCGGGCCTGGACTGGTTGTTCACCAGCTACCGCAGGATCGAACACGAGTTCCTCAACGTCTGGGCTGCCGGACCGGTCATGCTGCTGGAAGCCAACGTCACCTACGGGTGCCCCGACGGCCGCGACGTCACCGTGCCGGCGCTGACTGTGATCGAACACCGCGACGGGCTCATCGACGACCTGCGCGTCTTCATCGACCCGACCCCGACCCAGGCCGCGTGAACCATGGACCGTCCAGACATCGCTGTGATCGGCGCCGGAATCGGCGGGCTGACCCTGGGCCTGGCGCTGCGCCGGCACGGGATCCGCGTACGGATCTACGAACAGGCACCCGAGCTCGCCGAGGTCGGCGCCGCGGTGGCACTGGCCGCCAACGGCACGCGCATCCTGCGTGAACTCGGCCTCAGGGCCGCGTTGGAACCGCCGTCGGCGGTCCCGACGGAGCTGATCTATCGCCACTGGGCCCAGGGTGGCCGGGTCGCTGCCCACCCGGTGGGCAGGTGGTACGAGGAACGCTTCGGAGCCCCGTTCTGGGGCGTGCACCGGGCTCACCTCCAGCGGGCCCTCGCCGAGGCCTGGGGGACCGATGACCTCCACCTCGGCAAGGAGCTGACCGGCCTCCACCGGGAGGGCGATCGGAGCGAGTTGGTGTTCGCCGACGGTTCCACCGCCACGGCCGGACTCGTGGTCGGAGCCGACGGCATCCGATCGCGGGTGCGCGCGTCGATCACCGACGTGGTTCCCGTCTATTCGGGAACGAGCGGGTTTCGGGGTTTGGTCACGCGGGACGCCGTGCCCAACCTGCCGGACCCGGACGCCGTCCAGTTCTGGATGGGGCCCGGTGCGCACCTGCTGCACTACGCGACGGGCCAGTTCATCAACTTCCTCGCTGTCGTCGAGGGGCCCGAACGGTGGGACGCGCAGGGCGGGACGGCGGAAGCCGCCGACGGCACCCTGGCCGAGGCGTTCCGGGACTGGCACCCCGCCATCCGAACCATGGTCGAGGCGGTACCCCAAAGTCCCCGGTGGGGCCTCTTCGCGCTGCCACCGCTGGCGCGGTGGAGCGCGGACGGAGTGGTGCTGCTCGGCGACGCCGCCCACGCCATGCTGCCCCACCACGGCCAAGGCGCGAACCAGACCATCGAGGACGCCGCGGTCCTCGCCGGCTGCCTGCACCGGTACGACGACGTCTCGGTGGCGCTGAAGGCCTACGAACGCCTGCGCCGCTGCCGGACCCGTCAGGTGCAGCGCAGCTCCTGGGTGACCTCGTCGCTGCTGCACCTGCCCGACGGCGACGCCGCCGCCACCCGTGATCGGCGGTTGTCGAACCTCGTCGACGACTTCAGCTGGATCCACGCCTACGACCACCGCGAACCGCTGCTCCAAGCCTGAGCCCGTGAAAGGCACCACCATGACCACACGCGACACCGCCGCCGCCCGGTTCGAGCTGGCGCACATGGCCCACGCCGAGCTGTACACCCCGGACGTCGAGGGCAGCCTCTGGTTCTTCACGCAGCTGCTGGGCATGCGCGAGACCGGCCGTCACGAGGATTCGGTGTACCTGCGCTGCTACGAGGATCCCTACCACCACAGCCTCAAGCTGACCGAACGGGACCGGCCCGGCCTCGGCAACGTCGGCTGGCGCACCACCTCGGCCGAGGCCCTCGAACGCCGCGCCGCGGCGCTCGACGCCGCCGGGCTCGGCCTGGGGTGGACGAAGGGCGACCTCGGGGTGGGCCGCACCTTCGCGTTCCAGAGCCCCGACGGGCACCCGATGGAACTGGTGTGGGAGGTCGAAAAGTACACCGCCCCCACCGAACTGCGCAGCCGCATCCTGACCCGCCGCTCGAAGCGGCCGCTCCAGGGCCTGCCGCCGCGCCGGCTCGACCACGTCAACCTGATGGCCTCCGACGTCACTGTCCAAAAGGAACTGTTCGAGCGCACCCTCGGGTTCGGCACCCGGGAGCGGGTCGTCGACAGCGCCTCCGGCGGCACCGAGATCGGCGCGTGGATGAGCGTCAACGCCCTCGGCCACGAAATGGCGATCATGCGCGACCAGACCGGCACCAAGGGGCGGCTGCACCACCTCGCGTTCTGGTACGGCGTGCCGCAGCACAATTCCGACGCCGCCGAGCTGTGCCGCGAGTACGGCATCCAGATCGAGGCCGGACCGGACGTGCACGGCATCACCCAGGGTGCCTTCCTGTACGTGTTCGAACCCGGTGGCAACCGCATCGAGTTGTTCGGCAACTCCGGCATCCTGCAGTTCGAACCCGACCACGAGACCGTGACCTGGGACCTGTCGGACTTCGACACCGGCCTGGCGATCGGCGGCGGCACCCTGCCTGCCGAGACCTACTTCGTCTACGGCACCCCCGGGATCGACGGCCAGGACAAGCTTCTCGCCGGCTGGCAGGACCGGGCGCTCGTCTGACGGCCGCGATGAGGATGCCGGAACCAGCGCCGTCCGAGGATTCGGTGCTCGGCCGCTGCATGCAGCTGCTGGACGCGTTCCGCCCGGACGACGACGCCCTCACCCTGGCCGAGCTGCACCGCCGCACGGGGATGCCGAAGCCCACCGCCTACCGGCTGCTCAACCAGCTCGTCGGCTGGCGGCTGCTCGCCCGGGAGGCGAACGGCTACCGGCTCGGGCTGCGGCTGTTCGAACTCGGCCAGCTCGTTCCGCGGCAGCGGGGAATCCCGGATGTCGTGTCCCCGGTCCTGGCCCGGCTGCACGCGGGCACCGGGCTCACCGTGCACCTCGCGGTGCTCGACCGGACCGAGGTCGTGTACCTGCACAAACTGCAGGCCCCGGACGGGCCGCCGATGTCCTCGCGTGTCGGCGGCCGCATGCCCGCACACTGCACGGCGGTCGGCAAGGCGGTGCTCGCGCACGCCCCGACGGAGTACACCCACGCCGTCCTCGACAAGGGTTTGCGTCGCCAGTCGCCGCGCACGATTGTCGCCCCGGCAGTGTTCCTCGGCCAGCTGGAAACCGCGCGGCGCCACGGGTATGCCCGCGATGACGAGGAGTCGAAGATCGGCGTCTCCTGCGTGGCGGCACCGGTGTTCGACGCCGGTCACCACGTGGTCGGCGCGGTGTCGGTGACCGCCCGGACCCACGACATCCACCGCGCGTCGTCGGTCCGGGCGGTCCGCTTGGCCGCCGCGGAGGCCTCGCAACGGCTTTCCTCGAACCAATTCACCACGCACGGACTCGATCGCGCCTTCGCGTGAAAGCCTTCGCAGCACCCCAGGGAGAACAGTGACAGCACGCATGACGGGCAAGGTCGCCCTGATTTCCGGCGCGGCTCGTGGGCAGGGACGCAACCACGCCGTGCGGTTCGCGGAGGAAGGCGCCGACATCATCGCGTTCGACGTGGCGGCCGCGGTGCCCGCGCAAGGGGCGCCGGCGGCGTCACCGGCAGACCTGGCCGAAACCGTGCGCCTGGTGGAACGGCTCGGCCGCCGCATCATCGCCACCCGGGCCGACGTCCGGGACCCGGACGCCGTCGCCGAACTGGTGGACCGCGGCGTCGCCGAGCTCGGTGGCCTGGACGTCGTCGTGGCCAACGCCGGTATCCAGGGCCAACCCGGGCCGGCGGCACGGACGACCGCGGCGGACTGGCAAGCGGTCATCGACACCGACCTCAGCGGAGTGTTCCACACCGTGCGCCCGGCGATCACCCACCTCGTGGCACGCGGGGGCGGGGCGATCGTCATCACCAGCTCGTCGATCGGGCTGCGGTCGGTGCCGAACCTCGCTCCCTACGGTGCGGCCAAAGCCGGACTGACCGGGCTGATGCGGACGCTGGCACTGGAGCTCGCGGAGCATTCGATCCGGGTCAACTGCGTCAACCCGACCACTGTCGGCACTCCGATGTTGCTGAACCCCACCAACTTCGCGCTCTTCCGGCCCGATCTGGAGAGCCCGGGGGAGGACGACGTGCTACCGGTCTACCGGTCGCTCAACGCGTTACCGGTCGCCTACCTCGATCCCGACGACGTCAGCAACGCCGTGCTGTTCCTCGCATCGGACGAGGGGCGTTACATCACCGGGGTCGCACTCCCGGTCGACGCGGGTTACGCGGTGAAGTGACCGCGTGTCGCGCACGTCACGCTCCGAAGGTTGCCGCCGCGAGTTTTAAAAAGTAACTTGGTTTTATCAGGTTCGTCCGTAGAGAGGTTGCCCGACATGACCGCGAACACCTACCCCGCCGCCCGCCTCGACCGGAAACGTGCCGCCCTGCTGCTCGTCGACCACCAGGTCGGCCTGCTGCTCGGAGTGCACGACCACGATCAGGAGGAGCTTCGGCGCAACGTGCTGGCGCTCGCCAAGATCGCGAAGGCGCAAGACCTGCCGGTGATCGTCACGACCAGCGCTGACGAAGGCGCGAACGGCCGGCTGTTGCCGGAACTGCAGGCCCTCCTGCCCGGCGTCCGGGTGGTGCGCCGTCCCGGGGAGATCGACGCCTTCGGCAACGCCGAGTTCGAGGCGGCCGTTCGCGCCACCGGCCGCGACCAGCTGATCGTCGCCGGCATCAGCACCGACGTGTGCGTCGCGTTCGCCGCGCTGTCCGGGGTCGCCAAGGGCTACCAGGTGCACGCGGTGCTCGACGCCTCCGGCACGTGGAACGCGCTGGCCTCGCAAGCGGCCGCGCTTCGGATGCAGGCCGCCGGGGTGGTGCTGAACAGCACGGTCGCGGTCGCCGCCGAGCTGCTGCACGACTGGCGGGAGCAGGGCGGCGCCGAGCTGGCCGGGATCTTCGCCGAGCACGCCTTGCCGTTCTACGGTTCGCTGGTCTCCTTCGTCGCTTCCCAGCCGGAACCCGCGGGCGTCTGACCGCGACGGGCCCCCGGCCCGCCGGGGGCCCGCTCACCCACCAGGAGCAGATCATGGCCCTTCCCGTCCTGTTCGGAGCCAACGTCGACCCGGTGTGGCGGCAACCGGACGCACCACTGCGCCAGGCGCGAGCGGCCGAACGGCTCGGGCTCGATCTGGTGACGGTGCAGGATCACCCGTACCAGTCCGCCTTCTACGACACCTGGACGCTGGTCACCTACCTGGTGGCGAGCACCGAGCGCGTCACGCTGGTCCCCACCGTGTCCTCACTGCCGTTGCGCCCGCCCGCAGTGCTGGCGAAGTCGGCCGCGAGCCTCGACCTGCTGTCCGGCGGGCGGATTCAGCTCGGACTCGGCGCCGGTGCCTTCTGGGAGGCGATCGAGGCGATGGGCGGTCCGCGGCGCGACCGGAAGGAAGCGGTCGACGCCCTGGCCGAGGCCGTGACCGTGGTCCGCGCGATGTGGAGCGGGGAACGCAGCGTGCGCACCACCGGCCGGTACTACGCCCTGTCCGGCGTGCACCCGGGGCCGCGGCCGGGTCGCGGCCTCGGCCTGTGGCTCGGCGCGTACGGGCCGCGGACGCTGGCACTGACCGGTGCCCGCGCCGACGGCTGGCTCCCGTCGCACGCCTACCTCGGGCTCGACCGCCTCGGCGACGCTGTCCGCCGGATCGACGACGCGGCCGCCGGAGCCGGCCGGGACCCGGCGGGCATCCGCAAGGTTTACAACGTTTCCGGGGTCATCGGCGGCGCCGATCGCGGCGCGTTCCACGGCCCACTGTCCCGGTGGCGCGACGACGTCGTCACGAGCATCACCGAGCACGGCATGAACGGCATCGTCTTCTGGCCCGGCGACGACCACGAACGCCAGCTGGAGATCTTCGCCGAGGAACTCGTCCCCCTCGTGCGCGAAGACCTCGCCACGGCACAGGCGGAATAGGAGTCACCATGCAGTTCGGCATCTTCACGATCGGCGATCTCGCGCGGAATCCCGCGACGGGAGTCGCGCCGACCGAAACCGAGCGCATCAAATCGATGATCCGCATCGCGGTCAAAGCCGAGGAGGTCGGCCTCGACGTCGTCGCGACAGGGGAGCACCACAACCCACCGTTCGTGCCCTCGTCACCGACCACGCTGCTGGGCTTCGTCGCCGCGCGCACGAGCCGGATCCTGTTGTCGACCTCGACGACGCTGATCACCACGAACGACCCGGTGAAGATCGCCGAGGACTACGCGACGCTGCAGCACCTGGCTGACGGCCGCGTCGACCTCATGCTGGGCCGTGGCAACACGGGGCCGGTGTACCCGTGGTTCGGCAAGGACATCCGCGACGGAATCGCCCTGGCGGTCGAGAACTACGCCCTGCTGCGGCGATTGTGGCGCGAGGACGTCGTCGACTGGACGGGAAAGTTCCGCACCCCGCTGCGGGGGTTCACCTCCACGCCGCGGCCGTTGGACGGTGTACCGCCGTTCGTCTGGCACGGGTCGATCCGCAGCCCGGAGATCGCCGAGCAGGCCGCTTACTACGGCGACGGCTTCTTCCACAACAACATCTTCTGGCCGGTCGACCACACGCGCCGCATGGTCTCGTTCTACCGCGAACGGTTCGAGCACCACGGTCACGGCCCGGCGGACACGGCGATCGTCGGCCTCGGCGGGCAGGTGTTCCTCCGCGCGAACTCCCAGGACGCCATCCGGGAGTTCCGGCCGTTCTTCGACCACTCGCCGGTCTACGGCGGCGGCCCGTCGCTCGAGGAAACGATGGACCAGACCCCGTTGTCGGTCGGCAGCCCCCAGCAGGTCATCGACCGCACGATGCGCTTCCGCGAGGACTTCGGCGACTACCAGCGGCAGTTGTTCAACGTGGACGGCATGGGGCTGCCGCTGAAGACCGCGCTGGACCAGCTCGAGATCCTCGGCAGTGAAGTGGTTCCGGTGCTGCGTAAGGAGATGGAGTCGTTGCGGCCGTCGCACGTGCCGGACGCGCCGACCCACGCGTCGCTGAAGGCCGCCGCCGAGCGGGCAGGGGAGTAGCCGGCGACGCGCGTCACCTCGGTGGTTGCCGCTCCGCGGTGGGCATCAGCACCTGGAATCTCGTGTCGCCGGGTTCGGACTCGACCCTCAGGTCGCCGTGATGGCGCTCCACCACAATGCGCCAGGCGGTGTCCAAGCCCAGCCCGTCGCCCTCACCGACGGGCCTCGTGGTGAAGAACGGTTCGAAGACCCGCCGCCGGTTCTCGGAGGGGATGCCGTGGCCGGTGTCGCGGATCTCGACACACACCTGATCGGAGACCAAAGTGGTGCGAAGGGTCAGCGTGCCGGCACCATCCATCGCCGCGACGGCGTTGTCGATGAGGTTCGTCCACACCTGGTTCAGCTCGGCGGGGTAGGCCGGGATGCGCGGCAGCCGGCGGTCGTAGAGTTCGGTCACCCGGATTCGCGGACCGATCTTGGTGTGGAGCAGGGCCAACGTGGCCCGCAGCCCATCGTGGACGTCGATCCACGCGTAGGGCGTCCGGTCCAGGTGGGTGTACTCCTGGGTGGCTCCCACGAGAGCCGACATGCGGCTGATCGACTCCTGGATCTCGCTGAGGAGCAGCTCGGACTCCAACGCGTGAGCCAGCCAACGCAGGGCGTCGCTCGCGAACGAGGGGCCGGCCGAGTGCGTGACCTCGGCCAAGTCGGCCGTGGTCACGCCCGCGCCGGCGAAGATGGAGGGTGCCTCCCACACTTGCTCCAGCGCGTGGGTCTCCAGCCAGCCGTCGATCTCGTCCTCTCGGTCGGTCCGTTGGAGCGCGGTCGAAGAAGGAACAGACGACAACCGGTTGACCAGCCGGTCTCGCTGCCGCAGCAACTCCCGGAGTGCGCGTGGACCAACACCGTCCTCGATGAGCTGCACGAACGCGACCTGCGTGGCGGTGGCCTGCCGGCGCAAGGCCGCGGTGGCGCGCTCGGCGGCCGCTGCCGGGTTGTTCAGCTCATGGGTCAAGCCTGCCGACAACTGCCCGAGGGCCAGCAGCTGACGTCTGCGGCCGACGATCGCGTCCGTGGTGAGCCAGTTCGCGTACGAGCCTTCCAGCAGGTGCGCGGACATCGGGAACCAGCTGCGGAACTGCGCGGCGAGTTCATCGGCCGGCAGGGTCAGCAGGACCAGGTCGCTCAGCGCGTGAACTGACGTCGGGTACGTCTGGTGTTCTTCGAGGTGGAAAAACCGGATCGCGCCGCAGTAGGCCCCACGTTGGCCAGAGCGTTTGAGCTCCACTTCGCCGCCGGCGTCCTGCTTGGTCATCCGGAGGGTGCCGGAAAGCAGCACGTGGAACGAAGCCGCGGGGTCGCCTTCGCGGACGACTTCGGTGCCGGCCGGCCACTGCGTCAGCGACGCGTGTCCGAGCAGCCAGTCGAGCTGGGCATCGGACAGGCTGCTGAACAGGAACAGCTCCCTGAGCGAGGACCGGGTCAGGTCCCAGGTTCCGGTGGCCATCACCGGGGACGGCGATCGTCGGGGTGGTGGCCGGCCGCGTTGAGGATCGGCGCGAGTTCCGCTTCGGTCCAGCGCGGGGTGATGTGCTGGGGACAGTTCCAGTCATAGCCGCGCACCCTGACGGTGATGATGCGCTCCACGTGGGCCCGGTAGCCCGGAAGGGCGACCTTTTCCAGCAGCGACGCGGCCTCTTCGGTCCGGGCGTCGTGAGAGCGGGCCTCTCCCAGTATCTTGAGGCGTTGCTGGTGGGGGTAGTCCATGAGGAACAGCGACACCTTGGCCGAGGCGCCGAGATTCCCCACGGACACGTACTGGCGATTGCCCCGGAAGTCGGCCCAGGCGAGCAGGCTCGCGCCGTCTTCCACGCCGAGCACCTTGAGGAAGCCGGGCGGTCCACCGCGGTGCTGGACGTACGGCCAGCCGGTTTCGCCGACGGTGCCGAGGTAGAAGCTGTCCCGCTCGGCGATGAAGCCGATCTCGTCCTCGCCGAGGACACCGTCGGTGTGCCAGCCGCTGGTCATCCGCTGGATGGCGGAGTAGCTGCCGTACTGCTTTTGTGCGGCTTCGACGGCCGGCGTTGTCAGTGTGCTGAGGTACCGGTGCGGCATGGTGCCCTCCCAAGGTCGGTTCGGTCGCGTGCCGGACCCATGGTGGTCGGAACTGCCACCGGCAGCGCCCGTCGAATGACCGTGACGGTGACGGTCACCTGGCACCGGTGTCGCGAAGGTGCGCCATCGAGTCGCCCGCGATGAACCAGTGCTCCGGTTTGCACTCGGTGAGCACCACGCGAATCGATTGCCGCTTCGCGCCGATGGCTTGCTCGGCGGCGATGGTGAGTGCTTCGCCCAGCGCGCGGAGTTGCTCGGGGGAACGCCCTTCGACGAGCGTGACCTGGATGAGTGGCATGGTGTGTGCCTTTCGTCGGTGGGTCAGCGGCAAGCAAGCTCGACCGAGCCCAACCGGTCGATCGAGGCGACGACGACGTCTTTCGGAGCCACCGGGACGGCGGCGGTCAGTCCGCCGGACAGCACGATCTCACCCGCGCGCAGTCCTTCGCCTTCCGTCCACAACCGGCGCACCAGCCACGCCACCGCGGCGGCCGGATGGCCGAGCACGGCCGCGCCAGACGCGGTGGCCGCGACCTTCCCGTTCTTCTCCAGCAGCACGCCGACCAGACGGAGGTCGATGCCGGACGGATCCACGGGCGGGCCGACCACGTATCGGCCGGCGGAGGTGTTGTCGGCGACGACGTCCGGCATCGTGAATTCGTAGTCGGTGTAACGGGAGTCGAGCACCTCGATCCCCACAGCGACGCCGCGGGACGCGGCGAGGACGTCCGCGGCGGTGACGTGCGGCCCGGCGAGTTCACGGCCCAGGAGGAAGACGATCTCCGGCTCGCACCGGGGCTGGATCAGCGGCGCGGTGTCCAAAGGCTCGCCGAGGTCGACGGCATCCGCTGCGGCGAGATATCCGTGGACGGGGGAGGAGACGCCCACCTGAGCCTGCTTTGCCCGGGACGTCACACCCAGTTTGCGGCCGGCCAGGGGGCCGGCGGCCGCGCGCAGTTCGCGCTGTACGCGGTAAGCGGTCTCGAGGTCGAGTTCCGGGGATTCAGCGGACAGCCTGGGGATCGCGATGCGGTCGGCGACCGCTTTCGCCAGCTGCTCAGCCCACTTGCCGACGTTGTTCATCCGCTCACCCGCACGGTCACCGGTCCCAGGCGGTCGAAGTCGGCGCGGAAGACGTCCCCCGGGGCCATGGGGACGGCCGCGTGCAGCGCGCCGGTCATGATCAGGTGCCCGGGTTCGAGGGCTACTCCGTCGGCACCCAGGACGTTGGCGAGCCAGGCGACGACAGCCACCGGATCACCCAAGGCGGCCGCACCGGCGCCGGTGTCGATCACCACGCCGTTGCGGGTCAATGTCATGCCCACGAGCCGGGTGTCGAACCCATCGATCGGGACGATCCGGCTCGACGTCGCCACGGCGCCGTTGGACGCCAGGTCGGCGACGGTGTCGGCGAGCCGGACGCGCCAGTCTTCGATGCGGGAGTCGACGATCTCCATCCCGGCCACCGCCCCGGCGACCGCCGCCCGCGCTTCCGTGATGGTGACTCCCGGGCCTTCCAGGCGATCACCGAGCACGAACACGATTTCGGCTTCGAGCTTGGGAGCGATGAACCGGCTGAGCGGGATTTCGTCGCCGTCGCGGTAGACGGTGGACACCAGCACCGGCCCGTAGTCCGGTGAATCGACGCCGATCATCTTCTGCATCGGCTCGGACGTCAGCCCGACCTTGTGGCCGACGATGCGGTCGCCGTCGGCGAGCAGCAGGTCGATCAGTTCACGTTGTACCGCGTAGCCGTCGGCCATCCCGAGACCCGGCTCGTCGTCGGTGAACGGGGGGATCGGGGTCCGGGTGCTGCGGGCGTCGTAGAGCGCGCGGGCCTTGTCCCGCGTGTCCTTCACCGTTCGTCCCGGATGGCCATGACCACGGCCTTGGGCTCGGTGAAGAACTCGCGGCTGAAGTTGCCGCCTTCCCGGCCCCAGCCGGAGTCGCCCACGCCGCCGAACGGCGCCCGCAGGTCACGGACGAAGAAGCAGTTCGTCCACACCGTGCCCGCGCGCAGGGCCGCGGAGACCCGGTGGGCGCGGGACAGGTTCTCGGTGAACACCATGGCGTTGAGGCCGAACGGCGAGTCGTTCGCCGCCCGGACGGCCTCGGCTTCGGTGTCGAACGGCGTGATCGTCACGACGGGCCCGAAGACCTCTTGACACTGCAGCGGCGAATCGGCGGGGACCTCGGACACGATCGTCGGCCGGATGACCCATCCGTCGCCGCGCCCGCCGGTGAGCACCTTGCCGCCGGGATCGTCGAGGTAGCCGGACACCTTGCGCCAATGCGTCTCCGACGCCAACGGGCCGACCTGCGTGGCCGGGTCCCGCGGGTCGCCGATCACCAAGGCCTCGGCGGCAGCGACGAAGCGGGCCGTGAACTCCTCGAGCACCGGACGCTCGACGAAGAGGCGTGAACCCGCGAGGCAGACCTGCCCGGCGTTGGTGAAGATCGCCTTGATCGACCAGTCGACGGCGTTGTCCAGGTCGGCGTCGGCGAAGACCAGGTTGGCGCCCTTACCGCCGAGTTCGAGGCTCACCGGCGTCAGGTTGCGCGCGGCGGCGGCGGTGATGATCCGGCCGGTGCCGGATTCGCCGGTGAAGGTGATCCGGTCGACCCGCGGATCGGTGGTAAGTGCTTCCCCGGCGGACGCGGGTCCGTAGCCGTGCACCACGTTGAACACGCCGGGCGGGAACCCGGCCTCGATCGCCAGGCGGGCCAGGATCGTCGCGCTGGCCGGTGAGTCCTCGGCCGGCTTGAGCACAACGGTATTGCCCCAGGCCAGAGCCGGTGCGACCTTCCACGTCTCCAGCATCAGGGGGAAGTTCCAGGGAGCGATCGCGGCGACGACCCCGGCCGGCTCGAAGCGGGCGTAGGCGTGGTGCCCGGTGTCCGAGGGATAGGCCTCGGAGGTCGCGAGCCGGGCGTGGTCGGCGAAGAAACGGAAGTTCCGCGCCGCACGGGGGACGTCCTTGTCCCGGGCGTCGGCGACCGGTTTGCCCATGTCGCGGGAGTCGGCGAGCGCCAGCTCGTCGGCGTGCTCCTCGACGAGGTCTGCGAGCCGGTGCAGCAGCGCACCGCGTTCGGCGTATCCCAGGCGCGGCCACGGTCCTTCGTCGAACGCGCGCCGGGCGGCGGCGACCGCGAGGCCGGCTTCGGCTGGTCCGCCAAGGGCCAGGTCGGCCCACGGTTCGCGCGTCCACGGGTCGATCGAGTCGAATCGCGAGCCGTCGAGCGAGTCCTGCTCCCGGCCGTCGATGATGTGCCCGAACGAAGTCATCGCCGCTCACCCGCCAATTCGATCGTACTGTCGATGATCATGTCTTCCTGGCCGCCGACCAGGCCCAGCTCGCCGCCCCGCCGGAGGATGTCGGGAGCGGGCACCTTGTACCGCTCGGCGGCTGTTTCGGCGTGCAGCAGGAACGACGAGCGCACCCCGGCCCAGCCCCGCACGACCGCGTTGCGGTCCAGCTTCGGCCAGCGGGTCAGGTACGGGCGCACGACGTCCTCGGCCGCGTCCAGCAGGGCCCCCACGTCGAGCCCGGTGTCGATCCGAGCCGGTCGAACACCGCGGCGAGCACTTCGGTCGGGCTGTTGCCTGCCCCGGACCCCCAGTGCGCACAGCGATCCGTCGATGTACCGGACGCCGGCCTCGTGCGCGATGACGGAGTCGGCCACGCCGAAGGACAGGTTCTGGTGGTCGTGGTAGCCGACCCAAGCCTCGTCGCCGACTTCCGCGACGAGAGCCTCGAACCGGGCCCGGGCTTCGTGCATGAGCAAGGCGCCCGCCGAGTCGGTGCAGTACGGTGCCTGGCGGCCGGCGTCGACCATGATCCGCGCTTGCTTCGCCAGGTCTTCCGGCCAGACGCGATGGGCCATCATGAGGAACCCCGCGATCTCCCTCCCGAGGTCACGGGCGGCGGTGAAGTGCTGTGGCGAGACATCGGCCTCGGTGGCGTGGGTGGCGACCCGGACCAGGTCGGCGACGTGGTCGCGCGCCCGCTTGAGGTCGTCGACCGTCCCGCTTCCCGGAACCAGCAGTACCGCGATCTTCGCTTGCTTCGCTTCGTCGCGAGCGGCGGCGATCAGGCGCATTTCGTCGGTGCGGGAGAAGCCGTAGTTGAACGACGAGCCCCCGAGTCCGTCGCCGTGGGTGACCTCGATGACCTCGACGCCGGCGCGGTCGAGGGCCCGGACCGTGTCGCGGACCTGCGTCTCGGTGAACCGGTGCGTCATGGCGTGCGAGCCGTCGCGCAGGGTGGTGTCGACGATCCGCACGGCGTGCGGCAGTTCGGGCTCGTGGACCGAAGCCGTGATCGCCGCCCGGTCGGCGTCGGCACCGATCATGCAGAACACCGTGTCGCGCTTGATCATCGGCGGCTCGACCGGGTTGAGATGATGATCGCCTTGCCGCGGCCGGCGCCGCGCGACGCGACCGACGCGATGATCTCGGCGTAGGGCACCGGGGTGATCCGGGAGACCGCGTGCACCACGGGGATCGTGGCCTGCCCACCGCAGGTGATCATCGAGACGTTGGGTGCATCGAGGTGCGCGTGCAGGTTGACCGGCGGGCACACCATCGGCCCGAGGTGGGCCGGGGTGAGGTCGACGGCCTGGATCCCGGCCTCCGCGTAGCGCGGGGCGTTCGCGATGTGGGCCTTCGCGGAGGTCGCCTCGAACACGAGATCCGGCAGCGGGTCCTGCCGCAGCAGCCAATCCACGCCCTCCGCAGACGCTCCGACGCCTTTCGCGCGGGCCCGCGCCAGGCCGTCGGACTCCACCACGCCGACCACGTAACGGACATCGATCACCTGGCTTCGCTGCAGTTTGGCCAGCAGATCGGTCCCGATGTTCCCCGGCCCCACGATCGCTGCCGTCACCTTCGTTCGGCTCATACGACCCAGGTTCGTGGCCGCGGGCGCAAAGCCGAAGCGGACCGTTTCTCTCATCGAAACGGCAACCGTTGACGCTCCGGCGAAGCCGGTATTCACTGCGCTTCTTCTCGACGGACACGACGATTGCGAGGAACACCGTGGGCGAAATTCTCGGGATCGGGGTGACGCACTACCCGCCACTGTCCGGGGTGGACGAGGACATGGCGTGGCTGCTGCGGAAGAACCTCCAGGATCCGCTCGTGCCCGAGCACGCGAAAGATCCGGCCTCGTGGCCGGAACGGATGCGGCAGGAGTGGGGTTCCGACGAGGGCCGGGCCGCGGCGACCCGGCACCGGGAACGGCTGGTGTCCGCCCTCGACCACTGCCGCTCGGAGATCGACGCCTTCGAGCCGGACGTCGTCCTGATCTGGGGCGACGACCAATACGAGAACTTCCGCGAGGACATCATCCCGCCGTACGCGGTCCTGGCCTATCCCGACCTGACGATCAAGCCGTGGGCGACCATGGCGCACTCGTCGGGCATGGACGACAAGCCGAACGTGTGGAACGAGGGTCCGGACACGGTGCTGGAGGTGAAGGGCGCTCCGGATATCGCGAGGGGCTTGGCGAAGGACCTCCTGGAGCAGGGGATCGACGTCTCGTACGCGTACCGGCCTCTCCATCAGGAAGGGTTCGCCCACGCCTTCCTCAACACCTTGCTTTACCTCGACTACCACCGCCGCGGGTTCCCCTATCCGGTCATCGCGTTCCCGCTGAACTGCTACGGATCGCTCGTCGTGGCGAACAAGGGGTTCGCGGTGTCCCTCGGCGAGACGCCCGCGCAGCTGGATCCGCCGTCGCCGCCGCCGTGGCGGTTCATGGAGGTGGGCCGGGCCGTGGCGCGGGCGTTCGCCGCCACCGACCTTCGGGTCGTCCTCGTCGCGTCCTCCAGCTGGAGCCACGCCTTCAACACCGACAAGACGTGGCGACTCCAGCCCGACGTCGCCGCCGACCGCGTGCTGTACGACGCGATGACCAAGGGCGACTACGACGTCTGGCGCACCCGGACGACGACGGAGATCGAGGACAGCGGCCAGCAGGAGCTGCTCAACTGGTACACATTGGCCGGGGCCATGGAGGAACTCGGCCGTCCGAAGCCGGACTGGAGCGTGTTCGAGGAGTCCTACGTCTTCAACTCGTCCAAGGTGTTCGCGGTCTACCGGCCGTGAAACCGGACCTGCAGCGCATGCTCCGGACCGCGGCCAGGGCGCTGTCCAGGGCGGGACTCGTCACGGCGTACGGGCACTGCTCGTTCCGGCGCGACGAGTCCACTTTCCTCGTCACGCCGGCCGTCCCACTGGGACAGATCGGGCGACGACCCGGCATCGTCGTCGCGGTGACCGGCGAGCTGCCCCGCGATGTTCCGGGTGAGGTCCGGCTGCACCAGGCGATCTACCGGCGCCGAGCCGACGTCGGTGGTATCGCGCGAGTGCTACCCGTCGCGGTGCGGGCGCTGTCGGCGCTCGGGTGCACCGCGCGTCCGCTCGACGGTACCGGGGCGTACTTCGCTCCGGGACCGCCGTTGTGGCCCGATCCCCGGCTGGTCCGGACGGAGATGGCCGCGGAGTCGGTGGCGGAAGCGCTGGGGAACGCGCCGGCGATCGTGCTTCGCGGCAACGGTGCGGTCGTCGTGGGTGAGTCATTGCCGCGGGCTGTGGTTCTCGCGCAGTTCCTCGAGACCGCGAGCGAACTGGATCTGGCCGTGCGGTCCACCGGTGCCGGCGCCGTCGAATTCAGCGCGGACGAAGCCACAGCCCGTGCGGTGTGGACCGGCGGGATCGAGGAGCGCATGTGGTGCTACCTCACTCGCGACGACCCCGAAGCCCGACGCGTTCGGTGAGGTACGGGCCGGTGACGCTGGCGGGGTCGGCGGCGACTTGGTCCGGCGTCCCCTGGGCGACGATGCGGCCACCGCCGGGGCCGCCGACGGGGCCCAGGTCGAGCACGTGGTCGGCCGCGGCGATCAGGTCGAGGTCGTGGTCGATGACGACGACAGTGGCCCCGGCGTCCAGGAGGCGGTCGAACACCGCCACCAGGGCGCGGATGTCGGCCGGATGCAGTCCGGTCGAGGGCTCGTCGAGCACATACAGCACGTTCCGCTGGCTGCTGCGCAGGCGCGCGGCGATGCGCAGGCGCTGGGACTCCCCGCCGGACAGGGCCGGCGTCGGCTCACCGAGCCGCAGGTACCCCAGCCCGACCTCGGCCACGGGCCGCAGCGGCCGGACAATGGTGGGCACGTCGGCGTAGCGTTCCAGGGCTTCGTCGACCGTCAGCTCGAGAACGTCCGCGATCGTGAGACCGTCCACACGCGACTCGAGCGTCTTCTCACCGAACCGCGCGCCGTGGCAGGTCGGGCACTCCACCGTGATGTCGGGCAGGTACTGCACGTCCAGGTCGATCGAACCGAGGCCCTTGCAGGTCGGGCACTGCCCCTCCTTCGTGTTGAAGGAGAACTGCCCGGCGGCCTGTCCGGTCGCGGCCGCGAAGCGGGCTCGGATCGCGTCGAAGGCACCGGTGTAGGTGCCCGGAGTGGACCGGGCGTTGAGGCCGATCGGCGTCGCGTCGATCTCCACGACGCCGCGTAGCGGTCCCAGCTCCAGCCGGGCGACGTGGCCGGGCAGCGGCGTGCCGGCCAACTGTGCCCGCGCAGCGGGGACCAGGCTTTCCAGCACCAGGGCGGTCTTGCCCGTGCCGGACGGGCCGGCGATCGCGGTGAGCCGGTTGAGCGGGAACGTGGCCGTCACCCCGGACAGATTGTGGAGGCTGCTGACGGTGATGGTGGCCGGTTCGCCGGCGCGCGGTCGTGGCGCGCGCTCGACCGTTTCGCGGCCCGTCAGGAACGGGCCGATGATCGACCGCTCGTCGGCTTCGATCTCGGCCGGGGTGCCCTCGGCGACGACCGTGCCGCCCTGCCGCCCGGCACCAGGGCCAAGCTCGATGATCCAGTCGGCGGTGCGGATCACGTCGAGGTCGTGCTCGACCAGCACCACCGAGTTGCCGTTGCGCACCAGGGCGTCGATGGCCTTGCGCAGCCCCGCGACATTGCTCGGGTGGAGCCCGACGGACGGCTCGTCCAGGACGTACAGCATGCCGGTCGTGCTCGCGTGGACAGTCGAGGTGAGCTCGATGCGCTGCCGCTCGCCGGTGGACAACGTCGATCCGGCCCGGTCCAGGTTCAGGTAGCCGAGGCCGAGCTCCAGCAGCGGGGTGAGCGCACCGGTGAGCTCACCGACCAGCCCGGTGGTCAGCCGGGTCAGCTCGGCCGGCATCAGCGCGGGCAGGCCGCCGGCGAACGCGGCGAGGTGGTCGAGGTCCTGAGCACTGAGTTCGGCGAGGTCGCGGCCGTCCAGGTGGCTGGTCAGGGCCTCGGACCGCAGCCGGGAGCCGTGGCAGACCGGGCAGGTGTGCGTGACGAGGAACTTGCTCTTCTCCGAGCGGCGGGCGGCGGTGATGGCGTTGTCGTAGGTGACCTCCAGGGTCACCTGCCTGCCGTTGCGGCCCGAGACGACGACCTGCTGCCGCACCGGCTCGCCGTGCATGACGAAATCCTTCTCCCGGGCGGTGAGCTCGCGGTACGGCACGTCCAGCCGCACTCCCAGCTCACCGGCGGCGTACCGGCTCAGCCGCCGCCCGCCGACGTTCCACGACAGCACCGCGCCCTCGTCGATCGTCTTGCCTGGGTCCGGCACCAGCGCCGTGGGGTCGACCTCGGTGCGCACGCCCGTCCCGTCGCAGCCCGGGCAGGCACCGACGGAGTTGAACGCGAACGACTCCGCGCCCGGGTGCTCAAACCGCACCCCGCACACCGGGCACACGATCTCCATCCCCTGCGTGGCGACCGCCGGTGGCACATCGTGGCCGTTGGGACAGCGGTGGGTCCCCAGGCGCGACATGATCAACCGCAGGACGTTGAGGACCTCGCTCATCGTCCCGACCGTGCTGCGCGGTCCGGGGACCGGTGGCCGCTGCCGCAACGCGAGCGCCGGTGGCAAGTGGTCGATGCGGTCGGCGTCCGGCCGCTGGGCCTGGCCGATCCGCCGCCTGCTGTAGGTGGACAGGCCCTCGAGGAACCGGTGCAGCCCTTCGGCGTACAGCGTCCCCATCGCGAGCGACGTCTTCCCCGACCCCGACACCCCGGCCACCGCCACGGTCCGCCACAGCGGCACGTCGACGTCGAGGTCGCGCAGCGAGTTGTGCCGCACGCCGCGGACCTCGATCGCGCGGGGGAGGTGATGCGGCCGGGGTGTCATCACGGGCTCCTTCACGGGTTGGCGCCGGACAGGAAGGCGGGGAAGGACCGGATCCCGGGCCGCAGCGCCGAGGTGGTGGCGAAGTCGGCCTGGTACCCCGGCGTGGTCGCGAGCCAGGTGTACATCGCCTGCCGGTCCGCGTCGGCGACCGCGTCGATCGGCGTCGGCTCGAACCGGGTGGGGCGGCCCGAAGCCTCGGCGAAGGCCGCCGCCATCTGCTCCGGCGTCAGCTCGTCGCCGGCGATCTCCAGCTGACCGCCCGGGATGGCGTCGGGGTCGAGGACCGCCCGGGCGGCGATCGCGCCGATGTCGTCGGAGGCGATCATCTGGACCGGCACCCCTGGCGCGAAGGCGTACCGGAAGACCTGCCCGTCCGCCTCGGCGGTGACGACACCGGCACGCATCAGGTTTTCCATGAAGAAGACCGGCCGGATCACGGTCAGCGGCACGCCGGTCGAGCGCAGCCGCTGTTCGATCGCCCACTTGCTCTCGAAGTGGGGGATCCCGGTCGCCCGGTCCGCGCCGCCGACGGAGCTGTAGACCACGGACGGCACTTTCGCGGCGACGACGGCGTCCGCGATGGCCGATCCCTGCCGGACTTCCGAATCCGCCCCGTCGGCGTTGTACGTCGTCATCGCGAAGACCGCGGCTGTGTCCTGGAAAGCGGCCACCAGCGAGCCCGCGTCCGCCAGGTCGGCGCGGACGGTGTCCGCGCCGGCCTCCCGCAGCCGGTGCGCGCTCGCGCTGTCGGGGTCGCGGACCAGCGCGAGGACGTGTGCGCCGTGCTCGAGAAGGTGGCGGGCCACGGCGCCGCCTTGGCGGCCGGTGGCGCCGAGCACCGCGATCGGGCTGCTCATGACCGGATGAAGTCGAGCAGGTCGGCGTTGATGGTGTCGGCCTCGGTGGCGGGCATGCCGTGCGGGAATCCCGGGTAGGTCCTGAGGGTGCCGTTGCGCAGCAGCCCGGCCGAGAGCGGGCCCGAGTCCGCGTAGGGGACGATCTGGTCGTCGTCGCCGTGCATGACGAGGGTCGGGACGGTGATCTTCTTCAGGTCTTCGGTGAAGTCGGTCTGGGAGAAGGCGACGATCCCGTCGTAGTGGGCCTTCGCGCCGCCTTCCATGCCCTGGCGCCACCAGTTGCGGATCAGACCCTGGGAGGGTTCGGCGCCGGGGCGGTTGAAGCCGTAGAACGGGCCGGAGGCCAGGTCGAGGTAGAACTGGGCCCGGTTGGCGGCCAGCTGGGCCTGCAGGTCGTCGAAGACGCTCTTGGGCAGGCCGCCGGGGTTGGCGTCGGTCTGCACCATCAGCGGCGGCACGGCCGCGATCAGGACGGCTTTGGAGACGCGGGATTCGCCGTGGCGGGCGAGGTAGCGCACGACCTCGCCGCCGCCGGTGGAGTGGCCGACGTGAATGGCGTCGTGCAGGTCGAGGTGGCTGGTCAGCGCGGCCAGGTCGTCGGCGTAGTGGTCCATGTCGTGCCCGTCGGCGACCTGCGCGGAGCGGCCGTGCCCGCGCCGGTCGTGGGCGATGACCCGGTAGCCGTGGGCCAGGAAGAACAGCAGCTGGGTGTCCCAATCGTCCGCCGAGAGAGGCCAGCCGTGACTGAACACGATCGGCTGACCGGTACCCCAGTCCTTGTAGAAAATCTCCACGCCATCAGCAGTCGTGATCGTCGGCATGATGCACTCTCCATTCCTAGCGGCGAAGCCTTCGCCTCGCCATCCGAAGGTGTCACTATCTTGGGCCCGGCTCCGCCCGGCAGGGCCCGTCAGATGACTGGTCCCCCGACGGTCGGCCAGGTCCTCCTGGCCGTCGGATATCACCTGCGCCGGTCCACGGCATGGGTCTGATGCACGTCGCAATCAGGTGCTCCGTGTTGAGGCATTTGATCGACGAAGCCGCGTCGGCGAGGACGAGAGCGGGAACGGGCCGCGCGGCATCGCGCTCATGGGCAGTGCGCTGACCATGACCGTGGCCATCAGACCACGGCGAAGCACCGCCCGCAGGCGGAGGTGGCGTGCCGGCACCGCGACCGAGTCCGGCCGCCTGCACCCGTACCATGCGGCGCGCGAAGTGATGGCCGCGCTGCCGCCCCGGACCGTCGGTGTGTTCGACGGTGGCGAAGTCCCGGCGTGGGCCGGATACCACTTCGCCGCCGAGGAGCCGAACAGCGTCTTGCGCCTGGGCTACCCGGGATGTCTCGGCGTGGGCCAGGGGTTCGCCATCGGGGCCCACCGCGCCGACCCCGACCGCCCGGTCCTGCTGTTCACCGGCGACGGCTCGGCGGCTTTCCACCTGTCCGAGTTCGACACCATGGTGCGGCACGGAATCCCGGTGGTCACCGTGGTGTTCACCAACGCGGTCTGGGGCATGTCGATCCACGGGCAGCAAGCCGTGTTCGGCCAGTCCGGGGTGGTGGTTTCCGAACTCGCCGACAGCGCCTACGAACAGGTCGCGATCGCGTTCGGTGCTTACGGGGAACGGATCGAGCGGCTCGAGGACATCGGTCCGGCGGTCGCGCGCGCGTTCGCTTCCGGGCGGCCGGTCTGCCTCAACATCGCCGTCGCCGCCGAGCCGGTGCACCCGACGACCACGGCGATGGTGGGTGATGTCACGGCGACCGACCTGATCGTCGTCCCCTACTACGAGAACATTCCGATCGGATGAGCAGCATGAACCCCAGCAGCACAACGGATCCGCGGGTGGTGGTCGTCATCGGCGGCGCGTCCGGGATCGGGCTGGCGACCGCCGAGCGGTTCGCCCGTGATGGCGCGACTGTCGTGGTCGCCGACCTCGACGGCGACCTCGCGACGACCCGCGCCCGCGAACTGGGTGGCCGCAGCTGGGCCCACCAGGTGCGGATCACCGACGACGACGCGGTCGACACGATGTTCGACCTGGTGGGATCCCGCTCGGGCCGTGTAGACGCGGTGGTCAACTGTGCGGGAACGAGTGCCGTCGCGCCCCTGACCGGCTTCGACGCGGACGACTGGCGGCGGGTCGTCGACGTCTGCCTGACCGGTGCGTTCCTGGTGATCAAACACACGGCCCGCCGCATGGATGAGTATGGGTCGATCGTCACGATCGCCTCCCTGAACGCGACCCAGCCGGCCGCGGGCATGGCGGCCTACTGCGCCGCCAAGGCCGGGGTGGTGATGCTGACCCAGGTCGCGGCGCTGGAACTGGGGCCGCAGAAGATCCGGGTCAACGCGGTCTCTCCGGGGCTGGTGGATACTCCGCTGGTCGCCCCGTTGCTGAGGGTCCCCGGATTGGCTGAGGAGTTCACGGACAACACGCCGCTCGGCCGGAGCGGGATCCCGGAGGACGTCGCCAACGCGGTCCACTTCCTGTCCACACGGGACTCGTGGATCACCGGGGAGACGCTGACCCTGGACGGTGATGCGCACACGCGCCGGTACCCGGACGTGCTCGCCAAGCTGACAGCCGGCCGGTGAGGTGAGAGAGGTCGTCTTCTGTGGATTTCCCGAGCAGGAGAGTACCGTCGGCTTGATCACCCTCAACGTGATCGACGTCGGCACGGGGCCCGCGGTGCTGTTGCTGCACGGCTTTCCGGACCGCGCCACGATGTGGCGTCACCAGATCGAGGCGCTCAGTGCCGTCGGTTACCGGGTGATCGCCCCCGATCTGCGGGGTTTCGGTGAAAGTGATCGCCCGGACGGTGTGGACGCCTACGCGTTGGAGCACATTCTCGGTGACGTCACCGGTCTCCTGGACGTGCTGGACGTCTGGTGTGCCGCCGTGGCCGCACACGATTGGGGTGCCTTGGTGGCCTGGGCCCTGGCGGGCGTGCGAGGACTGGAGGTGGTTCCGTGACTGGGCCTACGACGGCGCGTCGCGGACGGATGACCCCGGCCTCGACTGTCAGCTGACCGATCTGGCCCGGCCCGGCGCCCTCACCGCCGGCCTGAACTGGTACCGCGCCAACGTCCCCGCGGACACGTTCGCCCTGTGGGACCGGCACGCCGACCTGCCGCCCATGACCTGCCGGGTGCTGGGTGTCTGGGGCGATCGGGAGATGGCGCTGACCGAACGGCAGATGACCGACTCGGTCCGCTACCTAACGGGTCCTTGGCGCTACGCGCGCCTGCCCCGGATCGGGCGCTGGATCCCGGCGCACGCTCCGGGCGCACCAGCGAACTCCTGCGCCCACAATAGCTTCACTCCGCGATCTGGCGCCAACTGGGCTTGCGACCGTTGCAGATCTTTCATCGAGAACACACCCGTCCGGGCTGCGCTCTGTCTCGCACTACGCCTCGCGGACCGGCGGGGCCGCCAGGACCTCGTTGAACGCCTCCGTCGACGACGGGTGCGTGTAGATCGCATCCCTCAGCTCGCTCGCGGTCACGCCGTGGCGCATCGCCAGCGTGACCGCGTTGATCAGCTCCTGAGAGTCGATGCTAAGCAAGGCCGCACCCAGCAATTCATCCGTCTCGCGGTCGATGACGAACTTCATCAGCCCGCGCGTCTCGCCGACGATCTTCGCCCGGGGCATCCCGGCGATGTCCGCCACGGCTTTCTCGACGACCTTCACTGGAAGTCCCTGTTCGACCGCTTCGCGCTCGGTCAGTCCGACGCGCGACAGCGCTGGGGTCATGAACACCGTGTACGGCACGAACCTGCGATCCAGAGTGGACCGACGGCCCGCGCCGATCAGCTGGTCGGTGATGATCCGGCTGTCGTCGAGGGAGATGTAGGTGAACTGCGGGCCACCGTTGACGTCGCCGACGGCGTAGATGTGTGGCTGGCTGGTGCGCAGGGACTCGTCCACCTCGATCGCGCCGGACGGGGTGGTGCGCACGCCGGCCCGGTCGAGGCCGAGCCCCTCGGTCACCGGGCGGCGACCGGTCGCCGCGAGTACGTCGTCCGCGGCCAGCGTGTGCGTCCGGCCGCCGGCTTCGTAGGTGATCTTGACGCCCTCGCCGGTGTCGCGCACGTCCGTGACGTGGGCGCCGGCGACGAACTCGACGCCCGCGTCACGCAGGATCCCGGTGGCCGCCGCGGCGATGTCGTCGTCCTCGCGGGGCATGATCCGCGGGCCTGCGTCCAGCACGGTGACGGCGCTGCCGAACTGGGCGTAGACGGACGCGAACTCCACGCCCACGTACCCGCCGCCGAGGATCGCCAGGCGCTGCGGCAGGTGGTCGAGGTCGATCAGTTCGGTGCTGGTCAGCAGGTGGGCGCTCGTGCGCAGCCCGGGGATCGGCGGGACGATCGGCTCGGCGCCGGTGTTGACCACGATCGTGTCCGCGCCGAGTTCGAGGACGTCGTTGCCTGCGGTGACCCGGACCGTCTTCGGGTCGAGGAATTCCGCCCGTCCGGTGATCACCACCACCGAGTCGATCGTGTCGAGCATGGCGAAGTTCTTGCCGCGCAGGGCGCTGGTGAGCGAGCGGGTGTCCTCGACGGCCTGGCGGTGGCGTTCTCCCGGGCTGCCGGCCCCGGGGTGCTCGGCGTGGTGGACGAGCGCCTTCGTCGGGGCGCAGCCGATGTTGATGCAGGTGCCGCCGTACATCGCGGCGGACTGCTCGACCATCGCCACGCGCTTGCCGAGCCGGCCCATCGTCGCCGCGAGCGTCTTGCCGCCCTTGCCGAAACCGATCACGAGCAGGTCGAAGTGCGTGTCCTTCATGCGCCCATCATCCGGCGGTCCGCGCGATCCAGCCTCACGTGATCGGCTCGTTTTCCGTCGGATTCGTCTCTCGACACGTTCTGCTCGCCCAGCAGCCGACGGACCTCGGGCACCACCTCGCCGGCGAACGCGGTGATCTGGTCGGTCGTCTCGTGCTCGGGCCAGAACACGAACGAGGTGAACGGCTGCTCGGAGCCCAGCCGCGCCAGCACTTCCGCCCACTGCCCGGCGGTGCCCCGCACGGGCGAGGTGCCCTCGTCGAGCCGTGGCCGGCCTTTGGCTGTCGTGATGGTGCCGACGACCTGCGCGATGCGGCGCACGGACGCCGGATCGCGGCCTGCGGCGACGGCGGCTTTGTCGATCAACCGGTTGGCTTCACCCCATCTCTCGTAGGGCAGGTAGGCGGCGATCGGCGCGGCCCACCCGTCGGCGATCTCGCCGGTGAGAGCCAGCGCCTTCGGGCCCTGGGCTCCGGTCCAGATCTCGATCGGGTGCGCGGGAGCCGGGCCCGCTGGCACGCCGGCGAGCGAGTAGTGCTCTCCCGCCAGCTCGACTGGTGCCACGTCGTCCGCCCACAGCGCGCGGATCAGGACGATTGCCTCCCGCAACGCGGTGTTCGCCTCGCGGGGGGTGCGCCGGGGCACGCCCATCCGGGTGATCGCGTCCCAGTACCCGCCGGCGCCGAGCGCCAGCTCCAACCGTCCGCCGGACACGATGTCGAGCGCGGCCGTCGTCTTCGCCAGCACAGCGGGCGGGCGGAGGGGCAGGTTGGCGACGTCCGGGAAGACGCTGATCGTCCGCGTCGCGGCCAGGATCTGGTCCAGCACCACGAACGCATCCAGATAGGACGGCACGTAGGGGTGGTCCTGAACGCCGACCAGGTCCAAGCCTCCTTCTTCGGCGGCCAGGGCGCGAGCGCAAACGGAGGCGATGTCGAGGGCCGGGGTGAGGGACACGCCGAACCGCAGGGAGACGGCCGCCACAGCGTCGAATTTAGTCATGCTTTATGACTATCATAGTTGAGTACTACCTGGCGGACCGCAGATTGAGGAGCTGACGATGTCGGTCATCGAGCTGACCACGTTCACCGTGGCACCGGAGAACACCGAGGCGATGCTGGCCGCGCGCCCGGGCATGGTGGCCGCGTTCCGGGAGGACCGGCGCGGCTTCCTCGCCGCGCGCCTGGTCCGCCTCGACGAGCGGACGTGGCTGGACTTCGTCGAGTGGACCGACGACGCCGCGTGGGACGAGTCGAAGGCCAAGGGCGCCAACCTCCCCGCGATCGGTGCCTTCTTCGCCACCATTGGCTCACTGGTCGGCGCCGAACGCGGCGTGCGCTACGACGACGCCGAAGACGCCGCCCGGCGGGTCCGCACCGTCGCCTACGGCCCCGAGCCGTCGCAGGTCGGCGAGCTGTATCTGCCCGAAGGCGACGGCCCCTTCCCCGTCGTCGCCGTCCTCCACGGCGGCTATTGGACCGCCATGTGGGACCGCCGCCAGATCACCGACGTCGCCGACGACCTCGTCGGGCGCGGCTATGCGGTGTGGAACGTGGAATACCGCCGGATCGGCGAGCCCGGCGGCGGCTGGCCCGGCACCTTCCTCGACGTCGCTGCCGCGATCGACGCCCTCGACGGCCTCGACCCGGCCCTCGACACCACCCGCGTCGTCCTCCTCGGCCACTCTGCCGGCGGGCACCTGGCCACCTGGGCCGCCCACCGCGGCGCGCTTCCGCCCGAAACACCCGGCGCCTGCCCGAAGATCACCCCGGTCGGCCTGGTCGAACTGGCCGGCGCGCTCGACCTGCGGGCCGCCGACGCGGCAGGCTTCGGCAAGGTCCTCGCCGACCCGGACGCCGAGCCGCCGAAGGACGCGCCCGAACCGGCCCGGCCCGATGTGTGGCCCGCGGTCTCCGGCGCCGTCGGCGACGGGATCGTGCCGCTGCTGGCCGACGGGCACTACGCCTGGACCTCGCCCTTGGAACTGGCTGGTGACGGCGTCCCGGTCCTCGCCGTGCACGGCACCGCCGACGAGGCCGTCCCCGCCGAATGGAGCCGCCGCTACGCGGAGAAGGTGACCGCCGAGGGCGGCACCGCCCGTTACCTGGAGGTCGAAGGCGGCACGCACTTCGACGTCGTCCACCCGGGCCACCCGGTCTGGGTGGAGATCACCGGGTGGATCGGGGAAACCGTCACCGGGCGGCGGCCGGGCTGATCGTTAGGCTGTCCGCGGAAGGCGACGGCGAGGAGCGGCGGATGGTGACCCGGGCGGAACGCAACGCGACGAACCCCGACCTGGGCGTGCTCGCGGGCCGGTTGCTGTTCGCCGTGCGGCGCGAGCTGTTCTCGACGCTGGCGGGGCGGCTGCCAGAGCCGAACTGGAAGGTGCGCCCGCCCCGGCGGCCGTAACCGACGCCGAGATACACGCCATGATCGACTCGCTCGGTGACGTGGGGGCGAAGCTGACGGAAGCCGACCCAGGAGCGCTCAACCAGTTGTGCGGCGAGCTCGGCGTAGGGCTCCTCTACGAACCAAAGGGGCGCACCGTGATTGCTACGGTGTCGCCCCGTGTGGCTAGCGCGTGTGTCCGAGGGGGGACTTGAACCCCCACGCCCTTTACGGGCACTAGCACCTCAAGCTAGCGCGTCTGCCATTCCGCCACTCGGACCTGTTCTTCTCTTGTGCGCACAAGAGTAGCCCATCCGCGGACGCTCGTTCACGGGGGGTGGGTCACTGCGCGTGATCAACAGTGCGCTATAAGAGCGGCCGGTCACACAGGGTGAGGCGGGTAGGCTCCTGCCGAGGCCTACCCGGAGGAGCGCGAAGTGCCTGGTTGGCTCACGGGCGTCCTGATCGCGGCTGGGGTTGTCCTCGCCACGTGGGCGCTGCTGATTCTCCTCGCGAAGCTGCTGCCGCCGGGGTTGGCCAGGGATCTCGCGCGGCTCCTGCCGGACTGTGTGATCACCGTCAAACGGCTCCGAAAGGATCCGCGCGTGCCGCGGCGGGCGAAGGTCGCCGTCGTGGTCGCGGGGCTTTGGGTGCTCTCGCCGATCGACCTGATTCCCGAGTTCCTGCCGGTCATCGGGCCTCTCGACGACGTTCTCGTCGTCGCGCTGGCGTTGCGGTATGCGGCGCGCCTCGTACCACGAGAGGTGCTGGCACAGGCCTGGCCGGGCAACCGCGAGCTGCTGGACCGGCTCGTCGGGCGTCGTGGCGAAAAATCGCCGGACACCGACACGTCCGGCGAATAGCGTCCGGGTCGTGGATCTCAGCATGGACCGCCGCGCGATGGTCGCGGCCCTCACCACCGTCGTCCTGTGGGCGTCGGCCTTCGTGGCCATCCGGGCGGCCGGTGAGCACTTCGCGCCGGGCGCGCTGGCGCTCGGGCGGCTCGTCGCCGGCGCGCTCACCCTCCTCGTCTTCCTGGTCATCCGGCGCGAAGAGCTGCCGAAACGCGAGGCGTGGCCGGGCATCGCGGGGGCGGGCGTGCTGTGGTTCGGCGCCTACATGGTGGTCCTGAACTGGGGCGAACAGCTCGTCGACGCGGGCACGGCCGCCATGCTGGTCAACGTCGGCCCCATCCTGATCGCCCTGCTCGGCGGCTGGCTGCTGCGCGAAGGCTTCCCCGGGCGGCTGCTCGCGGGGCTCGCCGTCTCCTTCGCAGGCGCCGTGGTCGTGGGGCTGTCGATGTCCGGCCGCGGCCACGCGCCCGTCCTCGGCGTGGTGCTCTGCCTGCTCGCGGCCATCACCTACGCGGGTGGCGTGGTCAGCCAGAAACCCGCTCTGAAGCACGCCTCGGCCCTCCAGGTCACCACCTTCGGCTGCCTGATCGGCGCCCTCGCGTGCCTGCCATTCGCCGGGCAGCTCCTCGACGACCTCGCGACCGCGCCCGCCGAGGCCACCCTCAGCATGCTCTACCTCGGCGTCTTCCCGACCGCGCTCGCCTTCACGACCTGGGCGTACGCGCTTGCCCGCACGACCGCGGGCAAGATGGGCTCGACCACCTACGCCGTGCCGGCCGTGGTGGTGCTGATGGCCTGGGCGGTGCTCGGCGAGGTCCCGGGCTGGCTCTCGCTCGCCGGCGGCGTCCTCTGCCTGGCTGGGGTGGCGGTCTCGCGCACGAAACGTGAACCCGTGCTCGTCCGGCAACGGCTGTGAAACGGTTCGCGGTGGGTACCCCGCCGACATGACTGACGCCCGTCTCGACGACGAGAACCCCGAGGCCGACCGGTACGACCGCGCGACGGTCGAGGCAGTAGGCAAGCTCACCGAGGCCCTGGAGACCCTCGAGGTCGCGCGCGGGCACCTCTACCAGTTCCACCGCATGACCGGCACCACCGACTTCGCCGTCGGCGAGGCCGTCGAGCTGCTGCGCAAGGCGGGCCACGACGAGCTGGCCGACCGCATCGCCCGCGAGCTGGTGGGCCGCAACGTGCTGCCAGGGCGGTGGACGTTCCAGGTGGTCGAGGACTTCGACGACACCTACTACCAGCCGTTCCGCGCGTTCGAGCGGCAGGCGCGCGAGCTGACCGGCGGGCGGCGGCACCTGTACGAGGCGGAGCTGAAACGGGAGCGGCGCTCGCGGGGGGTGGCCGGGCACGAGGCGACGCCGGACGAGCGGGTGGGCTGAATGCAGACGTTCCTGCCGTACCCGGGATTCGCCGAGACCGCGCGGGTGCTGGACACGCGGCGCCTCGGCAAGCAGCGCGTCGAGACGCTCCAGGTGCTGCGGGCGCTGACGGTGCCGAACTACGGGTGGCGGCACCACCCGGCGGCGAAGATGTGGACCGGCTACGAGGAGGCCCTGACCCGCTACGGGCTGGAGGTGTGCCGGGTGTGGTGCGCGGCCGGGCGTACCGACACGTGCGCGGTGAAACTGACTGACGACCTGGCGCGCGCGGTCGGGGTGCCGCAGCCGCGGGACGAGCAGGCGCTGCGGGAGGCGGGGGAGATGCCGCCGTGGCTCGGCGACCCGGAGTTCCACCGCAGCCATCAGTCGGCGCTGCTGCACAAGGATCCGGAGCATTACCGGCGGTTCTTCGACGGGGTGCCGGACGACCTGCCTTATGTGTGGCCGGCTTCGGATCGGCCGTCGCGGTTGGTCCGCTCGTGAAGGTGCCGGTGGTGGTGGGAGCGCACGGTGGGGTGGCGGGATTGAAAGGGCGCGCTGGTAGAGGACGGCCTAGGCGGCCGTCGCGGTTGGGTCCGCTCGTGAAGGTGCCGGTGGGGTGGTGCGGGGATTGGATGGGCGCGTTGGTGGTGGACGGCCTGGGGCGGCCGTCGCGGGTTGGTCCGCTCGTGTGGGTGCCGGTGGTGGGGGAGTGCCCGGTGGGGTGGCGGGATTGAAAGGGCGCGCTGGTAGAGGACGGCCTAGGCGGCCGTCGCGGTTGGTCCATTCGTGAAGGTGCGGGTGGGGTGGATGAGCGTGCTGGTGGTGGACGGCTTGGGGCGGCCGTCGCGGTTGGTCCACTCGTGAAGGCGCCGGTGGTGGTGGGGACCGGCCGACGGGGACTGGCGCGGGGCGCGGCCGCCAATCCGGCCTGCCTGCGCGGTTGGTCCACCCGTGAAGGCGGGCGCGGGCGGCCCGGCCGGCGGGGCGGCAGGATTCCAGGTGGCGGCTGGACGAGCCCTCACGCCCGGGTGTCGCGGGGGCTCCAGTCCTCGCTGCGCAGCTGGTAGCGCCGCTCGGCGTAGGCGAGGTCGTCCTTCCACAAGCGGGCCGCCGCGTGGCGCATCAGCGGGCGCAGCGCGGGCGCGGCGGCCCGGGCGAACCGGAAGCCGGGGCGGGACGACGCCGCCACCACCGCCTCGATCACCGCCGTGCGGGGGCGGCCGTCGCGGCCCGGGCCCAGCGGCGTGGCGTGCGTTTCGACCACGCTGCCGACCCCCTCGCCCTCGGTGATGCGCATGACGATCGTGCGCGGGCCGGGGCAGGTGAACTCCGCCTGGACGGGCACGCCGAGCGTCGGGGTGACGCGGAAGGTCACCGACACGACGAACCGGTCGTCCTCCTCGGCCACGTCGACCTCGGCCGGCGCGGACAGCACCCTCAGGCGCGTGAACGAGTACGGGTGGAACCACGAGCCGTGCCACGGGTCGAGCCGGTTCGCGATCACGTCCCGCGGCTCGCACACACCCTCCAGCCGCGCCACCGAGTCCACCCCACCTGCAGGCCGGGCGGGCACGACCGGCGCGGGCAACGGCTCCTCGCCGCCGGCCCGGTCCAGCCGCACCCACGCCAGCACCCCGTCGTCGAACGCGGGACGGCACGACCGCTCGTCCAGCCGCAGCCCGTGCCACCGGCACAGCAGGCCGCCGTCGTCGACCGCGCCCAGCGCCATCGGCGCGCCCAGGTGCGGGCACGCCCCGGGCCCCACCAGCAGCTTCCCGGCCCGGTCCCGCCACGCGACCAGCTCGGTCCCGGCCACGGAGAACCCGTAGGGCCGGTCGCCGCGCACGTCCCGGCTCGCCGCGAACACGTACCAGTTCCCCGACGGCCGCGCCTCGGCCCGCTTCAGCGCGGCCTCGATCAGCGACGGCTTCGCGTCGCGGTACGTGGGCTCCTGACGCGCCCACGGCGTACGCGGGATCGGTTGCAGCGGCCAGTTCCGGGGCCAGCGCGGTGCCATCTCACCCTCCTAACGCGGCCAGGGCCCGCAGCGGCGCGAACCGCCCGCGGACCGGCACGGTGGTCAGTTCGTGCCCGGCCAGCCCCCACCGCGCGAGCAGGCAGTTCGCGGCGTGCCAGCCGGTCGCGGCCGCGCGTTCCATCAGCGCGACCGGGAGATCGATGCGGATCCCGTCCCCGGCGAGCACGACCCCGTCGAACGGGGTGCGGACGCGGGGGCGGCGGGCGAAGTCGCCGACGCCGAACAGCGGGCAGTCCCGCCGCCACTGCACCAGCTCGCCGACGATCCGCGCGCCCGCGGTCTCCGGGTACAGCTGGTGCAGCCGGTCGACCAGCTGCTTGCGCAGCGCGACGACCTCGTCGGCGCAGGCGTAGGCGTGCAGCTCGACGACCGACCCGCCGTGCTCGGCGGCCCAGGTCGCGGCCTCGCGCTCGTAGCGGTCCAGCACGCTGATGTTGTCCAGCGGATCGAGCCCGCCGGTGGCGAGGAACGCGGGCCGGTCCGGCGCGACGGGGCGGTCCAGCCACAGCCGGTGCACCAGGAACGGCGGCGCGATCCGCAGCCCGAGCACCCGCGACCGCCACTCCTCGTCGGCGAGATCCGGCGACGCCGACACGATCGACTGCAGCCCGGACACGTCCGCCGCGAGCACCACACCGTCGGCGGCGAGACCGTCGACGGACCAGCGCGAGCCGTCCCGCGCCACGGATCCGGCCTCGGCGCCGGTGCGGAACCGCACCCCCAGACCCGCCAGGTACGCCCGCAGCGGCTCCCACAGCGCGGTGTCGTAGGCCGAGTCCGGCACGTCGAACACGAGCCCCTCGGACGAGCCGAGGAAGTACAGGTGGAACATCGTCGCCAGCTCCGCGGCCGACATCTCCGACGGCGGTGCGAAGAAGCTGCGGGAGAACACCTCGAACGCCAGGTGCCGGGCGGCGGGCGGGAAGTTGATGCGCTCCAGGAACGTCGCCGCGTCCACGTCGTCGAGCTGGTCGTAGGTGCCCGGCACCGACACCGCGGCCAGCGGCGCGGCGGCGCGGGCGTTGAGCCGCAGCAGGTCCCGGACGCGGAAGGTGGGGCTGCGCAGCGCGAAGGCGAGCGCGTTCCACGGCGGCGTGCTCGGCAGCCCGCGGAAGGTGTCGCGGCGTCCTTCGCCGTCGACGAGCGGGTAGTCGGCGACCGGGCGCAGCCGCGACAGCTCCGGGTCGGCGCGCCGCAGCAGCGCGCGCAGGTTGTAGTACTGCCGGAAGAACGCGTGGAAGCCGCGGCTCATCGACACGGTGCTGCCGTCGGCGAGCCGGTCCGTCCAGGCCGACACCCGCCCGCCGAGCTCGTCCTCCCGCTCGACGACCGTGACGGCCACGCCGCGCTCGGCCAGCCCGGTGGCGGCGGTGAGCCCGGCGATTCCGCCGCCCACCACCACGACCTCCGGCCGGTGCCGCAGCGTTCGGGCGTCCGCCGCGCCGGTGGGGGCGCGGTGCCGGACGGCGCGGCGGTCGGTCACGCGGGCTCCTCGGGGTTGGTGGCCAGGAAGGTGTGCACGACGCCGCGCTGCCAGCCGGTCATCGTCTCGCTGTGCACGGCGGTGAACCCGGCGCCGGCGAGCCGTTGCCGGAACCGCGCGGCGCCGTCGAAGGCGAGGACGCTGCGCCACAGGTGCCGGTAGAGCGTCGCGTCGCCGGTCGCCACCCGCCCGGCCGGGATGATGATGCTCCAGCACACCGCGTGCCACACCAGGCGGGCGGCGAGCGAGTCGCGCACCGAGTACTCGTGCGCGGCGAACGTGCCGCCCGGCTTCAACCGCGCCCGCAGCGCGCGCAGCTGCCCGTCCGGGTCGGCGAGGTTGCGGATCAGGTACGCGGCGAAGATCCCGTCGAACGGCCCGGAGATCCCGGACGCGGCCAGCTCCTCGACCGGGCTGTGGACGAAGTGGACGGTCGAGGGCCAGGACTTCCGCTGCGCCTGGGCGAGCATCTCCGCGGAGGCGTCGAAGGCGACGATCTCGGCGTGCGGCGCGGCAGCGAGCAACGCGGCGGTGGAGGCGCCGGTGCCGCAGCCCGCGTCGAGCAGGCGCAGGCCCCGGCCGCCGCCGGGCAGGCGCATCCGGCGGGCCGACAGGCGCAGGTGCTCGTGGTAGCCCGGGTTCGCGCCGACCAGCCGGTCGTAGGCGGCGGCGCCGGTGTCGAACGCGCCGGGCACCTCGTGGCGGGCCAGTCCGGTGCGGTCCAGGGTCATGCCTCCTCCTTGGCGGTGCGCCGTTCCCACAGCAGCAGCACGGCGGTGACCAGCGCGAACCCGAACAGGAAGTCCTCGACCGGGATGTCCCACGGGAAGCGCAGCCCGCTGGTGTGCTCGGGCGCGTACAGCACGATCGGCGCGCTCAGCTTGGTGAGCCAGCCGTCCACCGGGATCTGGAAGCCGACCACGATCGCCATCGAGATCCAGTACGCGGGCTTGCGGAACAGCCCGGTGCGCAGGTGCAGCAACTCCCACGCGCACACGGCGATCACCGCGAGCACCGCGGGCAGCGTGTATCCCAGCCCGGTCACCGGCGCACCTTCCGCAGCTCACGCAGGCGGCCGAGCATCGCCTGCACGCACCCGTAGGTCAGCACCCCGCACACCGGGATGACCAGGAAGAACAGCAGCTCCTCCAGCGGGATGGCGAACGGCAGCCGCAACCCGGTGACGTAGGCGGGGTTGTACCACCAGACTTCGGCGGCGATCGCGATCGCGTCCCACACGAGGAACACCAGCGCGACCGGCAGCACCGCGCGCGCCAGCGCGACCGGGCGCCGGTAGACGCGCGCGCCCAGGAACTCCAGCGGCAGGGTGATCGCCAGGCACCCCGCCAGGACGAGCAGGTACTGGTAGTGGTCCATTCACGCCCACCTCTCCGTCGCGGCCGCGGTCAGGTCCGCCGCCCGCCGGCCGCGCCGCGCCCACATCGCCCGCGCCAGCCCGGACAGCGCCAGCCGCGCCCGGCGGGCGCGGCCGACCCGGGCCCGGTGGGCGAACACCGCGAACCCGGCCGCCTCGATCCGGTCCAGGATCTCCGAGTACAGCACCAGAGCGGTCGCGATGCACGGCCGGGACACCGGGTGCAGCCGGTCGATGCCGTCGCGCGCGTAGGCGTAGATCTCGCGGGTGGTGGCGTGCTGGGCGGCCAGCGCCTCCCGCACCCTGGGGTCGGTGCGGCCGTTGCGGTGGCACCACAGCAGCAGGTCCCGGTCGACGCCGAACGCGGCGAGCTCGTCGGCGGGCAGGTAGACGCGGCCGCGGTCGAGGTCCTCGGCGACGTCGCGCAGGAAGTTGGTCAGCTGGAAGGCCTTGCCCAGCGCCGCCGCGTAGGGCGCGGCCTCCGCCGGCTCGCCGACCGTGCCCAGCACGGGCAGCATCTGCAGGCCGATCACCTCCGCCGAGCCGTACACGTAGCGGTCCAGCGCGGCGCGGTCGGCGTAGCCGGTGACGGTGAGGTCCATCCGCATCGAGTCGAGGAACGCGGTGAACAGGTCGCGGCGGATCCCGTAGCGGCCCGCGGTGTCCACCACGGCCGCGAGAACCGGGTCGTCGCTGCGGCCGCTGTCCAGCCCGGCGAACAGCTCCGCGGAAAGCGCTTCCAGGCGGCTGGCCGGATCGCTGCCAGGGGGAGCGGAGTCGACGATGTCGTCGGCGAAGCGGGCGAACCCGTAGAGCGCGTGCACGGCCGGGCGCTGCGCCTTGGTCAGTAGGCGCGTGGCGAGGTAGTAGGTGCGGCCGTGTTCGGCGTTGAGGCGGCGGCAGCGGACGTAGGCCTCGCGCAGGCGTGGTTCGGTGATCCCGGCGGCGTCCAGGGCCCCGGTCATCGCGCCGCCACCAGTGGGCGGGTCACGTGGGCGCCGGTGATGCGGTCGGCGGCGAGGCGCCCGGACACCAGGGCGGTCGGCACGCCCACCCCGGGCGCGGTGCTGCCGCCGGCGAGCACCACGTTGCCGGTGCCGCGCACCAGGTTGCGCGGCCGGAACGGGCCGGTCTGCGCGACGGTGTGCGCCAGCGCGAACGGGGTGCCGGCCAGCATGCCCTGCCGCGCCCAGTCGGCCGGGGTGACGACGTGCCTGGCCTCGATGCCGTCGCCGAGCCCGGGCAGCAGCCGCTCGGCGACGTGGCCGAGAACCTCGTCGGCGTAGGCGTCCCCGACGCGGTCCCAGTCCACCGGGCCGCGCCGCAGGTTCGGCGCGGGGGCCAGCACGTAGAGCAGGTCGCGCCCGTCCGGCGCGAGCGCGGGGTCGGTGGCCGTCGGACGGGTCACCAGCAGGGAGGGATCGCTCATCAGCCGCCCTTCGTGGATCAGCTCGTGGAACGTCCGCCGCCACGCCGCGCCGAACAGGATGGTGTGGTGCGCGGTGTCGCACCGCTGCCGCGTGCCGACGTGCACGACGACCGCGGACGGCGCGGGCCGCAGCGGCACCGGCCGTCGCGGGGTCCGGCCGAGCAGCTCGTAGGCGGCGGGCAGTTCGGTGGTGAGCACGACCGCGTCGGCGGGCAGGCTGCCGCCGGTGGTCTCCACCGCGGTCACCCGGGAGCCGGACCGCCGCAGCGCCGTGACCTCGGCGCCGTAGCGGAACTCCACCCCGGCGTCCGCGGCCGCCGCGGCCAGGGCGTCGGGCAGCGCGCGCATGCCGCCGCGCGGGAAGAACACCCCGGCCACGGTGTCCATGTAGGCGATCACCGCGTACACGGCCAGCGCGTGCTGGGGCGACTGCCCGGCGTAGAGCGACTGGAAGGAGAACACCCGGCGCAGCCGCTCGTCGCGGAGGAAGCGGCCGATCTTGCGGTCCAGCGGACCGAAGGCGCCCATCGCGACCAGCCGGGCCAGGTGCGGGGTGACCAGGGCGAGCGGGGAGTCGAAGTTGGCGGCGATGAACCGGTCGAACTCGGTCCGGTACAGCCGGGTCAGCCACTCGCGCAGCCGCCGGTACCCGTCCGCTTCGGACGGCCCGGCGAACGCCCGCACCGCTTCGGTCATCGCCTCGGGATCGCTGTGCACGTCGAGGCTGCTGCCGTCGGCGAAGCGGGCGCGGTAGGCGGGGGTGACCGGGACGAGGTCGAGCCGGTTCGGGACGCTGTCGCCGACCGCGGCGAGGGTCTCGTCGACCAGGTCGGGCATGGTCAGCACGGTGGGCCCGGTGTCCATGCGGTAACCGCCCAGGTCCAGGCGTCCTGTCCGGCCGCCGGGCACCGGCTCGCGCTCCACGATGGTCACCTGCCGTCCCCGCCCGGCCAGGTGCAGCGCCGCCGCCAGCCCGGACAGTCCCGCCCCCACCACGACGATCCGATCCGCCGGGCCCGTCACGGTCCGCATCCAGCCACCCCTCACTCGACTACCCGGACAGGTAAAACGTTGCACGAACGTTGCGCCGTTGTCCACTCGGTGAGCCTGCCGCCCTGCGGACTAGCGTAGGTGACGGACGCCGGGGCGACCGGGCACGAGGAGGACGTGGTGGGAGACCTGCTGGGCCGCGGGCCCGCGCCGAGGAAGCGGTTGCGGGAGCTGCTGGCGGCGCCGGGGCCGCTGGTGGCGCCCGGGGCCTACGACGCGCTCACCGCGCGCCTGGTCGAGCAGGCCGGGTTCGACGTGGTCTACATGACCGGGTTCGGCACCACCGCCTCGCTGATCGGGCGGCCGGACGTCGGCCTGCTGACCGGCACGGAGATGATCGACAACGCGCGGCGGATCGTGTCGGCCGTCGACGTCCCGGTGATCGCCGACGCCGACACCGGCTACGGCAACGCCCTCAACGTGGTCCGCACCGTGCGGGCCTACGAGCAGGCCGGGGTGGCGGGCATCCACCTGGAGGACCAGGTCAGCCCGAAGAAGTGCGGGCACCTGAGCGGCAAGGCCGTCATCCCGCGGGAGGAGATGGCCGGCAAGCTGCGCGCGGCCGCCGCGGCTCGCCGGGATCCGGACTTCGTGCTGATCGCGCGCACCGACGCCGCCGCCGTGCACGGGCTCGCCGACGCGATCGAGCGCGCCCGCGCCTACGCCGAGGCCGGCGCCGACCTGCTGTTCGTGGAGGCCCCGACCAGCGAGGAGGACATCGCCACCGTCGCGCGGGAGCTGTCCGGGGCCGCCCCGCTGGTGTTCAACTGGGCGGAGGGCGGCCGCACCCCGCCGCTGTCCCTGGAGCGGATCCGCGAGCTGGGCTTCTCGCTCGTGCTCTACCCGATCGGCACGCTGCTCGCCGCGACCGCGGGGGTCCGCGCCCTGCTGGACACCGTGCGCCGGGACGGGACCCCCGCGGCCGCGCTGCCCGGACTGCCGTCGTTCGGCGAGTTCACCGACCTCGTCGGGCTGCCCGAGGTGAGCGATCTCGAGGCGCGGTTCGCGGGGGAGTCCGGTTAGGACACCTGCGGCACGCCCTTGACGAACTCCAGGTTGAGGCCGAACAGGCCGCGTGCGGCGCGCTGGCCGTTGAGCCAGCCGTGGAAGTAGATCCGCCCGCCGACGACGTCCGCCCCGCCGGGGCCTTCGGTGGCGTGGCCGACCGACTCGGTGGTCAGCAGCGGCTGGTCGGCCTTGGTGTACGGGCCGGTCAGCGAGGACGCCGTGGCGTAGCGGGTCTGGTAGGTGGCGTTGCGGTAGTCGTCGGCGGAGTAGAACAGCACGTACTGGCCGCCGCGCTGGGTGATCACCGGCGCTTCGACGATGCCCTTCTCCTCGGGGCGGTCCGCGCGCAGGATCTCGGTGCGCGGGCCGTCGGGCGCGGTGCCGTCCTGGGTCATCTTCTGCACGAAGATCGCCGAGGCGCCGCCGCCGGGGTGCTCGCCCTTGTAGAGCAGGTAGCGGGTGCCGTCGCGGCTCTGGAAGGTCTGCGGGTCGATGTCGCCCTTGTCGCCAGGGTCGCAGATCAGCGGCGCGTCCCCGGCCGGCTGGTAGGGGCCCGCCACGGAGTTCGCGACCGCCGTGCCGATGCAGCGGTGCCGGTCCGTTTTGGACACCGCCGCGTAGTACATGAGGAAGGTGCCGTCCGCGCGGCGGGTCACGTCGGGCGCCCAGTAGCCGCCCTTGGGGTCCACCCAGGACGGATCGGCGGCCAGCGCGTCGCCGGTGACGCGCCACGGCCCGTCGGCGTCCTTGGCGACGGCGACGGGGATCCGGCCGGACGGGCCGCCGGTGGCGAAGGCGTGGTAGTCGGTGCCGATCTTGAGCACGTCGGGGTCCGGGAAGTCCTGGTTCAGCAGCACCCGCGGGGCGGGCGCGGCCTGCGCCACGGCACCCGGCAGCAGCGCCGAGGAGAGCAGGATTCCCAGGCAGGTCAACGCTCTCGCGGTCCTGGGCCGCCGGCGCGGGCGGGGCGGGTCGTCGGGTTCGCGGGCCTTGGTGATCTTGCCTGCCGTGTCCACGGCGCAGGAGTTACCCGGGCGGCGGAGGGACTAATCTCCTCCCTTCGGGCCGCGCGCGGTGCCCGGTGCGGTGACGACGGGCACGGCGCGGGCACTCGTCCGGTGATCCGCGCGGCTCCGATGGAGGAGCCGTCGGTGCGGACGGTCACCGGGCGCGGGTCAGGACCGCGCGGCCGCCGGCACGGCTTCGAGCAGGTACCAGCGCCAGAACTCCCGCCGGGCGGCGGAGTCGCTGCCGTCCAGCCACGTAGGACCGCCCGCCGCGGCGTTGGCCGCGTAGAAGCAGGGCGACCAGTCGTCGGGGTCGAGGTCGGTCTCGTCGTCGACGTCGCCGGGTTCCTCTGGCCTGCCGAACACCAGGTTGCGCGCCACGGCCCAGTATGCGAGACCGGCGGACACGGCGGTGCCGCCGCGCAGCGAGAGGTTGTCCAGGTGGGTGTGCGCGTCCCGGACGGCCTGCTTCAGGCCCGTGGCGGCGGGGTCGGCCTGCGCGGCGGCGAGCAGCCGCACCGGCTCGTCGTCGCCGGGGAACGCGGCGTCCCAGATCGGCCGGACCCGTTGCGCGCACAGCAGTTCCAGCCTGGACAGCGCGTCGTCGCCCAGTTCGGTGTGGATGGCGCGCCGGTCGGCGTAGGGCAGTGCGCCGTCGGGCGGCAACGCGTCCGCGAGGCGGGTCAGGGTGTCAGTGTCGAGGTGTGGCACTCATCGTCCCGTTGGTGTGGAAGGTGAAATCGTGGTGCGGGTCGGAGACATGCTGGGGGATCCCGCGGTGCTGCGCAAGGGCGAGGAAGAACCCCTGGCAGTCGTCGCACATCGTGGACGACACGCGGATCGGCGCGTCGGGGTCGAGGTAGGCGGCTTGGCGCTCGGCGTGCATCGCGAAGTACCGCCCGAACACTCCCAGGTCCCGTCCGTTCGGCTCGGCGACCAGCGGGTGGCCGATCTGCTGGTGGAACTGCCGCATGTCGTTGAAGGAGGGCCGGGTGAAGTGCGGCTCGTGCCTGCCCCAGCCGCTGAGGGTGTTGACGCGGTCGGTGAAGGCGATGGTCTTGTGCGAGTCGTCGTACCCGTGCAGCCCGAGCGGGTCCAGCCAGGTCAGCGGGTTGCGGACGTAGGAGTGGATGCCGAGGCCGCCGAGCAGGTGCAGCGGATCGGGGCTGTGGTAGCGGCCGGTGAGCGGATCGTAGTAGCGGTGCAGGTTGTAGTGCAGGCCGGTTTCCGGGTCGTGGTACTGGCCGGGGAACCGCAGTGGCGTGGCGGCCCCGTCACCGCCGGCCGCGCCGCCCCACAACGCGGTGGTGGCGCGCCAGGCGACCGTCCCGCCCGGGTCGACCAGCTCGGTCGGCGTGCCGACCAGGTCGGTGACGATGGCGTGGAAGCGGCTGTCCACCCACCCCTGGGGCGCGTCCGCGGCGGAGGTCCGCTCCACCTGGGTCAGCGGACGCCAGCTCTCCGGGTGCCAATCCCACGCCGTCGCCGTCGCGCTGCCGTCGCCGGAGGTGACCTGCTCGGCCAGGCGCGTGCCGTCCCAGCTGAACACGGTGCGCTCGACCACGGTTTTGCCGTCGGCGGCCAGGCGCTCCTTGGCGACCCGCCGCCCGAACGCGTCGTAGGAGTAGCGCCACCGGACGCCGTCCGGGGTGACGACCGCGGTGAGCCTGCTTTCGGCGTCCCACTCGTAGCGCCACGTCCGGTCCCGCCCGGACAGCGATCGGCGCCTGCGCAGCACGACGCGCCCCTCGGCGTCGTGCACCAGGTGCAGGCCGCCGGCCCGGTCCAGCCGGGTGCCGCGGTAGGCGCGCGGCCCGTCCTCGCCGGCCCCGGCGGACGCGGCGAAGGTGATGTTGCCCGCGGGGTCGTAGGAGTAGCGCTCCGTCCCGCCCGGCGTACGCACCTCGGTGACCCGGCCCAGCACGTCCAGCGAGTACTGGCGCGGCCCGGCCAGCTGGTCGACGATCGCGGTGACACCGCCGTCGGCGCGGTAGGTGAAGGCGCGCCGCTGCGTGACCCGCGGCCCCCGGCCCCCGCCGGTGGCGGTGAGCACCTGCGTGTGCAGGCGGTGGCTGTCGGTCCAGGTCTGGCTCAGCGCCGCGGCGCCGAACCGCCGCTCGGTCTCCCGCCCGGCCGCGTCGTGGGCGAACGTGATCGCCCGGCCCGCGGTCTCCAGGGCGCGGGGGCGGCCCGCCGCGTCGTAGCTCCACACCGTCCGGCCGCCGGACGGGGTTGTGCGGAGCACCCGCCTGCCCAGCGCGTCGTACACCGAGGACACCGCTCGCCCGTCGCACGTCTCGGCGAGCACCCGCCCCGCCGCGTCGTAGGAGACGGTCACCTCGGCCGCGGAGTTCACGGCCCGCACGATGCGCCCGGCCGGATCGTGCTCGAAGGTCGTGACCTCCTCACCGGTGACCTGTTCGACGACCGCGCCCCTGGCGTCGTAGGTGTAGCGGATCACCTCGCCGGCCGCGTTGACCCGTTCCACCACCCGGCCGGCCGCGTCGTGCCGATAGGTCAGGACCCGGCCGTTGAAGTCGGTCTCCCGGACCAGGTTGCCCGCGGCGTCGTAGGAGTAGCGCCACTCCAGGCCCTGCTGGTTCACCACTGCGACGGGGCGCAGCTCGGTGTCGTAGCGGATCTCCACGCGCGCGCCGTCCGCGGTCGTCTCGGCCGACTTGAGGTCGAAGTGCGTGTGTTCGATCCGCGTGACCGCACCGGTGAGGTCGACGTGCTCCACCGTGTCGCCCTCGCCGTCGTAGGTCATCCGCTCGGTCGACCCGTCGGGCAGGGTCCGCCACGCGGGCCTGCCCTCGACGGTCCACCCGAACCGCGTCACCCCGCCCAGCGGGTCGGTGGTGCTGACGACCCGGCCGAACCCGTCGTAGGTGTGCCGGGTGGTGGCGCCCACCTCGTCGATCACGGTCACCGGGAGGCCGGCCGCGTTGGTCTCGAACCGCTTGGTGTGCCCCAGCGCGTCGGTGACGGCCAGCAGGTGGCCACGGCCGTCGTGGGTGTAGGTGGTGGTGGCGCCGGTGGGGCTCGTGCTGGTGCGGGGATTGCCCCGCTCGTCGTAGGTCCAGCGCCAGACCGCGCCGGCGGCGTCGGTGACGGCGACCGGCTGGTGCAGCGAGTTGTACTCGGCGCGCAGGCGGCCCCCGCCGGGCTGGACCACCTCGATCAGATCGCCGGCTTCGTCTGTGACGTACCGCGTGGTCGCGCCTACGGGGTCCGTCTCGGCGAGTAGCCGCCCGCGGTCGTCCCACTCGCTGGTGGTGGTGCCGCCAAGGGGGTCGACGCGGCGGACGACCTGTCCGCGCTCGTCGTAGTGGAAGGTCGTCGTGTGGCCGAGCGAATTGGTGTGCCGGGTGAGGCGGTGCGCGGCGTCGTAGGCGAAGGTGCTGTTCAGCATGCCGTCGGCCCCGGTGCCGCGCACGCAACGGCCGGCGTCGTCGTAGGTGAACTCGTACCAGGTTCCCCGGCGGTCCTTCCAGCGGGTCATCCGGCTCTGCCCGTCGTAGGCGAAGCGCATGGCGAGCCCGGAGGAGTTGACCACCGCGGAGAGGTTGCCGTCCTCGTCGTGGTCGTAGCGCATCACCGGGACGTCGGCGCCGCCCGCGCCGGCGCCGAGCATCGTCAGCGCCACGACGCGCCCGGACTCGGTGGTGACGCCGACGCGGTAGCCGCCGGAGTGCCGCAGCTCGACCGGGGCGCCCGCCTCGTCGTACCGGAACTCCACGGTGTTGCCGTTGCGGTCGGACATCGCGGTGACCGGCATGGTCCCCGGCGAGCGCGGGTCGACCACCGAGAACCTGAGCACCCGGCCGGTTTCCGGGTCGGTGATCGTGTATCCGTCGCGCTGGCTCCCCGCCAGGACGTGCCTCGGCCCCGCCATGGGCACCTTGGCGAGGCTGCCGTCGTCGCCCCGCGGGTAGACGAGCAGCTTCCCGTCGGCGGCGGCGAACACCACCCCGGCGGCGTCGACCTCGATCCGCTGGTCCAGTGTGGACGCCCAGGACAGGCCGAACCACCGGCCCGAACGGTGGTTCGACAGGTGGATGCGCTCCAGCCGCAGCGGGAACACCCCGGGGAGGTCGAGGTCGGTCTGGGTCAGCAGCACCTCGCCGCTGACCATGTCCACCGGGTCGCCCAGCGCGCGCCCGATCTTCTCCTTCGCGCTGACGGCCAGATCGCGGAGCTTGTTCCCCGCGTTGCTCACCGCCGTGCGCAGCGAGCCTGCGGTGCCGGGTGTGCCCGGGGTGTCCGGGCTCGCTGGGGTGTCCGGAGTGGACGGTGTGCCGTCCACGTCGGGGGTGGAAATCCCGTCCCCGCTCCGCGCGGCCGACGGGGTGGTCGGGCCGTCGCCGTGGCGGCCGAACTTCCGCCCCAGCGCCGAGAGCTTCTCGATGATCTCGCCCAGCTTGTCGATCACCCGGCGGATCTTCGGCGCCGCGTTCCCCACGGTCTTCACCAGTTTGCGGATCAGGTCGGCGATCCGCGTGATGGCGCTGCTGATCGCCGTGGTGGCCTGCGCTGCGATCAGCGGGGTCGCGAAACCCAGGGTGCACACGGCTTCCAGCGCCCAGGTGATGAGCTTGCCGACCAGTTCCGCGACCAGGTCGCGGACGATCTCCCGCACCATGGCCACGACCTGGCCCATGATCAGGACGCCCGTGGAGATCCCGTCGGCCAGTGTGGCCGCGCCCGCGATCGCGTCGGTCTGGGCGGCGACGTTGGCGCGGTAGGCGTCGCCGCCCTCGCCCGTCCACCCTGCCGTGCCCGTGTTCGCCTCGGTGGTCAGGTCCTGCGCGATCGTGTTCACCTCGGTCGCGACGTTGGCCCAGGTGTCGGCGAAGGACTGGATCACCGGCGGGTCGCCCGCCAGCCAGTCCAGGGCTTCCTTGAGCGGCCGGACGTGCTCGATCAGCCAGGACACCCCGTACTGCGCGAGGGTGCCGAGCGGGTCGATCACCATCGACAGCACTTCCAGGCCGACGCCGAGCGCGCCCAGCCCGCCCTCGACCCAGGAGCCGTCCTTGATGCCGTTGGCCAGGTCGGTCGCGGATTCGGCGATGCCGATCCCCGTCACGCCCGTCGTCTGCGACTGGGCCTGCGCCACCAGTGGATTCGACACGCGCCACCCCCATGACTCGTCCGGGGTACGACGCAATCAGGGGGCGCGCGGTTGCACAAGCCGCCGAATGATCTAAGGGCCGAGCCGGATTCCATTGGTATCCCACCGGACTGGCGGGGTGTGCGGCGCGGGCCTACGGTGGCTGTTCCGGCTGCGGAAAGGGGAACCGTCATGGCCGTGCACCAGCCCTACGGGGCGTTCCGGGTGACGCTCGGCGAGGGGACGGGCGGTGAGTTGCGGCGGGTCACCGGGCGGTGGTGGATGGTCGCCCTGCTGGGGGTCGCCACCGCGGTGCTGGGGGTGCTGCTGCTGGTGAACCTGGCCGTGGCGGTGGGGACGCTCGCCGTGATCGTCGCGATCGCCCTGCTGTTCGAGGGCTTCGACGAGATCCTCACCGCCGACCGGCACCGCACCCGGTGGCCGTTCTACCTGCTCGGCGTGGTGTGGATCGGGATCGGCGTGATCGCGCTGGCCTGGCCGGGCATCACGCTGCTCACGCTCGCCGTGGTGGTCGGGATCGGGTTCGTCGTCGCGGGCGCCGGGCAGATCGCGGCGTCACTCGCGTGGCGGCGGCGCCTGCCGATGTGGGGCCTGTGGCTCGGCCTCGGCGTGGTGACCCTGCTGATCGGGGTGGTGGCCCTGGTGTGGCCCGGCCTGACCATCCTCACGCTCGCGATCTGGCTCGGAATCGCCCTGGTGCTGCGCGGCGCCGGCGCCCTGTGGTTCGCCCTCCAGCTGCGCCGCGCCCACCAGGCGATGGCTGCCTAGACCGCTCGCGCGATCGCGATCGAGCCCTCCAAACGGGCGCCCGCCTCGTAGAACATGTACTCCACGCCGTTTTCGGTGCCGAACGACGCCGATGCGCACCGGCCGTTGTCGGGGGCTCCGGGCAGCGGCGCGTGGAACACGCCGAGGTGCCGTCGCAGGCTGAAGTCGTTGCCCACCTCGGTGATCAGCATCGACCCGCCGGCCTCGATGTTGCAGTGGTACACCACGTAGGTGCTGCCGTTGCGCTTCAGAACCGACGGCCCGCTGATGTCGCGCGCGCCGACCTCCTCCGGGCGGATCAGCGGCTCCTGCGCGAACTCCCAGTTCCGCCCGTCGGCCGACCAGCCCCAGCCGATCGTGCGCCGGTTCGTCTGGTTGTTGATCATGAAGACCATCACGTACTTCGCGCCCAGCGCGGGCAGGCTGTGCTCGAACACCCGCGCGTAGGACGTCTCGCTGGTGCCGGCGGGCAGCATCGACGCCGACAGCACGACCTTGTCGTAGGTGAAGTCGATGCCGTCGCTCGACCGCGCCAGACGGGTCGTGGTGTTCTCGCCGTGGAAGTACAGCCACATCTCCTGCGTCGGCGCGTGCCACATCACGTGCGGCGACGAGACGTGGCTGACCGAGTAGTGCGGCGCCCACACGTTGGACACGATCGGGTTGGCCGGGTACTCGGTGAACGGCCCCTCCAGCGAATCCGCGTACGCCAGGCAGATCCCGCCGGGCGCGTCGTGCGGCGCGTAGTACAGGTAGTAGCGGCCCAGCGCGTTGCGCACCCGGCCGACCGTGCCGCGGACGCACGGGAAGATCAGCTCGCCGGTCGGGTTGTACTTCAGCGCGCTCTTGTCGAACGCGGTGCGCAGGAACCGGTAGTCGGGGAAGCCCGCGGGGGCGGCCTGCGCGGGCAGGGCGGGGACGGCGAAGGCCGCCAGGCCCAGCCCGGCAGCGACCTTGAGCGTGGCCCGGCGGGAGAGCTCGGTCATTCGGTGACTCCCTTTCGTCGGCGTTGACGACACGGGACTGTCCGTGACCCGTTCGAGTGGCGTCAAGGTGCTAATACGTATTAGTCCCGTCCTTGTCCGGTTTCGGACAAGTTCCTTGACACCGCTTTGCTCGTGCCAGAGCCTCAGCTAATCCGCATTAGCAACAGCAGGAGGTCCCCGTGCCGTCCAGGCGTGACATGCCCCGGCAGGCCGACATCGCCCGCATCGCCGGCGTCTCGCAGGCCACGGTGTCGGTTGTGCTCGGCGGCCGGTCCGGGGTGCGGATGGCCGAGTCGACGCGCCGCAGGGTGCTCGAAGTGGCGGAGAACCTGGGCTACGTGCCGCACCCGGTCGCGACCCGGCTGGCGTCGGCGCGCTCGAACATGCTCGGCCTCTACACCTTCCGCGCCACGTTCCCGATGGAGGTGGCCGACTCCTACTACCCGATCCTGGTCGGGGTCGAGGAGGAGGCTGCCGCGCTCGGCCAGGACCTGATCCTGTTCACCGGGCTGAGCGGCGCCGAGGCGTCCGGGGAGGCCGCGATCCGGCGCACCCGCGTCGCCGACGGCTGCCTGTTCTTCGGGCGGCACGTGCCCGAGGAGCCGATCGCGAAGCTGGTCGACTCCGGGTTCCCGCTCGTCTACATCGGACGGCGCGAGGAACTCGGCGGCCGCATCCCCTACGTGGGCGCGGATTACGTCGCGGCCTCGGCCGAGGTCGCCACACGGCTGGCCGGGCTGGGGCACCGGAACCTGCTGTACGTGCGGGAAGCCGACGAGGCGCCTTCCTCGGCCGACCGCGAACGCGGCCTCCGCCAGGCGGCGCCGGACGCGCGGATCGTCCGCCTCGACGGGCCCGCGCTGACCACTGACACAGTCCGCGGCTGGCTCGCCGACGGCGTGACGGCGATCGTCGTGGAGGAAACCGACACCGGCGCCGCCTACACCGCGGTGCGCCAGGCACTCGACGCCGCCGGACTGTCCACACCGGACGATCTGTCGCTGGCGGTGCTCGGCCGCCCCCCGGGAGACGAGCCGGTCAGCGGCTTCGACATCCCGCGCCGCGAGATGGGCCGGCGCGCCGTGCGCCTGCTCGTCGACCTGATCACCGAAACCGAGACCACGCCGCAGCAGCTGCTGCGGTGCCCGCCCGTGGCCGGCACGACCGCCGGCCCCGCACCGGAGAGGGACCATGCCTGAACTCGACACCGAAATCCTCGTCGTCGGCGGCGGACTCGGCGGCGTCGCCGCCGCGCTGGCCGCGGCGGGCGGCGGGCACCGGGTCGTGCTCACCGAGGAGACCGACTGGCTCGGCGGACAGCTCACCGCGCAAGCCGTGCCGCCGGACGAGAACCCGTGGATCGAGCGGTTTGGCTCGACCGTGACCTACCGCCGCCTGCGCGAGGGCATCCGCGACTACTACCGGCGCCACTACCCGCTGCGGGCGGAGGCCGCGCGCCTGACCGACCTCAACCCCGGCGCCGGCCGGGTCAGCAAGCTGTGCCACGAGCCGCAGGTCGCGCTGGCGGTGCTGGAGGCCATGCTCGCCCCGCACCGCGCGGCCGGGCGCGTCACCGTCCTGCTCGAACACCGCCCGGTGGCGGCCGAGACGACCGGCGACCGGGTGGACGCGGTCACCCTGGAGGGCCGGGACGGCACCCGCACCACCGTCCGCGCCGGCTACGTGCTGGACGCCACCGAGAACGGCGACCTGCTGCCGATGACCGGCACCGAGTTCGCCGTGGGCGCCGAGTCGCGCGACGAGCACGGCGAGCCGCACGCCCCCGAGCACGCCGACCCGGCCAACCTGCAGGGCATCACCTACTGCTTCGCGCTGTCGCACCACGCCGGGCAGGACCACGTGATCGACCGGCCGGAGATGTACGACTTCTGGCGCTCCTACGCCCCGGAGTTCTGGCCCGGCCCGCTGCTCGGGTTCCTCGCGCCGGACCCGCGCACGCTGGAGCCGGTCGAGCGCACCTTCGTGCCCAACCCGGACGGCGACCCGCTCGCGATCACCGCCGACCAGAGTGCCGACGCCGGTGACAAGGAGCTGTGGGGCTTCCGCCGGATCCTGGCCCGCGGCCTGCACGACGCGGGCGCGTTCGACTCCGACATCACCCTGGTCAACTGGCCGCTCAACGACTACTGGCTGCGGCCCGCGCTGGAGATCGACGGCCGAACCGGCCCGGAGGACATCGCCCGCGCCCACCACGAGGCCAAGCAGCTGTCGTTGTCGGTGCTGTACTGGCTGCAGACCGAAGCGCCACGCGCGGACGGCGGCACCGGCTTCCCCGGGCTGAAGCTGCGGCACGACGTGACCGGCACCGCGGACGGCCTCGCGAAGTCCGCCTACGTGCGGGAATCGCGGCGGATCAAGGCGGTCACCACCGTCACCGAGCAGGACGTCTCGCTGGACGTCCTCGGCCCGCACGGGCGCAAGCGGCACGCCGACTCGGTCGGCGTCGGCAGCTACCGCATCGACCTGCACCCCTCGACTTCCGGCGACAACTACGTCGACGTCGCCAGCGTGCCGTTCGAGATCCCGCTCGGGGCGCTGCTGCCGCGGCGGGTGCGCAACCTGGTGCCGGCCGCGAAGAACATCGGCACGACGCACATCACCAACGGCTGCTACCGGCTGCACCCGGTGGAGTGGAACGTCGGCGAGGTCGCCGGGCACCTGGCCGGGTTCGCGCTGCGCCGCGGCGTGGAACCGCACCAGGTCCGCGACGACGAGAAGCTGTTCGACGAGTTCGCCCGGCTGCTCGACCAGTCCGGCGTGGAACGCCACTGGCCCGAGGTCCGCGGCTACTGATTTTTGTTTCCGAAGGGGCGGAGCCGCTTGCGGTGGGCCGTCAACCGGCACCGCCGCCGTGGTGACCTGGCGGTCATCAGGAGGCGATCCCACAGCCAGGGGCCGCCTCAGGTTCCGCTACCCGCGCCGCCCCGCAAGCCGCTCCGCATCAAATCCCTGCACACCAAGGAGGTGTGGCAATGACGCAACATCCCCGCCGGGCTGGTGTCCGGATCGGCATCGACGTCGGTGGCACGTTCACCGACGCCGTCGCCGTCGACGCGCGCTCGTTCGAACTTCTCGCCCAGGTCAAGGTTCCCACCAGCCACGACCACGCCGACGGCGTCGCCGCCGGGATCCTCGAGGCGCTGGAGAAACTGCAGGCCAGTGCCGGAATCGGGGCCGGGGACGTGTCGTTCCTGGCGCACGGCACCACGCAGGCCACCAACGCGCTGCTCGAAGGCGACGTGGCGACCGTGGGCATCGCCGGGATCGGCTCCGGCTTCGACGGCTTCGCCACGAAACGCCTGCGGGCGCTGGGCAGGCTGGAGCTCGCGCCGGGCCGCAAACTGCCCGTCCGGTTCGCCGCGGTGCGGGATCCGGGCGATCCGGTCGCGGTGAAGGAGGCGATCGCGAACCTGCGTGCGGACGGCGCCGAGGTGGTCGTGGCGGTCGAACCGTTCAGTGTGGACGATCCCGAGGGTGAGCGGCTGGTGATGGCGGCCGTGCACGAGCAGGGCCTGCCCGGCACCTCCACCCACGAGATCACCGGGCTGTACGGGCTGGCCAAGCGCGCCCGCACCGCGGTGCTCAACGCGGGCATCATGCCGCGCATGATCACCACCGCCGACCTGGTCGAGCGCAGCGTCACCCGCGCCGGCATCACCGCGCCGCTGATGGTGATGCGTGGCGACGGCGGCGTGATGTCGCTGCCCGAGATGCGCCGCCGCCCGCTGCTGACCGCGTTGTCCGGGCCGGCCGCCGGTGTCGCGGGCGCGCTGATGGGGGAGAAGCTGTCCGAGGGGATCTTCCTGGAGACCGGCGGCACCTCCACCGACATCAGCGTGGTGCGCCGCGGCCGGGTCCAGGTCGGGCACGCGCACCTCGGCGGCCGGGAGACCTACCTGCCCGCGCTCGACGTGCGCACGGTCGGCATCGGCGGCGGCTCGCTGGTCCGGTTCTCCGGCCGGGCGGTCACCGACGTCGGGCCGCGCAGCGCGCACATCGCCGGCCTGTCCTACGCCTGCTTCGCGCCGGCCTCCGCCCTGGCGGGCGCCAAGCTGGTCACCATCGCGCCGCGCCCGGACGACCCGGCCGACTACGTCGCCCTGGAGTCCCCGTCGGGCGCCCGCTACGCGCTGACCCTGACCTGCGCGGCCAACGCCCTCGGCGCGGTCCCGTCCGGGGCCTACGCCCGCAGCGACGCCGAGTCCGCCCGGCTCGCGCTGCTGCCGCTCGCCCAGGCGCTCGACGCCTCGGTCGACGAGGCCGCCCGCGCCGTGCTGCGGCAGGCGGTCAAACCGGTCCGGGCCGTGGTCGACGAGCTGGTGCGTGCCTACCGCCTGGAGCACATCACGCTCGTCGGCGGGGGCGGGGGAGCGGCCGCGGTGACGCCGTTCCTCGGGCAGGACACCGGCCACGACTGGAAGCTCGCCGCGCACAGCGAGGTGATCAGCCCGCTCGGCGCGGCGCTGGCGCTGGTGCGCGAGTCGGTCGAGCGGATCGTGCCCAGCCCGTCCAACGCCGACATCCTCGCCACCCGCGCCGCGGCCGAGGCGGCGGTGATCGAGCAGGGCGCGGACCCGGCCGGGGTCGAGGTGGACGTGACGGTCGACCCGCGGCGCAACCTGATCCGCGCGGTCGCCACCGGCGCCACCGAGCTGCGCACGAAGGACCGGGCGGCCACTGTGGACGAAGCCGCGGTGCGGGCCGAAGTGGCCCGCAGCATGGGCGTCCCGGCCGCCGAGGTCACCGAACTCGCGGCCACGCCCCAGCACCGGGTGTGGGGCGCGCGGGCGCGCCGCCGGTTCCGCCGTCCGGTGCAGCACGTCCGCGTCGTCGACGGCGAGGGCGTGATCCGCCTGCACAGCGCGGGCGCGCTGGTGGAGAGCACGACGGTCGGCGAGGCGCCGGGCCGGCTCGCGACGGTGGTCGACCGGCACACCCGCTACGGCGACGGCGGGTCCCGCGCGCCCGCGGTGTGGCTGCTGGTCGGCCCGAAGATCGCCGACCTGTCCGGGGTGCTCGACCGCGACCAGCTGGTGGCCCTGATCGGCGCCGAGCTGAAGACCCGCGCGCCGGAGGAGCCGGTGGTGGCTGTCGTGGCGGACCGGCCGTGACCGGGCAGTCCGATGTGGAGCTCGCCGTCCGGCTGCTGCGCGAGACCCCCACGCACGAGAACCGGCCCGCGGAGCAGCTGGCCCGGTGGGCCGAAACAGCACTGGCCTTCGGCGACGAACTGGCTGACCGGGACGAGCCGGACCCGCCGGTGCGCGTGACCGAAGCCGACGGCGGCCGCCGCGACGGCGAAGTTCTGCTGGCCGAGTACCACGCGCGCCGCGGCGTCGTCACCGTCTACCGCGACTCGCTGGCCCTGCTGCGCCGGATCGCGGTCCGCCACGGCTGGGACGCCGACGTGCCGGCCGAGGCCCTGCGCGCCGCGGCCGTCGCGCACGAGCTGGTCCACCACCGGCTGCACCACGGCGCCGGGCGCGAACTGAACCGGCGCCTCGGGCACACCGCCATGCGGCTCGGGCGGTTCCGCGTGCCCGGCCACGTCGCCGGGGCCGACGAGCTCGTCGCGCACCGCTTCGCCCACCGCCGCAGCGGCCTGGGCAAGAGCCCGCTGCTCCTCACCGCGGCACTCGCCGCCTCCCTGCGAGCTGGAGACTGACCATGGGAATCGCGATCCTGGCCCTGATGGCCGCCGGCGTGGTCCTGATGCTCACCCGCGTGCTGCCGACCGCGTTCGCGCTCGTGCTGCTCGCGCTGGGCATCGCCGTGCTGTCCGGCGCGCCCCTGACCGGGGACAAGAACAGCATCCTCACCACCGTCCTGCAGAACGGCGCGCCCGCGCTGGCCGCGACGATGATCGCGGTGCTGCTCGGCTCCTGGCTGGGCGCGCTGATGGACGACACCGGCATCGCCGCCACGCTGGTCCGCAAGATCGTGGAGTTCGGTGGCGAGCGGCCCTCGGTGGTGGCGCTCGGCGTGTTCGCCGTGGCCATTCTGTGCGGCAGCATCACCGGGTCCGCCCCGGCCGCGATGCTCGCCGGCGTGGTCGGCATCCCCGCGATGATCGCGGTCGGCGTCGCCCCGGTGGTGGCGGGCGGCACGGTGCTGATGGGCATCGCCGCGGGCTCGCCGCTGGAACTGCCGGTGTGGCAGTTCCTGTCCGACGCGCTCGGCGCGCCGGTGTCCGACGTGCGCTCGATCATGATCAAGCTCTTCCCGCTGGCCCTGGTCGCCGGCATCGCCTACGTGCTGATCGAGACCCGCCGCCGCGGCGCCCGGCACACCTGGTCGGTCAAGGCCGCCCGGCCGAGCGCGCGGGTCCGCCGCGGCGACGCGCCCTGGTACGCGCTGCTCACCCCGCTGGTGCCGATCGTGCTCGCGCTCGGGCTGAAGGTGCCGATCGTGCCGTCGCTGCTGGCGGGCGTGGTGTTCGCGCTGCTGACCACGACCCGGTGGGGCAACTTCAACGGGCAGGCGCTGCGCTCGCTCTACAAGGCGTTCGACGTGGCCGCCCCGCCGATCGTGTTGTTCATCGCGATCGGGATGCTGCTGGCCGCGGTCAAGCTGCCCGGCGCGAAGGCCGCGCTGACGCCGATCGTGTCGGCGATCAGCCCGGCGGGCGCGGTCGCGTTCGTGCTGGTGTTCACGGTGCTGGTGCCGCTGTGCCTGTTCCGCGGGCCGCTCAACGTGTTCGGCCTCGGCGCCGGGGTCGCCGGCGTGCTGGTGTCCGGCGGGATCTACCCGATGCCCGCGGTGGTCGGCCTGATGGCCTCCTACAACCAGGTGTTCAGCGTCTCCGACCCGACGAGCACGCAGACGGTGTGGAGCGCGCAGTACGCCGGGGTGCGGCCGGAGCGGGCGATGATCTCGACCCTGCCCTACACGTGGGTGGTCGCGCTGGGCGGGATGATCCTGACCGCCGTGCTGTACCTGCCGTGAAGCTGCGGACGGCCGACGGGCTGACACTGGACGCCCGTCGGCACCCCGGGGACGGCCCGGTGGTGGTGCTGGCGCACGGGATCACCGGCGACCTGACCGAGAACGGGCTGTTCGGCGCGCTGGCGGACCGGCTGACCGGGCACGGCTTCGAGGTGCTGCGGTTCTCGTTCCGCGGGCACGGCGCGAGCGCGGGCCGGCCCCGGGACATGACGATCGCGGGGGAGCGGCTGGACCTGCGGGCGGCGGTGGACTGGGCGGCCGCACGAGGCCGCGGGGTCGCGGTGGTGGCGTCCAGCTTCGGCGCGGTGAGCACCACGCTGTCGTTGCCGGAACTGGGCGACCGGTTGTCCGGGTTGGTGCTGTGGCAGCCGGTGCTCGATCTGCGCGCGACGTTCCTGGAGCCCTCGCTGCCGCGGGGCCGCTTGCTCTACGGCGACCGGTCGTCGTTGCGGGAGAACGGTTTCCTGGACATCGAGGGCCGGTTCGAGCTGGGCGCGGAGCTGTTCGAGGAGTTCGCCCGGCTCGACCCGCGTGCGGCGTTCCTGGCGAGCACGGTGCCCGCGCTGGTGCTGCACGGCGACGCCGACGAGCACGTGCCCTACGAGGTGGCACGGGATGCCGCGCTGGCGCGCAACCACACGAGCTGGTGCACGATTGCCGGCGCCGGGCACGGGTTCCGCGAGGCGGCCGGGGAGGTGCTCGACCGGACGGTGGACTGGCTGGTGTCCTACTGCGGCGAGCGGTAGCGCGCGATGTAGCGCTCCTTGACCTCCCGCTCGGCCTCCTCCTTGGCCTCGGCACGCACCTTGCGGGCGGTGCCGTAGGGGTAGCCGTGCTTGCGGATCCGGTTCTCGACGCTCTCCTCGGCGTAGACGAGGGAGTAGAAGAACCCGACGATCCCGGCCATGAGCACCAGGCTCAGCCGCAGGGTGAGCGGGCCGGGCAGCAGCAGCCAGACCAGCATGAGCGGCAGGAGCAGCACCGAGGCGCGCGCCGCGTGCCGCCACAGCCAGGTCTTGGCGGTGACGTCGTGCAGGACCCAGGTGCGGTGCTGCTCGGGCAGGCGGCCGCCGAGGGCGTACCACAGCCACTGGAGGGGATTGGGGCGTCGGCGCTCGGTCACGTGCCCCACAGTACCCTAAGAGTTAGTGCATTAATTATCAGTGCCCTCACGGATGGAGTAGGCTCGGCCACATGACCGCGATCGACCTGGGCGAGAACCCGCTGGCGCTGGACCGGCAGGTGTGCTTCGCCCTGTCCGTGGCCTCCCGCAGCGTCATCGGGATCTACCGGCCGCTGCTCAAGCCCTACGGCCTCACCCACCCGCAGTACCTGGTGCTGCTCGCGCTGTGGGACCGCGCGCCCCGGTCGGTGAAGGACCTGGCCGAGACCCTGCGCCAGGAGCCGGCCACGCTCTCGCCGTTGCTCAAGCGGCTGGAGGCGCTGGGTTACCTGACGCGGGAACGCAACCGGTCCGACGAGCGGGCGCTGATGGTCGACCTGACCGAGTCCGGCCGGGACCTGCGCGCGGAGGCGGAGAAGATCCCGTACCGGGTCGTGGAGACGCTCGGCATGGAGGTCGCCGAGCTGGAGCAGCTGCACGCCGCGCTCGCCCGCGTCATCGCCGCGACCGGAAATGCCGGTGCGGAGCGCGACGAGACCGGCTAACCTGCCTGCGGCTGTGACGGACCGCGAGGAGGTGAGACCCATGAACCTGGCACGCACGTGGGTGCTCCCCTCGGCGTCACGGCTGGGCGGTTGACGTAGGGATCGCCGGGAGCGCCTGTTTTCCCGCAGCACTCCCGAAAGGGCGTCAACCCATGCAATCTTTCCGGTTCACCGCGGAATCTTCCGGCGACGAGGTCGTCGAGCGCGACTTCACCGTCGGCGAGGTTCCCGGTGTGCTGTGGTCGCCCCCGTCCGCTCCCGATCACGCGCCCCTGGTGCTGGTGGGGCACGGCGGCGGCCTGCACAAGAAGACCCCGGCGCTCGCCGCGCGCGCCCGTCACGCCGTGACCACCTGGGGCTTCCACGTGGCCGCCATCGACGCGCCCGGGCACGGCGACCGCCCGCGCACCGCGGACGACGAGCGGGCCCGCGCCGCGCTCCGGCAGGCGATGGACTCCGGTGACAAGCCCGGGTTCGAGTCCGCCGGCGTCCGCTACACCGCCTCGCTGGTGGAACGCGCCGTGCCGGAATGGCAGGCCACTCTGGACGCGCTGCGCGCGCTGCCCGAGTTCGGCGACTCGCCCGTCGGCTACGCCGGCGGGATCACGCTCGGCACCGCGATCGGGGTGCCGCTGACGGCGGCCGACCCCCGGATCACCGCGGCCATCTTCGGCGGCGGGTTCTTCGCCTACGACGCGCTGATCGCGGCGGCCCGACGGATCACCGTGCCGGTCCAGTTCCTGCTGCCGTGGGACGACGAGCACGTCAGCCGCGACTCCGCGCTCGCGTTGTTCGACGCCTTCGCCTCACCGGAGAAGACGTTGCACGCCAACCCGGGCGACCACCGCACGATCCGCTGGACCGGCGTCGACGACGGGTTCCTGGCCCGGCACCTGCGTGCCTGACGCGACCGGCGCCGGCCGGGGCGAACCCGGCCGGCGCCGTCGGTGGTCAGCGTGTTTGGGCCTGGAACATCCAGTGCTGCTTCTCCAGCTCGGCGGTGATGCCGATGAGGAGGTCCTGGCTGACCGGGTCGGGCTCGCCGGTGGCCTCGATCCCGGCGCGCAGGCCGCTGATCGTGGCGGCCAGGATGCCGGTCACGGCCTCGACCACGGCCCGGTCGGCCAGCGGTCCGGCGGGCAGGCCGGGCAGCGTGGACTCGGCGGCGACGGTGCTCGCGCGGCCGTCCGGCGAGACCCCGAGCGCGGCCAGTCGCTCGGCGACGCTGTCGGCGTGCTCGCGGGTGGTGGCGGCCAGCTCGTCCAGGTGCAGGTGGACGGCGCGGAAGTGCGGGCCGGTGACGTTCCAGTGCGCCTGCTTGGCCAGCAGGCCCAGGTCGATCAGATCGGTCAGCGTCCGCTGGAGTGCGGTGGCGACGGTCTTGGTGGCCACCTCGTCGAGGATCACTTCGGTCCCTTCCTTCGGGAATTCAGTCCTGCAGAGCCTTCTTCAGCACCGCGACCGCCTGGTTGATGGCGGCTTCGGCGGCGTTGGTCTCACGCAGCGCGTTGAGCATCACGAAGTCGTGGATGATGCCCTGGTAACGCACGGCGGTGACGGGGACGCCGGCCTGGCGCAACTTGTTCGCGTAGGCCTCGCCCTCGTCGCGGAGCACGTCGGCCTCGGCGGTGATCACCAGCGCCGGCGGCAGCCCGGCCAGCTCGTCCAGGCTCGCGCGCAGCGGCGAGGCGGTGATCTCGGCGCGCTGCGCCGGGTCGGTGGTGTACTGGTCCCAGAACCACTTCATGCCCTCGAGGGCGAGGAAGTAGCCGGTGGCGAACTGCCGGTAGGAGCCGGTGTCGAAGCTCGCGTCGGTGACCGGGTAGAACAGCACCTGCTGGCGGAAGGTCACGTCGCCGCGCTGCTTGGCGAGGATCGTCACGGCCGCGGTCATGTTCCCGCCCACCGAGTCGCCTGCGATCGCCAGGCGGTTCGCGTCGAGGCCGTGCTTCGCGCCCTCGGCGACGATCCACTTCGCGGTGGCGTAGCTCTGCTCGAGCGCGACCGGGTAGCGCGCCTCGGGGGAGCGGTCGTAGTCCGGGAAGACGACGGCCGCGCCGGTGCCGGCGGCGAGTTCGCGGATCAGCCGGTCGTGGGTGTGCGCGTTGCCGAACACCCAGCCCGCGCCGTGGATGTAGAGGACGACGGGCAGCGTGCCCGTGGCGCCGGCGGGGCGCACGATGCGCACCTTCACCTGGCCGGTCGGCCCGCCCTCGATGGTGAGGTCCTCGATGTCGGCCTCGGGCTTGGCGATCTCCGAGGACTGCACCTCGTCGACGGCCTTGCGGCCCTCCTCCGGCGGGAGCTGGAACAGGTACGGCGGGTTGTCCGTCGCCTCGGCGAAGGCCTGCGCGGCGGGTTCCAGGGCCAGGTTGTGCGGGTTGGCGGTCATCGCTGTCTCCCTGAGGCTTCGGGGACCGGGTCGCTCCCGGTCGGTCTATTGCATCAAACCATCTTGTGCACAACTTAATTGCCTACTATGGGATGTGTCACCCCTGGATGGCGCGCGACCGCCGGATGGGGGATGATCGAGTGCTGACCAAGGAGGAGTCATGGCCGAACCGGCCGCACCGCGGCTCGACGATCAGGTCTGCTTCGCGCTGTACGCCGCGTCCCGCGCGGTCACCTCGCTCTACCGGCCGCTGCTCGACGAGCTCGGCTTGACCTACCCGCAGTACCTGGTGATGCTGGCGCTGTGGGAGCACGGCGAGCTGTCCGTCAAGGACCTCGGGCAGGCGCTGTCGCTGGACTCGGGCACGCTGTCGCCGCTGCTCAAGAGACTGGAGAAGCTGGAGTTCGTCCGCCGGGAACGCCGCGCGGACGACGAGCGCTCGGTGTGCATCCGGCTCACGGACAAAGGCGACGGGCTGCGGTCGAAAGCCGTGCCGCTGCCGGGCGTGATCGGCGACGCGATGGGCCTGCCCGTGGACGAGCTGGAGGAGCTGCGGGCGACGCTGCGCGGGCTCACCGAGTCGGTCAACGCCTACCGCGAGTCCCGGCCGGGCGTATAACGACCTATACCGCGCGGCCTTGGTGCGTGCGGCCGGGCGGCCCGGACCCCTAGTCTGCGGGGAAGGGCCCCCGACCGAGAGGATTCCACGTGCTCGACCTGCTGGTGCGCAACGTCCGTGCGCTGACCGTGTCCGACGAGCGTCCCCGCGCGCACACCGTGGGCGTGCTGCACGGGCGGATCGTCGGCCTCGACGAGGAGGTCGAGGGCCTGGCCGCCCGCACTGTGGTCGACGGCGGCGGCGCGGTTCTCACGCCCGGTTTCGCCGACGCCCACAACCACATGGTCTGGTACGGCCTGTCGCTGGCCGAGATCGACCTGTCCGGCTGCCGCACGCTGGACGAGCTGTACGACACGGTCGCCGCGCGGGCCGCCGAACTGCCGTCGGACGCGTGGGTGATCGGTTCGAAGTACGACGACTTCGTGCTGGGCGGTCACCCCGACCGCGCCGCGCTGGACCGCGCCGGCGGCGGGCGCGCGGTGTGGCTCAAGCACCGGTCGGCGCACATGTGCACGGTGAGCTCGGCGATCCTCGCCCAGGCAGGGGTGCTCGACGGCTCGGCGCGCGTGCCCGAGGGCGGAGTGGTGGCCCGTGACGACGACGGCGCGCCGACCGGGCTGCTCGCCGAGCAGGCCCAGCAGCTGGTGGACGCACTGGTCAAGCCCTACCCGGTGGAGGAGCTGGCCGCGGCGATCGAGCGCGCCGCGAAGGTCTACGTCAGCGAGGGGCTCACCGCGGTGACCGAGGCCGGGATCGGCGGCGGCTGGATCGGGCACAGCCCGGCCGAGGCGACGGCCTACCACCTGGCGCGCGAACGCGGGGCGCTGCCGCTGCGGGTGGAGCTGATGCCGGCCAGCGAGGTGCTGCACCCGCTCGGCGGCAACCCGGTCGACACCGGCACGATCGGCGTCGACCTGGGGCTGCGCAGCGGGTTCGGCGACGAGTTCCTGCGCCTGGGCCCGATGAAGATCTTCACCGATGGCGCGCTGAGCAGCCGGACCGCGGCCCTGACCGAGCCGTTCTGCTCGCACGGCGGGCTCGGCGTGCTGCAGGACGATCCGAAGGTGCTGCGGGACACCATCGTCGCCGCGCACCGCAGCGGGTGGCGGGTGGCCGCGCACGCGATCGGCGACCGCGCCATCGACCTGACGCTGGACGCGTTCGAGGAGGCGCAGCGGGTGCTGCCGCGCCCGGACGTGCGGCACCGAATCGAGCACGCCGCGATGGTGCGGCCGGACCAGCTGCCGCGGCTGGTCGCGCTCGGGGTGGTCCCGGTGCCGCAGGCCAGGTTCCTGTACGAGATCGGCGACACGATGGCCGAGGCGCTGGGCGAGGCGCGGGTGCCGTGGCTGTACCGGCAGAAGTCCTTCGTGGACGCCGGGCTGCGGGTGCCGGGCAGCTCCGACCGGCCGTGCGTCGGCGTCGGCGCGCCGCTGGCCGGCCTGCGGTCGATGATCGAGCGGACGACCAGCGCCGGGGTCGTGCTGAGCCCGGACGAGCGGGTCGGTGCGGAAGAGGCGCTGCGGGCCTACACCGCGCACCCGGCGTGGGCTTCGCACCAGGAACACGAACGCGGCCGGCTCGCCGCGGGGCTGCGGGCGGACATGGTGCTGCTCGACGACGACCCGACCGCGGTGCCGAGTGAGCGGATCAGCGAGATCGGTGTGCTGGCGACGTTTGTCGGTGGCCGCTGCGTGCACGGGGCGGAGGGGTTGCGGGCGGAGGGGCCG
>NZ_JAKGSD010000001.1:536115-671648 GCF_021654135.1 Amycolatopsis tucumanensis | reverse complement strand
GGTCCCGGTCTGAGCCACGCTTCCAGGGCGGCGGGCAGCGGCCGGCTCCCCGCGGAGCTGCGGGCGGACATGGTGCTGCTCGACGGCGACCCCGACCGCGGTGCCGAGTGAGCGGATCGGCGAGATCGGTGCGCTGGCGACGTTTGGGTTGCGGGCGGAGGGGCCGGTGCCGGTCTGAGCCACGCTTCCAGGGCGGCGGGCAGCGGCCGGCTCCCCGCGGGGCTCCGTGCGGACATGGTGTTGCTCGATGACGACCCGACGGCGGTGCCGAGTGGGCGGATCGGCGAGATCGGTGTGCTGGCGACGTTCGTCGGCGGCCGCTGCGTGCACGGGGCGGAGGGGTTGCGGGTGGACGGGCCAGTGCCGGTCTGACTCACCCCTCGAGCGCGGCGAGCAGCAGCCCGCTGCGCGGCTTCGGGGTGAAATACGTGCTCTTGCGCGGCATGCGGCGGCCCTGCGCGTGCGCGGCGAGCACTTCGGACAGCGGGACCGGCGTCAGGCGCAGCACGGCGTCCGTCCCCGGTCCGGGGGAATGCCCCTCGGGCAGCGCGTGCACGTGCGGGCCTTCCGGGTCGAGGCCGAGTGCCCTGTCCAGCAACAGGTTCTCCACCACAGCGTGGTCCGGTCCACCGCCGGGCAGCGCCACCACCAGCCCGCCGCCACGGGCGGAAACCGCCACCGTGCCGGGCTCGACACCGGACACTTCGGACACTTCGGGTACCTCCCGCACTGTCAGCCCGGCGGCGCGCCAGGCGGTGGCCAGTTCGCGTGCGCCGAGGCCGGTGCCGCTGATCGTGCGGTGGATCGCGCCGATGCGCAGGTCCGGTCCCGCGGTCACCAGTGCCAGAAGTGGCGTGCCCGCCTCGGCCGCCGCGGCGACGCGGTGGTTGCCGTCGGCCACCAGCAGGGGAGCGGAGCGCACCGCGGCGAGCAACCGGTCCTGCTCGTCCCCGGGGCCGGTGAGCCACAACCGGTGCGAGCGGCCCGCGCCGTCGGTCAGGTCCACCGCGGGATCGCCGTGCATCGCGGCCAGCACGGCGGGCGTGAGCTCGTCGCCGGTGACCGGCACCAGCATCGCGGCGCTCGTCGCGCAGCCGAGGGCCCGCAGCGCCGCGGCGCGTTCGGCGACGACACCGGCGTAGACCTCTTCGCTGTGCCGGATCCGCGCGCCGACCGCCGACGGGTCGACCAGGCACAACACCCCCGCGGCGATCCCGTCGTGCCCGGCGATCCGGTACGGCGCCACCACCTCGCGCACCCGCCGGTAGTCCCGTTCCCGCAACCGGTCCAGCATCGCGCGCGCCGCGGGCAGCGCTTTCCGCAGCGACGCCGCGCCCGGCCGCCGGTGCGGATGCTGCACCGCCAGCAGCGAATCGCCCGGCTCCGCGGCCAGCGCCGCGGTGATCTCGTCGGCGTCGGCGAACTCGTCCACGTCCGGACCGGTCACCGGACCGTCGGGCACCCAGCCGGTGCCGATCGCGCGCGCCCATTCCGCCATACCCCGATCCTGCCGGACCGGGCTCAGCTCGCCTGCGACAGCTCCCCGGTCGGCTCGCCGGACTGCGCGCGGGCCTCGTCCCGCGCCCAGCGGGCCAGGCGCGGCGCGGCGGCCACGTAGAAGTCCGGGTCCAGCCCCATGCCGGTGTGCGTGCTGCGGACCTCGACGCACTCGGCGTACGGGTCCAGGCACAGCTGCCACGGCGCGATCGCGTCCTCGCGCGAGTACACCGCCAGCGCGGGCACCTCCGGCGGCAGCGGCGCGGCGAGCGCCTTGATGTTCTCGTCGTAGCACGGCCCGGTGAAGCAGTCCAGATCCATCAGCCCCGGAATGCCCAAAGTGGACAGACGCGCGAGGACGCGGGCCACCCGCACCACTTTCGGGTGCGCGCCCAGCGGGTCCAGCACCGGGCTGCCGAGCATCACCAGCCCGCGCACCAGATCCGGCCGGCGGATCGCGGCCAGCCGCGCCAGCCACCCGCCGCGGCTCTGCCCGATGATCACCACGCGGCCGCCGGTCTCCTCGGCGTGCTGCTCCAGCCGGGCCTCGATGCGGTCGACCAGTTCGGTGGTGCACCCGACGTTGAAACCGATCCGTGACCCGGCAGGCCGGTACCCACGTGCCTTCAGCCACGCGCTCGCCAGTGTCAAGCTGCGGTCGCCGAACCCGAAACCGGGCACCAGCAGCACACCCAGCCCAACGCCCTCCTCCGGGTCCTCGGGCCGCCAGATCGGATGACGCATCAGTCGCGGGATGTCCAGCAGTGCCAGCAACAGGTGCTCGCGCGCGGCCGTGCGGATCGTTTCGCCCGCTTCGCGCGCGGGCTGGAGCAGCGTCAACATGTGCGGCCTCCTCGCAGCTGAAGAGACCATTGATCTACCCAGGATCCGCGTGGTTGACACCTGGAGCCTTATCCCACCGTCGAAAGGGGACGCGAAGTCAGTCCCGTCTCCCGGACCGCAGGTACCGCGCCGGGGTCGTGCCGGTCCACCGGCGGAACGCGTAGATGAAACTCGACGCCTCCGCGTATCCCAGCCGCAGCGCCACATCCTCCACCGACAGCGCGCCGGTCGCGAGCATCTCCTCGGCGAGCGCCTGCCGGACTTCGTCGAGCAGGCCGCGGAAACTGGTGCCGGCGTCCTCCAGCCGCCGCCGCAGAGTGCGGGTGCTGACGTTCAGCTCCCGCGCCACGTCCTCCATCGCGAGCGTGCCGCCGACGCGGATCAGCTTGTCCCGCACCTGGTGCGCGATGCCGGAGCGGGCACGGCGGCGGCTGACCAGCTCGCGGCACTGCGCCTCGCACAACGCGACCGTGTGCTCGCTGGCCTGCGGCAGCGGCTGCCCCAGTGCGGCCGCGTCGATCGCCACGTGGTGGGCGGGCGCGCCGAACGCCGGACGGCACCCGAAGACCTCCTCGTACCGGACCGGATCGGGTGGCTCGGGGAACCGGAACTCCAGGCGCCGCACGTTCAGGCCGCCGGGCAGGAGGTCCTGCATCACCGTGTGGATCGCGCTGATGTCGCGCTCCAGCAGGAACCGGCGCACGTCGTGCGGCAGCCCGTCGTCCCGCAGCTCGAAGCGCAGCTCCTCGGCGGCCAGCTCGACCACCGGCAGGCAGAAGATGAAGCTGAGGTCGAGGTAGCGCAGGGCGAAGGTGATCGCGTCGCGCAGCGTCGGGCTGCTGATGCAGGCGAACCCGAACACGCCGAACGTGGTGACCCGGTAGCGGACGCCGGCGTCCACGCCGAGGCCCGGCGGGTCGCCCAGCTCCCGCACGAGGTTGCGCGCGACGGTCAGCTCCTGGTGCGCGTCGACCTGCGCCGCCGGGTCCTCCAAGCGCGACGGGGGCAGCCCGGTGCCGCGCAGCAGGGCGTCCCGCGGCACGCCGCGCTCGGACCCGAAGCGCACCAGGAGGGCGACGCTCGCGACGCCGCGGGGAAAGTCCCAGTCCCGGACGGCGACGGGCAGCTGCTGACTCATGGCCGGAAGTATGGATTCCGCCGGTCACCGGCTCGCGGCCGGGGTGGCCGAAAATCTCGGTTTCCTGGCCGCTGGTCTCTGTGGCGGAGTGACCCGCAGCACCTACTGTGGAGTAGCCCCACTCACCGCCGAGGAGCAGCATGGCCCGCACCACCGCCCACCGACCGCCCTCCGTCGTCATCATCGGCGCCGGGTTCGGCGGCCTGGCCGTCGCGACCGAACTGGTCCGCGCCGGGTTCCGCGACTTCACCATCCTGGAGAGAGCGGACGAGATCGGCGGGGTGTGGCGGGAGAACACCTACCCCGGCGCCGGGTGCGACATCCCGTCGCCGCTGTACTCGTTCTCCCACCGGCCCAATCCGGACTGGCCGATGCGGTTCTCCCTGCAGGCCGACATCAAGGCCTACCTCGAAGACGTCGCCCGCGAGTACGGCGTGACCGACCGGATCCGGTTCGGCACCGGCGTCGCCGCGGCGGAGTTCGACGAGGCCACCGGCCGCTGGCGGGTCCGCACCGAAGCCGGCGAGATCATCGAGGCCGACGTCCTGGTGCCCGCCGTGGGCCAGCTGTCCCGCCCGGCGGTGCCCGACCTGCCGGGCCGCGAATCCTTCCGCGGGCGGGCTTTCCACTCCGCGGCCTGGGACCACGACGCCGACCTCGCCGGGAAGCGGGTCGCGGTCATCGGCACCGGCGCCAGCGCGATCCAGTTCGTGCCGAAACTCCAGCGGATCGCCGGCCACGTGACCGTGTTCCAGCGGTCGGCGCCGTGGATCGTGCCCAAGAACGACATCGCCTACCGGCCCTGGCACCGCGCGTTGTTCCGCCGCCTGCCGGTCACCCAGAAGATCGAGCGGTTCCGGATCTGGCTGATCTGCGAGTTCCTCTCGCTCGGGCTGGTCGACCTGCCGCTCGTGCGCCGCTACCTGGAACGGCTGGCGAGCAGGCACCTGACCAGCCAGGTGCCGGACCCGGAGCTGCGCGCCAAGCTCACCCCGGACTACGAGCCCGGGTGCAAGCGGGCGCTGTTCTCCAACGAGTACTACCCGGCGCTGACCCGGCCCAACGTCACCGTCGAGACCGAGAAGATCGTGGAGATCGTGCCGGAGGGCGTGCGCACGGCCGACGGCGTGGTGCACGACGCGGACGTGCTGGTGTACGGCACCGGGTTCCGCGCCACCGACTTCCTGGTCCCGATGACCGTGCGCGGCCGCGGCGGGGCGGAGCTGGCCGACACCTGGCGCGACGGCGCGTGGGCCTACCTCGGCATCACGGTGCCGCGGTTCCCGAACCTGTTCCTGGTGTACGGGCCCAACACGAACCTGGGCGGCAACTCAATCGTCTACATGCTCGAGTCGCAGGCCCGCTACATCGTGCAGGCGGTGCGCGCGCTGGCGAGCAGGCCGGGCGTGGCGCTGGACGTCAAGCCCGAGGTCGCCGCGCGCTTCGACACCGTCCTGCAGCGCAAGCTCGGCCGCTCGGTGTGGACCCGCTGTTCCAGCTGGTATCGCAACGAGGCGGGCCGGATCGTCAACAACTGGCCCGGCACGGTCACGCAGTACCGGCTGAAGACCCGGGCCCTGGATCTGAACGACTACCGCGCGATCGTGGCGGGAGGGGACGGCGCATGACCGGCGAGCTGGACTACGACGTCGTGGTGATCGGCTCGGGTTTCGGGGGCAGCGTGAGCGCGCTGCGCCTGACGGAGAAGGGCTACCGGGTCGGGGTGCTGGAGGCGGGCCGCCGGTTCGCCGACGACGAGTTCGCCAAGACCTCGTGGCGGCTGCGGAAGTACCTGTGGGCGCCGCTGCTGGGCTGTTTCGGCATCCAGCGGCTGACGTTGCTGCGCGACACCTTCATCCTCAGCGGCACTGGCGTCGGCGGCGGGTCGCTGGTCTACGCCAACACGCTGTACGAGCCGCCGGCCCGGTTCTACGCCGACAGGCAGTGGGCGCACATCACCGATTGGCGCGACGAGTTGGCCCCGTACTACGACCAGGCGAAGCGGATGCTGGGTGTCACCCCGTACCCGGGCACCACGCGGGCGGACCGGGTGTTGCGCGAGGTGGCCGAGGACATGGGCATCGCTCACACGTTCCGGCCGACGCCGGTCGGGGTGCTGTTCGCGACCGGTGACCAGAAGCCCGGCCAGGAGGTGCCGGACCCGTTCTTCGGCGGCGCCGGCCCGGCCCGCCGCACCTGCCTGAACTGCGGCTCGTGCATGACCGGGTGCCGCCACGGCGCGAAGAACACCCTGGTGAAGAACTACCTGCACCTCGCCGAGCGGGCGGGTGCGGTGGTGCACCCGCTGACGACGGTGGTGGACGTCCGGCCGCGCCCCGGCGGGTACGAGGTGACCACCGTCCGCACCGGGTCGCGCAGGCACCGCCGGACGTTCACCTGCGAACAGGTCGTGTTCGCCGCGTCCGCGCTGGGCACGCAGCGGCTGCTGCACCGGCTGCGTGACCGCGGCTCGCTGCCGAAGATCTCGAAGCGGCTCGGGTACCTGTCGCGCACCAACTCGGAGGCGATCCTGGCGGTGCGCTCGCGCGACAAGAACGCCGACTACACCGACGGGGTGGCGATCACGTCGTCGATGCACCCGGATGAGGTCACGCACGTCGAGCCGGTGCGGTACGGCAAGGGCAGCAACCTGATGAGCCTGCTCGCCACCGTGCTGGTGGACGGCAAGGACGGGCACCGGCGGTGGGTGCTGGGGCTGCGCGAGCTGGCGCGGCACTGGCGGGAGCTGCCGCGCATCCAGAACCCGCGGAAGTGGTCGGAGCAGATGGTGGGGCTGCTGGTGATGCAGAGCCTGGACAACTCGGTGACCACCTACACGCGGCGGGGGCTGTTCGGCCGCCGGATGACGACGCGCCAGGGCGACGGCGCGCCGAACCCGACGTGGATCCCGCACGGCCACGAGGTCGCGCGGCGGGTGGCGGAGAAGATCGACGGCGTGCCGCAGGGCGCCTGGACCGACATGGCGAACATCCCGCTGACCGGGCACTTCATCGGCGGCTGCGCGATCGGCGACTCCCCGGAGACCGGCGTGGTCGATCCCTACCAGCGGCTGTACAACTATCCGGGCCTGCACGTCGTGGACGGCTCGGCGATTTCGGCGAACCTGGGGGTGAACCCGTCCCTGACGATCACCGCCCAGGCCGAACGGGCGCTCGCGCTGTGGCCGAACAAGGGCGAGGCCGACCAGCGGCCGCCACTGGGCGCGCCCTACGCCCGGCTGGCCCCGGTGGCGCCGAAGAACCCGGTGGTGCCCGAGGCCGCACCGGGCGCGCTGCGGCTGCCGGTCACGCCGGTCTGAGGCCGGTGCGTTGTTTGGTGGTGGGGCCGGTGGCGGCGATTCCGCCGCCACGGGACGGTTATCCGGGTGCGCGTCAGGCCGCGCGTGCCACGGCTCTCTGTCACGCAGCGGCTGGCCCGCGACTCCGGAGCTCCCGGCGTCGTCCACCGGCGCGCGCCGGTTGTCCTGTCCCTTCGAGCTGAGGTTGCCTTGATGTCCGATCCGATCGAGTACCCGCCCGAGCCGTGGCACCTGCGTGGCCACCTGCACGTCTCCGCCTGGTGTGTGCCCGTGGGGGAGCTGCCCGAACTGCCGCCGGGCGTGCGGCCGCTCACGGTGGCCGGGCGGGCGGTCGTGCTCGCCGCGTGGGTCGACTACCAGCCGCCCGGGGTGTTGTCCTACCGGGAGCTCATGGTGACCGTCGTGGTCCGCGGCGGGATCGCCGTGACCATCCCGCACATCTGGGTCGACAGCCCGGCCTCGCTGGCAGGCGGGCGCGCCCTGTGGCACATCCCGAAGGAGCTGGCCGACTTCACCCTCACCGACGAACCGGGCTTCGCCGCGGAGGCCCGCGTGGACGGGGACCTCTTGGCAGGAGCGGAATTCCGGCGCCGTCGTGCGCTGCCGGTGCGGTTGCCGTTGGCCTTCTCCGTCCTGCAGCGCGGCCCCAAGCGCAGCGGCGTGCGGGTGGCCGCCCGGCTCGGGGTGGCCCGATCGGTGTGGCGGGTCGGGGCCGACGGCCCGCTGGCGTTCCTGGCCGGGCGCCGGCCGCTGCTCAGCCTGGTCGCCCGCGACTTCCGGATGCGGTTCGGCGGCGGCCGCCGCGCCGAATGACACGCTTGTAAGTCACCCGCGTGGTCTAATCTGCGCGGCGAATCCGGCCACGCGCGGTATCCGTTACTCCACCGGATCAGGGGGTTTAATCGCGGCACGATCGGATCGCGCCGGACCCGATGACCCAGCGTGAAGACCGGTGCTCGCGTTGTCGCAGCGCATGCCGGTGCGGCCTTTCCAGCGGGCGCCGGCGGCGTTTGAAACGTCGTTCGTCCGGGTGAGCCACGGCCGCTTTCGCGATCACCGAACTTCCCGATCACCGGCTGCTAGCGTCTGCCGTGCTCGCGACGGGGTCACCCGGAGCGGGCGGAACTGTAGCCGAGCGATCGGATGAGAGAGTGCTGAAGAAGTCTGCGATTGTCGCCGCTGCCGCGGCCGGCTTGATGATGATCGGTTCCCCGGCCTTCGCCACGCAGGGCGCGTGGGACGAGGGTGGCGACACCGGCCAGCTGGGCCTGCTCAACGTCGACGACGTCGCCAACGACAACAACGTCGGTGTCTGCGACAACAACGTCAACGTCCTGGGTGTCCAGGTGGCGGACGCGCTGGAGGGTGTCGGCGCGACCGTGCCGATCCTGTCGGGTGCTTCCGACGCCGAGTCCGGTGACGCGCCGGACACCTGCGTCGCCGAGGCCGACAACTGAGGTCTGCGCGACGACCCTGAACCGGCTCCGCCGGCCGGGGTGCTGTGCACGGGTGCGGACGGGAATCACTGGTACTGATTCCCGTCCGCGCCTTTTCTTCGGGTTAGTGGGAAACGCGAACACCCGCATTCGGATTCGGATGCGGGTGTTTTTTCGTGCGCGCGAACGGGGTCGTGGAGCGGCGTCCGCGCGGCCGATCCGGTGCCCCGCGCGCGCTGCCGAGCCACGTGGGAGAGCAGGCCGGGGGCGAATTACATGCCTGTAAGTCACACGGCCGGGCTAATTGCCCGATCTTGTCTACTCACCCAGCGTGGTCGAGCTTCTACCTGATCGAGGGGTTTAGACGCTGTCCAACCGGCGCGCTGCACGGTCGATCACGCGGCGTGAAAACCAGTGTGAGCGAAACGGGCGGATAATCGCAGCGCATCGCGTATGGGCGTGCGGAAGACTGGTTCACGGGTAGCGAAACGTCGTTCGTCCGGGTGATGGCGACAAGCCCGCGCATTTGCTTTCGGCGCACCTTGCCTGCTGATAATGTCTGCCGTGCTCGCGACGGAAGTCTCGTCGCGGCGGAACTGTAGTCGAGTTGATGGGGAATAAAAAGGTGCTCAAGAAGTCCGCAATTGTTGCCGCTGCTGCGGCCGGTTTCATGATGATCGGTTCCCCGGCCTTCGCCACGCAGGGCGGGGGATGGGACGACGGCGGCGACACCGGTCAGCTGGGTCTGATCAACGTCGACGACGTTCTCAACGACAACAACGTCGGTGTCTGCGACAACAACGTCAACGTGCTCGGCGTCCAGGTGGCCGACGCCCTGAACGGCGTGGGCGTGACCGTGCCGATCCTGACCGGCGCCTCCGAGGCCGACTCGGGCTCCGCCCCGGACACCTGCATCGCCGAGGCCGACAACTGAGACCGGACCCCACGGGGTCCTGGGTCGACCGACCCTGATCCGGCCGAGAGTCCCGGTGCGGTCTGACTGCACTCCGGATCCCCGGGACGGTTTTCTGGGTGAGAGCCGGCCGGGTCACGGAAAAAACGGGTGCGGACGGGAATTACTGGTACTAATTCCCGTCCGCACCCGGTGTTCTTCGGGTAGAACAACGACGAGCACCCGTATTCGACGCGAATGCGGGTGTTTCGTCGTGTCCGCGATCTTAGCTTCCGGCCGGTTGTGGCGCGACTCCGTCGGGCGCGCTGGTGCCCTCCGTCACCTCCGGCAGGCCGGCCGCTTCGGCCAGTTCCCTGGCCACCACGTACTCGCCCAGCTGCCTGCCGAGCTCGGCGTAGGCGCCGAACTTGCCGTCGTCGAAGAACTGGTCGCTCGTGCCGTCCCGCGGGAACTCCGGGTGGTGCGCGGCGTAGGACAGCAGCTCGTAGGGCAGGTCCCGCCACAGCAGCGCCTTCGCCACGATCAGCCGTCCCACCCCGGCCTGCCCGCTCTCCGGCGGGTAGTGGATCGTCCCGGTGATCACCGGGCTCTCCGACAGCCTGCTGTTCAGGTTGCTGAGCGGGTGCTCCGGCGAGAGCGGCTCCCCGCCGCCGGGTTCGGACCGCCACGGGTCGTCCAGCGTGACCCGCACGCCCAGCTCCTGCGCGGCCAGCGCGAGCGCCGAGGCCAGCCCGCCCGCTGTCGGCGGCGCGTCCGCGCCCGCGTCGATGCAGTAGATCGTCGTGCAGCGGCGGCGGAACAGCTCGACCAGGCCGAGGTTGTCGTAGTGCCCGCCGTCGGTGACGTGCAGCAGCCGGTCGGCGTGCGAGTGGATGCCGAGCACCTCGCGCAGCAGGTAGGGCAGCCGTCGCGCGTGCGGCAGCGCGGGGTAGGCCCAGGCGGCGCGGTCGGTGCGCGGCGGGCAGCGCAGCAGCACGTCCGGGTTGGGCAGCCACGTGCCCAGCCGGGCCCCGGACAGGGCGAGCAGGATCTGGTACCAGCGCGAGGCGCGGCCCATCGACGACGCGAACGCCGCCCCGCTGATCGCGACCGCGCCCTGGACGGTCAGGTCCCGACGGAACCGGCCCGGCACCGACTCCTGCAGCCGCGCGGTCTCGATCCAGCCGACGTCCGGGCCGCCGACCCAGCGGCTGTTCATCGTGAAGGAGACGGCGCCGAGGCCGGGGGAGGTGCGGCCTTCGCCGGTGAGGTTCGCCGCCGCCGCGAACACGACGCGCGGGAAGTTCTCGGCGTGCCCGTAGGTCGCGAGCGAGCTGCGCTCGGTGCTCGGGTAGGGCGCGGCGACGACCTGCCCGTCGTCACGGCGGACCCGGCGCACGGCGAACGTGCACGCCAGCCGTTCCCGGTAGAAGGGGTGCAGGCTGAGCGAGGTCTCGTCGATCAGCCCGCCGACGACGATCAGCACGACCACCAGACCGAGCGCGGCCCACAGCAGCTCCGGCTCGCCCAGCGGCGTGATCACCGAGGCGAACAGCAGCAGCCAGGCCAGGGCGAGGACCGTGGTCGTGATGATCACCAGGAGGCGCTGGGTGAGGCTGGTCGGCAGCGCCGCGGTGAGCGCGTCGAGCGAGTCGCGCGCCTTGGTGACGACCTTGCGGTTGCGCCAGCCCATCGTCGCCAGTGCGGACACGTAGGTCAGCAGCAGCGCGACGAACGGGCTGCCGAGCGTGATCGAGGGCGGGGTCAGGGTGAGCAGCCGGTCGGCCAGCCAGGCGATGGCGGGCAGGCCGAGCGTGAGCAGCGCGATCAGGCCGGCGAGCAGCGCGAGCCTGGTGGACAGGCGCCGGGCGATCTGGCGCAGCAGCGGCTTCGCCGGCGGGAGCCAGCGGGCCACCAGGGAGACCACGGCGGCGAACACCAGCGTCAGGCCCAGTGACAGCAGCGCGCCCAGCCGGGGCGCGGGGTAACCGCCGTCGCCGGGGAACACGGTGAGCGGGACCTGCTGGTACAGCCAGCCGGCGGCCACGCCGAGCACGACCGCGGGGGCGAACACCAGGAACAGCGACAGCACCAGGCCGCGGGCGATCACGCCGAGGGCGGTGAGCAGCTCGGCCCGCGTGCCTGCGAGGTAGCTGACGTGACGCCGGACGTGGTCTTCCTCGACGCTGCCGGGGCCGAACGCGGTTTCCGGTGTCGCGACCGGACGGCCGCGGGGCGGCTCCTTCGGATCGGTCGCCGTGGTGAGGGCCTGCACCAGCGCGCCCGCGGTGTAGCCGCCGCCGGAGACGGACACCAGGTACTGGGCGCCGAGGAGCCGTTGCCGCAGCGGCTGGAGCGCGCCGAGCGCGACGCTGGCCGAGCGGATCCCGCCGCCGGACAACGCGAACCCGGTGCCGCCGGTCGGCTCGCCCGGGGGCAGGCGGTACCCGTTGCGCCACCGGGTGGCTGCCGTGGTTTCGCCTTCGTCGCAGGCGCCGTCGGGGTCCTCTGGTTTGAGCGCGGCCGAGCAGACGCCGTCGGGCGGGTCGTGCTTCACCGGCCGCGCCGAGCGGAGCAGGGTGAGCACGATGCCGTAGAGCGCGAGCAGGAGCGCCGGGAGCAGCCCGGCGAACTTGGTGACCGCGGCCGCACTGGCCAGTTCGAGCGGGACGGGGGCCGGATCGCGGGTGGCGACCAGCAGGAACACGTTCTCCAGGACGTCCGAGACGACCGCGACCAGCCCGGCGATGCGGCCGAAGCGGGCGACCTCGTACATCGCGGTGCCCGGCCGGCAGACCCACAGCGCGGCGGTGGTGCCCAGCAGCACGGCGAGCCCGTAGCCGGCGATCAGCGCGAAGTCCCACCACAGGGTGGCCGCGGTGCCGGGCGGGAACGGCAGCGGCTGGCCGCGCCCGCCGAGCTGACGCCCGGCGATGCCGGTGTCCTCGGCGAAGGCCAGGTACAACCCGGTGCCGAGCGCGGCGAACAGGAGAGCGGCGACGGCGGTCGAGGCCGCCCTGCCCCGCCCCGGGACCTCGCCCGCCCTGGGCAGCAGCTCACGCCAGCGCATCCTCGCCTCCCCAGCGGATCCGCACAGTACTGCGTGGAGTGTGGTGGCGGTGGCTCCCGGTGTAAAGGCGGGGCCGGATGAACAGCCCGTAACCGTTATGCGTGCGCCGGTTCGGCCAGCCCCCGGCCGGACTCGTCGGGCACCGACGGGAGTTCACGTCGAAGGTGGACTCCGAATTCGTCGCCGTGCCCGGTCAACACGAGGCGTGCGTCCTGAGCACGGCGACCTTCGGACTCGCCGCGGACAGACGGCGCACGAGGATCCGCAGAGGCCGAGCACCACAAGCCGATGGCGGACAGCGACGAACCCGGAACGGTGGCGCTCGGACCGGTCAGGTCCGGGATCTCCCGCCACTCGGAGCAGTCCCCGGTTCATGCGGTGAGGCTATCGGCGCCGCCCCGGGGGAGATCCGCGGCCGGTCAGGGCACGAGGACCACCTTCCCGGTCGCCTGGTCGTCCTCCAGGTAGCGGTGCGCTTCGGCGACGTCGTCGAGGCTGAAGAGCCGGTCGACGTGCGGGTGGAGGACCCCGGCCTCGACCTGGTCGACGACCCGCTGCAGCACGGCCGCGCCCGCCGCGCCGCGCACGGTGTCGCTGTGGAAAGCGGTCAGCCTGGTGCCGGTGGGGATCATCGCGATCGGCTCGAACGCCGGGATCAGCCAGCCGCTGAGCGAGCCCGCCACGCACACCGTTCCGCCGCGGCGGACCAGCCGCAGCGAATCCAGCGCCGAGCTCGTGCCGACCAGGTCGAGGACGTGATCAGGGCCCTCCGGCCACGCCTCGATCGTGAGCGGCCCGCCGTCGTCGACGAAGACGTGGTCGGCGACCAGCGCCGCCGCCTAGTGCCGCCGCCGGGTCGTGGCGGCGGTCTCGGCCCCGAGTGCGGCCGCGATCGACGCCGCCGCCATCCCCACCGACGAGGTCCCGCCGCGGATCAGCAACCGCTCACCGCGCGCCACCCCCAGCGCGTCCGCGCGCCCTGCGCCGTCAGGTACGTCTCCGGCAGCGCGGCGAGCGCCTCCCACGGCAGGCTCGTCGTGACCGGCATCAGCCTCGTGCGGTTGCGGGGCGCCGGGCTGAACCGGTCGGACCTGCGGACCCGCCAGGGCCACTCCCCCTCCGTGGTGTTCCCGCGGGTGCTGGGAATCGAGTGCGTGGGCGAGCTGGCGCCGTCGACCGACCCACGGCTGGCGGAGGGCAGCATCGTCGTTTCGGTGATGGGCGAAATCGTGCGGGCGTCCTCATGCGACCCACTGTCGCGGGCGCCGGAGGTGGCGGGCGGGACGAGCGCCGACCACTCCCACACGCGAGGGCACCTGGTTTACGCGGCCCAAGGCGTCCTGTCCGTGCACACCGAGGGCGGCACGTCGATCGTCCCCGCCAGCCGCGTCGCGTGGATCCCGGCGGGCTGCCCGCACCACCACCGCGCGCACGGGCACACCGACATGCGGATCGTCTTCCTGCCGCCGTCGCCGGCCCAGCTGGCGCCGCCCGACCGGCCGTGTTCCTGGCCTCCGCACTCGCCAGGGAGGTCCTGCTCGCGCTGACCGGTCCCGCGACCGGGACCGCGCGGCTCCGCCGGGTGCTCGTCGACGAACTCCGCGAAGCCGGCGAGCAGCCGCTGCAACTCCCGGAACCCCGCGACGACCGGCTGCGGGCGGTCGCGCGGATCCTGTACGAGCAGCCCGCGGACAACACCCCGCTGGCCGGGCTGGGACGGCGGACCGGGGCCAGCGCCCGCACCCTCAGCCGGCTCTTCCGCGGCGAGCTCGGCATGAGCTTCTACCAGTGGCGGACCCAGGTGCGCGTCCACCACGCGCTCGTCCTGCTGGCCGAGGGCCACGACACCACGCACGTCGCCCACGCCTGCGGCTGGTCGAACCCCAGCAGCTTCATCGCGGCCTTCGCCGCCGTCGTCGGCACCACGCCGCGCCGCTACCGCGCGGACACACGGTGACCGGGAACTGTTAACCGGCGGACAATCCGGACATCGGCGCGCTAGCGTCAGTGGTGATGGACACCCACCTCGAACCCGCCCTGATCGGCCGTGACCACCCGGCGGGCCTGCTGCGCGCCGAGATCGGGCGGGCGGTGGACAGCCACGGCGGGCTCGTGCTGGTCACCGGGGAGCCCGGGATCGGCAAGACCACCCTGGTCACCGGCGCTGCGGACGAGGCGCGCCGGCTGGGGGCGCTCGTCCTCGGCGGCGCGTGCTGGGACTCCGGCAGCGCGCCCGGCTACTGGCCCTGGGTGCAGGTCCTGCGCGGGCTGCGGCGCGCCGCGACCGCCGACGAGTGGGCCGCCGTGGAACGGGACGCCGGGGGCGGGCTGGCGGTGCTGCTGGGCGAGGCGGACCCGCGGGAGACGCCGGACGGGTTCCGCCTCTACGACGCCGTCACCAGCGCACTGGTCACCGCCTCGCACAGCCGTCCGGTGGTGGTCGCGCTGGACGACCTGCACTGGGCCGACACCGCCTCCCTCAAGCTGCTCGAGTTCGCCGCCGGGCACACCTGGTTCGAGCGGCTGCTGCTGATCGGCACCTACCGCGACGCGGAGGTCGAGGTCGCCGAGCACCCGCTGCGGCCGATGCTGTCCTCCCTGGTCGCCAAGGCCCGCACGATCACGCTCACCGGCCTGGAACCCGACGAGGTCGGCCGGCTCATCGCCCGCACCGTCGGCGAGACCCCGGGCCAGGACGTCGTGGCCGAGGTGCACCGGCGCACCGGCGGCAACCCGTTCTTCGTCGAGCAGGCCGCGCGCCTGTGGCACAGCGGCGGATCGGTCACCGCGATCGCGCCCGGGGTGCGGGACGCGGTGCGCCGCCGCCTGTCGCTGCTGCCGGAACCGGTCGTCGGGCTGCTGACCACCGCCGCGGTGCTCGGGCAGCAGTTCCACCGCCAGGTGCTCGCCGCGGTCGCCGCGATCCCCGCCGCGCCCGCCGACCGGCTGCTCGACCAGGCCGTGGCCGCGCGGCTGGTCACCGTGCGCGGCGGCGGCCGGTTCGCCTTCGCCCACGACCTGGTGCGTGAAACGCTCTACGACTCGCTCGGCGAGGACGAGGCCCGCGAACGCCACGCCGCGGTGGTCACCGCGCTGGAGGGCAACCCCGCGCTCGCGGATCGGATCCTGCCCGCCGAAGCCGCGCGGCACGCCTACCTCGCCGGCCCGCTGGTGCCGCCGTCGCGGGCGGTGGACCTGCTCGTCGCCGCCGCGCGGGCCGCCTCCGGCCGGATGGCGTTCGAGGAAGCCATCGGGCACTTCCGCCGCGCCGCCGAGATCACCGACGAGCCGCGGCGGCGTGTGCTCGTCCTGCTCGAACTGGGCGGCGAGCTGCACCACTTCGACGAGCCCACCGAGGGCTGGGCGGTGTTCGAGGAGGCGAGCGCCCAGGCCCGCGCGCTGGGCGACGCGGAGCTGCTGGCCCGCGTGGCGCTGACCGCCTACCGCTGGGGCGACGACGCGGAGCGCGCCGACCTGAAGGCCGGGCTGATCGCCGAGGCCCACCGCGCGCTGATCGGGCCGGGCGAAACCGAACGCCCGCTGGAGGACCGGGCCAGGGAGGTGATCGTCCAGCTGGGCAGGCTCGCCCGCGAGGACGGCGACGACGAGGCGCTCGGCTTCAGCCTGTCCACGCTGCACGACTCGATCTGGGGGCTGGGCACGGCGGTCGAGCGCGAAGCGCTGATGGCGGAGCTGGCCGAGGTCGCGCACCGCAGCGGGGACACCGAGACCGAGCAGTACGCCACCTCGCTGCGCTGGGTCGCGCTGCTGGAGCTGGGCGACCCGCGGTACTTCGACCAGATGCGGGCGTTCGTGGCGCTGGCCGAGCAGGGCGATTCCCGCCGGATGCAGTTCGGCGCGCAGATCGACCAGAGCATCCTGGCCGGGTTCCAGGGCCGCTTCGCCGACGCGGAGGCCCTGTTCGACGATGTCCTGTCGACGCCGGAACAGGTGCACCACACCCACTTCCTGCCGATGCTGCGCCACCACCGGTGGTCGCTGCTGCTGCAGCAGGGCCGGTTCGACGAGCTCGCCGAGTTCCACGCCGGCCTCGGCCCCGGCGACTACCCCTATCCGGGACTGCTGGAGGCCACCACCGCGGCGCAGCGCGGCGACGCGGCCGCGGCGGCCGAGTACCTGGCCGGGCTGGGGGAGCGGGATCCGTTCCCGCGGTCGTACCTGCCGATGTTCCTGCGGCTGCAGGCGCAGACCGCGGCGGCCGCCGGTGACGAGCGGCTGGCCGAGCGGGCCAGGGAAGCGCTGCTGCCCTACGACGGGCAGTGGCTGGTGTCGGTGTTCGGGTTCGAGATCAGCGGCCCGGTCACCCTCTGGCTGGGGAAACTGGCCGCGTCGGGGCGGCGCTGGGACGAGGCGCTGGAGCGGTACCGCGCGGCCGAGCGGTCGGCCGAGTCGATGTGGGCCCGGCCGTGGGTGGTGGAAGCCCGGCTGGCGCGGGCCACCGCGCTGCTGGACCGGGCCGCGCCGGGCGACGAGCGCGAAGCCGCCGAGCTGCTGGACGTCATCGCCGCCGAGGCGGCCGAGCTGGGCCTGCGGCACGTGCCGGAACGCGTGCGGCGCCTGCGCGCCCGGGGCCACGAGCCGGCCGCCACCGGGGAGTTCCGGTTCACCGGCACGACGTGGACGCTCGCGCTGGCCGGGCGCACGGTGCACCTGCCGGACGCGAAAGGCCTGCGGGACCTGCACTTCCTGCTCAGCCACCCGGGCACCGACGTGCCCGCGGTGCGGCTGCTGGACCCGGCGGGCGGCGAGGTGGTGGTGGCGGCCCGGCGCCTCGGCGGGGACGAGGTCCTCGACGACACGGCGAAGGCGGCCTACCGGCGCCGTCTCGCCGCGCTGGATGACGAGATCGACGCGGCGGCCGCCCGCGGCGACGACGACAGGGCCGCCCGGCTCGACAGCGAGCGGGCGGCCCTGCTGGAGGAACTGCGTGCCGCCGCCGGTCTCGGCGGGCGCACCCGGCGTCTCGGGGACGAGGCCGAGCGCGCCCGCAAGACCGTGACCGCCCGGATCCGCGACACCCTGCGCCGGCTGGACGGTCGCCACCCCCAGCTCGCCGAGCACCTGCGGGCGACCGTCTCGACCGGCGCGAGCTGCCGCTACGACCCGGGCGAACCCGGCATCACCTGGCGGCTTTAGGTGGGTTTCGGGCGGCGGAGCCGTCCGAACCACGCCCGCAACTCGCTCCGCTACCCGCACCGCCACGCAGGCCGGCGGGGCGACAGTTCCGTGTCACTTGCGGTTGTAGAGCCGCATCGTCAGCGTGCCGAACACCGCGAGCAGCGCGCCGCTGGCGATGAACGTCCACATGATGTCGCTGCCGTCCGGGGCGCCCATCATCAGGCTGCGGACCGCGTCGGACAGGATCGTCACCGGGTTGACGTTCACGAACGCCTGCAGCCAGCCGGGCATCGTGGCCGGGTCGACGAACACGCTGGACAGGAACGTCAGCGGGAACAGCACCATCATGCTGACGCTCATCACCGACTTCTCGGTGCGCAACAGCAGCCCGAACATGGTCCAGATCCAGGAGAACGCGAACGAGAACACCAGCAGCAGCCCGATGCCGGCGAGCACGCCGCCGACGCCGCCCGCCGGCCGGAAGCCGAGGATCAGCCCGACGCTGAGGATGACCGCCGAGGCCGTGCTGTAGCGGAACACGTCGCCCAGGAGCGCGCCCACCAGCGCGGCAGGCCGCCAGATCGGCAGGGTGCGGAACCGGTCGAACACGCCCTTCTCGATGTCGATGTTCACGCCCAGCCCGGTGTACATCGTGATCATCACGACGCTCATCACCAGGATCCCGGGCAGCAGGAACTGCAGGTACTGCGTGGTCGACCCGGCCAGCGCGCCGCCGAACAGGTAGGTGAACATCAGCGTCATCATGATCGGGAAAGCGGTGACGTCGAACAGCTGCTCGGGCACGTGCTTGATCTTCAGCATGGCCCGCCAGCCGAACGTCAGCGACGCCGACAGCGCGCTGGGCCGCTGCGGCTGCTCGCCGGCGTCGAGCACGGCGTGCAGGCTTTCGGCCGCCGGGGTGTAGGCCGGGGTCGTGTCGGTCGTGGTCGCGGTCATGCCGCTGCCTCCTCTTCCGCGGGGTGGTCGGTCAGGGCCAGGAACACCTCGTCGAGGCTGGGCTGGCCGAGGGCGAAGTCGTCGACGGTGATGCCGGCCTGCGTCAGTTCGGCCAGCGCGCGGGCGGCGTGCTCGGCCGCGCCCAGGTCGGACTCGCCGCCGCCGATGCGCGCGGTCAGCGACACCGGGTCGCCGCCGAGCTCCACAGTGGACCCGAGCGCGCGGGCCATCACCCGCTGGGCCTCGGCGCGCTGGGCGCCGTCGCGCAGGCGGACGTGGATCGAGCCGGCGCCGACGGAGGCCTTCAGCTCGCCGGGGGTGCCCTCGGCGATCACCTTGCCGTGGTCGATGACCGCGATCCGGTCGGCGAGGTGGTCGGCCTCGTCGAGGTACTGGGTGGTGAGCAGGACCGTGGTGCCCTGTGCGACGATGATCCGCACGATGTCCCACACCTGGTTGCGGCTGCGCGGGTCCAGTCCGGTGGTCGGCTCGTCCAGGAACAGCACGTCCGGGGTGCGCAGGATGCTCGCCGCGATGTCGATGCGCCGCCGCATGCCGCCGGAGTAGTTCTTCACCTGCCTGCCGCCTGCGTCGGTCAGCCCGAACGCCTCCAGCAGCTGGTCGGCGCGGCGCCGCGCGGCGGGCTTGCGGTGGCCCAGCAGGCGGCCCAGCAGCACGAGGTTCTCGATGCCGGTCAGGTCCTCGTCGATCGAGGCGTACTGGCCGGTGAGGCTCACCCGTTGCCGCACCGCGTCCGGTTCCCGCAGCACGTCGTGGCCGAACACCCTGGCCTGGCCGCCGTCTGGCCGGAGCAGGGTGGCCAGCACCCGCACCGCGGTGGTCTTGCCCGCGCCGTTCGGTCCGAGCACGCCGTACACGGTGCCGGCGGGCACGGCCAGATCCACGCCGTCCACGGCGCGGGTCTTGCCGAACACCTTGACCAGCCCGGACGTTTCGATCGCCAGGTCGCTCATGGTCCTTCCTTCCTTGTTCACGCCACGTAGGGGCGGGCCCGGCGGGCGGCGCGCAGCGCGGTGCCCCACCAGACGAGCTGGTCGAGCATCGGGCCGGCCGCGTGGCGGACGGCCTCGTCGCGCGGGCCGCCGTCGGGCCCCATGTCGAAGAGGTTGAAGCTCACGGTGTTGCGCAGTGTCACGGTGTGCAGCTCGGTGAACACCACGCGCAGCTGCTCGACCGCGTACAGCCCGGCGCAGCTGCACCCGTAGGACACGAACGCGACCGGTTTGGCCTGCCACTCGTCGTAGGCGAAGTCGATCGCCTGCTTCAGGGAGGCCGGGAAGCTGCGGTTGTACTCCGGGGTGACGACGACGAACGCGTCCGCGCGGTCGATCCGGGAGGTGAAGGCCGTCATCGCCGGGGTGGCGCGGGCCGGGTAGCGGGCCGGGAAGTCGAACTCCGCCAGGTCCACCACGGACACGTCGAGGTCGTCGCGCTCGCCGGCGGTGCGGGCGAACCACTGCCCGACCTGCTGACCGGCCCGGCCCTCCCGGGTGCTCCCGATCAGGACCAGGACCCTCAGGACGTCCTCCATGGCGGCCTCCTCCCGTTCTCGACCGGTAGGCGCTAGATCGGCCGCTAGATCCGGTCTAGCGGGCGGGGCTCCGGAGCCGGGACTGGTCTCGCGGCTGCGAGACGCCGTCGAAGACGGCGAGCCACGCCTCGGCGAGCCGGGCCGCCAGTGGCAGCGTGGCCTCGACCGACCGCACCAGCGCGGCGGCCTCCCGGGGGCTCGCGCCCATCGCGACGGTCAGGTGCGCGCCGACGTCGTCGCCGGACCGGCTGCCCTGGGGGAGGACCGCGGACCACCGCCGCCGCAGGGTCGCGATCAGCCCGGTCAGCGGCTGGAGCGGCTCGGGCCGCAGGTACACGAACCCGTCGTGGTGGTGGCAGCGTTCGAAGCGGACCTCCATCGCGGGTTGCCGTTCGAGCAGTTCGGCCAGCGCCGTGACGGTGGCCTCGTCCAGGTCGGCGGCCGGCCGGAACGGGTACAGCAGCGAGATGTGCGCGGGCAGGCCCCGGCGGGCGGCCGGCGACAGTTCGGCCGCACGTGCCAGCAGCGGGTCGGCGGCCGGCACCGGGATCGCCAGCACGCTGCGGCCGCGCTCGGTCATGGACCGGTTCTACCGCGGATTTCGACCGCAGCGGAAACGATCTCGCGGGCGTTACGCTCGACCGCGTGACGGAGCTGTCCTTCGAGCCGCTGTCGCCGGTGTCCTTCCTGGACCGGGCGGAGGCGGCCCACGGTGACCGGGTCGGGGTGGTCGACGGGGAGCGGCGGTTCACCTACGCCGAGTTCGCCGACCGGTGCCGCCGGCTGGCCGGGGCGCTCGCGCCGCTCGCGCGGAAGCGGCCGGTCGCCGTGCTCGCGCCGAACACGCACGTGCTGCTGGAAGCCAACTTCGGGGTGCCGTGGGCCGGGGTGCCGCTGGTCGCGGTCAACACGCGCCTGTCCGCCGGCGAGATCGCCTGGATCCTGGACCACTGCGAGGCCGCGGTGCTGGTGCACGCCCCGGTGTTCGACGAACTCGTCGCCGAGGTGCTGGACAGGCTGGGCAGGCCGGTCGAGGTGATCCGCGCGGGGGAGGAGTACGAGGGGCTGCTCGCCGGCGCGGCACCGCGGGCCGAGGCGCCGCGCGACGAGCGCGGCCTGCTGTCGATCAACTACACCTAGGGCACGACCGGTCGCCCGAAAGGCGTGATGTACCACCACCGCGGGGCGTACCTGCAGGCGCTGGCGATGGTCGGGCACACCGGGCTCTCGCCGTCGTCGGTGCACCTGTGGACGCTGCCCATGTTCCACTGCAACGGCTGGTGCTTCCCGTGGGCGGTGACCGCGGCCGCGGCGACGCACGTCTGCCTGCCGAAGGTCGAGCCGGCCCTGGTGTGGCGGCTGATCCGCGACGAGGGCGTCACGCACCTCAACGGCGCCCCGACCGTGCTGTCGATGCTCGCCTACGCCCCGGAGGCCGCGCCGGTCGCGCACCCGGTTCGCGTCGCCACCGGGGGCGCCCCGCCGAGCCCGGCGATCCTGCGCCGCATGGGGGAACTGGGCTTCGACGTCACGCACCTGTACGGGCTCACCGAAACGTTCGGGCCGATCATGATCTGCGACTGGCGTCCGGAGTGGAACACGCTGGACACCGCCGCGCAGGCCCGGCTCAAGGCGCGGCAGGGCGTGGGAAACCTGGTGTCCTGCCGGGCCCGGGTCGTCACCGGGGACGGGTCGGACGTGCCCGCCGACGGCGTGACCACCGGCGAGATCGCGGTGCGCGGCAACAACGTCATGCTGGGCTACTACCGGGATCCCGACGCCACCGCGCAGGCCGCGCCGGACGGCTGGTTCCGCACCGGCGACCTCGGCGTGATGCACCCCGACGGCTACGTCGAGCTGCGCGACCGCAGCAAGGACGTGATCATCTCCGGCGGCGAGAACATCGCCAGCGTCGAGGTGGAGCAGGTGATCGCCGACCACCCGGCGGTGCTGGAGGTCGCCGTCGTCGCGGTGCCGGACGACCACTGGGGCGAGGTGCCCGCGGCCTTCGTGACCCTGCAGGAGGGGGCGTCGGCGACCGCCGAGGAGATCGTCGAGTTCGTCCGGGGGAGGATCGCGCGGTTCAAGGCACCCAGGCGGGTGGTGTTCGGCCCGCTGCCCAAGACCTCCACCGGCAAGATCCAGAAATACGTGCTGCGTGACCAGGCGTGGGCCGGCCACGCGTCGCGTATCCGATGAGTAACGACACGGGTTAGCGGTCCACCCGGCGGGGTAGCCGGTGAGCAACGAACGCTGAGCAGGGGTGGGCGCGAATGTTGTGGTTGATGTTGCTCGTACCGATCGTCATCCTGGTCTTCACGGTGAGCCTGCAGAAGTTCGAGGCCGTCATGCTCGAGACCGATCCGCTGCGGGACCGCCGTCGCTACCGATGAGGTGAGGGGATGATCACGGTCTTCCTGGTCGACGACCACGAGGTGGTGCGGCGCGGAGTCGCGGACCTGGTGGACGCAGACCCGGAGCTGACCGTGGTGGGCGAGGCCTCGACGATGGGCGAGGCGCTGGCGCGGATCCCGGCGGCGCGGCCGGACGTGGCGGTGCTGGACCTGCGGCTGCCCGACGGCAGCGGCATCGAACTGTGCCGGGAGCTGCGGTCCCGGATGCCGGAGCTGCACTGCCTGATCCTCACGTCCTACACCGACGAGCAGGCGATGCTCGACGCGATACTGGCCGGCGCCGGCGGATATGTCGTGAAGGACGTGCGGGGCATGGAACTGGTGTCGGCGGTGCGGCAGGTCGGGGCCGGGAAGTCGTTGCTGGACAACCGGGCCGCTTCGGCGCTGATGTCCCGCATCCGGGACGAGGCCGCGCCGTCCGGCGCCGTGGCGCGGCTGTCGGAGCAGGAACGCAAACTGCTCGACCTGATCGGCGAGGGACTGACCAACCGCGAGATCGCCGAACGCATGTTCCTGGCCGAGAAGACCGTGAAGAACTACGTGTCGCGGCTGCTGCACAAGCTCGGGATGCAGCGCCGCACCCAGGCGGCCGTGCTGGCCACGAGCCTGCGCCGGGACCGGCCGGGCCGCCGGTAGCGGCGGCCCGGCCGCGGGTGTTCCGGCGTCAGCGGACGTTGAAGGTGTCCGGGTCGGGCCCGGTGCGCAGGCCCTTCTCCAGCTTCGCCAGCTCGGCGAGGTCGTTCTCGTCGAGTTCGAAGCCGAACACGTCGAGGTTCTCCTTGATCCGGGACGGCGTGACCGACTTCGGGATCACGACGTTGCCCAGCTGCAGGTGCCAGCGCAGCACGATCTGCGCCGGGGTGCGGCCGTGCTTGTCCGCGAGCGCGGTGATCGCCTGCTCGCCGAGCAGCTCGCCGCCCTTGGCCAGCGGGCTCCACGCCTCGGTCACGATGCCGTGCTGGGCGTGGTACTCCCGGAGCTCGGCCTGCTGCAGGTAGGGGTGCAGCTCGATCTGGTTGACCGCGGGCACGATCTGGCTCTCCTGCGCCAGCCGGTCCAGGTGGTGCGGCTGGAAGTTGGACACGCCGATCGCGCGGATGCGGCTGTCGGAGTAGAGCGCTTCGAACGCGCGCCAGGTGTCGGCGTAGCGGTCGGCCTCCGGGACCGGCCAGTGGATCAGGTACAGGTCCAGGTACTCCAGGCCCAGGTCGGCCATGCTCTTGTCGAACGCGCGCAGCGTCTCGTCGTAGCCATGGTCGGAGTTCCACAGCTTGGTGGTGACGAACAGCTCCTCGCGGGCGATGCCGGACTGGGCCAGCGCCTTGCCGACCGCGGCCTCGTTGGCGTAGGCGGTCGCGGTGTCGATGCTGCGGTATCCGGCCTCCAGGGCCGCGGTGACCGCCTGGGTGGTCTCGTCCGCGGGGACCTGGAAGACCCCGTAGCCCACCTGCGGCATGTGGACGCCGTTGTTCAGTTCGACCGTGGGAATGGCGGTCATGTCTTTCCTTTCGCTGTCGTTCATCAGTGGACGGCCGGGATCTCCGGCTGCGTCCGGGCGGCCGGGCGCCGGTCGAGCGCGCCGGAGACCAGCGCGACGCCGAGCCCGGCGGCGGCCAGCACCGCGCCGATCCAGTTCGGAGCGGTGTAGCCGAGGCCGTGGCTGATCGCGAGCCCGCCCAGCCAGGCGCCGCCCGCGTTGCCGAGGTTGAAGGCCGCGATGTTCGCGGCCGACGCCAGTGCCGGCGCGTCGCCGGCCTTGGCCATGACGCGTGCCTGCAGCGGCGGCACGGTCGCGAACCCGGCGGCGCCGAACAACGCGATCGTGACCGCGGCGGGCAGCTGCGCGTGCGCGGTGAAGACGAACGCGACGAGCACCACGGCCAGCGCGGCCAGGATGACGTACAGGCTCGGCATCAGCGCGCGGTCGGCGGCCTTGCCCCCGAGCAGGTTGCCCACCACCAGGCCCCCGCCAAACAACACGAGGAGCCAGGTCACCGCGCCGGGGGAGAAGCCGGCGACGCCGGTCATCATCGGGGCGATGTAGGTGAAGGAGGCGAACACCCCGCCGAAGCCGAGCGCGGTCATGGCCAGCGCGAGCCACACCTGCGGCCGCCGGAACACGGCCAGCTCGCTGCGCAGGCTCTGGCCCTCGGTGACGGGCTGGCGGGGGACGAGCGCGACGACGCCCAGCAGGGCGATCACGCCGAGGCCGGCCACCGCCCAGAACGTGGAGCGCCAGCCGAGCTGCTGGCCCAGCGCGGTGCCGCCGGGCACGCCGAGCACGTTGGCGACGGTCAGGCCGGTGAACATGATCGCGATGGCGCTCGCCTGGCGGGACTTCGGCACGAGCGAGGCGGCGACGACCGAGCCGACGCCGAAGAACGCGCCGTGCGAGAGGGCGGCGACCACGCGGCCGGTCATGAGCAGACCGTATCCGGGCGCGATCGCGGAGACGACGTTGCCCGCGATGAACAACACCGTCAGGCCGGTGAGGACCGTCTTGCGCGGCACCTTCGAGCCGAGCGCGGTGAGCAGGGGCGCGCCGACCACGACGCCCAGGGCATAACCGGAGATCAGGAGTCCGGCCGTGGGCACCGAGACGCCGAGGTCGGTGGCGACCTCGGGCAGCAGGCCCATGATCACGAACTCCGTGGTGCCGATGCCGAAGGCGGCGATGGCCAGCGCGATGAGGGCGACAGGCATGTGGTTCCTCGTGAGAGCTTGGGGGATCAGCGTGGACAACTACCCGCTTTCGCAATAGTTGCACACGCCGGTTATTGCCAACGACGGCTAGACTAGCAGGCAAGTAGACTGGGGGCCTGCGAGGAAGAGGTGAAGCGTGTCACTGCCCGACGACGCGGTCGAAGCCCGCGCACACGGCTGGCGGACCCTGGCGGCGCTGCACGCCCGGATCGAGGACCGGCTGGAGCGCGCGCTGCAACGCGACCACGAGCTGTCCGTGAGCGAGTACACGGTGCTGGAGGTGCTGTCCCGCCAGGACGGCTTCCACCTGCGCATGAACCAGCTCTCCAGTGCCGTCGTGCTGAGCCAGTCCGCGACGACGCGGCTGGTCAGCAGGCTGGAGGACCGGGGGCTGCTGCAGCGTTACCTGTGCCCGACCGACCGGCGCGGGATCTACACCGAGGTGACCGCTGCGGGCCGGGAGCTGCTGGACGCCGCGCGGCCCACGCACGACCGGGCGCTGACGGAGGCGCTCGCGGCGGCCGAGGAGCTGCCGGAGCTGGCGCCGCTCGTGGCGGCGCTGCAGGCGCTGGAGTTGCCTGCGGCGGCTGGGCGCTGACGGGCTGACGGAGGCGCTGGCGGCGGCTGGGGCCTGCCGGAGTTGGCGCCGGGCGCTGGAGTTGCTGGCCGCCGCCGGTGCTGGCTGGGCGAAGGAGCTCCCCGAGTTGGCGGCGCTGCAGGCGCTGGAGCGCCCCGCCGGCGGTTGGGCGCTGATCGCGCCCGCCTTCGGGGAACCGCCGCCGCGGTTCGGCCGCGGCTGCTCCGTGCGCGGTGGTGGAGGTGGTGGAGGAGCTGCCGGAGGTGGCACCAGGCGCTGGAGTTGGCAGCGGCCGCTGGGCGCTGATCCCGCCCGGCTCGCGGCGGTGATCCCCGGTGGCCCGGAAGGGCAGACCGCCGCTTCGATGTGTGACGCTCGCGGGCTAGTCCGAAGTGGACAGCCCGTGCGCCGCGAGCCAGGTTCTGGCCCGGCGCGGCGACGCGCGGGCCAGCCAAGCGTCCTGGACGATCTCGGCCAGCTCGTCGTAGTCCAGCCGGCCGACATGCGCCTCCCGCAGCAGCACCGACGGGTGCCCGCGGAAGTGGGGCGTCGTGAAGAACGGCGAGCGCTCGTCGGCGACGAGGGCTTCCTTGTCGGCCTCGGAGCCGACCCAGAACACGATCACGTCCGGGTAGCGCTCGCCCGTCACCGGATCGGCCGCGTCCGGGCGCGGGTTGCGGAAGAACACGAACGACCGCCCGCCGACCTGGTAGACGGGCCTGCCCCGGGTGCCTTCGACGCGCTGGACGTGCGGCATCGCCATGGCCAGGTCGTGCACGTCCTGGACGCGTGCGCGCCGGGCGGTCAGCCGACCGCCTCGTCGGTCGGCCCGAGACCGGTCTCGTCGACCGATGACGTGCCCCCGTCGGCGAGGCGCTGACGCAGCAAGGCCTTCCCCTGCTCGGCCCCCTTGCGGCTCTCACCCTGCGCGCGGCGGAAGAACTCGGCCAGTTCGCTGTCGCCGTCCCGCTCGGCGTCGGCGATGTACTGCTCCAGGCGCAGCGCGTTGCTGAGGCAGGCCTCGACGAACCAGATGATGTTGTAGTCCTTGTCCTGGGTGCCCGTGACCTGCCCGGTCTCGCTCGTCGACATCGGGTCCTCCTTCCGGGTTGACGGAACCGGGTACCCACGCTGCGCCCGGTCAAGCACGCCATCCGCCGGAATCCTGGCCGCGAAGCTTCGCGATGCGCGAGGATGGGGCGGCATTTCCACACCGGGAGGTCAGCGTGTTCGGCAGGTTCAAGCGCAACCGCGCCGCGCAGCGGCGGCCCGTTTCGACGGCCGGGGTGCCGCGGTGGCCGTTGGAGGTGTGGCGGCGCCAGGACCTCGCCCCGGACAGCCCGGAGTACGCCGCGGTCTGCCTGACCCCGGCGTTCCCGGAACACGACGAGCCCCGCATGCTCGACGACGCGACGCTGCGCCGGATCGTGGCGGTGCGCTCGGCGGCGGAGATGGACCGGCTGGCCGGCGAGTTGTCCGCCGACGAGCGTTACGCCGGCCTGGACACCGTGTACGGCTGGCTGGTGCGGGCCTACCTGGGCACGGACCGGGAACTCGAGGTGATCGAGGAGGGGCTGCGCAGCTGCCCCCGCAAGTACGGCGTGCTGGACCTCGCCGGGACGGCGATGCTGCGGCGCGGCCGGGCCGCGGACGCGCTCTACTACTGGGCGCAGTCGGTGACCAACGCCGAGTCCGCCGGCGAGGCCGACGACGCGACCGCCTACGACTTCCTGATCGTGGCCGCGCGCGCCATGGCCGAGCCCGCGGCGGTGCTGGCGTTCGGCGTGCGGGCGGAGACCCAGTACATCGCCCTCGACGACGAGCACACCGACCTGGTTTCGCGGGTGTTCCGCAGGCCCACCGACCCGATGCGCGTCGTGGTGCGGGGCCTGGCCGAGCGGGTACTGGGCTGAGCGCGGTGGCCGCTGCCTGGCCGCGTCCTGCTACCGCATGCGGGGATGGCGGTCCCGTGAACCAGCACCGGGCGTCGCGCTGTCAGACCCCTGTCGCGCGGCGGCGCCGGAACCCCTTCGGAATTCTTCCAGCTCCACAGGCCGGCGCGAGCTAGCGTGCTCGCATGTGGGTGCGCCGCTGGCTCGTGCGCGGGCTCGCGGTGGCGAGCGGCTGCCTGCTGGTACTCGCTTTTCCCGCGCCGGCCCTGTGGTGGCTCGCGTGGGCCGGGCTCGTTCCGCTGCTCGTGCTGCTCGCCAGGGCGGGCTCGGTCCGCGAGGCGCTCTGGCGCGGTTTCCTCGCCGGGGCCGGGTTCTTCCTCGCCTTCTTCCACTGGGTGCTGCCGCACGTGGGGCTGCTCGCCCCGGTGCTCGGGCTCGTCGGCGGCCTGCTGTGGGTTCCGTTCGGCGTTGTGGCGCACCGGCTGCTGCGGGAACCGACCGCGGGCCGCGCCGCGCTCGCCGCTGTCGTCCTGCCGTCGGTGTGGGTCGCGGTCGAGGCGGTTCGCTCCTGGGAACACCTGGGCGGCGCGTGGGGGCTGCTCGGGCTCACCCAGTGGCCGGCGCGGCCGCTCCTCGCGCTCGCCTCGCTCGGCGGCGTCTGGTTGCTCGGCTTCGTCATCGTCGCCGTCAACGTCGGGCTCGCCGTCGCGGTGCTCCCGGGTCCCGCGCGGACGTTCGGGGCAGGCCTGGCCCTCGGCATCTTCGCGCTGGTCCTCGGCTACGGGCTGCTGCGGCCCGATCCCGTGCCCACCGGCAGCCTCCGCGTCGCGGGTGTGCAGCCCGGTCCGGTGCACGGCGCGGAGGAACGGTTCACCGCGCACCTGGAGCTGACCCGCCGCGCCACGGGGCAGGACGTCGTCGTCTGGGGCCAGAGCAGCACCCCCTTCGACCCGGCCACGCGCCCCGGCGCGGTCGCCCGGCTGCGCGCGGCGGCCGCCGCGGCCGACAGTGACGTGCTGGTCAACGTCGACGCCCGCGCCGCCGACGGGCGCATTCGCAAGACCACCCAGCAGTACGGTCCGGACGGCCTGGCCGGGACGTACGAGAAACGCCGCCTGGTCCCGTTCGGCGAGTACGTGCCGCTGCGCCCCCTGCTCGGCGGCGTGCTGCGCGGCACCGGCATCGCCGAGGAGGACCGCGCCCCGGGCGGCGCGCCGGCGATCCTGCGCATCGGCGAGGCCGGGGCGGGCCCGCTGATCTCCTACGAGTCGATGTTCCCCGACCTGCGCCGCGAGCTCGTCCGCCTGGGCGCCGACATGACGATCGTGCAGGGCTCGCTCACGTCGTTCCACGGCACCTGGGCGCAGCCGCAGCAGGCGAGCGCCGAAGCGGTCCGCGCCGTCGAGTCCGGACGGTCCGCGGTCCTCGTCGAACTGAACGGCACGTCAGCCGCGTTCGACGCCGAGGGCAGGCGGCTGGCCTGGATGCCGCCGGACGAGCGCGGCGTCTTCGTCGTGGACGTGCCGCTGTACCAAGGCGCCACCCCGTACGTCCGGTGGGGCGACTGGGTTCCGGCCGCGGCGTTCGGCATCACCGCCGCGGCAGCCGCCCGCGCGCTGCTGATCCGCGCGCGGGCGGCGCTCACTACACGGCGGCGGCCGCCTTGCGGATGACGTCGGCGACCTCGGCCGGGTGCGACAGCATCACCAGGTGCGAGGAGTCGATCTCGACGGTCATCATGCCGGCCCGCTGGTAGCCGAACCGCTCCACCTCCGGGTTGATCGTCGTGTCCGAAGTGGACACCACACCCCAGGACGGCTTGGTCCGCCACGCCGCCGCGGACGCGGGTTCACCGAACGCGGCCGCGGCCAGCGGGCGCTGCGACACGGCCAGCACGCGGGCGAGGTCTTCGTCGACGTCGGCGGCGAAGATCGACCGGAACACGTCCCGGCGCTGGCCTCGGCGATGATTGACACCGGCCGGTGGGCCGACGCCACGGAGCTGCTCGACGAGGCGGCCGAATCGCCGTGGTGCACCGCTTCCGCTACCTGGGCGGCGACTTCGCCGCGCACCGTGGGCTCGCACCTGCACAACGCCTACCCGAAGCTCGGCGTGAGCGGGCGGCACCAGTTGCGGGAGGTCGTCGGCGACCCGCCGTAGAACCGGTCAGGAATCAAGAAGCGCAGGTCAGGGCGCCGCGAATAACGTTCCTGACATGACCTCGATCAACACCATCACCCTGGAAGTGGCCGACATCGCGGCCGCCGAGCGCTTCTACACCGCCGCCTTCGGGCTCGGCTCCCGGCTCCGCCTGCGGGCGGCCCAGGAGCAGACCACCGGCTTCCGCGGCTTCACCCTCTCGCTCATCGTGTCCCAGCCCGCCGACGTGGAGCTGCTGTTCCAGTCCGCAGTGGACGCCGGCGCCACCGTGCTCAAGCCGGTCGCCAAGAACATGTGGGGCTGCGGCGGCGTCGTCCAGGCCCCGGACGGCACGATCTGGAAGGTCGCCACCCCGGCGAAGAAGGACACCCGCCCGCCGTCCCGCGAGGTGCAGAACATCGTGCTGCTGCTGGGCGCGTCCGACGTGGCCGCGAGCCGCAAGTTCTACACCGGCCACGGCTTCACCGTCGCCAAGAGCTTCGCCCGCATGTACGTCGAGTTCGCCGCCGGGGAGGGCCCGATCAAGCTGGGCCTGTACCGCCGCCGCGCGCTGGCCAAGGACGCCGGGGTGCCCCCGGAGGGCAGCGGCGCGCACCGCATCGCGATCGGCGGTGACGGCGGCTCGTTCACCGACCCGGACGGGTTCGCCTGGGAAGCCACCACGTCCGCGGCGCTGTCCTGATGTGCCTGCACGAACCACCCGCACACCTGCGAACCAGAGGAGAGACCACCTTGAGCACGTACCAGGGCTTCACCGCCGAAGAGCGCGCCGCGATGAAGGAGCACGCCCAGGAGGTGAAGAAGGAGGCTCGCCGCAAGTCCGCCGCGGACAAGGCGGCGGAGGCCGAGCGCGACGTGCTGGCGAAGATCGCCGGGATGCCCGAGTCCGACCGGGTGCTGGCCGAACTCCTGCACTCGGTCGTGGCGGCCAGCGCCCCGCACCTGGCGCCGAAGCTGTGGTACGGCATGCCCGCCTACGCCCGGGACGGCAAGGTCGTGTGTTTCTTCCAGAGCGCGAGCAAGTTCAAGTCCCGCTACGCCACGCTCGGCTTCAGCGACGAAGCGGCTCTCGACGACGGTGCGATGTGGCCGACCTACTTCGCCCTGACCGAGCCGTCCCCCGAGGTCGGGGAGCGGATCGCGCTGCTGGTCAAGCAGGCGGCCTGCTGAGCGCGGTCACCAGGCCGTCCAGCCCGTCCACCCGCAGGTCGAACGAGTCGGACTCCGCGGGCGGGTCGCCGACCGGGCGGTGCACGTAGGCGGTCCGCATGCCCACCGCCTGGGCGCCGCGCAGGTCCCAGGCGTGGGCGGCGACCATGAGGACCCGGTCCGGCGCGCAACCGGCGACGTCGATGGCGTGCCGGTAGATCTCCGGCGCCGGCTTGTACACCCGCACGTCGGCACTGGACAGGGCCTGGTGCCAGCGCAACCCGGCGTGCGCGTTGAGCCGCAGCAGCGCGGCGTGGCCGGCGTTGGACAGGGCGAGCACGGGGAACCGCCGGGACAGCTGGTCGAGACCGGCGACGGAGTCGGGCCACGCGGGGTGCCGCTGTCCGGCAGTGGCCAGCCGGGCGATCACCGCCGGATCGGTGATCCCCGCGCGGCCGGCCACCAGCTGTGCGGCCTCGGCGTCGAGGACCTCGGAGCCGGCGTAGGCGCGTTCACCCCGCCCGATGCGTGCCTGCTCGGTCTCGATGTGCTCCTGCCACACGGCGAGGAGTTCGTCCCCGGCCGCCGGTACCGCCTCGCGGATCGCCGCGCGGAGGCCGGACGGTTCGTCGACCAGCGTGCCGAGCACGTCGAAGACGACCACCTCGATGTCGTGGATGCCGGACACGCTTCCCCCTCGTCACCACTCGGCCTGGTGACGATCTTGCCCGCGCCGGGCGCACCGGTCAAAACCGGCGGTCACTTCCGCACGCGGGCGAGGATCCGGTCGAGCGCGCGCCGCACCGCGTCCGGCAGGCCGTCGCCGCGCAGGTCGTCGCGGAACTGCTCGTTCAGGCCGCCCGGCGTGGTGTGCCTGCCGGCCATCACGGTCAGGGAGTCCGGCCGTTCCAGCAGCGAACGGCCCAGCTCGCCGAAGACGTGCGTCACGAAGGCGTTCGCCGCGTCGTGGTCGACGCCCTGCTCCGCCATCCAGTGCACGACGGTCGCCAGGTAGTCCAGGTGCGCGGCGAACGTCGCGGTCGCGCCGAGGAACGTCTCCAGCGCCGCCTCGTCGCCGGGCACCAGCACACTGCCCACGCGCGTGAACAACTCGCGCGCCGCCGCGTTCTCCGGGTACACCACGGTCAGGCTGCGGCGCCGCGTGGCCTGGGGGAGCGGAATGGACCGGACCACCTCCCCGGCCGGCGCCGACCACGCGCGCAGCCGCTCCACCGGCACCCCGGACGTCGCGCTGACCAGCACGTGCTCCGGCCGGAACGCCAGCTCCACCAGCACTTCCCGCGCGACCGGGGCGGGCACCCCGAGCACCACCACCGTCGCGTGGTCCAGCACCTCCTGGTTGCTCGCGCACACCCGCACGTTCGGGAACCGCTCGGCGAGCGCGGCCGACACGGCGCGCCCGCGCGGTGACAGGAACACCTCCGGCGGATCGTCGCCCGTGCTCAGGCCCTCCACGATCGCGGCGGTGATCTCGCCCGCGCCCACGAACCCGTATCGCATCGTCACACCGCCCGCAGATCCTCTTCGACGGCCGCCAGTTCGGCGGGCGTGCCCTGCACCTTCGGGCCGGTGAACCACTTGCGCGCCGAGGCGAACCACCACACCGCCGCGCCGCCGAGCACGACGAGGAACGCGATCGGCGTGTAGTTGAACGTGCCGACCGTGACCGGGTACGCCTGCGGAAGCATGAACAACACGAAGATGACCGCGACCCACGCGGTCGCGACGACGCCGACCGGGCGGCCCCACCGCCCCAGGTGCCACGGTCCGCGCTCGAACTCCGCGCCCTTGCGCACCCGCAGGAACACCGGGATGACGTAGGCGACGTACAGCCCGACGGTGGCGATCGAGGTGACCGCGGCGTAGGCGGTGGCGCTCCACAGGTAGGGCAGTGCGAGGACCAGCGCGCCGGCCGCGGCCAGCCACACCGAGTTCGTCGGCGTGCGGGTGCGCTTGTTGATGCGGTGCCACACCCCCGAACCCGGGATCGCGCCGTCCCGGGCGAACGCGTAGATCATCCGCGAGTTGGCCGTCACCGACGCCATCCCGCAGAACAGCTGAGCGCCGATCGCGATCAGCAGCAGGAACTTGCCGGTGGTCGCGCCCGCGGCGTCGAGGAAGATCTGCGCGGGCGGCACCCCGGTCGGCGAGTTGACCGCGCCGTCGTAGTCCTGGATCGCGAACGTGAGGCCCAGCAACAGGATCCAGCCCGCGACGAGCGACACCAGGATCGAGTTGACGATCCCGCGCGGTCCGGCCGTCGCCGCGTTCTTCGTCTCCTCCGTCATGTGCGCCGAGGCGTCGTAGCCGGTGAGCGTGTACTGCGCGACCAGCAGCCCGAGCGCGAACACGTACGGCGCGAAACCCCAGCCGGTGTTGTTCACGAAGTGGCCGAACACGAACGACGCGGACTGGTGCTTCTCGGGCACGAACACCAGCACCCCGACGATCACCAGGACGCCGGCCAGGTGCCACCACACGCTGACGTTGTTCAGCACGGCCACCAGCCGCACGCCGAAGGTGTTCAGCAGCCCGTGCACCGCCAGGATGATCGCCAGCAGCAGGATCGTGTGCCCCGGCGTCGCGGCGAACCCGAACTGCAGGTCCAGGAACGCGTTGAGGAACAACGCGGCGCCGAAGTCGATGCCGGCGGTCACCGCGACCTGGCCGATGAGGTTGAACCACCCGGTGAACCACGACCAGGCCGCGGCCGAGCGCCGCGGCGCGAGCTTCGCCGCCCAGTAGTAGAGCCCGCCCGCGGTGGGGTAGCTGGAGCACACCTCCGCCATGCCGAGGCCGACGAGCACCACGAACACCCCGACCAGCGGCCAGCCCCAGATCATCGCGGCCGGCCCGCCGGTGTCCAGGCCGAACCCGTAGAGCGTGAGGCAGCCGGACAGGATCGAGATGATGGTGAAGGACACGGCGAAGTTGGAGAACCCCGACATCGTCCGCCTGAGTTCCTGGGCGTAGCCGAGCTGGTGCAGCCGGGTGCTGTCGGAGTCCACGGGCTCACCTCGGTGTTCAGTTGACGGGTGCGGAAACGGTAGTGCTCACCCGCGCGGAGCGTCAAGGTCCGTCCGGGTGTCCACAACGGACTCCGCTGCGCCGGTCGGCGGAACGTGGCGCAGCAGGCGGACGATCAGCGCGGCCACCACGGCGAGCGCGGCGGCGCTGATCGCGGCGACCAGGTGCAGCCCGCCGGTGAACGCCTCGCGCGCCGGGGCGAGCAGCGCCGCGGCCAGGTCCGGGGGCAGGTCGCGGGCGGCGGTGACCGCGTCGGCGAGGCTTTCCCGCGCGGCCCCGGCGGCCCCGGCGGGGACGGCCTCCGGCGGGGTGAAGCGGCTGGTGTAGACCGCGGCGCCGATGCTGCCGAGCGCGGCGAGCCCGAACGCGAACCCGAACTGGCCGCTGGTCTCGTTGAGGGCGGCGGCGGAGCCGGCCTTCTCGGCGGGCGCGGAGCCCATGATCAGGCCGGTGCTGAGGGTGACCAGCGGGCCGGAGCCGAGGAAGATCAGCGCGAACCCGGTCGCCACGGCGCCCGGCCCGGACGCGGCGCCGGTCCGGGTGAGCACGACCAGCCCGCACACCGAGATCACGAGCCCGCCGCTGATCAGGTACGCGGGCCGGAACCGGCGGGCGAGGACCGGCGACACGACGAACGACACGGTGTTGGCGGCGATCGCGGGCATCATCCACAGCGCCGCGCCGAGCGGGGAGAGTCCTTCGACCAGTTGCAGGTCCTGGGTGATGAACAGCATCAGCGCGCCGATCAGCAGCGTGCCGGACATCATCGCGCCCAGCGCCGTGCTGAACGACCGGTTCGCGAACAGCCGCAGGTCCAGCAGCGGGTTTTCCAGGCGGCGCTGCCTGCGGGCGAACAGGACGGCGAAGCAGATTCCGGCGGCCAGGCTCGCCAGCGGCAGCGGCCGCCAGCCGTCCTGGGCCAGTTCCTTGAGCCCGTGGATCGCCGGGATCACCGCGGCCAGCGACAACGCGACACTGACCAGGTCCGGCTTTCCGGCGTCCGGGTCGCGGTACTCGGGCAGCAGGACCGGGCCCGCGACGAGCAGCAGCGCCATCGCGGGCACGCCGAGCAGGAACACCGAGCCCCACCAGAAGTGCGCGAGCAGGGCGCCGCCCGCCACCGGGCCGATCACCGCCCCGGCCGAGAAGCACAGGCCCCACAGCCCGATCGCCAGCCCCATCTGCCGCGGGTCGCGGAAGAGGGTGCGGATCAGCGACATCGTGGACGGCGCGAGGGCAGCCCCGGCCACCCCGAGGACCGCGCGCGCCGCGATCAGCACCAAGGGGGTGGACGCGAAGGCGGCGGCGACCGAGGCGGCCCCGAACGCGGCCGCGCCGATGAGCAGCAGCTTCCGTCGGCCGATCCGGTCGCCGAGCGTGCCCATCGTGATGAGGAACCCGGCCATGAGGAAGCCGTAGACGTCGGTGATCCACAGCTGCTCGACGCTGCTCGCGCCCAGGTCGGCGGCCAGGTGCGGCAGGGCGAGCAGCAGGACGTAGACGTCGATGGAGACGAGCAGGGTGGGCAGGGCGAGCACGGCGAGCGCGAGCCACTCCCGCCGTCCGGCCCTCGCCGGGATCGCGTGGGTCATGCCAGGTCCTTCCGGTCCGCGGTGGTTTCCACGGACAGGTCGGAGCGGCCGCCGGGTTCTCGACATGCGGCGGGCGGCGGGGTCGGGGTTTGGTGTTGTGTCGCCCGGCCGGGTGGTGGTGGGGTGGTGGGCTGCCGGTGGTGCGGGTGCTGTGGTGTCGCGGGTGGTGCGTCCGGCGGGGCGGCCCGGGCTGCGGGTCGCGGCGCCCGGTGCCGGGTCCTCCGGATCCCGCGCGTGGGGCGGTGCCGGGTGTGGGCGGCCGCCGGGGCCCCTGCTCCCCGGCGGCCGCCGCGCTCAGGCCGCGGCCACCTGCGCGAATCGCCGGGTGACGCGGGCTTCCGTGGACACCACGGGCGACTCCGTGCGCACCCAGCCGTCGCCGCCGAAGTAGCGCCGCACGATCTGCTCCGCCGTGCGGGTCGCCACGGCCTGGCTGGTCAGCGTCGGGTTGGGGCCGCCCAGCGCGTTGGCCAGCGCGGAGTTGTCGGCGACGAACAGGCGCCGCACCCAGCGGGCCTCGGCCGCGTCGTCCAGCACCGAGTCGCGTTCGGACAGTCCCATCCGCATCGACGAGTGGACGTGCAGGATCAGCGGCGGCCAGTCGATCCGGAACACCTTCCGCGCCCCGGCCGCGCGGACCACCTCGACCGCCTTGCGCGCCAGGAACTCCCGGTTCGCCACCGTGCGCGCCGAGCGCGCCCGCTGCCGCACCTCGACCTTCGCCACCGGCCCGTGCTCGTCCGCGGGCAGCGCCGACAACGTCGCCCGGTTGTGCGGCTCGACGTCGTCGTCGGTCATCACCAGGATGTTGAACAACCGGTCCGCGCCGTGGGTCAGCACCTCCTTGAGCTCCTCGCCCATCAGCCGCCCGGTGGGGCCGTCCCACGGGCCGGTGAAACCGCGCCCGTTGCCGTACTGCCCGCGGATCCCGCTGTCGGAGAAGGTGAGCGCGAACTGCTGGATCGCCGGCGGCAGCCCGACGTTCATGATGCCGCCGCGGCCGGGGAAGTCCGCCCGCGCCGCCGACGCCGCGCCCTTGGTCGACCCGGTGTAGTCGTCGAACAGGCCGATCACCCAGTCGAAGTAGTGGTCGGTGTAGCCGCGGCCGACCCAGTCGTTGGGGTTGGGCAGCCCGCTGTTGAACCACAGCCGCGGGTTCTCGGTGCAGCCAGCGGACAGCACCACCACCCGGGCGTCCTCGGTGTGCTCCTCGCCCGTGGTGACCGAGCGCCACGACACGCCGGTCGCGACCGTCTCGCCGCCGCGCTGCTCGGACCGGATGCGCGTGACGAACGCGTCGGTGACCAGCGAGACCGGCTTGCCGTGCGGCGACCACGCGTCGGCGGTCAGCGCCATCGGCATGTAGGAGTTGTCCGCGGACCGCTTGGCCGCCATGGTGCGCGGCGCGCCCGCCGGGTGTTTGCAGCCCTGGAAGCAGTAGCCGCAGAAGGTGCAGCCGGTGGCCAGCGGCCACTGCACGCGCGGGTCGTCGTGCCCGCTGAACCGGCCCGCGGTGCCGCCGGGCGGCAGGATCGCGTTCTCCTGCGGCCGGTAGGAGTCGCCGGTCGTGGTCTTCGTGGTCTGCAGCGCCATGCCGAGCTTCTCGCAGCCGCGGAGGAACACCGACTCCTTGGTGCCCATCGCCGCGGTGTGCACCGGCAGCGTCGCCTCGACCCATTCGTAGTAGGGCACCAGGTCGGCGTAGGTGAACGGGAACAGGTGCGCGGTGTCGTAGGCCCCGGCGTCGCGGCCGTCGTAGCCGGCGAACACGCCCGGGTAGGCGCGCGGCGAGTTGCCGAAGTAGTGCTGGGTGGTGCCGCCGACCCCGGCCAGCTGCCACAGCAGCGAGTTCTGCGGGGTCTCGCGGAACCACGCCGGCCGGGTGCGGTCCGACGGCCCGAACCGCATGAAGCCGGTGAGCGGGTTGTTCGCGTCGTTCTCGTAGTGGGTCCAGTCGGTCTCCGGGTCGGCGTACCCGCCCGCTTCGAGGACGAGCACGTCCAGGCCGCGGCCGGCCAGTTCCTTGGCGACCACCGAGCCGCCCGCCCCGGCGCCGATGACGATGACGTCACGCATCAGACGTTCTCCACCTTCGTGCGGCCCTGGTAGTACCCGAGGAAGTCGTCCCAGCCGTGCACCACGCCGTGCGGCTGGTAGCCGGACAGCTGCCAGCCGACCGGGCGGGCGCTGATCGTCTTCGTGGCCCGGTCGAACACCGCCCACTCGCAGCTGCTGCCGTAGGCGGCGAACTCCAGCACCGCACCGGCCACGAACCGCAGGACCCCGGACACCGAGGCGCGGAGCGGCTCGGGCAGGTTCGCGTCCAGCAGCGCGACGAGGCCGGCGTGCGGGCCTTCGAGCTGTTCGAAGACGCGGCACTTGTCGCCGTAGGACAGCCGCGCGAACGGGGAGAGGAACGCGCCGCCGAGCGCGAGCGGGTTCACTTCGGTGGCGACCAGGTTCAGCAGCATCGCGATCACCGAGGACAGCGGCAGGGTGTCGTCGTTCTCCAGCAGCGTGCGCAGGGCCGCGTCCAGGGTCCGCACGCTGCTGAGCGGCAGATCCAGCAGCGTGGACGGCAGTGGTGTGCCGGACAGCCCGGTGGCGAGGCTCTGCGTGAGCGGCGTGGCGAGCTGGTCCGGGAACGGGACGTACTCGTCGAGCGCCTTGATCAGGAAGTCGGTGGCCCTGGCCTCCAGCGCGCCCGGTTCGGTGCGTGGCGTGCCCTGGGCGCGGGAGTAGGCGTCCGGGCCGGGGCAGGTCATCACGACCAGGCCGTTGAGGGTGTCGCGCGCGAGTTCGGCGAGCACCGGGCGGAGGGCGGCGACCACGTCGGTCAGGCCCGCGGCGCGGACCGGTCGCGGTGCGGCCGTGGCCGTCCCGGGGAGCAGGCTCCCGGCGGCGACCGCGGCGCCCAGCACCCCGATCCTGGCCAGGAAGGCCCGGCGGCCGACGTCGTTGTCAGCGTGTGGCATCGATGTTCTCCTGTGGTGGGCGGCGCGTGCCCGGCGGCGGTGCCGGGATTGCGCCGGATGGCGCAATCCTCGGTGAACCGTTCACCGCAGCCCATGTCCCCGGCGACAACTCACCACCGCGGGGTTTTGTGCCGGGGGACAAAGCGGGCGCATTTAAGCTGCCGGGGTGCCAACGGACAACTCGGGCATCGACGCCCTGGTCACCGCGCTGCTCGGCGAGCTCGACGACCTCGCCGACGCGGTTTCCGAACGCATCCGCCGCGAGGTCGTGCTCTACCAGGCCGGGGATCCGGTGCCCGCCGGGTCGCTGCGGCAGTCGGTGCGGGACAACGCCGAGCTGATCCTGCGGCAGTTCGTCAGCGAGCACGCGCCCGACCTGTCCGCGCCGTGGGCCACCGGACGCGAGCGCGCCCAGCAGGGTGCCCCGTTGCCGGAGGTGGTGCGGGCCTACCGCGTCGGGTTCGCGCACCTGTGGGACGCGCTGGTGGCCAAGGCGCGGGCGTCCGAGGTGGACGACCGGGTGCTGGTCGACTTCGCGGCGACGGTGTGGCGGCTGGTCGGCACCTACACCGACGCGATGGCCGACGCCTACCGGGACACCGCGTCGCAGATCATGCTGGAACGCGAGCACGAGCGGTCGATGCTGGTGGAGGCGCTGTTCACCGGTGTGCTCGGCAGCCAGGACACCCTGTGGGAGGCCGCGCAGACGCTGGGACTGCCGGTCGAGGGCTGCTTCGTGGTCGTGGCCGCCGAGAACCCGGAGCTGGGAAAACGCTCTCTGGTCGGCATCGAGCCGCGGCTGCGGGCGGGCGGGATCCGTTCGGCGTGGCGGCTCTCGCCCGAAGAGCACATCGGCGTGCTGGCGCTGCCGTACCCCTCGCTGGGGGAGCGGCTGCCGGACCTGCTGCGCGGCCGGGCCACCGCGCGGATCGGGCTCAGCCCCGCCTACCCGCACCTGCGGGAAACCCCGCGGGCGCTGCGGCTCGCGCGGCTGGCGCTGGGCACCCTGCCGCCCGGGCGGGCCGACGTCGCGCCCTGGGACGACGCGCCGGTGGCCGTGCTGATCGCCGCCGCGCCCGGGGAGGCCGAGCGGGTCGCGAGCACGGTGTTCGGCCCGCTGCTGGACCTGCCGCCCGCCGACCGGAAGGTGCTGGTCGACACCCTCGACGCGTGGTTCGCCTGCGCCGGGTCCGCCGCGGAGGCGGGCAAGCGGCTCTACTGCCACGCCAACACCGTGCGCTACCGGTTGCGGCGGGTCGAGGAGCTGACCGGCCGCGGGCTGGGCGATCCGAAGGCGGTCGCCGAACTGGCGACGGCGCTGCAGGTCGTGCGGCTGCTGCCGGTGCGCGGCTGACGCTACGGTCGGGTGATGACCGATGACGCAGGCTCGCGTCCCGCGGCGTGGCGGGACGGGTGGACCGAGGGGCCGGACCCGCTGTTCGGCGAGCCCGGGCAGCACGCCGGGGACTACCGGACCCTGACCTACGAGGTAACCGGGCGGATCGCCCGGATCACGTTCGACCGGCCGGAGCGGGGCAACGCGATCACCGCCGACACCCCGTTCGAACTGGCCGCCGCGGTGGAACGCGCCGACCTCGACCCGCGCGTGCACGTGATCCTGGTTTCCGGGCGGGGCAAGGGTTTCTGCGGCGGCTACGACCTGTCGATCTTCGCCGAGCAGGGTGCGGCGCCGGAAGGCCAGGACCGCGCCGGGACCGTGCTGGACGCGGCGGCGCAGGCACGCAACCACGACCCGTCCCGGCAGTGGGACCCGATGGCCGACTACGCGCTGATGAGCCGGTTCAACCGCGGGTACGCCAGCCTGCTGCACGCGAACAAGCCGACGGTGGCGAAGCTGCACGGGTTCTGCGTGGCGGGCGGCACGGACATCGCGCTGCACTGCGACCTGATCGTGACCGCCGACGACACCCGGATCGGCTACCCGCCCACCCGCGTGTGGGGCGTGCCCGCGACCGGCCTGTGGGCCCACCGGCTCGGCGACCAGCGCGCGAAGCGGCTGCTCTTCACCGGCGACCTGATCACCGGGCGGCAGGCCGCCGAGTGGGGGCTGGCCGTGGAGTCCGCGCCGGCGGACCGGCTGGACGAGGTGACCGAGGCGCTGGTGGCCAGGATCGCGCTGCTGCCGGTGAACCAGCTGATGATGGTGAAGCTGGCGTTGAACAGCGCGCTGACCACCCAGGGCATCCACAACTCGGCGATGATCAGCACCGTGTTCGATGGGATCTCCCGGCACACCCGGGAGGGTTACGCCTTCCAGGAGCGGGCGCGGACGGAGGGTTTCCGCGCGGCGGTGCGGGAGCGGGACGAGCCGTTCGGAGATCAGAAGCGGGGGTGATCGGCGTTGCGTGCCGTCGCCGCGGGCCGGGTGCGGGGGTCCGGAGCGCCGGTGATCGGGCTGGGTTGCGCGCCGGTCTTTCACGGCGAGCCAGGCGACGGCGACGGTGTCGCCGTCCGGGAGGCCCACCGCGACGTCGCCCGGACGCGGCTCGCCCGCGACCCACAACCGCCGCCGCCGCAGGAGCTCGGCCGCGACGTCCGGCGGACAGTGCTCGATGTGGAAGCGACCGCGCAGCCCGTCCGGGAACACCACCCACCCGGACACCGGCCCGCCGTCGACCTCGGTGGCCATGGTCGCGGCGGTGATCGAGGTCCACGGCCCGGCCGCGAGCAGCCGCACCACGTGCGCGACGCGGGCCCGCCAGAGCGCCGTGGCCGCGACGGCGAGCAGGACCGGCACCGGCAGCACCCACGGCAGAGCCCCGCCGATCAGGACGGCCGCGGCGCCTTCGAGCCCGGCCCCCGCGGCGGCGACGGCCGCGAACGCGACCGTGCGCCGGCGCAGACGCCGCATCACCGAGGACCGGGGCAATGAGCACAGGGTGAGGGTCGCGCGGGCGAACTCGTCACCACCGGGAAGTCCGGCCAGGACCTTCCCCGGAGCGGCCGCGGTGACGTGGAGCGTGCCGGCGCGCTCGATCTCCCTGATCAGCTCGCGCGGACTGTCGTGCAGCGTGAAATACGCCCGCGTGCCGTCCGGGAGAGTCACGGTTCCCGTCCCGCCGGAGCCGTCGTCGAACCGGACGGGAAGCGCGGTTCGCGGACCGGCGAGCAGCCGGAGCGTGCGCACGGCCCGTCCCAACCGCACCACGAGGACCACCACCAGGCCCACCGCGAGAGCGGCTGCGAACGCGGCGTACAGCACGTCCGTCCCGTGTGGCGGGTGCTCGGTCAGTCCGATGAGGACGGCCATCACACCGAGCAACGCGAACGGAAGGGCGACGATCATCCGGTTGCGGCTCGCCCGCACCCACGAGCGCGACCACGGCGGTGACTCCCACTCGCCGGTGACCCAGGACGGCAGCCGCCGGACGAACACCAGCACCAGCGTCGCGGTGAATCCCACCGGAAGCCCCACCGCGGCGGTCGAATCCCACCCGCCGGCGACCAGGTGCATCGCGGCGATCACGGCGAAGACCGCGAACAGCCACCAGCGCGGACGCCATCCGCGTTCCTCCACCGTCTCCTCCACTCGTTCTCGCGCGCAGCCTAACCGGCCGCGCGCGCGGACGAGTGATCATTTTTCCCCGGTCAGACCTCGGCCGACTCCGCCTTTCGCGCCTTGGCCTTCGCCGGCCGGGTGCGTGGCCCGAAGATCGCCAGCACGACCGCGCCCACCATCCACGTCCCCGCGATGAACAGGAACACCGCCTGGTACCCGCTGCCGTTGTACAGCGACGACACGATCAGCGGCCCCGCCGCGTTCGACAGCCGTCCCAGGCCGTACGACACGCCCGTGCCCAGGGAGCGGCCGCGGGTGTCGAACAGCTCCGGCGAGTACGCGTACCCGAGTGCGGTGTAGCCGCGCTCGAACAGGTTCACCAGGAACCCGAACACGACGATCAGCAGCGGGTTGAACGTCAGCCCGTAGCACAGCCCGCACAGCGCGATGACCGTGCCGAACACCACCAGGCACCACTTGCGCTCGAACCGGTCGGTGACCAGGGCGGCCAGGTACGACCCGAGCGGCGCGCCGACCGTCGTGAGCGCCACGTAGAACACCGACTTCTCGACGCTGAAGCCCTCCTTGGCCAGCAGCGTCGGCGCCCAGCTCGAGTACCCGAAGAACCCGATGGTCTGGGTCACCCACAGGACGGTCAGCAGCAGTGTCGGCATCAGGTACTTCTTGCGCAGCAGCAACCGCAGCGGCGCCTTGGCCACCGGGGCCTCCTCGACCGGCGGCGCCGGCTCCGGCAGCGGGCCCTTCTCGGCGGCGACCTGCGCCTCGATCTCCCGTAGCACCGCGTCGGCCTTCGCGTGGTCGCCGCGGCTTTCGTACCAGCGCGGCGATTCCTTGAGGTGCCGCGTGAACAGCACCAGCAGCACCCCGAGCGCGCCCCACAGGTACACCAGCCGCCAGGACCAGTCGTTGATCGGCACCACGGCGCTCGCGATCAGGTTGGTCACCGGCGTGCCGCAGATGCCGATCACGATCGCGTAGGCCTGGTACTTGCCGCGGTTCGCCGCCGGGTACAGCTCGTTGACGTAGATGACCGCGACGACCGTCATCGCCGACAGCCCCGCCGAGGTCAGGACGCGGAACACGCCCAGCGACACGATGTCCCAGGAGAACACGGCCGCGAACGAGAACACACCGAACCACACAGTGGTCAGCAGCAGCGCGTTCTTGCGGCCCCACCGGTCGGCGATCGTGCTCGCCACGATCGACCCGAAGAACATGCCCACGAACGACAGCGAGGTCACGTACGCGACCTGGTCGACGGTCACGCCCCACAGCTTGATCAGCTTGGGCGCGGTGGTCGCGAAGCTGTTGATGTCGGCGAACTCGAAGAAGTAGGCGAACGCGACCGCGAACAGGGTCATCTTGTGGAACCGGCCGATCGGCAGCCGGTTCAACCGGTTCAGCGCGTTGGCGTGCTGCATTGCATGCCTTTCCGGGGAAGGGGGAGGCTCAGGCGGTTTCGCCGGGCCAGTACAGGCGCATCGGGTTGTCGACGAGCAGTTTCCGTTGCAGCGCGGGGGTTTCCGCGATCCGCGGGACGTAGTCGACGAGCAGGCCGTCGTCGGGCATGTGATCGGTGAGGTTGGGGTGCGGCCAGTCCGTGCCCCACAGCACGCGGTCCTCGAACTCGGTCACCACGCGGCGGGCGAAGGGCACCACGTCGGTGTAGGCGTGGCGTTCGCCGTGCAGCGCCGGGGGACCGGACACGCTCAGGCGCTCCGGGCAGCTCACCTTCACCCACACGTCGTTGCGCTCGACGAACCGCAGAAACCGGCCGAACTCCGGGTCGTCCACGGGTTTTCGCACGTCGGGCCGTCCCATGTGGTCGACCACGAGCGGCGCGGGCAGCGACCCGAAGAAGCCCGCCAGCTCGGGCAGGTCGGCGGCCTCGAAGTAGAGCACCACGTGCCAGCCCAGCGGCGCGATCTTCCTGGCGATCGTGCTCAGCGCCTCGTGCGGCGCGGCGTCCACGAGCCGTCGCACGAAGTTGAACCGCACGCCCCGCACGCCCGCCGCGTCCAGCTCGCGCAGCTCGGCCTCGCTGACCTCCGGCCGGACGGTCGCGACCCCGCGCGCCCGCCCGCCCGAGGCCCGGACGGCGTCGACCATCGCGGAGTTGTCCGCGCCGTGGCAGGTGGCCTGCACGATGACGTTGCGGCTGACGCCGAGGTGGTCGCGCAGCGCGAACAGCTGCTCCTTGCTCGCGTCGCAGGGCGTGTACTTGCGCTCCGGCGCGAACGGGAACTCCGCCTGCGGGCCGAACACGTGGCAGTGCGCGTCCACGGTGCCCGGCGGCAGCCGGAAGCGCGGGGTGGACGGGTCGGCGTGCCAGTCGAGCCAGCCCGGGGTCTTGGGCGCGGTCACCGGCCCTGGCCCTTCAGCAGCGCGTCCAGCCGGGGGTAGACCCGGCGGGCGTTGTGTTCCCGGATGGCGGCCCAGTCCTCTTCGGACAGCTTCGCGGCTTCGGCGTAGCGCCGGGTGTCGTCGAAGTGGTGGCCGGTGCGCGGGTCGACGCTGCGCACCGCGCCGATCATCTCCGAGGCGAACAGGATGTTGCGTGCCGGGACGACCTCGAAGAGCAGGTCCGACCCCGGCTGGTGGTAGACGCAGGTGTCGAAGAAGACGTTGTTCAGCACGTGCTCCTCCAGCTCCGGCTTGCCCAGCGCCATCGCCAGGCCGCGGAACCGGCCCCAGTGGTAGGGCACCGCGCCGCCGCCGTGCGGGATGACCAGCCGCAGGTCCGGGAAGTCGCGGAACAGGTCGCCCTGCACGAGCTGCATGAACGCGGTGGTGTCGGCGTTGAGGTAGTGGGCGCCGGTGGTGTGGAAGGCGGGGTTCACGCTCGTGCTCACGTGCACCATGGCCGGGATGTCGTACTCGGCCATCTTCTCGTAGACCGGGTACCAGGAGCGGTCGGTCAGCGGCGGGGCGGTCCAGTGACCGCCGCTCGGGTCGGGGTTGAGGTTCAGCGCGACGGCGCCGTACTCCTCGACGCAACGGGTGAGCTCCGGAATGCAGGTCGCCGGGTCGACGCCCGGGGACTGGGGGAGCATCGCGGCCGGCACGAACCGCTCCGGGTAGAGGGTGCTGACGCGGTAGCACAGCTCGTTGCAGATCGCGGCCCACTCGGCGGAGGTCTCGAACCCGCCGATGTGGTGGGCCATGAACGACGCGCGCGGGGAGAAGATCGTGACGTCGATGCCGCGCTCGTCCATCAGCCGCAGCTGGTTGGGCTCGATCGTCTCCCGCAGCTCGTCGTCGCTGATCCGGAGGCCGGCGCGGGCCGGCGCGGGGCCGGAGCCGTCCAGCGCGGCGATCTGCTGGTCGCGCCACGCCGCGAGGGCGGGCGGGGCGGTCGTGTAGTGGCCGTGGCAGTCGATGATCAAGGTCGTTCCTCGCACGTCGTCGTTCGCTGCCGAGTAGCCTAACCGTCGACGAAATTGTTCACAATCTCTTCGTCAAAATTGGTGCGACGGGCTTGTCTCTTGCGGAGTGAGCCGAGCCTGGGCTACAGTGCGCTTGATCTCCCGGATGCCGGCCCAGCCGCCTGCGGGATCGTCCTTCCTCTCTCTGCGACCCCCTCTCCCCGTGAACCGCGAGTCCGGGTCGTCCCGTTCCGGCGCTTTCCGCGCCGTCTTCCCTTTTTGGAGCACCACCATGCCCAGTCATGGCATTCTCGACATCCACGGCAGGACCGCCACCCTCGGCGGCACCACTGTCCCCTTCGGACTCGTTCGCGCGCACGGCCTCCGGCGCGGTGACGAGATCCTGCTGGAGGGCCAGGAACTGATTTCGGTCAACGGCGCCGATCCCGGCGGCCGGCGTCCGGAGTTCGATCGGCTCACCCCGGTCCACCCGGACGAGCGGCTCGTGCTGGAAACCGGCCGCCACCAGCTCGCCACCCGCGTGCTCGACCTCGCCGCGCCGATCGGCAAGGGGCAGCGCGCGCTCGTCGTCGCGCCGCCGCGCACCGGGAAAACCTCTGTCCTGCAAGCGATCGCGCACGCCGTCGCCACCAACCACCCGGACGTGCACCTGATGGTGCTGCTGGCCGACGAGCGGCCGGAGGAGGTCACGGACATCCGCCGCTCCGTGCGCGGCGAGGTGATCGCGTCCACCTTCGACCGCGCGCCGGCCGAGCACACCGCCGTCGCCGAACTGGCTCTGGAACGTGCGAAACGCCTGGTGGAGACCGGGCGCGACGTCGTGCTGCTGCTCGACTCGCTGACCCGCCTCGGCCGGGCGTACAACCTGGCCGGACGGGCCTCCGGGCGCATCCTGTCCGGCGGTGTCGACGCGGGCGCGCTGAACCCGATGAAGAAGATCCTCGGCGCCGCCCGCAACGTCGAGGACGGCGGCTCGCTCACGATCATCGCCACGGCGCTGGTCGGCACCGGTTCCCTTGCGGACACGGTGTTCTTCGAGGAACTCAAGAGCACTGGCAACGCCGAGCTCCGGCTCGACCGCGCCCTCGCCGACCACCGCGTCTACCCGGCGATCGACCTGTTCGCGTCCGGCACCCGTCGCGACGAGCTCCTGCTGTCGCCCGCGGAACTGACGGTGATGACGGAGGTCCGGCGCGCGCTGGCCGGCCAGGATCCGCGGCGCGCCACCGAACAGTTCCTGGAGCAGCTCCGCACGACGCGGTCGAACGCGGAGTTCGTCGCGCGGGTGTCGGCGACCCTGCGCACGCCCGCGGCGGCCTGAGCGCGCCGGAAATGGGAGGAACTCCGGCGGGCCCGCCCGCTACGCTCCCGGCCGTGAGCGCACTGTTCTGTGATTTCCCGCTGGCCGAGCGCATCGAACGCGCCGAAGCGCGGCGGATGGCCGAAGCCACCGAGAAAGCGCGGAAGCGGCCCGGTTCGGCCGCGTTCGTGCTGCCCGTCGCCGGGGGAGTGGCGACCTTCGCCGAGGCCGGGTCGCCGTTGAACAAGGTCGCCGGCCTCGGGTTCGGCGGCGTGCCGGACGCGGAGACCCTGGCGGGCGTCGAAAAGGCCTTCGCCGCGGTGGGGAGCCCGGTGCAGGTCGAGCTCGCGCACCTCGTCGATCCCGGGATCGGGGCGGCGCTCACCGCACGCGGGTACCGGCTGGAGTCCTTCGAGAACGTGCTGGGCCGCGACCTCCGCGGCGCCGCGGACCGGGTCCTGCCGGAGGGTGTGGAGATCCGGCCGAGCGGCGACGACGACTTCGCCGCCTGGCTCGATGTCGCGGCGGACGGCTTCGGTCACCCGGACGACCAGGATCCGCCGTCGGACCACCAATTCTCGCGCGAGGTCCTCACGCGGGCGATGCGCGACCTGTCCGAGGGGAACGTGCGTCGGTACGTGGCGCTGTGCGACGGGGTCGTCGCCGGTGTCGCCAGCATGTGCGTGGTGGACGGCCTGGCCCAGTTCACCGGGGCCGCGACCCGGCCCGGCTACCGGCGGCGGGGCGTGCAGACCGCGCTGTTGTCCGCCCGGCTCGCCGACGCGGCCGGGGCGGGCTGTGACTTCGCCGTCGTGACGACCCAGCCGGCGTCCCGGTCACAGCACAACGCCCAGCGGCAGGGGTTCGAGCTGCTGTACACCCGCGCGGTGCTGGGTACAATCTTCACAAACTTGTGAAGTGTCTGAAGGAGAGCGATGCCCGGGGTGCGGTTCACCGAAGAGCAATCCACCAATCTGGCCACCCTCTACGGGCGGGCCCTCGACGCGCGCTCGGCGAACCCGCTGCTCGGCGACACCGCCGCGGCGGAGGCGCTGGAGCGCATCGACTACGACTTCGGCAAGTTCGGGATGAACCGGAACCTGACCCTGTCCGTGGCCGCCCGGGCGAAGGTGTTCGACGACCTGCTGCGCGACTTCCTGCGCTCGCACCCGCGCGCGACCGTGCTGCACCTGGGCGCGGGCATGGACAGCCGGGTGTTCCGGCTGGACCCGGGCCCGGAGGTGGCGTGGTTCGACATCGACTACCCGGACGTCATCGCGCTGCGCGAGCAGGTGTACCCGGCCGGTCGGCCGGGGTACCGGACGATCGGCTCGTCGGTCACCGACACGCGCTGGCTGGCGGAGGTGCCGGCGGACCGCCCCGCGGCGATCGTCGCGGAGGGGCTGACGATGTACCTCGACCCGGACGAGGGCAGGGCCATGTTCCGGGCGATCGTGAACCACCTGCCCACGGGCGAAGCGATCTTCGACGCGTTCAGCCCGCTCGGCATCCGGCTGCAGAAGCTGAACCCGGTGGTGCGGCGGTCGGGCGCCCGGCTGCGCTGGGGAATCGCCGACCCACGCGAGCTGGAGGCGACGGGCTTGGAGCTGGCGCAGGTGCTCTACGCGCCGGAAATGGCCGCGCCGATGCGGGACCGGGCTTCCCTGACGGTGCGGGCGCAGCTCGCCGTCCTCGAACGGATCCGCCTCTTCCGCGAGATGGGCAGGCTGCTGCGTTACCGCTTTTGAGCGGTGAGCAACCAGGCGTCCCGGACGAGACCGTCGAGGTGGTGCACCTCGTCCTGGGCGCGTTCGGGTGAACGAGCCTGTTGCGAGACCGCGTTCTCCGCTCTCGAATTGCTGACCTGCATGACATGGGTCATCGCGAAGTTGTGCTCGCTAGCCAGCGTTTCCCTCGTCACTGCCGATGAACTGGGCCTGCGGCGTTCCCTCGGTCAGGGTCCGTCGGGACTGTGGGCATGGTCCATCGAACCACGGCCCGATCCGCACGAACCGGGCACCGGCCGACCCCTCCCGCACGAAGGTGGACCCTAACTTGATTTGTTCCAGACAAGTGCTCTAGGGTCTGCCGCGTGACGTCGGAGGACTTCGAGGCGCAGCTGCGGGCTGTCTCGTTGCGTGTGACCCGGCCCCGCCTGGCGGTGCTGTCCGCGCTGCGCGACCACCCGCACGTCGACACCGAGAAGGTGATCGAGCTGGTGCGCGCCGACCTCCCGACCGTCTCGCACCAGGCCGTCTACGACGTCCTGCGCGCACTCACCGACGCCGGCCTGATCCGGCGCATCCAGCCGGCCGGCGCGAACGCCCGCTACGAGTCCCGGGTGGGCGACAACCACCACCACGTCGTCTGCCGCTCCTGCGGTGCGATCGCCGACGTCGACTGCACCGTCGGCCACGCCCCCTGTCTCACCGCCTCGGACGACCACGGCTTCGTGATCGACCAGGCGGAGGTCGTCTTTTGGGGCGTGTGCCCCGACTGCTCGGCCGCCGCAGTTCCCAACGAAACCGCCAGCTCGGAAGGCAAGTAGATGAGCGACACCCAGGACAACACCCCCTCGAGCGCGCAGGGGGTGGACAAGAAGGCGGCGGCCGGGTGCCCGGTCGCGCACGACTCGGTGACCTCGCACGGCAGCGAGAGCGAGAACCCGGCCATCGACTCGCCGACCCCGAAGTCGAGCGGGCGTCCGCGGACCAACCGCGACTGGTGGCCCAACCAGCTCGACCTGTCGGTGCTGCACGCCCACGACTCCAAGAGCAACCCGCTGGGCAAGGACTTCAACTACGCCAAGGAGTTCGCCAAGCTCGACGTCGACGCCCTCAAGCGCGACATCGAGGAGGTGCTCACCACTTCGCAGGACTGGTGGCCCGCCGACTTCGGCCACTACGGCGGCCTGATGATCCGCATGAGCTGGCACTCCGCGGGCACCTACCGCATCCACGACGGCCGCGGCGGCGCCGGTGACGGCGCGCAGCGCTTCGCCCCGCTGAACAGCTGGCCGGACAACGCCAACCTGGACAAGGCGCGCCGCCTGCTGTGGCCGGTCAAGCAGAAGTACGGCCAGAAGATCTCCTGGGCCGACCTGCTCGTGCTCGCGGGCAACGTGGCGCTGGAGTCGATGGGCTTCAAGACCTTCGGCTTCGGCTTCGGCCGCGAGGACATCTGGGAGACCGAGGAGGTCTACTGGGGCCCCGAGGACGACTGGCTGGGCGACGAGCGCTACGTCACCGACTCGGAGATGGTGCCCGAGCTCGGCGCCACCGAGATGGGCCTCATCTACGTCAACCCGGAGGGCCCGCGCGGCAGCGCCGACTACATGGCGGCGGCGCACTTCATCCGCGAGACCTTCGGCCGCATGGCGATGAACGACGAGGAGACCGTCGCCCTCATCGCCGGTGGCCACACCTTCGGCAAGACCCACGGCGCCGGCATCGCCGACGACCACGTCGGCCCGGAGCCGGAGGCCGCCCCGCTGGAGGCGCAGGGCCTCGGCTGGCTGAGCACCCACGGCAGCGGCAAGGGCCCGGACACGATCACCAGTGGTCTCGAGGTGACGTGGACCGACAAGCCGACCCAGTGGAGCAACCGCTTCTTCGAGATCCTGTTCGGCTACGAGTGGGAGCTCACCACGAGCCCCGGCGGCGCCAAGCAGTACGTGGCGAAGGACGCTCCGGAGATCATCCCGGACCCCTACGACCCGAACAAGAAGTACAAGCCGACCATGCTGACCACGGACCTGGCGCTGCGGTTCGACCCGGTCTACGGCAAGATCTCGCGCCGGTTCCTGGAGAACCCGGACGAGTTCGCGCTGGCGTTCGCCAAGGCCTGGTACAAGCTGCTGCACCGCGACATGGGCCCGATCAGCCGCTACCTCGGCCCGTGGGTGCCCGAGCCGCAGCTGTGGCAGGACCCGGTGCCCGCCGTCGACCACGAGCTCGTGGGCGAGTCCGACATCGCCGCGCTGAAGGCGAAGGTCCTGGAGTCCGGCCTGACCACCCAGCAGCTGGTCACCACCGCGTGGGCGTCGGCGGCGAGCTTCCGCTCCACCGACAAGCGCGGTGGCGCGAACGGCGCCCGCATCCGGCTCGAGCCGCAGCGCAACTGGGAGGTCAACCAGCCCGAGCAGCTCGCGCCGGTGCTGGAGAAGCTCAAGGCCATCCAGCGCGAGTTCAACGAGGCGGGCGGCGCGAAGATCTCGCTGGCCGACCTGATCGTGCTGGCCGGCTCGGCCGCCGTCGAGAAGGCCGCGCGTGACGCGGGCGTCGAGGTGACCGTGCCGTTCCACCCGGGCCGCACCGACGCCAGCCAGGAGCAGACCGACGTCGAGTCGTTCAAGGTGCTGGAGCCGCGCGCCGACGGGTTCCGCAACTACCTGCGGGCCGGGGAGAAGCTCCAGCCGGAGGTCCTGCTGGTCGACCGCGCCTACATGCTGGACCTGACCGCGCCGGAGATGACCGTCCTGGTCGGCGGCCTGCGCTCGCTGGGCGCCAACTACGGCGGCGCCAAGCACGGCGTGCTCACCGACCGGCCGGGCGTGCTCACCAACGACTTCTTCACCAACCTGCTCGCGCCGGGCACCCGGTGGAAGGCGTCGGAGTCGGAGGAGAACGTCTACGAGATCCGCGACGTGGCGACCGACGAGCTGAAGTGGACGGCCACCCCGGTCGACCTGATCTTCGGCTCCAACTCGCAGCTGCGGGCCCTCTCGGAGGTCTACGCCAGCGACGACGCGCGCGAGAAGTTCGTCAACGACTTCGTCGCGGCCTGGACGAAGGTCATGGAACTGGACCGGTTCGACCTGGCCTGATCCGGTCTCCGCGGCGGCGAGCCCGGCTGATCCTCCTCGGATCGGCCGGGCTCGTCCCGTTGTGCCGAGGTTCGCCGGACCGGGCTGGGCGAGGTCGCCCCCCGGCGGCCGGCCCGTCGTCACCTCAAGCGCAGAAGTAGCGGACCGGCGCCCCGGCGCGTCAAGCTGGGGGAGTGACGGACGGGCGGATCCGGCTCGCGGAGGTCCTGGCGGCGTTGTCGATCGCCACGGACCTCGGGCTCGGGCAGCCCGCCGGGCACGCCGCCCGCACCTGCCTGCTCGCGATGCGGCTCGCCCGCGCGCTCGGCGTCGGCGGCGCCGGACTGTCCGATGTCTACTACGTGTCGCTGCTGCGGTACATCGGCTGCACCGCGGACGCGTTCGAGGTGGCGGCGCTGGCCGGCGACGAGATCGGCATCGCCGCGGCGGTGGGCCCGGCCGTGATGGGGGAGCCGGCCGAGGAGACCGCCGCCGTCGCGCTGCCGGGCGGGAACGCGGCCAAGGCCGTGGTGATGGCGACGCACTGCGAGGCCGCCGAGTTGCTGGCCGGACGGCTGGGGCTCGGCGCCGGGGTGCTCACCGCCCTGCGGCACGGGTTCGAGCGGTGGGACGGCCGGGGCAACCCGGCCGGGCTGGCCGCGGAGGCGGTGCCGCTGCCGGTCCGCGTCGCCGTCGTCGCCCGGGACGCGGAGCTGTGGCACCGGCGGGCCGGGTACGCGGCGACAGCCGAGGTGCTGCGTCACCGTCGCGGCCGCGCCTACGACCCGGCCGTGGTCGACGCGATCCTCGGCGGCGGCGAGCCGATGCTGGCCGGGACCGCCGTGCCCCCGTGGGAGGAGGTCCTGGCGGCCGAACCGGCTCCGGTCCACATCGGAGGCGACCGGCTGGACACCCTGCTGGCGGTGGCCGCCGACTTCGCCGACCTGAAGATCCCCTACGCGCTCGGGCACTCCCGCCAGGTGGCGCGGCTGGCCGAAGCCGCCGCCCGCGACGCGGGACTCGGCGACGAGTGCGCGGTCCGGCTACGGCGCGCGGGGCTGCTGCACGATCTCGGCCGCACCGGCATCAGCAACGTCGTCTGGGACCAGCCCCGGCCGCTGTCGGCCGACGAGTGGGAACGGGTCCGCCTGCACCCCTACCTCACCGAACGCATCCTGGAGCGCACCGCGTTGCTGCGCCCGCTGGCCCGCCTGGCCGGGGCCCACCACGAGCGGCTCGACGGCGGTGGCTACCACCGCGGCAGTCCCGGTTCCGCGCTCGGCATGGCCGAGCGGGTCCTGGCCGCCGCGGACTGCTACCAGGCGATGCTCCAGCAGCGGCCGCACCGGCGGGCGCGAACCCCGGCGGAGGCGGCGCGGGAGCTGGCTGCCGAGGTCGCCGGCGGCCGGCTCGATCCGCGGGCGGCGGCCGCGGTGACGGCGGCGGCCGGGCAGACCTCGGTGCGGCTGCCGTCCCGCTGGCCCGGCGGCCTCACCGACCGGGAGGTGGACGTGCTGCGGCTGGCCTGCCGCGGACTGTCCAAGCCGCAGGTCGCCCAGGCGTTGTGCATTTCGGTCAAGACGGTGGGCCGTCACCTGGAGAACACCTACGCGAAGATCGGGGTGTCCAGCCGCGCCGGAGCGGCCCTCTACGCCGTGCACCACGGCCTCCTCGGCGAGACCGGGTGAAAGATGGGGCGATCGCCCGAGGCGAAGACCGGGCCGCCCGCGCAGACTTCCCCCATGCGAACCACACTCTGCGATCTGCTCGGCATCGAGGTGCCGATCATCAGCGCCCCGTTCGGCCCGTTCGACTCGGTCGGCCTCGCGGCCGCCGTGTGCGAGGCCGGCGGCCTGGGCAGCCTGGGCACGGCGATCCGGCCGCTGCCCGACCTGCGCGAGCAGTGGCGCCGGCTGCGGGAACGCACCGCGCGGCCCTTCGCCATCAACCACACCACCCGGCCCTTCGACGAGGAGGTGTTCGCCGCGAGCCTGCGGGCGCGCCCGTCGGTGATCTCCTTCCACCTGGGCGACCCCGGCGACCTCGTGAAGCGGGCGCACGACGCCGGTTGCGCCTGGGTGCAGCAGGTGATGGACGTCGACCAGGCGCGCCAGGCTCTCGACCGCGGCGCCGACGTGCTGATCGCCCAGGGCACCGAGGCGGGCGGGCACAGCGGCTTCATCGGAACACTGGCGCTGGTCCCGCAGGTGGTGGACGTCGCGGGGGCGGTGCCCGTGGTGGCCGCGGGCGGGATCGCCGACGGCCGCGGCCTGGCCGCGGCGCTCGCGCTCGGCGCGCAGGGTGTGGCGATGGGCACCCGGTTCCTCGCCACCACCGAGATGGCGATCAGTCCCGAGTGGAAGCAGCTGCTCGTCGAGGCCGGCTCCCGCGACGCGGTGCACGAGGACCTGCTCGACGTGCTGCTGCCGCCGTACAACCGGCCGCGCCACCCCGCGCAGGGGCGCCTGCTGCGCACCCCGTTCCTGCGCGAGTGGGCGGACCGGCGGGACGAGCTCCCCGAACGGATCGGCGAGATCGGCCGCGAGGTGGTCGCGGCCGTCCTGACCGGGCGGGGCCACGAGTACCTGCCGTTCGCGGGGCAGTCCGTCGGCCTGATCGGGGATGTCCGTCCCGCGGCGCAGGTCGTGCGTGACGTCGTCAGCGAGGCTGAAACGATCCTGTCCGCGCTGGGGCGGGACCGGGCACCGCGGCCGGCCGCGGGAGCGCCCGTCCCGTCCCGGTGACGCGTGCCAGGATCGACGGCCGCATCAGGGCGGACGGCGGGTCCAGGAACGCGCTCACCCGCATGAACTGCGCCGCCACCACCGGATCCTCTTCGGCGGCGGTGAGCACCTTCGCCACGTACCGGTTGACCAGCCGCACGGGCAGCGGTCGCGGCGCCTCGATCTGCGGCAGCGCCAGGTCGCTGCCCACCGACAGCTTCCACGCCACGCCGATCGGTTTCGCCGCGGCGCGGAAGAACCGCCGGGCCAGGTGCCGATCGCCCTGGCGCAGGCAGTCCCGCAGCGCCAGCGCCTCCAGCGCGGCGACGGACATGCCCTGCCCGTAGATCGGGTTGAAGCTGCAGATCGCGTCGCCGAACACGAGCAGGCCGTCCGGGAAGCGGCGAAGCTTGTCGTAGCGGCGCCAGCGGCTCGCCGGGAAGGCGAAGGTGGCCACGTCGGACAGCGGCTCGGCCGTCCGCAGCGCCTCGATCAGGTGCGGGGGCGCGCACTGGGCGGCGAAGTCGACCATGGCGTCGTACCGGGGTGACGGGTGGTCACCGGCGTAACCGGCGACGGTGAACAACCAGGTGTCGTCCTCGTAGGCGAACAGCGCCATGCCGTTGGGCCGCTCCGGGGTGGCGCCGACGACGACCAGCGTCTCCGGGACCGCACCGGGCCGCAGCCGCACCAGGCGGCTGGTGTACCGCAGCTGCACCGGGACCTCGACCTCGGCCGGCCGCCGGTAGCCGAGCTCGGCCAGCCAGGCCGGCGTGCGCGCGCCGCGGCCGAGCGCGTCGACCACCAGGTCCGCGCTCAGAACCTCCTCGGGGCTGCCCGGCGCCCGACGCTGGAGGCGCACGCCGGTGACGCGGTCACCGGCCGCGGTGGCGGTCAGGCCGGTCACGTCGCAGCCGTCGCGAAGGTCAACAGTGGACAGTCGCCGGAGCCGGTTGCGCACGTGGGTCTCGAGGAACGGCCTGCTCGGCTGGTGCATCGGCGGCAGCTCCATCTCCGGCGACAGCCGGTGCCCGCCGGGGGAGAAGTGCAACCGCGAGTAGTCGGTCAGCACCGTGCCGCCGTCGGCGACGAGCTCGCCGAGCATTCCGGGGAACAACTCCTCCACGATCTCCCCGCCGCGCGGCAACAGCGCGTGGACGTGCCGGCCCTGCGGGATGCCGCGCCGGTGCGCCACCGTCTCGCCGAGGTGGTCCCGCTCGACCACCGTCACCCGGTCGTAGAACCCGGCGAGCACGCGGGCCGCGAGCAGCCCGCCCATCCCCGCGCCCAGCACCACCGCGTGCGTCCGCTCCTGCGTCGTCATCGTCCCGCGCCTCCTCCGTGGTCGCCCGTTTCCTCCGGCCAGCGTGACCGGACCGCCGGGGCGATGCATGGAGGAGAGGTGGGGAAAGTGTGGAGACTCCGCGGTGACCGTCGTCCACACCGGACTCGCCGAACTCGCGGGTTTGTTGTCCACGCGGTGCGGGCGAGACCTGGGGAGCGCCCACGGCGAGGGCCGTGGACGGCCCCGTCGTCACCGTCCACGGCCCTCGCCCGCGGTCACTGGTACAGCGCCGCCTGGATCTTGGGGTCGTTGATGTTGCTCTTGTCGTACCAGTAGTACGCCGTGTCGATCCGCTTCGGCAGCTGCTCGCCGTTGATGGCCTTCAGCGAGGCGTCCACCAGCTGCCTGCCCATGTCCACCGGGTCCTGCGTCACGGCGCCCGCCATCAGGCCGCTGTTGATCGCGTCGATCTGGGCCTTCCCGGAGTCGAACCCGACGATCGTCAGGCCCTGCCGCCCGCTCTCCTGCACACCCTTGATCACGCCGATCGCCGAGCCCTCGTTGGAGGCGTAGATCCCCTTCAGGTCCGGGTTGGCCGCGATGATCGACTTGGTGATGTTGGCCGACTCCAGCTGGTCGCCCCCGCCGTACTGGGGCGCGAGCACCGTGATGCCCGGCGCGTTCTTCGCCATCCAGTCCAGGAACCCGTCCCGCCGGTCCTTGCCGGACAGGCTGGTCTGGTCGTGCACCACGAGCGCGACCTTGCCCTGCCCGCCGATCTGCTCGGCCAGGTGCCTGGCCGCCTCCGCCGCCGCGGCCTTGTTGTCCGTGGCCACCGTCGTGACCGGGATGTCACTGTCCACACCGGAGTCGAACGCCACCACCGGGACGTTCTGCGCCTTCGCCTGCTGCAGCAGGGGAGCGGCGGCGCGGGAGTCCAGCGCCGCGAACCCGAGCGCCTGCGGCGACTTGGCCAGCTCGTTGGTGAGCATGTTGACCTGCTGCTCGACGTCCTTCTCGGTGGCCGGGCCGACGAACGTCGTGCGCGCGCCCTTCGCGGCGGCCTCGTCCTCCGCGCCCTTCTTCACGGCCTGCCAGAACTGGTGCTGGAAGCCCTTCGACACGATGGCGATGAGCGGCCCGTTCCCGCCGCCCGCGGTGCCGCCGCCCTGGCCGCACGCGGTCATCGTCAGCGCCAGCACGGCGCCGGCGACCGCCGCGACGATCTTCTGCGTCCTCATCAAGAACTCCTTTGTTCTCTCAGGCTTCCCGTTTCCGGATCCGGTCGGTGTAGACGGCCACCAGGATCACGCAGCCGAGGATGACGTTCTGCCACTCCTGCGGAATCGACATGATCTGCAGCCCGTTGTTGAGCACCGAGATGATCAGCGCGCCGATCAGGGTGCCGATGATCGACCCCTTGCCGCCGGACAGCGACGTCCCGCCGATCACCACGGCGGCGATGGCCTGGAGCTCGTAGCCCATGCCGGTGGCCGGCTGCGCCGACCCGAGCCGGGCGGAGATCATCACCCCGGCCAGGCCGGTGAACAGCCCGGCGAACGCGTAGATCCCGACCTTCCACTTGCGGACGTCGATGCCGGACAGCGCGGTCGCTTCCTCGTTGCTGCCGATCGAGTAGGTGTAGCGGCCGAGCACCGTCTTGGTCAGCAGCACCCCGGCGATGATCGCGATCGCGGCGAGGATCAGCACCGCGTTCGGCACGTTCGGGATCAGGTTCCCGGCCGAGATCTCGATGTAGCCGGGCGAGTCGCTGAAGTAGATCGGCGTGCTGTTGGACAGCACCAGCGCCAGCCCCTCGGCGACCAGCATCATCGCCAGCGTCGCGATGAACGGCGGGATCTTCAGCAGCGCCACGTTGATCCCGTTGACCAGCCCCATCAGCCCGCCGAACAGGATCGCCAGCGGCACGCCGATCCCCAGCGGCAGTCCCGAGTTCACGATGAACACGCCGGACATCACCGCGCACAACGCCATGCCGGTGCCGATGGACAGGTCGATGCCGCCGGTGATGATGACGAACGTGGTGCCGATCGCGAGCGTCCCGATCACCACCGTGGAGAACAGGATCGCGATGAAGTTGCCGTAGGAGAAGAAGAACGGGCTGACGATCGAGAAGAACGCGTAGATCACGATGAGGCTGGCGAACGCCAGCAGCTGCTGCAGCCTGCTCCTGATCGCGCCGGTGACTCCGCCGGCCCGCTGCCGCTCCGTCACCGGAGCCTTCACCGTGGTCATGACCGACCTGCCTTCTCTTCGGGGGCGAGACCGAGCTCGGCGGCGTCGGCCGGGTTTTCGTCCGGCCGCAGGGTGGCGTAGTGCATGATGTTCTCCTGGGTCGCCTCGGCGGCGTCGAGCACGCGGGTCACGCGGCCCTCGCTCATCACCACGACGCGGTGGGACATGCGCAGGATCTCCGGGAGCTCCGAGGAGATCATGATGATCGACTTGCCCTGCCCGGTGAGTTCCCGCAGCAACTGGTAGATCTCCTCCTTCGCGCCGACGTCGATGCCGCGCGTCGGCTCGTCGAAGATGAGCACGTCGCAGTCCTTGGCCAGCCACTTGGCGATGACGACCTTCTGCTGGTTGCCGCCGGAGAGGTTCTTCGTGGTCTGGTCGAGTGACGGGGTCTTGATGCGCAGCGCGCCGATGTAGCGGCCGGCGGTCGCGCGCAGCGCGCCGTCGCGCACGAACCCGGCCCTGGTGAACTGGTCCCGCAGCGCCGACAACGCGATGTTGGCCTTGACGTCCTGGTCGAGCAGCAGGCCGAACCGCTTGCGGTCCTCCGACAGGTAGCCGATGCCGAGCTTCGCGGCGTCGGCCGGGTTGCCGATGCGGACCGGCTTGCCGTGCAGGGTCACCGTGCCCGCCTCGGTCTTGTCCGCGCCGACCAGCGCCCGCGCGACCTCGGTGCGGCCGGCGCCCATCAGCCCGGCGAAGCCGAGGATCTCGCCCTGCCGCAGGTCGAACGACACGTCCTTGAGCAGGTCCCGGGTGCGCAGGCCGTCGACCCGCAGCACCACCTCGCGGTCCGCGCGCACGCCCTCGGGACGGGCTTCGGTGTCGATGGCCCGGCCCACCATCAGCGCGATGATGTCCGGCGTGGCGGCGGTGGCCATGTCGAGCGTGTCGATGTACTCGCCGTCGCGGATCACCGTGACCCGGTCGGCGATGCGCTTGATCTCCTCCATGCGGTGGGAGATGTAGATGACGCCAGTGCCCGGCCGCACGAACCGGCGGATCAGCTCGTGCAGGGTCGCGACCTCGGCGTCGTTCAACGCGGCGGTCGGCTCGTCCATGATCAGCACGCGCGGGTCGTAGGACAGCGCCTTGGCGATCTCCACCATCTGCTGGTTGGCCACGGTGAGCTCGCCGACCACGGCCCGCGGGTCCAGCCGCAGGTGCAGCCGGTCGAGCAGCTCGGCGGCGTCCGCGTTGAGCTTGCGCTCGTCGAGCAGCAGCCGCCCGCGGCGCGGCTCCCGGCCGATGAAGATGTTCTGCGCGACCGTCAGGTGCGGCACCAGGTTGAACTCCTGGTGGATGATGCTGATGCCCAGCTCCAGCGCGTGGCGCGGCCCGGCGGGCCGGTAGGGCTCGCCGCCCAGCCGGAAGTGTCCCGCGTCGGCGGTGTGGATGCCGGACAGCAGCTTCATCAGGGTGGACTTGCCCGCGCCGTTCTCGCCGACCAGTGCGAGCACCTCGCCGGAGCGCAGCTCCAGCCGCATGTCGTGCAGCGCGCGCACGCCGGGGAAGCTCTTGTCCACGCCTTCGACTTCGAGCAGTGGTTCCGTCATCGTCGCGACCTCGCTCATCGCACCCGCTCCGGCACCCCGTAGACCGCGCTCGCGGTCCCCGACAGCACCCGCGCCCGGTCGGGCGCGGGCAGTTCGCCGATCAGCGCCGACAGGACCTCCCACGCCCGGCCGTACCCGCCGTGCGGGACGGTCATCGGCCAGTCCCCGCCGTACATCAGCCGGTCCGGGCCGAACAGCTCGACCGCCGCCTCCACCGCGGGCCGCGCGGACTGCACGGTCAGCGGCTCTCCGGGCCGCTGCAGCCCGGAGATCTTCGCGACCGTGTTCGGGTGCGCGGCCACCGTTCGCAGCGTCGCCAGCCAGTCGCGGAATCCGGCGGGGTCGGCGGGCGGCTTGCCGAGGTGGTCGACCACGATCGTCAGCTCCGGCAGGGCGGCCGCGAGGTCCGCGACCTGGCGGAGGTGCCGCGGCCAGGCGTCGGGGACGTCGAAGGGCAGGCCGCGTTCGGCGAGCAGGGCCAGCGAGCGGCGCACCGCCGGCTGGTCGAGGAAGTCCGCGCGCGGGTCGTCGTGCACCAGGTGCCGCACGCCGCGGAACGCCGGGTGCCGCTGCCGGCGGTCGAGCTGACGGCGGGCGGTGTCCGGGTCGTCGAGGCGGACCCAGCCCACCACGCCGGCGATCCAGTCGTGTTGGTCGGCCTTGGCGAGCATGAACTCGGTGTCGGCCTCGGAGTCCTCGGCCTGCACCAGGACTGCGGTGGCGATCCCGGCGGCGTCCAGTTCCCGCCGCGCCTGTCCGGCGGTGAAGGTCCGGTGCAGCGGGCTGCCGGGCGGCAGCCACGCGTAGTCGCTGACCGTGAGGTCCCACAGGTGCAGGTGGGTGTCCACGACGTGCTCGGTCATGTCCGGATCAGCCCCTTGTCCCGCAGGGTGGTCCACAGGTCGGCGGGCACGGCGGCCGTCAGCCGCGCGGCGTTCTGCCGGACCTCGTCCGGGGTGGCCGCGCCGGCGACCACCGCGCGCACCGCCGGGTCCCGCAGCGGGAAGTGCAGCGCGGCGGTGGGCAGGTCGACGCCGAACTCGGCGCAGATCCCGGCGATTTCCCGTGCGGTGTCGACAACGTCCGGGGGAGCGGTGGCGTACTCGTAGCGGCCGGCGGGTTCGGGCGTGGCGAGCAGGCCCGAGTTGAACACGCTCGCGACCGCGACGCCGATCGAGCGGGCGTGGCACTCGGGCAGCACGTCGTCCAGCGCGGACTGGTCGAGCAGCGTGAACCGGCCGGCGACCATCAGCAGGTCGACGACTCCGGTGCGGGCGGCCGCGGCGAGCGCGGCCACCGATTTCGAGCCGACGCCGATCGCCTGGACGACGCCCTCGTCGCGCAGGGCGGCGAGCGCGGGCAGGCCGGACGCCAGCGCCGGTCCGAGGTCGTGCTCCTCCGGGTCGTGCAGGTAGAGGATGTCGACGGAGTCCAGTCCGAGGCGGGTCAGCGAGTCGTCGAGGCTGCGCCGCACCCCGTCGGCGGAGAAGTCCCACACCCGGCGGTGGCCGGCGGGCACGGCGAAGTGGTTCGCCTCGTCGAGGCGGTTCGCGCCGCCCGGATCGGGCACCAGGAGCCGGCCGGCCTTGGTGGACACCACGAACTCCGCGCGCGGCTTGCCGGCGAGGAAGGCGCCCAGCCGGCGTTCGGACAGGCCGAGGCCGTAGTGCGGGGCGGTGTCGAAGTGCCGGATCCCGCTGTCCCACGCGGCTTCCAGCACCGCGTGCGCCTGCTCGTCGCTCATCGGCGCGTACAGGTTGCCCAGGTTCGCGGCGCCGAGCGCGAACGGGCCCGGAACCTCAGCCATGGGCGTACTCCCGCAGAGATGCCGCGTGCATCTCGGTGCCCGCGCCCGGGGCCTTCGGCGCGAAGTAACGTCCACTGTGGACGTCGACCGGGGTGACGAAGTGCTCGTGCAGGTGGTCGACGAACTCGATCATCCGGTCCTCGGTGGTGCCGGACACCGCGACGAAGTCGAACATCGCCAGGTGCTGCACCGCCTCGCACAGGCCGACCCCGCCCGCGTGCGGGCAGACCCGGACGCCGAACTTGGCGGCCAGCAACAGGATCGCGATGTTCTCGTTGACCCCGGCCACGCGGGTGGCGTCGAGCTGCAGCACCGACAGCGCCTTGGCCTGCAGCAGTTGTTTGAACAGCACCCGGTTGGCGCCGTGCTCGCCGGTGGCGACCGGGATCGGCGCGACCGCCTTGGCGATGGCGGCGTGGCCGAGGATGTCGTCCGGGCTGGTGGGCTCCTCGATCCAGGCGAGGTCGAACGGGCGCAGCCGCTCGATCCAGGCGATCGCGTCGCCGACGTCCCAGCGCTGGTTGGCGTCCACCGCGATCCGCACGTCCGGGCCGCACACCTCGCGCGCGATCCGCAAGCGGCGCAGGTCCTCGTCGAGGTCGGCGCCCACCTTGAGCTTGATCTGGCGGAAGCCGTCGTCCACCGCTTCCCGGCACAGGCGGGCGAGCTTGTCGTCGTCGTAACCGAGCCAGCCGGGGGTGGTGGTGTAGGCGGGGTAGCCCTCGCTGAGCAGCCGCGCTTCCCGCTCGGCGCGGCCGGGCTGGGCCGAGCGGAGGATCTCCAGCGCCTCGTCGCGGGTCAGCGCGTCGGTCAGGTACCGGAAGTCGACGAGGTCGACGATCTCCTCCGGGGTGAGCGAGGACAGCAGCTGCCACAACGGTTTGCCCTCCCGTTTGGCGCGCAGGTCCCACAGCGCGTTGACGGCCGCGCCGATGGCCATGTGCATGATCCCCTTCTCGGGGCCGAGCCAGCGCAGCTGCGAATCGTGGACCAGCTCGCGCCACAGCCCGCCCAGGTCCGCGAGCGTGGTTTCCACGTCGCGGCCGAGGAGGTGGCCCTCCAGCGCGCGGAGCGCGGCGACCTGGACGTCGTTGCCGCGGCCGATCGTGAAGACGAAACCGTGGCCCTCCAGGCCGTCGCCGGCGTCGGTGACCAGCCGCAGGTAGGCGGCCGAGTAGTCCGGGTCCGGGTTCATCGCGTCGGAACCGTCGAGCGTCTGCGACGTCGGGAACCGGACGTCGTGCGTGTGCAGGGCGACGATGCGTGCCACGGACCCACTCCCTTGTACGCCTCGGTGACGACGCCGACGATAGAGATCCGATGTCTCCGCCGTCAAGGCTCGCGCGCGGCGGGAAAGGTGGCCTAGGATCTTGGCGAGCTTGATGAAGAGACCCGACCAATACCGTGAGGAAGTGAACCGTGCACCTCGTCCGCCTCGGTCCCGCCGGCCAGGAACGACCCGCCGTCGTCGCCGGCGGCACGACCTACGACCTGACCGGGCTGACGGCCGACATCGACGGCGCGTTCCTCGCCGGGGGCGGGATCGCGGCGGTCCGGGCCGCGTTGGAGGCCGGCGAGCTGCCGGAATTGCCGGATGCGGACGCCCTGCGGGTGGGCGCGCCGATCGCGCGGCCCGGCGCGATCATCTGCATCGGGATGAACTACGCCGAGCACGCCGCCGAGTCGGGCTCGGCGCCGCCGGACGTGCCGATCATGTTCCTCAAGACGCCGAACACGCTTGCCGGGCCGCACGACCCGGTGACGATCCCGCCCGGCAGCGAGCGCACGGACTGGGAGGTCGAGCTCGGCGTCGTCATCGGCAAGCGGGCGCTGTACCTCGACTCGCCGTCGCAGAGCCTCGCGCACGTCGCCGGTTTCGTGCTCGGCAACGACGTCTCCGAGCGGCAGTACCAGCTCGTCGATTCCGGCGGGCAGTGGAGCAAGGGCAAGTGCGCGCCCGGGTTCAACCCGCTCGGGCCGTGGCTGGTGACGCCGGACGAAGTGGACCACACCGGGCTGCGGTTGCGCAGCTGGGTCAACGGCGAGCCGCGCCAGGACTCCACGACCGCGGACATGATCTTCGGGGTCGAGCACCTGGTGTGGCACCTGAGCCGGTACCTGGCGCTGGAACCGGGTGACGTGATCATGACCGGCACGCCGCAGGGCGTCGCGCTGTCGGGGAAGTACCCGTACCTGCGGCCGGGTGACGTGGTGGAGCTGGAGATCGAGGGCCTGGGCAGGCAGCGCCAGGAGTTCGTCGCGGCGGAGGTGGCGTGATGGGCGAGTTCGACGGGCTCGTCGCCGCGGTCACCGGCGGGGCGTCGGGGATCGGCGCGGCGATCGTGGCGGCGCTGCGGGAGCGCGGCGCGCGGGTGGCGGCGCTGGACCTGACCGAGGTCGAAGACGGCGTGCGGGTCGACGTGAGTGACGACGAGTCGGTGCGGCAGGGGATTTCCGCGGTGGTGGACCGGTTCGGCGGGCTGGACATCGTGGTGAACAACGCGGGCATCGGGGCGCAGGGCACGGTCGCCGACAACGACGACGCCGAGTGGCTGCGGGTGCTGGACGTGAACCTGCTCGGGATGGTGCGGGTGAGCCGGGCGGCGCTGCCGCACCTGCGCCGGTCCGGCGCCGCGGCGATCGTGAACGTCGGCTCGATCGCGGCGACGGCCGGGCTGCCGCAGCGGGCGTTGTACAGCGCGTCGAAGGGTGCGGTGGCGGCGTTGACGCGGGCGATGGCCGCCGACCACCTGCGGGAGGGGATCCGGGTCAACTGCGTGCACCCGGGCACGGCCGACACGCCGTGGATCGGGCGGCTGCTGGAGCGGGCGGAGGACCCCGAGGCGGAGCGCGCGGCGCTGGAGGCGAGGCAACCCCACGGGCGGCTCGTGTCCCCGGCGGAGGTCGCGCACGCGGTGGTCTACCTGGCGAGCCCGCTGGCGACGTCCACGGCCGGGGTGGGCGTGGCCGTGGACGGCGGGATGCAGGACCTGCGGCTGCGGCCGCGTTGACCGGCTTTTCCCGGAAACGGCGTACAAGGCCCCTCGGTCGGCGCTAATCTCCCCTTGTCCGGATTCCGCTGGGGGAGGGGAGTTCCGTGGACCTGGTTGTGGACGCGCCGGAGCTGCGCAGGTACGCCACGAGCGTGCTCGGTGGCGAGGGCGCCGGTGGCGGGGTGGTCGATTACCTGCGGGACGGTCATGCCCTGCTGCGCGACATCGCGATCGAGGCGGAGCAGGGTGTCCTGCAGGGCGGGTGGGGCAAGACCGGGCAGTTCCAGGAGGGGCTGCTGCGGTTCGCCCGCGAATTCGCCGCGAAGGTGACGGAGTTCGTCAACGAGGAAGGCGATTTCATCGCGTTCCTCGACGGGCTGCGTGAGCGGATGCTCGCCTCCGCGGACGCCTACGAAGGAGTCGAGGCGCAGAACGTCCAATCGCTGAGCTCGATAGCCAAGGCGCTGAATCCGGAGTAGGGGGACGACATGGCGCAGCGGTGGTACTCCGAGGACGCCGGTGGTCCGGTCGCCGATCTCGACCCGGTGTTCCGCGACGGTTACGCCCCGGCCTTGCACGGCATGCTGAAGGCGCTGAGCGTGGTCGACCCGCAGGGGCCGCCCTGGGGACCGGTGTGGGCGCACACCGAGGACCTGCTGGACCAGTCGACGGAACTGCGCTCGACGGACAACAACCTGGGGCCCTCGTTCAACTACCGCGTCGCCCCCGGGGTCACCCTCTACCCGATCATGCAGGGTTCGGTGCACGGCGATGGCAGCCGGGACCTCAGCGTGGAGGAGTTCTTCAGCCACGCGGAGATCCTCAGCGGTCAGGACGTCGGCAAGGTGAAGGGCAACGCCGGCCGCGACCCCGCCGCGCTCGCGCTGCAGGACGGCGGCTGGATCGAGCGGGCGGGCAGCGCGCTGGAGAACACCCGGGCGTCCGGCCGATCGCTGTCCGAGTACGGCCGCCTGGAAACCCTGCAGGTGGGCAACGGGTGGTGGGCCGCGCACTGGAGCGGGCCGCCGGGCTCGGTGCCGCACGAGGCGCAGGCGCGGTGCTCGACGATCAACGAGTGGTACGACCACTTCCGCGCCTCCGCGCTCACCGTGCTGGCCGAGTCGCTCACCCGGTTCGGCGCGATCGTCCACGGCGCGCGGTTCAACCTGAACAGCCTGATGGGCGCGTGCGTGGAGCAGCTCGAGAAGTTCGACGCGCAGGGCGAGGTGAGCCCGGGCCTGTCGACCGGGTGGAAGACCTACCGGGGGATCGTCGACCTCGCGACCGCCGGCCCGATGGCCCCGTTCACGATCACCGACAAGATGATCGAGGTGCTCCAAGCCAACGGCACGGAGAACCTGGACGGCGGCGGGTTCTACGGCACCCTCTACAGCTTCCTGCAGAAAGCCGACGCGCTGATGCACCGCACGGTGGACGAGGTCGACACCCTGATCAGGGAGATGAACGCGAAGTTCGTCATCGCCGATGCCGACCTGCACGCCCCGTCCTGGACGGGACCCGCGCCGGGGATCGCCTGAGCTGGTCCCCGGCCGCTACTCGACCAGGGTCTGGCGCAGCCACTGCTCCACGCCGGCGATGTGGACCGTCGCGGCGGCGCGGGCGACGTCGGGCTGCCGGGCGGCCAGTGCGTGCAGGATGGCGCGGTGCTCGGCGAGCGTCCGCTCCGCCACGCCCTCCTGCGTGATGCCCCGCCACGTCCGCGCCCGCTGCGTGCGCCCGGACAGGCTTTCCAGCAGCGAGGCCAGCACGGAGTTCCCGCAGCCACCGGCGATGCGGCGGTGGAACTCCAGGTCGTTCTCCACCAGCTGGTCCACCGTGGGCCGGTCGCCGAGCGAGTCGAGCAGCTTCGCGAGGTCCTCGAGGTCGGAGTCGGGCATGTGCCGCGCCGCCATCTCGGTCACGGCGGGCTCGATGACGCGGCGCGCCTCCAGGAACTGCAGCACGGTGTCGTCGCGGTGGAAGTCCACCACGAACCCCATCGCGTCCATCAGCAGCGACGGCTCCAGGCTCGTCACGTACGTCCCGTCGCCGCGGCGCACGTCCAGCACGTGGATCAGCGACAGCGCGCGCACCGCCTCGCGCAGGGAGTTGCGCGACAGGCCGAGCCGGTCGGCGAGGTCGGCCTCCCTGGGCAGGCGGTCGCCGGGGCGCAGCTCGCCGTCCACGATCATCTGCTTGATCGCCTCGATGGCGTCGTCGGTGACGGACATGCCGCTCAGCGTTCCTTCCCGGCCAGCTGCCCGGCGAGGCTCCACACCATCGGCAGCCCGTCGTCGGCGCCGGAGTAGTCGTCCGGCGTGGCGTGCAGTGGCCCGACGGTCTCCTGCCAGCGGACGTTCGCCGGGTGGTCGCGCAGCGCGTGCCGCATCCGCCGGTAGTCCTCGACCTCGACGAGGTGGAACAGGTGCGTGCCGTCGCGCCAGATCCGCCAGTTCCGGACGCCACTGCCGACCAGTGCGGCCGCCACATCGGAGGGGATGGACCGGTGCACGGCCTCGTAGTCCAGCTCCGAGCCCGGCTTCAGCTCCGTGTGCAGCGCGATCTCCGGCATACCCGCTCCTTGTCCACGACGTAGAGGCAGGATACATCGGATCTTTCGCGGATCAGTGCAGGATGTTCACGGCCCGCGCGACGACCAGCACCACCAGCACGAGGGACACCACCGACTGGGCCAGCATGGTGAGCTTCGCCCACGGCCTCAGCGGCAGCACGTCGGTGGGGCTGAACGCGGTCGCGTTGGTGAAGGCCAGGTACAGGTAGTCCACATAGGCCGGTTCCCAGTCGCGCGGCGCCAGCCCGGGGCTGGTCATCTGCGGGAACAGCAGGTCCGGGTACTCCTGGGTGCCTGCCGCCCGCGCGGCCGGGCCGCCGCGGTCGAACTCCCAGTACCACAGCGAGAACACCACGACGTTGGTGAGGTACACGCCCGCCCCGGCGGCGAGCAGCGGGCCCGCATGGTCGCCGATCGAGCCGTCGAGGATGTGGCCGACCAGCAGCACCGCCGAGCCGGCGTTGCCCGCGCTCACCACCAGCAGCAGGGACAACGCCACCTTGCGCGCGTGCCGGTGGTCCCCGGCCGCGCGGCCGGGGCCGAGCGCCACCAGCGTCAGCAACAGCAGCGCCGACAACCCGGGCAGCAGCCAGTCCGGCTGGATCACCAGGCGGTCGGGCAGGAGCACCTGGACGCCGATCACCGCGCCGATCGTGACCGCGGCAGGCCACCGGTGCGCCCCCGCGGTGGCGCGCCGCCACGCCGGCAGTTCACCGCTGTCGTGCGAGCTCATGCGCGGATCATCCCCCACCGGCCGCGGTGGTTCCGGTTCAGCTCTCCAGTTCGGGCAGCTGCTGCGGCAGGCCGATGAGCGGCGCGAGCGGGTCGCCCGCCTCGGCGACGCGGTCGAGGACGGTGCGGACGGTCCAGCGGTCCGGGCGCAGCGCCGGGTCGTCGAGCTCGTCCCAGGTGATGGGGACCGAGACCGGCGCGCCGGGAGCCGGGCGTGGGCTGAACGGCGCGACCAGGGTCTTGTTGATCGCGTTCTGGGTGTAGTCGAGGCGGGCGAGACCGCCGCGCTCGTTCTTGTACCACCGCCAGCTGACCAGGTCGGGCAGCACGCGGCCGACGACCCGGGACAGGGTCTCGACCCAGTTGCGGGTGTCGGTGAAGGTGTAGCCGGGGGCGACCGGCACCCAGATCTGGATGCCGCGCTGCCCGGTGACCTTGGGCATGCCGCGCAGGTCCAGGTGGTCCAGCGCGGTGCGGTAGAGGCGGGCGAGTTCGACGATGTCGTCGAAGCCGGTGGTGGTGCCCGGGTCGATGTCGATCAGCGCCCAGGTGGGCTGGTGCACGTCGGGCAGCCGCGAGGTCCACGGGTGCAGCTCGACGCCGCCGAAGTTGGCCATCCACACCAGGGCGGGCACGCTGTCCAGCACCGCGTAGCACTGGGTCTCGCCGGGGTCGGCTTCGGTGTTGTGCCAGCGGTTGAGCCACTCCGGGGCGTGGCTCGGCACCTCCTTGTGCCAGAAGCCGGGCCGGTCCACGCCGTCGGGGTAGCGGTGCGCGTTCACCGGACGGCCGGCGAGGTAGGGCAGCATGTGCGGGGCGATCCGAGCGCTGTAGCGGATGAGGTCCCGTTTGGTCACCGGCGGTTCGCCGCCCGCGCCGGGGAACAGCACCTTGTCCAGGTTGGTGAGCTTGAGGCGGCGCCCCGCGATCGTCCAGGTGCCGGACTTGCCCATCTCGTCCAGCGCGGCGAGCTCCTCGTCCGATGGGGGAGTCCACTGTGGAGCCAGCGGCACCTCGGCCTCGGCGGCGGGCACGCCGCTGCGCCACATCGCCTCCGGCGCGGCGGCGACCTCGTCGTTGGTGCGGCCGGACTTGACCGACCGGGGCAGCTCCTCGGGGTCCCAGCCCGGCCGGGCGTCGTCGTCGTGCTTGTGGATCAGCAGCCACTGCTCCTTGCCCCGGCGTTCCGTGCGGACCAGGGCGAACCGGCCGGCGAGCTTCTCCCCACGCAGGTCGAAGTGCAGCTCGCCGTCGTCGATCGCCCGGGCCGGGTCGGCGCCGTCGGCGGGCTCCCAGGTGCCCCGGTCCCACACGATGACGTCGCCGCCGCCGTACTGGCCCTTCGGGATGACGCCCTCGAAGTCGGCGTATTCGAGCGGGTGGTCCTCGACGTGGACGGCGAGCTGACGCACCCCGGGGTCCAGGGTCGGCCCCTTCGGCACCGCCCAGCTCGCGAGCACGCCGTCGACCTCCAGGCGGAAGTCGTAGTGGAGCCGCCGGGCGCGGTGCCGCTGCACGACGAACCGCCGCCCGGACGCGCCGCCCGCCGCGGCCCCGGCGGGCTCCCCGGTGACCGAGAAGTCCCGCTTGGCCCGGTACGAGGCGAGCCGGTCGGTCTTCCGTCGGGCAGGGCTCACGCCAGGTGAGTACCCAGGCCGGGGCGCGCTCATGCTCCGGGCTCCGCGATCAGGGCGAGCATCGGCACCAGGAAGCGGCGCGCGATGTCCCGCAGCTGCTCCCTCGTCGTCCAGGTCGACGAGCAGGCTCGGGGTGACCAGGAACGACGCGGAGATCCGCACCATGCGTTCCGCGACGAGCTCCACCTCGGCCTCAGGGGACACCGTTCCTGCGGCCTGTTCGCGGCGCAGCTTGCCCGCCACGAAGCTCCGCACGGTCGCCATCGTGCGGGCGGCCCTTGGACATCGCCGGCTGTCCCGGCGTGGCGGGCGAACTCGCGGCCGTCGCGCCGCGGCCACGGCCGCGCCACCGGGAGGATCCGCTCCGTGATCAGGGCAGCGGCGCGGCGGAGGTGACCACCGGCTCCGGCGGGCGCAGCAGGCCGGGTCGCGCGGCGGCGAGCCCGCACACCAGCTCGGGCGCGACCAGCAGGAGCAGCAGCCAGATGGAGGCGTGCCAGCCGCCGGTCGTGGTGTGCAGCAGGCCGAACGTCAGCGGGCCGGTGGCGGCGAGGAGGTAACCACCGGACTGCGCCATGCCCGACAGTCGCGCCGTGATCTCCGCCGTGGGGGACCGCAGGTTGAGCAGCGTGAGGGCGAGCGGGAACGCGCTGCCGGTGGCGACGCCGAACACCACCGTCCACAGCCACCCCGCCCCGGGCGCCACCAGCAGGCCGCCCAGTCCGAGGACCATCAGCGCGGCCACCGCGAGGACGAGCGGCCGCTGGTCCCGCATCCGGGCGGCGAGGACCGGCACGGCGAACCCGAGCGGGATCCCGATGACGATGATGACCGAGTTCATCGTGCCCGCCGTGGCGGCCGGGAAGCCGTGCTCGCGCATGATCTGCGGCAGCCACGACGTCAGTGTGTAGAACATCAGCGACGCCATGCCCATGAACACCATCACCGACCAGGCCAGCGGCTCGCGCAGCAGCGAACCCGCGGCCTGCTGAACGGGTTCGGCGGCGCGACGGCGGGTGAGCGGGCCCCACGCGAGTGCCGCGACGAGCGCCGGGACCGCCCACGCGACGAGCGCGAGCCGCCAGCCGCCCGCCTGCTCCAGCGGCACCGCCAACCCCGCGGCGGCCGCGCCGCTGACGGACATCAGCATCATCGCCAGGCCGGTGAACGTGCCCGCGCGGCCGGGGAAGGCGTGCTTGACGACCGCGGGCACCAGCACGTTGCCGGTCGCGACACCGGCTCCGGCCAGCACGGTCCCGGCGAACAACGCCGCCCGGCCGGGGATCGCGCGCAGCAGGAGCCCGGCCGTGAGCACCACGAGCGCCGCGGTGATCGCCGCCTCGGTGCCGATCCGGCGGGCCAGCGCGGGCGCGAGCGCGGAGAACAGGCCCACGCACAGCTCCGGCAGGGTGGTGAGCACGCTGACCTCGACGCCGGTGAGGCCGAACTCCTCCCGCAGCTCGCCGAGCACCGGCGGGACGCCGGTGATGGCCGCGCGCAGGTTGAGGGTCAGCAGCACCAGGCCGACCGCTAGCCAGATCGCCCTCACCGGCGGGCGGACCAGCGGACGAGCGCGGCGGCGATTCCGGTCGCCACCACGGTTTCGGCGAACAACGACAACCACACGGTGATCATGCGGGCACCTCCTGGTTCCAGCGTGCGTCGCCGGACCGGGTAGGTCCAGGTTGTGTTTCCGGACATGACCGTGAAGAATCAGCTACATGATCGACCTGCGGCGGCTCCACGTGCTCCGCGCGGTGGACCACTACGGCACGGTGCGGGCGGCGGCGGAGGCCCTGCACTTCACCCCGTCGGCCGCATCGCAGCAGATCCGCCAGCTGGGGCGGGAGCTCGGGGTGGCGCTGCTCGAACCCCACGGCCGCCGCGTGCGGCTGACGCCGGCGGCGCAACGGCTCCTGGCGCACGCGGACGAGATCCAGGCGCGCTGGGAAGTGGCCGAGCGGGACCTGCGCGCCGACGACGACCAGCCCGCCGGGCTGCTGCGGCTGGCCGGGTTCCCGGGCGCGGTGAGCGCGCTGCTCGCCCCGGCCGCCGCCGCGCTCGCCGCCCGTCACCCGCGGCTGACCCCGCGGATCCGCGAGGCCGAGGCCGGGAACTGCTTCGACCTGCTGTTCGACGGCGACGCGGACCTGGCAGTGGTGGAGGCCAAACCGGACGAGCCGCCCCGCGACCGGGCCCGGTTCGACCAGCGTCCGCTGCTGGACGACCCGTTCGACCTGCTGGTTCCGGCCGGCCACCGGCTCGCGGCCCGGGAACGGGTGGAGCTCGCCGAGGCCGCGGACGAGCCGTGGATCGTGCCCGGCGCGCCGTGCACGTGCCGCACCCACGTCCTGTCCGCCTGCGGCGCGGCCGGTTTCACCCCGCCGGTCGCCCACGACGCGGTCAACTGGGAGGCGACGATCGCGCTGGTGGCGCACGGGCTCGGGGTGGCGCTGGTGCCGAGGCTGGCCCGGGTCCCCGAGACCGCCCCGGTGGTCCGGCTGACGTGCGCGGAGGAGCCGCGGCGCAAGATTCTGACGGTCACCCGGCCGGGCGCGCGCGGCGCCGCTGGGGTGGCCGCGGCACTGGCGGAGCTGGAGCGCCTGACGCCCGCCCTGCTCACCCGGTGAGCGGCTGGCTCAGCCCGGACCGGGGTGGGCTGCGATCACGGGGGCGAGCAGCTCGGCCGCCCGTCCCGGGGGGATAACCTCCGCGGGCGTCAGCTTCCGCGTCGTGACGCTGCCCGGATCCTCGTACACGTGCTCGCCTTCGAGCCTGCCCTGCTCGTCGTACGGCCAGATGAAGGCCGCGCGGCAGCTGACCAGGTAGGTCGCCGCCGGATCGTCCACGTCGGCGCCGGTGCGGGCCAGGAAGCGGCCGGGCAGCTGGCGGTGGAACCAGGCCTCGGCGGCGAAACCCCAGTCCGCGACGGCGGGCCGGAGCGCGGTCGTCCACAGCACGAGGGCTTCCGCCCGCCGCACCTCGTCGTAGAACCGCCCGATCTCCTCCAGCCCGGTGAGGACGATGTTCGCCCGGCCCTCGCCCAGGCGGTAGACCGGCTCGGCGGCCATCATCGCCGGTGTCAGGAACTCGTGGTGGCGCCCGGCCACTTCGAGCAGGACGTGCTGCCGGAAGTTCAGCAGGATGCGCCGGTGGTGGGGGTCGGCGGTCCGGGTCAGGAGTTCGTCGACGGCGTCCATCTGGTGCACGAGCTGGTGCTCGTGGCCGGTGAGCACCGCGGTCACGACGCGGCCCGCCCGGGGACGCGGGGCCCGAAGGTCAGCACCAGCGCGGCCACCACGGGGGCGAGCGCGAAGGCCAGGAACCCGGTGGCGGTGCCTGCGCCGGAGGCGACGATGAGGCCGCCGTAGATCGGGCCCACCACCCCGCCGATGCGGCCGAACGCGAGCGCCAGCCCGAGCCCGCTGCCGCGGTTGGACGGCGGGTAGTAGGTGGCCATGTAGGAGTTGAGCAGGTTCTGCGTGCCCGCCCCGCCCGCGCCGACGAAGACCACCAGCAGGTACACCAGGGCGGGCGCGGGCTGCTGGGACAGCGCGGCCAGCGCCAGCGCCGCGGAGCAGAAACCGGCGATCACCACGTACTTGGGGCCGACCCGGTCGGCGACGGCCGCGCCGGCGAGCGAACCGAGGACCGCGCCGAGGTTGAGGAACACCAGGAACGACAGCGCGGAGCTGATGCCGTACCCGGACTTCATCATCAGCGAGGGCAGCCACGTGTTGGTGCCGAACATCAGCAGCAGGCACAGTGCCGTGCCGATCCAGAAGACCACGGTGGCGCGCAGGTGCCGTCGCCCGAACAGCGACCCGGCCGCGGCGAACGGGCGCTCCCGTCCCGTGACCGGCTGCGCGCCCGGGATCTCGGTGAGCTCCAGCGGCAGCCGGAACCGGTGGATCTGCTCGCGCGCGGCCGCGATCCGTCCTTTCGAGACCAGGAACGACACGGATTCGGGCAGCCTGCGCAGCGCGAACGGCAGCAGGATCAGCAGGGGCAGCACCCCGATCCAGAACAGCGCGCGGTAGCCCCAGGCCGGCACCAGCCAGATGCCCAGCAACGCCGAGAGGATGCCGCCGAGCCCCACTCCGACGAGGGCGAGGGAGACGTTGAGGTTGCGCCTGCCCTCCGGCGAGAACTCGACGACCATGGACAGTGCCGTGGGCATGAACCCGCCGCCGCCGATGCCCACGATGAGCCTGCCGACGAGCAGCACTTCGGGGGTGGGCGCCACGGCGCACAGCAGCATGCCGAGCGAGAAGACGGTGACGGTGGCCAGGTAGATGCGGCGGCGGCCGATGATGTCGGTGAACATGCCGGCGACGAGCGCGCCGAGCAGCATGCCGAACACGGCCGCCGAGCCGATCACCCCGGCGTAGCCCGGGCTCAGCGTCCACCCGGGGTGCTGGAGCAGCGAGGGCACGGCGACGCCGAAGACGTAGATGTCGTAGCCCTCGAAGATCAGGGCCGCGCCGCACAGCAGCATGATCGCGGGCGACGTCCGGGTCACGGTGACCCTGGCCGCGCCGTGGCCGACGGTGGTGGGCGTGGTGCTCACTTGGACCTCCTTGTGCAAGCGAACAGGTCGGGGCCGGCTAGCGCAGGGCCTTGGTGTTGCGGCGGAACAGATCGAGCCAGCTGCCACCGGCCGGGCAGGCGCCCGCCTTTTCGATCTCGCCGATCCCGGCCAGCACCTGGGCGGGCCGGGTGAAGCAGTAGTCGGTGCCGAAGAGCAACCGGTCGGTGCCCACGACGGAGGCGAGTGTGGACAGCGCGGTCGGCATGGGGGTGCCGGCGCAGTCGAACCACAGCTTGCCGAGCTGGATGCGGGCGCTCTCCGCGGGATCGCCGTCGCCGATGCCGAGCGCCCTGCCGCGGAACAGTTCCACCCGGTCCATCAGCAGCGGCAGGACACCGCCGCTGTGCGTGAACACGAACCGGATGCGCGGGTGGCGGAGCAGGACGCCGGCGAAGATCAGGTCGACGACGGTGCGGGCCGTGTCGAACGGGAACTCGATCATCGGCAGCGGCCGTCCCAGCGCGACCGCGTCGGCGTTGAGCGGTTTCGTCGGGTGCACGAACAACACGGCCTCGTGCCGGTCGAGTTCGGCCCACAGCGGCGCGTACCGCGGGTCGCCCAGGTACACGCCGTGCGCGTTGGACATCACCGAGAACCCGGCGACCCCGCTTTCGGCGCGGACCCGGCGGATCTCGGCGATCGCGCCGTCCACATCGGGCAGCGGCAGGGACGCGAACAGGCCGAAGCGGCCGGGGTGCGCCGCGGCCACCGCGATGCCGAAGTCATTGACGTGCCGGGCCACGTCCCTGGCGATGTCGTCGTCTCCGAAGTGGACACCGGGGGAGGAGATCGACAGCAGTGCCTGGCCGATCCCGGCGTCGTCCATCAGCCGCAGGTGCTCCTCCGCCGACCAGGACGGCCACCCGGGCATGCCGTCGGGAACGTCGTGCCCCGCCTGCCGGGCCGCCGCGATGTAGTCGCCGGTGACGAAGTGGGAGTGCACGTCGACGAGTGATGAGGTCATTTCCGCCCTTCCGGGTCAGTGCGCGGACCGGGGAACCGGGTGCGCGGCTGGACATCGACCGTGCTCGCCACAGTATAGTCTCGTATCACAGGATACAAGACCTGATAATCAGGACTCAGCTACTCTGGAGGGGCGACGATGCCCGTAGTGACCTCGGCCGCGGTGGTGTCCGGTCCGGACAGTCCGTTCCGGCTCACCACCGTCCACCTGGACCACCTGCGACCCGGCGAAGTCCTCGTACGGATGCGGGCAGCCGGGATGTGCCACACCGATCTCAGCGTCCGCTCCGGCGTCATCCCGTTCCCGCTGCCCGGCATCCTCGGGCACGAGGGCGCGGGCGAGGTCGTCGCGACCGGCGGCCACGTCACCCGGGTGCGCCCGGGGGAGCGGGTGCTGCTCACCTTCACCTCGTGCGGCCGGTGCGCCGCGTGCCGGTCCGGCCACCCCGCGTACTGCGCGCAGCACCTGACGGCCAACCTGCTGGGCGGGGCGCGCGCCGACGGCTCGCCCACCGTCCGGGACGCCGCCGGCCGGCCGCTGCACGCGCACTTCTTCGGGCAGTCGTCCTTCGCGGAGATGGCGATCGCCGACGAACGCAGTGTGATCCCGCTACCTCCGGACACCTCCGACGACGAGCTGATCACGCTGGCGCCGCTGGGCTGCGGTTTCCAGACCGGCGCGGGCGCGGTGCTCAACGTGCTGCGGCCGCGGCCGGGCGCCTCGCTCGTCGTGGCAGGCGCCGGCGCGGTCGGGCTCGCCGCCGTCATGGCCGCCGCGTCCACGGCGGCGGAGCGGATCATCGTCGTCGACCGGGTGCCGTCCCGGCTGGACCTGGCTCGTTCGCTCGGCGCGACCGAGACCGTTCACGCGACCGGGCAGGACCTTAGGCAGGACCTGCTCGACCGCACCGGCGGCGCCGGGGTGGACCTCGCGATCGAGACCACCGGCAACGTCGCCGTTCTGGAAGGGCTGATCGGAGCGCTCGCGGTGCGCGGCACCTGCGCGGTGATCGGCGCCCCGCACGCCGGGTCCACCGCCGCCTTCGACGTCAACGCCCTGCTGCCCGGACGGCGGATCGTCGGGGTGACCCTCGGCGACAGCGAGCCCGAGTCGTTCGTGCCGCACCTGATCGCCCTGCACCGGGCGGGCCGGTTCCCGCTGGACCGGCTGATCCGGCGCTACCCGTTCGCCGACATCGAGACCGCCGCGCGGGATGCCGCGTCGGGCGAAACGATCAAGCCCGTCCTGGTCTTCGGAGCGTGACCCGTGCGCACTGACACCCTCACCCCGCTCTGGTACGGCGGAGAGCACCACCCGGCCGCCGGTGGCACCTTTCCCGACATCTCGCCCGTGACGGGCGAACCGGTGGCGACCGTCGCCGCGGCGACCGCGCGCGACGCGGAAGCCGCCGTCACAGCCGCCGCGGCAGCGCAGCGGGCCTGGGCCGCGACCGGCGTCGGCGAACGGCGGCGCGTCCTGCTGACCGCCGCGGACATCCTCGAACGCGACCTGGACGCCCACCGGCACACGCTGGCCCTGGAGACGGGCGCGGTCCGCGGGTGGGCCGACATGAACGTGCGGGAGGCGGCGGCGACCCTGCGGGAGGCGGCGGGCCTGGTCACCGTCGCCACGGGGGAGATCCTGCCCTCCCACGACCCGGGGACCGTCACGTTCTCGCGGCACGAGCCGGCCGGGGTTGTGCTCGCCCTGGTGCCGTGGAACGCGCCGGTGATCCTCTGCGCCCGCTCGATCGCCATCGCCCTCGCCGTGGGCAACGCGGTGGTGGTGCGGCCCAGCGAGCACGCGCCGATCGCCGCGGGCCACCTGCTGGCCGGCGCGCTGCACGAGGCCGGCCTGCCCGCGGGCGTGGTCGGCGTCGTCACGACCGACGCCGCTGCCGGGCCGGAGGTGACGGCCGCGATGATCGCGCATCCGGACGTGCGGCGGGTGGTGTTCATCGGCTCCACGCCGGTGGGCCGGTCGATCGCGGAACTGGCCGGCCGTGCCCTGACTCCGTCGGTGCTGGAGCTGGGCGGCAAGAACGCCACGATCGTGCGCGCCGACGCGGACCTGGAAGCGTGGACCCCGGCGCTGGTCACCGCGTCGTTCGCCAACAGCGGGCAGGTGTGCATGTGCACCGACCGCATCATCGTGCACGCCGACCGCGCCGGAGAACTGGTGACGCGCCTGTCCGCGGCGGCCGAAGCCCTGGTGACCGGGGATCCCCGCGACGAGCGCACCGATCTGGGGCCGCTGATCGACGGGCGGGCCGCGGAGCGGTTCCGCGCGCTGGTCGCCGACGCGGTCGGCAAGGGTGCGCGCGTCCGGTCGGGCGGCCCCGACGTCGACGGCGGTCTCGCCCGCCCGACCGTGCTCACCGGCGTGGGCCCGGACTGTCGCCTGTGGACCGAGGAGGCGTTCTCCCCGGTGGTGTCGGTGCATCCGGTGACCGGCGACGAGGAGGCGGTCGCGCTCGCGAACTCCTCCGAGTACGGCCTCATCGCCAGCGTGATCACGGCGGACACGGCGGCGGCGGAGCGCCTGGCCGGGCGGTTGCGCACCGGCGCGGTGCACCTCAACGGTCCGTCGGTCGGGGACGAGCCGCACGTGCCCTTCGGCGGGCTCGGCGCGTCCGGGTTCGGCCGGCTCGGCGGTCTGGAGTCGGTGCGCACGTTCACCGAGCAGCGGACGTTCTACCGGCACGAGGCATGACGGAAGGAGCCGCCCAGGCGTGCCTGGGCGGCTCCTTCCGCGTGTTCGCCCGGTCAGGCCGGGGAACCGACCGTGCGGTACTCGGCCGGGTCGAACCGCGCCGTGCGGGCCTTGTACGCGTCGACCGTGCCCCACCAGTTGGTCACCACCCGCCCGCCTTCGCCGACGTACCAGCTCGAGCACCCGGTGGCGAACGCGCTGCGGGCGAGGTCCTGCTGCAGCCGGTCGTTGTAGGCCGCCACCACCTCCGGGCGCACGTCCAGGGCCGGGGCGTCCGGGCCGAGCCGCTCGAAGGCCTGCAGCAGGTAGTCGTACTGCGCCTCCAGCATGGCGATGATCGAGTTGTGGTTGAGGTTGGTGTTCGGCCCGTAGAGGATGAAGAAGTTCGGGAAGCCGGGCACCGCCATCCCGAGGTAGGCCTGCGGCGACTCGCGCCACGCCTGCTCGTGCAGGTCCGTCCCGCCACGGCCGGTGACGCGCAGCCCGTTGAGGAACTTCAGCGACTCGAACCCGGTCGAGTACACGATCACGTCCACCGGGTGCAGCGCGCCGGTGGCGTCCCGCACGCCGTCCGGCTCCACCCCGGCGACCCCCGCGGTCACGAGGTCCACGTTGGGCCGGGTGAACGCGGGCAGGTACTCGTCGCTGATGACGGGGCGCTTGCAGCCGAACGCGTAGCCGGGCCACAGCTTCTCGCGCAGCACCGGATCGGCGACCTGCGCCTCCAGGTGCTCGCGCGCGATCCGCACGGTCTCGCGCCCCACGTCCGAACCCGGCTCCAGCGCCCAGAACTGCCGCTCCCGTTCGGCGTACTGTTCGGCGCGGCTCTTGGCCAGCGCCTCCGGGTCCTCCCGGAACGCCCGCAGCTCCGCCTCGGTGTACGGGCGGTCCTCGCGGGGCAGCACGTAGGGCGCCGAGCGCTGGAACACGGTCAGTTTCGCCGCGACCGCGGCGATCTCCGGGATCAGCTGCGCGGCGCTGGCGCCGCTGCCGACGCAGGCGACTCGCTTGCCCGTCAGGTCGACGTCGTGGCGCCAGCGAGCGGAGTGGAAGGAAACCCCGGTGAACCGCTCGCGCCCGGCGATGCCGCGGTAGCTGGGTTCCGCCAGCTGCCCGCAGGCGGAGACGAACACGCGCGCGGTGATCGTGCCGCCGTCCGCGGTCGTCACCCGCCAGTGCAGGTCCGCCTCGTCCCAGTCCGCCGCGACGACCCGCGTGTTCAGCCGGACGTGCCCGAGGACGCCGGTGCGTTCGGCGAACTCCCGCAGCCGCGCGAACACCTCGCCCTGGCTCGGGTAGATCCGGCTCCAGTCCGGCGGCTCCTCGTCGAAGGAGTACCAGTACAGGTGCGACGGCACGTCGCACGCGCACCCGGGGTAGGTGTTGTCGCGCCACGTGCCGCCCACCTCCGCGGCCCGCTCCAGCACGAGGAAGTCGTGCTGCCCGCGGGCCTTGAGCCGGGCGCCGAGCCCCAGCCCGGCCACGCCCGCCCCCATCACCACCACGTCGTAGTCGGTCATCAGCACACCGCCTGTCAGTCGAAACGGGACGCGAGGAAGGCCGCCGCGGCGCTGAGCGCCTGCCTGCCTTCGTCGAGGAACGCGGCGAAGGTCTGCCACACGTGCGGCATCTCCGCCCGGATCTGCAGGTCCACGTCCACGTCGGCGCGCGCCGCGGCGGCGGCCAGGCCGACCGCGTCGTCCAGCAGGATCTCCGCCGTGCCTGCCTGGATCAGCAGGGGCGGGAGGCCGGTCAGGTCGGCGAACACGGGGCTGGCCAGCGGCGTGCGCGGGTCCTGCCCGCCGAGGTAGTCCGCGGCGCGGGTGCTCAGCGACCGCGCCGTGAGGGCCGGGTCGGCGCCGGCCTTGCTGATCAGCGAGCCGGCCGACAGGGTCAGGTCGGCCCAGGGGGAGAAGACCGCGGCCGCGGCGGGCAACGGCAGTCCCTCGTCGCGTGCGGCGACCAGCGTCGCGATCGCCAGCCCGCCGCCGGCGGAGTCGCCGGCCAGCGCGAGGCGGCCCGGGTCGATCCCCTGGTCCAGCAGGGCGCGGTAAGCCGCGAGCGCGTCGCCGACGGCCGCCGGGAACGGATGTTCCGGGGCGAGGCGGTAATCCGCGGCCACGGCCCGGCAGCCCGCCTGCGCAGCCAGCGCCGCGACCACCGCGCGTGCGCTGCGCGAGCTGCCCACGACGTAGGCGCCACCGTGCAGGTAGAGGATCGCGGCGTCGCGGGCCGCCCCGGCCGGCTCGGCGGCGAGGGCGGGCACCGCGCCGAGCCTGGTCTCGGACAGCCGCACGTCGTCGGGGACCGGGAGATCGGCGTGGATCGCCTCGAACATCCGCCGGGTCTCGGCGACCGGTCCGCCGATGTCGAGCGGGCCTTCACGGAGGTTCTTCTTCAGTTGCTCGAGCTGTTCCGAACTCACAGGGGAGCTCCTTGTCTTCTCCGGCGCTGTCCCGCCGACGGTACTGTCCTGAAAAGCGCAACACAAGTTCTTGTATCCAGGACACCGGTGGCTTAGCGTGAACGAGCACCACCTGGGGAAGGGAGGAGACTTCGTGCAGACACAGCAACCGCCGCCCACCGCGGAGACCGACTGCGAGGTGGCGGTCGTCGGGGCCGGGCCGGTGGGCATGACCGCGGCGGCGCTGCTGGCCGCCCGCGGCGTCCACGTGGTCGTCCTGGAGCGCGAACCGCGCACCAGCGACGAGCCGAAGGCGATCAGCATCGACGACGAGGCGCTGCGCGTGTACCAGTCGGCCGGGCTCGCCGGCCGTCTGCTGCGCATCATCGTGCCCGGCACCGGGACCAGGTACTACGACGCGACCGGCCGTCCCGTCTTCCACGCGGGCAGCCCGTGGCCGTTCCGGCACGGGTACCCGTTCAAGAACCCCTTCGCCCAGCCCGACCTGGAACGCGAACTGCACGGCCACCTCGTCGAAGCCCCGGGCGCCGAAGTCCGGATGAGCACGACGGTCACCGGCCTCGCCGGGTGCCCCGACGGCCGGACCGGGCTGCGGTGCCGGCAGGACGGCACGACGTCGCTGGTCCGGGCCCGGTACGTGCTGGGCTGCGACGGGGGCCGCTCCACCGTCCGCGAATTGCTGGGGATCGGCATGACCGGGCGCAGCCACGACGAGGTGTGGCTGGTGGCCGACGTGCTCGGCGACCACCACGACCAGCGGTACGGGATGCACCACGGCGATCCGGCGCGCCCGCACGTGATCGTGCCAGGGCGGGACGGCCGGTGCCGCTACGAGTTCCTGCTGCACCCGGGCGAAGGCAGCCCGGGACAGCGGCCGGACTTCGCGCTGGTGCGCCGCCTGCTGGCCCCCTACCGCGACATCGCGCCCGGCCAGGTCGAGCGGGCCGTGAACTACCGGTTCAACGCCGTGGTCGCCGACCGGTGGCGCGACGGCGCCGTCTTCCTGCTCGGCGACGCCGCGCACATGATGCCGCCCTTCGCCGGGCAGGGGCTCAACTCCGGCGTGCGGGACGCGGCGAACCTGGCCTGGAAGATCGCCGACGTGCTCGCCGGGCGGCTGGGCGAGTCCGCATTGGACACCTACGAGACCGAGCGGCGCCCGCACGTCGAGGCGACGGTCCGGCTCTCGGCCCGCTTGGGCCGGGTGGTGATGACGACCAGTCCCCGGCTCGCCCGGCAGCGGGACCGGCTCATCGGCGCCGCGATGCGCACCGAGCACGGCCGAGCGTACTTCGAGCACATGCGGTACCGCCCGCCGCACGTCTACACCGAAGGCCTGCTGGCGGGGGAACCCGGGCTCGCCGGGCGGATGATCGGCCAGCCGCGGGTGTTCGACACCGCCGCGCACCGCATCCGGTTGCTCGACGAGGTTCTCGGCACCGGGTGGGCCCTGCTCGGGGTCGGGGTCGATCCGGGGGAGGCGGCGGCGCTCGCCGGCCCGCTCGCGCCGGCCGTCGCGGAAGTGGCGGTGGACGACCGGATGCCGTCCACCCGGGGGCACCGCGTCCTCGTCGACGTCGACGGCGGGCTGGACGCCGAGCTCGCCGGCTACCGGGGCCGGGTCGTCCTGCTGCGGCCGGACCGGTTCGTCGCCGCCGCCTGGCGGCCCGCCGGGCCGCCCGCGCTGGCCGGCCCGCTGCGCCTGGCGCGCCGCCCCGTTCCCGAACCGGTCGCCTGACCATCCACAGTGGAGAGAGGAAGAAACCCGTGCCCACACCCGAACGCGTGATTCTCGCCGAGCCCGGCGCCGCGGGCAGCCTGCGCCGGACCGCGGTGTCCCACCTGGGCCTGCGTGTCCCCGACGTGGCGTCCACCACCGACTTCTACGGCCGGGTCCTCGGCCTGGTGCCGCACGACGACCTGCCCGGCGGCGGCCGGCGCCTGGGATGGGGGAGCGGCCACCACGTGCTCGACCTCCTGCCCGGCGAAGCGGGCCTGGACCACATCGCCTTCGAGGTCCGCGACCCGGACGGCCTGGCGGGACTGGAGAAACGGCTCACCGCGGCCGGTCACCACGTCAGCACGCTGGACGAGGCGTACCTGACCGAAGCGGTCACCGGTGAGCCGGGCCTGGTCTGCACCGACCCGGACGGCAACACGGTCCACTTCCACGGCCCGGTGCGCCGCGGCGGTGAGCACGCCGCCGACACCGGCCGCCGCCCGGTCAAGTACCAGCACGTCACCCTGTCCACGCGCGACGTCGCCGCGATGGCCGGGTTCTACGTGGGGATCGCCGGGTTCCGCATCTCCGACCAGCTCGCCGACGGCCGGTTCGCGTGGCTGCGCAGCGACCGCGACCACCACACCCTCGCCGTCGTCGCCGGCGGCCGGCCGGGACAGCTCGACCACTACTCCTACGACCTCGCCGAGTGGGCGGACTTCAAGGCCTGGTGCGACCGGCTGACCGACGAGGGCGTGGACGTGGTGTGGGGTCCCGGGCGGCACGGGCCGGGCAACAACCTGTTCGTGTTCTTCGACGATCCGGCGGGCAACCACGTGGAGCTGTCCGCGGAGATGGAGAAGTTCCACGACGACCGCGTCACCTACGTGCCGCGCCGGTGGGATCCGGTGCCGCGCAGCGTGAACCTGTGGGGCGGTCAGCTCGCGAGCTGGCGCACCACCTCGGAAGGGCAGTGAGGCGGCCATGCCGTACGCGACCTACGAATTCGGCGGCGCCCGGCGAGTCGGCCGGGTCGAGGGGGACCGGCTGGTCCCACTCGACGGGCTGTCGGAGCTGGGCCGGGACACCCCGTCCGACGTGCTGTCGGCGGCCCGCGAACGGCCCGCCGAGGCCGTCCCGATGGCCGCGGTGCGGGTGTGCCCGCCGGTGCCGAACCCGGACAAGATCGTGTGCGTCGGCCTCAACTACCACGCGCACGTCGGCGAAACCGGACGCGACCTGCCCACCTATCCGGTGCTGTTCACCAAGTTCGCCTCCAGCCTGATCGGCCCGTACGACGACATCGTGCTGCCGCCGGAGTCGCTCCAGGTCGACTACGAAGCCGAGCTGGCGGTCGTCATCGGGAAGGCGGGCCGGCGGATCCCGCCGGAGAAGGCCGTGGACCACGTGCTCGGCTACTGCGTGGCCAACGACGTCACCATGCGCGACTACCAGTACAAGACGCACCAATGGCTGCCGGGCAAGGCGTGGGACCGCTCCACGCCGCTCGGGCCGTACCTGGTCACCCCGGCCGAGGCGGATCTCACGGCCGCCCGCGTGACCACCGTGCTGGGCGGCCGCGAACTGCAGAGTTCGGACACCTCCCGGCTGATCTTCGGCATCCCCACGCTGATCGCGGCGATCTCGGAGTTCACCACGTTGCTCCCCGGGGACGTCATCCTGACCGGCACCCCGGGCGGCGTGGGTTTCCGCCGCGATCCGCAGGTGTTCCTGCGCGACGGCGACGAGATCACGGTGTCGGTCGAGGGGATCGGCACGCTCGTCAACCGGGTGCGCGCCGAGGGCTGACCGGTCAGCCGTTCATCAGGGCGAGGCGGCCGCCGATCTCGGCGGCCGCCGACCGCACCTGCTCCACGATCGGCGCCTCGCGCTTCTTCGGCACCCGCGACGCCAGGGCCGCGACGCTGATCGCGGCGACCACCCGGTCCTCGTCGTCCCGGATCGGCGCGGCGATGCCGAGCACGTCGGGGTCGAGTTCGCCGCGGGTGACGGAGAAGCCCTGCTCCCGGATCTCCGCCAGGCGCCGCATCACGGCGTCGACGTCGGTCAGCGTCGCCGGGGTGAACCGCTGCAGGGGCGCCGACTTCAGCACCGCGCGGGCCTCGTCCGGATCGCTCCACGCCAGCAGCACGAGGGCGGACGCGCCGGCGTTGAGCGGGAGGGTGCTGCCGCGTTCGTAGGACAGGCGGACGTGGTGCGCGGGTGGTTCCTCGCGGTCGACGCACACGACCAGCTCGCCGACGCGACGGGTCAGCAACACCGTTTCCCGCACCGCTTCGCTCAGCTTGGCCATCACCGGCGCGGCCGCCTCGGACAGCCCGTAGGAACGGCGCGCGATGCGGCCGAGTTCCAGCACGCGCAGGCCCAGCCGGAAGCCGCCGCCCGGAGCCTCCTCCAGGAACCGGCTGGCCACCAGGCTCTGCAGGTAGCGGTAGGCGGTGGAGCGGGCGACCTCCAGGCGGGCGGCGACGGCGGCGCCGGAGAGCACCCGCTCCTCGTCGGTGAACATCATCAGGATGTCGAGGGCGCGGTCGGCCGTAGAGTTGCGCTCCCGGTACGACCCGGTACGCGGTTGTCCTGACATGCGGACGACCATACCGCGTTTCAGGTCTTCGCGGGCTCCGGGTGGAGGCCGAGCAGCCGCGCGGTCTCCTCGACGCCGGCCACGCTCAGGTCGAGCTCCCGCGCGAGCCGGACCGTGCGCTCCACCAGCGGGAGGTTCCCCGGGCTCAGTTCGCCCTTGCGCAGGTACAGCGTGTCCTCCAGGCCGGCGCGCGCGTTGCCGCCCAGGGCGAGCCCCATCGCGGTCAGCCGCAGGTTCGCCCGGCCGATCGCGATCACCTGCCAGACCGCGCCCTCGGGCAGGCGCCGCACCATCGTCAGCAGGTTCTCCGGGGTGGCGGCCATCCCCCCGGCGACGCCCAGCACCAGGGAGAACTGCATCGGCTCGTCGTCGAGCAGGCCCTCGTCCCGCAGTCGCAGGCAGGCGTCCAGGTGGCCGGTGTCGTAGACCTCCAGTTCCGGTTTCACGCCCAGCTCCCGCATCCGGTCCGCGAGCCGCCGCACCGCGTCCGGCGGGTTGCGGAACTCGCCCGCCCCGAAACTCATGCTGCACGGGTTCAACGTCGCCATCCGGGGCCGCAGCTCGACCAGCGCGGCGCGCTCTTCGAACGGCACCGTCAGCCCCACCCCGGTGGAGAGCTGGACCAGGATCGGGCACCGCTGCGCGATGAGGTCCATCGTGCGGCGCGCGGTGTCCGGGTCGGCCGTCGGCCGTCCGTCGGCGTCGCGCAGGTGGATGTGCGCGACCGACGCCCCGGCCGAGTAGGCCGCGGCCACGGCGTCGGCGATCTCCTCCGGCTGCGTGGGCAGGTGCGGGTTGTCGGACTTGGTGGCGATCGGGCCGGTCGGCGCGACCGTGATCACGACGCTCACGAACAGTTCTCCTTCACTCGTGGAAAATCGCCACGGCGCGCGTCCATCCCGCGGACGCGGCGTGGATCTTGACCGGGAAGCAGGCGATGGAGAACCCGTCGGCGGGCAGGTCCTCCAGGCCGTGCAGCTTCTCCAGGTGGCAGTAGCCGATGTCGCGGCCCGCGCGGTGGCCCTCCCAGATCACCGACGGGTCCCGCTCGCGCGCGTAGCGCTGTGCCGTGTGGACGAACGGTGCGTCCCAGCTCCAAGCGTCGGTCCCGGTGAGCCGCACGCCGCGCTCCAGCAGGTACAGCGTCGCCTCCCGGCCCATGCCGCACCCGGCGGAGACGTAGTCGTCCTGCCCGTACCGGGCTCCGGCCGCCGTGTTGACCACCACGATCTCCAGCGGCCGCAGGTCGTGACCGATCCGCGCCAGCTCGGCCTCGACGTCGGCGGCGGTCGCCACGTACCCGTCGGGCAGGTGCCGGAAGTCCAGCTTCACCGCGGGCTGCAGGCACCACTCCAGCGGCACCTCGTCGATCGTGACGGCCCGCGCGCCACCGTCCATAGTGGACGCGAAGTGGTAGGGCGCGTCCAGGTGCGTGCCGTTGTGCGTGGTGACGCGCAGGCGCTCGATGGCCCAGCCTTCACCGTCGGGCAGGTCGTCCACCGTGGCCCCGGGGAAGTACGAGACCACCTCCTGCGCGGTCTCGGCGTGGGAGTAGTAGTCGATCTCGGGCAGCAGGCCCGGCGGGTCGGAGGCGATGCCCGCCCGCAGCGGCACCGACAGGTCGACGATCCTGGTCATGGAAGTCCTTTCTCAGCGGGCCAGACCGGCCCGGCCGGTCTCCCTCGTCATGGCGATCACGAGCAGGCCGAGCAGGGCGCACGCGGTGCCCCACAGCCCCGGTGCCGCGCCCCAGCCGGTCCACGCGACCAGTTGCCCGCAGAGGAACGGGCCGAGCCCGGCGGCCACGATGGTGCCGAGGTTGAAGCCGATCGACGTGCCGGTGTAACGGGTCCGGGCGGGGAACAGCTCGGCGAAGGTCGTGTAGACGGCGGCGGAGACGAACGGTTCGATCGCGGCGAACACCAGCACCACCGGCAGGATCACCGCCAGGCTGGAGGTCCCGTCGACGACGAGGAACAGCGGCAGCGACAGCACGGCGAACGCGGCGAACCCGGCACGCGCGATCGGCCGGCGCCCGCGCCGGTCGCTGACCTGCCCCATCACCGGGAACAGCGCCGCCGTCGCCAGCAGCACCACGCCGAGCAGGCCGTAGACGGTGGCCGGCCGGAAGTCCTTGACCTGCACCAGGTGGATGCCCAGGTACAGCTTGGCGAGAAAACCCGGGCCGAGGGTCGCGACGGTGAGCGCCCCGACCCGCAGCACGTCGGGCAGGTGCCCGCGCAGCACGTCCCGCACCGGGGTCCGGGTCCGCTCCGCCTTCGCCACGATCTCGGTGAACTGCGGCGAATCCTCCAGCCGCAGGCGCAGGAACAGGCACACGATCGTCAGCGGCAGGCACAGCAGGAACGGCAACCGCCAGCCCCAGTCGCTCAGCTGCTCCGCGGTCAGCACCGTGCTCAGCAGCGCGACGACGAGCGAGGCGACGCCGAACCCGAGGCCGATCCCGAGCGCGGGCAGGGACCCCAGCGCGCCGCGCCGCCGCGGCGGCGCCATTTCCACGATGTAGGTCTGAGCCCCGGTGAACTCGCCGCCCGCGGACAGGCCCTGCACCAGCCGCAGCACCAGCAGAGCCAGCGGAGCCACCAGCCCGGCCTGCGCGTAGGTGGGCAGCACGCCGATCAGCGTGGACGCGCCGCCCATCAGGAAGATGGTGGCCATCAGCACCGACCGCCGTCCGATCCGGTCGCCCAGCGCGCCGAACAGGATCCCGCCGAGCGGCCGCGCCAGGTAACCGCCGCCGAACACCGCGAGCGCGGACAGCGTCGAGGCCGCGGCGTCGCCGGAGGGGAAGAACAGCGGCCCGAACACGACCGCCAGGAAGCCGTAGATGGTGAACTCGTAGAACTCGACCGCGCTGCCGACGGTGCTGGCGACCGCGGCGCGGCGCAGCGCCACCGGCCTGCCGGTGGTGGACGTGGTGGTCATGGGATTCCTTCCTCGTTGAAGGCGGGGGAGAACGTCAGGAGCGGGCGGCCACCGCCGCGGGCAGGAGGCCGAGGCGCTGGGCGTTGCCGCCGGTGACGGCGGCGGTGGCGGCCGGGTCGAGCCCGGCGGCGCGCACCCGCGCGACCGGGTCGGCGACCCCCATGTCGAACGGGTAGTCCGAGCCGAGCAGCACCCGGTCCGCGCCGGCGGCGGCGACGAGGCCGCGCAGGGCGCCGGGGGTGTAGACGAGCGAGTCGAACCACAGCCGCGGCAGGTACGAACTCGGCGGCTCGGCGCACCCGCGCGCGTCCGGGCGGTGGTGCCAGGCGTGGTCGGCCCGCCCCAGGCACAGCGGCAGGTAGCCGCCGCCGTGCGCGGCGATCAGGCGCAGGCCAGGGAACCGGTCGAGCACCCCGCCGAACACCAGGTGCGACAACGCGACCGCGTGCTCGACCGGCTGCCCCACCGAGTTGGACAGGTACCAGCGGCCCAGCCGTTCGTCCAAAGTGCACCCCCAGGGGTGCAGGAACACCACCGCGTCCAGCTCGGCGGCCCGCTGCCACAGCGGGTCCAGCGCGCGGTCGGAGAGCTCCACGCCGGGGGCGTGCGAGGAGATCTCCACGCCCTTGAGCCCGTGCCCGAGCACGGCGTCGTCGAGCGCCGCGACCGCGAGGTCGGGGTGGCGCAGGGGCGCCACCCCCAGGCCGGCCAGCCGGTGCGGCGCCAGGGCGCAGTGCGCGGCGATCCCCGCGTTGGTGGTCGCGGCCATCTCGGCCGCCAGGCCCCGGTCGGCCCAGCCGTGGTACTGCGTCGGCACCACCGACACCACCTGGACGTCCACTCCGGACTCGTCCATCAGGGACAGCCGGGTGGTCACGTCGGTGAGCCGGGGCCGCCGCCGCACCGCCTGGTCCGCGCTGACCGCGGCGGACGCGGTGCCCGCGCGGCGCAGTTCCAGCTCGGTGTGCTCGCGGTAGCCGGGCCGTCCGGCGGCCAGTGCCTCGACGTCGTCCAGCCAGACGTGCGCGTGCACGTCCACAGTGGGCGGTCGGCTGTTCATCGGTGAGCCTCCAGGGAAGAGCGGGGACCCTGCCGATTCTTCGGCCGCGGGCATTCCGAAGGAAGCCAATACTTCCGATGCCGGTTATGGACGGACTCTATGCGTCCGGCCGCAGTCCGGTCAGGCAGCGCCGCAGCCAGGCGTGGCCGGGATCGTCGTCGTGGATCGGGTGCCACCAGAACGCCTCGACGAGCGGGATCGCGTCGAACGGGCACTCCAGGATCCGCAGTCCGGGCACGTCCGCGACCAGCGCGGCGACGCGTTCCTGCAGCAGCGCGATCGCGTCGCACGCGCGGACGAGCTGCGGCATCGCCAGGAACGACTCGGCCGTGGCGCACACCCGGGGCACCACGCCGAGCATCTCCATCTGCCGCCAGGCGGGCGCCCGGCCCAGCGGGTCGCCGAACGTCGCCACCCAGGGCAGCTCCCGCAGGTGGTCCATCGTCAGCCGGTCGCCGATCCGCGTGTTGGCCGCGGACGCCACGCACACCCAGCGGTCGGTGTAGAGGTCGATGTTGCGGGGCAGGTCGAGGTAGCCGTGCGGCATCAGCACGCCGTCGACCGTGCGGTAGAACTCGTCCTTGCGGCTGATGGATTCCGGGGTGACCGGCACGAACCGGATGCGCGCGCCGGGCGCCTCCCGCGCGACGCGCGCCACCAGGAGCCCGCCGACGACGCTGATGCCGTTGTCGGAGGACACGATGGTGAACTCGCGGCTCGTCTCGCCCGGGTCGAACTCGGCCTCGGCGCTGAACACGCGCTCGACGGCGGCCACGGCCACCCCGGTCAGCGGGCGCAGCTGCTCGGCGAACCGGGTGAGCACGTAGTGGTTGCCGGACCGCGTCAGCAGGTCGTCGCCGAAGTGCCGGCGCAGCCGGGCGAGCGCGCTGGACAGGGTGGGCTGGCTGCGGCCGAGGCGGATCGCCGCGCCGGTGACGCTGCGCTCGGCGAGCAGGGCGTGCAACGCGTGCAGCAGCGGCAGGTCCAGTCCGGACAGCCGCAGCTCGCCCTGGTCGGCAGGCTCCATCCCGGTTCCCTTCGCGCGATCGGCGGTCACCCCGGAATCGTAGGTCGCTCAGCTCCCGCGCCCGGCGGGCTCCGGCTGGGTGACGGCCGTGCGCCGGATGACGATCTCCCCGTCGGCTGTGGTCACCGCGACCGCGTAGAGGCCCGGCCGGTCGCCGTTGTACCTCAGCGGCAGCCCGGCCGCCTCCGGCCCGAGCCAGGCGACCATGTCCTCCCGGGTGCCGCCGACCTCCATCCACGCGATCCCCCGCGGCGTCACCGCGGACGGGCAGGGCTGCGCGGCCGGATGGACGCTCAGGTCGGGGAGGTGGAAGACGTTGGGCAGGCCGCGGCTCCAGCACGACACGGTGTCCGGGGTGCGGGCGGGCGCGCTGAGGCTGCCGTCCGGCCGCTGCCGCAAGCCCGTTTCGATGATGCCGGTGCCCAGGCGCGCGGCGACGGCTTCGAGTTCGGCGCGGGTGTCCACCCGCAGGCACCAGCCGAGGTAGACGTCGCCGCCGCGGATCTGCTCGTAGAACCAGCGGTCGGAGGCGTTGTGCTCGGGCGAGTAGGCGTCGATGACGCTTTCCACCTCGATGTACTGGTCCGGCCCGAGCGGGACGATCCGGTTGGCGATGCCCAGACCGGGGAACCAGCCGCCCTCGTACTGGCCCAGCCCGTGCGCCGCGCTCACCGTCCTGGCCGGCCGCATCCGCGTGAAGGGGGCCTGATTCTCGCCACCGACCACGTTTCCCTGGTACCCGCAACCTGTACGAGGGCACTGAGCGGCTCTGCCGGGAGGCTGCCCACCGCCACCGCCGGGCCGGGCCGGAGGTGGCCGATGGGCAGTTGCCACATCAGCGACAGGCTGGCGTAGATGCCCGCGGTGAGCAGGACGGTGCCTATGAGGGTGACGACCAGGCCGTTGCCGTTGATCGCGACGAGCACGCCGACCGCGGCGAGCAGCGCGCCCGCCGCCGAGTGCCACACCCGTTCGGCGCGCCGGTCGGAGTGGCGCGCCCAGAAGAGCGCGACGCCGATCGCGGGCAGGTAGACGAGCGCGGTCACCAGGCCGGTCTGCACGAGGCTCAGCCGGGTGTCGTAGGACTCGGCGAAACCGGCGATGATCAGCGGCAGGAACGCGGTCAGCGCGGCGAACCCGACCCACAGCAGCCCGGTCGCGAAGGCGAAGGTGAGCAGCCGCGCGTCCCGCAGCCGCCCGGTGAGGTCGGCGAGCCGGATGCGCGGACGGCCGCCCTCGGGCGGGGGCACCTCGGCCAGCACCGCCGCGCGCTCCTGCGGGGTGAGCCAGCGCGCCTTCTCCGGCCGGTCGGTCAGCCACACCAGCACGAGCAGCCCGATCAGCACCGACGGCAGGCCCTCCAGGATGAACATCCACCGCCACCCGGCGAGCCCGCCCAGACCGTCGGTGCCCTGCAGGATCACCGCCGACAGCGGCGTGCCGATCACCGCGTACAACGGCAGGCTCGCGATCACGCTGATCAGCCCGCGCCTGGCCGGGGCGAACCAGTAGGTGAGGTAGAGCAGCATGCCGGGCAGGAACCCGGACTCGGCGGCGCCGAGCAGCACGCGCAGGGTGATCAGCGAGCCCTGGCCCTGCACGAACCCGGTGCAGGTGGCGACCGCGCCCCAGCACACCATCAGCAACGCCAGCCACCGGCGCGGGCCGACCCGCTGCAGCGCCAGGTTGCTCGGGATCTGCAGCGCGATGTAGCCGGCGGAGAAGATGCCGGTGGCGAAACCGAACGCGGCCGCGGACAGCCCCAGGTCGGCGTTCATGGTCAGGGCCGCGGTGCCGAGGTTGACCCGGTCCAGGAACGCGGCCGTGTACATCAGCAGGACGAGCGGGACCAGGCGCCACGCGACCTTGCGCAGCGCCCGGCGCCGGACCTCGGGCGGGACCGCCGTGCCGGCGGCCGCCGTCGTCACCCGTTCCGCCCGGTGACTTCGAGCGACGGCGCCCAGCGGGGGATCTCGCTGGTGCCGGAGGGCAGCCGGATGCTCTTGCTGTAGCCGAATTCGTGCAGGGTTTCCAGCGCGTGCTCGCGGCCGTAGCCGCTCGCGCCGACCCCGCCGAACGGGGTGCCGGTGAAGGCGCGGTTGTAGTTGTTGACGAACACCATCCCGGCGCGCAGGGCGCGGCTGACCCGCAGGGCGCGCTCGGAGTCACGGGTGAACACTCCGGCGACCAGGCCGAAGTCGGTGCCGTTGGCGATGCTGACCGCCTCGGCCTCGTCCTGGAACGGGATCAGGGTGACGACCGGGCCGAAGATCTCCTCGGTGGCGATGCGCATGTCCCGCCGGACGCCGGTGAACAGGGTCGGCGGGACGTAGAAGCCGCCGGCCAGCCGCGGGTCGGCAGGCAGCGGCGCCTGGGCCGCGACCGTGGCGCCTTCGGCGATGCCGACGTCGATGTAGTCCAGGACCCGGCGGCGCTGGGCCTCGGTCACCATCGGGCCGACGTGGGTGCCGGGGTCCGCGCCGTCGCCGACCCGCAGCCGCGGCACGGCTTCGGCGTAGCGGCGCGCCACCTCGTCGTGGACGCCGGCCTGGACCAGGACCCGCGACGCGGCCGTGCACGCCTCGCCCTGGTTGAAGAACCCGCCTTCGATCGCCCACGGCAGGGCGCTGCCGAGGTCGGCGTCGTCGAAGACGATGAACGGGTTCTTGCCGCCGAGCTCCATCAGTGTCGGGGTGAGGTTGTCCGCGGCGGTCTTGATGACCGCGGACCCGGTGCTCGGCGCGCCGGTGAACGAGATCTTGCCGACGAGCTCGTGCCCGGCCAGCCGGGCCCCGATGCGGCCGGTGCCGGGCACGACGTGGACGACGTCGTCGGGCAGGATCGACTGGGCGATCTCCACGACGCGCAGCACCGACAGCGGCGCCTGCTCCGGTGGTTTGATCACCACCGCGTTGCCGACCGCGAGCGCGGGGGCCAGCTTGCCCGCCGCGTGCAGGGGCGGCCAGTTGAACGGCACGATCGCGGCGACCACCCCGTACGGTTCGAGGGTGGTGATGTCCAGCGTGCTGCCCGCGTCGCGGACCTGGTTCGGCATCGCCTCGCACAGGCTCGCGAACAGCTCGAAGATCGCGATGGCCGCCTCCAGGTCGAACTGGCGCGCCTGGGACAGCGGTTTGCCGTTGTCGGAGGTTTCCAGCGCCGCGATCTCGTCGGCGTTCTCGCGCACCGCCTGCGCGATCTTCCACAGCCAGCGGCCGCGTTCCCGCGGGCTGCGGGCCTTCCACGCGAAGTGCGCGTCGTAGGCCGCCTGGACGGCGAGGTCGGTCTCCTTGACCCCGGCGCCCTGCACGACCGCCACCGGTTCGCCGGTGGCCGGGTTCTCCACGGTGAACCGGTCGGCGTCGTCCGAAGAGGACCACCGGGTGCGGATCACGTCCCCTGGGCTGCTCGTTGTTGTCACGTCACGCTCCCATCTGGCTTCGTGCGACACATCGTGAGCCGGGCGCGATCCACAAGGAAGCCAATTCTGGCTATGCCGGAAATCGAGAGACTCTATGTGCGGAGGGTGCGGGCGGTCCGGGGAGGGTGGATGATGGCGGCACCATGCAGACCTGCTTCGACCACCCGCCCCGGGCCCTGTGCCGCGTCCAGGTGCGGCGCACCGGCACCGGGCTGGTGCTGTCGGTGCACGGCGAAGTGGATCTCGAGGCGATGCCGGTGCTCGAGGACGCGCTGGCGACGGCGCTGCGGGAGGCGCCCGGGGTGCTGGTGGTGGACCTGACCGGGGTCGGTTTCCTGGCGGCCTGCGGTCTCCGGGCCCTGGTCGAGACGCACCTGCGCGGCGGCACACGGCTGCGGATCGTGGCGGACGGCATCTCCCGGCGGGTTCTCGAGCTGAGCGGGCTGACCGGCACGCTCGCTGTCTACACCGACGTCGCGCACGCCGAGGCCGGCGTCGCTTGAGTTGCGGTTTTGGCGTCCGGCCAGCAGGGTGGTCGTCGGCGACCGTCTTGAGCAGACAGGACGGAGTTGGGGATGGTGACCACGCAGCCGATGTCGGAGATCTCGGAACCGCTGACGTTGGACCTCGAACCGGGCACGGTGCCGCCGCTGGTGGCGGTGCGGCGGTGGGCGGCCAGAGCGCTGTCGGATCTCGGGGAGGACCACCTCGTCGCTGTTCAGCTGGTCGCCACCGAGATCCTCACCAACGCCCACGAGCACGCGGGCGGCGCCGGGCAGCTGCGGCTGTGGCGGGAGCGCGACCCGTGCCGGATCCGCGTCGAGGTGGACGACCCCTCCCCGCGGCGACCGGAACTCCGCAGGCCGGACCCGGCCAGTCCGCGTGGCCGGGGCCTGGCGATGGTGGCCAAGCTGACCGGGGATTGGGGCAGCCGGCGCCGCGGCGACGGTGGGAAGACGGTGTGGGCGGCGATCGACTGCACGAGCTATCCGTGGGGCCGCTGCCCCTGACGCCGGGCCAGGCCAACCGCCTCACCCCGGGCTGGCCAACTGCCGTCGCACCATTTCGGTGATCCACCCCTTGAGCACTTCCAGGCGCTCGGCGATGCCGATGGGCGTGGTTCCGGTGCTCCGGTGGGGGCGGTCCGGGCGGCTCGGCCAGGCAACCGCGCCGCTGCCTCATCCCGAGCTCACCCCGGGCTGGCCTCCTGCCGTCGCACGATCTCCGTGATCCACGTCGGTGCGTAGGGGGATGTGCAGTTCGGTGGCGTGGGGTAGTCCTTGAGCACCTCCAGCCGCTCCCCGATGCCGATCGCCCGGTCCCGGTGCTCCGCGTGGGAGATCCCGATCTGCGCCAGGCAGTGGTTCATCGCCCACTGGAGGCGGTCCGGGGCGTCCTTCATCTCCGCCTCGATGACCTCCAGCAGCCTCCCCAGGTCGAGCCCCCCGGGCCGCTTCGCCACGCGGTCCGTCGTCAGCGCCCACCCGGCGCTCGCGACCACCGGGTCCGCGTCGGCGAGCCAGGACAGCCGCAGGTCCTCCGCGTGCGGGCTCTTCTTCACCACGTAGTTCACGAGCCAGTCGTGCACCTTCGGCGCCCGCGCCTCGCGCAGCATCGCGTCCAGCTCGGCGCGCTCGAACGCCCTCGGGCGGCAGATCAGCAGCGCCAGCAGCCGCGCGGCCGTGTCGCCCGTCGCCCACAGCTCGCGCGCCAGGTCGTGCTGCGTCTTCAGCCGCTTCGCGATCGCGCGCAGCTTGCCCAGGTTCACACCGTGGTCGTCACCGTGCTTCTCGTTGACCGCCCGCGCCTTCGGGTCCTCCAGCGCGGCCAGCTCGGCCATCACCTCCGCCACCATCACGCCACCCTACCGGCGCTGGTACACCCGGCGGCCCGCGAACCACGTCTCCTCGGCCCGCGTGCCGGCCAGCTGGTCGGCGGGCACGGCGAACGGATCGCGGTCGAGCACCACGAAATCGGCCGACTTGCCCGCCACCAGCGAACCGGTGACGTCGTCGACGCCCATCGCCCGAGCCGCGCCCAGCGTGTAGGCGTGCAGGGCCTCCTCGAGGGTGAGTGCCTGCTCCGGCCACAGCTCGCCGGGATGCGTGCCCGTCGGGTCGGCCCGCGTCACCAGTCCCTGGATGCCCGGCCACGGGTTCGGCGAGGGCACCACGGGCCAGTCCGAGCCGCCGGCGATCAGCACCCCGGCGTCGACCAGGTTCCGGTTCGGGTGCAGCTTCTCCGCCCGCTCCCGCGGCACGCACGCGCAGATCGCGTCGAAAATGACGCCGGGGAACCACAGCGCGGGCGACAGGTCGGCGGTCACCCCGAGTTCGGCCAGGCGCGGCACGTCCTCCTCGGCGACGTACTGGCCGTGCGCGATGTGAAACTTCGCGTCCTCGTGCCCGGCGGCGCGCACCGCGGCCACGGCGTCCAGCGTCATCCGCACCGACGCGTCCCCGGTGCAGTGGATCTTCGCCGACATCCCCTGCGCCGCCACCCGCAGCAGCCAGCCGGTCAGCTCGTCGGCGGTCATGGTGGTCTCGCCGCGCCAGGACGGGCCGTGCACGTCGTCGGGCAGGTACGGGCGCAGGAACGCGGCGGTCTTCGACGTCGGCACCCCGTCGAGGAAGATCTTGACGAAGTCCGGCCGGTGGTGGCCGCCGCGGTAGTCCTCCCGCAGGTCGATGAGGTCCTGCCCGAGCGGGTGGGTGCCGAAGATCTGGTCGTTGACCTGCAACGACGTCACCACCCACGCGTCCAGCCGCCCGGTGTCGTCGAGGTGCTTGAGCGCCCGCAGCATCGGCAGCGACGCGGCGGCGTCCTGGAAGGCGGTGATCCCGAACGAGTGCAGGATCTCGATGCCCCGCAGCGAAGCCCGGGCGTCCTGCTCCACATCGGACGGTGCCGACGCCGCGTACGCCCGCTCGACGGGGATCAGGGCGGACTCGATGAGCAGCCCGCTGTCCGCCGAAATTCCCGCGCGTTCCAGTGCGGCGGAGGACACCCAGCGGTTGTGGCAGCTGTCGTCACGCAGCAGCACCGGCCGTCCGCCGCAGGCCTCGTCGAGCGCCGCCAGAGCGTCCGAAGTGGACAACTCGGGAATGAGCGTGCTGCCCCATCCGCCGCCGACCACCCACCCGTCCGGCGGCAGCTCCGCCGACCACTTCCGGATGGCGCTCAGCAGGCCGGGCAGGTCCTCGGTGCCGTCGAACTGCAGCTCGAACAGGTCGGCCCGGCCCGCGGTCAGGTGGTGGTTGTGGACGTCGGCGAGCGCGGGCATCAGGAACGCGCCGCCGTGGTCGACGACCTCGCCGTCGTGAGCCGCCAGCAGGTCCTCGCCGCCGGCCGCGGTGATCACCCCGTCGGTGACGACGAGGACCGAGGCCTCCGGCCGCGCCGGGTCGAGCGTGCGGATGCGGGCGTTGCGGTGGATCTGAACGGACACGGGAATTCCTCCACTCAGTCGCAGCAGTGTGATCCGCGGGCCCGCGGCACGTCGAGGGCGGGGTTGCGGTCGAAGAACCCGACCGGCTTGAGCTTGAAGCCGGTGTAGTCGACCGGCATGATCGGCCAGTCCTCCGGGCGGGGGAAGTGCGTGAGGCCGAAGGTGTGCCACACGACGAGGTCCTGCCCGTCGAGGTCGCGGTCACCGGCCACGTAGGCGGGCAGCCCGGCACCGCCGGGGTGTTGGTTGACGAAGTCGCCGGCCGCGTAGCGCTGCGCCGGGTCATAACGGGTGACCCACAGGTGCTTGGTGGCGAACGTGGCGCGAGCGTGGATGGACGACGCGTCGTCCGCGAGCAGTTCCGGGTTGCCCTCCGGGACGAGCGCGTAGGCGACGGGATCGCCGAGCCGGTTGCGGGACTCCGGGTTGGTGATGTGCCAGATCCGGCCGCGGCGGTTGTCGGCGAGCCGCTGCGCTTCGGATTCCTTCCGCAGCGGCGTCTTGCGGAGCGTGAAGGCGTTGCCGCGCGGGTTGTCCGGCCCGATCGGCACCCGCTCCACGTCGACCTCTTCGACCAGGTTCGCGGTCCCGTCCACGGCCATGTCCAGCCGGGCGCTGAACAGGTGCTGGTGGTACGGGGCGCCGAGACCGGGTGCGAGTTCGGAGGCGTACGGGTAGCCCTTGCCGGGGTAGGCGGAGGTGAACACGACGCCGGTGGCCTTGGCCTCGCACTCGATGGTGCCGTCCAGGTAGAGGTACCAGTAGAAGCCGTAGTCGTAGTTGCCGATCGTGGTGAAGAACGAGATGACCATGCGGCGCTGGCGGCGGGTCTCCGCCGAGCCCGCCCAGAGGTCGGTGTGCTTCCAGAGGATCCCGTAGTCCTCCTCGTGCAGGCAGATCGCGTTGGGCAGGACGCGGGGGTGGCCGAACTCGTCGGCGATCACCGCGTCCAGGTAGGTGATCTCGCCGAGGCAGTCGCAGCCGAGTTCGAGCGCGTTGGCGTAGCGGCCGATGAGGTACTCGCCGGTGTCGAAGTAGTTCTGCCACGAGCGGATGGGGGAGGGGTCGGCGTAGGGCACGACCATCTCGGAGATCGAGGCGCGGCGCACGATCGGCCGGTCCCGGTCGCCGTCGCGGAACGAGATCTCGTGCAGGACAAGGCCTTCGCGGGCGTCGAACCCGATCCGCAGCGACCAGTTCTCCCACCGCAGCAGGTGCCCGTCGAGGGTGAAGCTGGGGCCGTCCGGTTGCGTGATCTCCAGCGGCTTCTGGGTGGTCCGAAGTGGACCGGTGACGGCCGGGTCGTCGAAGTTGCCCGGTTCGGCCGGGATAGGCACCGGGCCGAGGTCGATCACCCGGGTGACCTCCCTGGCCAGGACGTCGACGAACCCGACGAGCCCGTCGACCGGGTGCGCCCACGCGTGGTCCGCCGGGTGCTCCTGCACGAACGCCAGACCGCGCAGGATGCGCCGCCCGGTCTCTTCCGGGTAGTCGAACACCCCGGCCGACAGCGGCGCGACCCGCACCTTCGCCACGTCCAGGTCGCGGGCGGCCAGCGCCGCCAGCCACCGCTCGTCCTTCGCGAGCACCTCCTCGACCAGCGCGAACTCCTCGTCCAGCACGGGCAGCTGCCCGTCCACGGCCGGGTCGAGCGCGCGCCGCGCGACGACGGACTCCGCGGTGAGCGACACCAGCACGTCCTGACCGCCGGTGACGTCGTGCAGGAGGATCCGCGCCACGCGATCGGGGCGGTCGGTGTCCCTGGCGGGTTCTTCGAGGCCCAGGTAGACGACCCGGGCGGTGCCGGGGAGGAGGCCGGCGTCGGCGAGGACGCGGCGGGCGGTGGTGATCTCGTCGGCCGTCAACGGGTCGAGCGGGTGCGGAGGCATCGTCGGGCTCCTTTTTTCTCCACGTGTAGACGAAAGGGTGAGGCATCTTCGCCGCGAACGCAAGAGCCCGTTACCGTGAAGGCATGCCGAAGCAGGTCGACCACGCCCAGCGCCGCGCGGAGATCGCCAACGCCGCGTGGCGGGTGATCGCCGAGCGCGGCATCGACGCGGCCACCATGCGGGCCATCGCCGACGAGATGGGCATGGCCAACGGCGCGCTCAAACACTACTTCCCCGGCAAGAACGCCGTCATCCGCACGGCGTTCACCCGCGTGGTCGACAACACCGACGCCCGCGTGCGGGACCGGCTCGGCGACGCGACCGGGCTGGCCGCGCTCCGCGTGTTCTGCCACGAGGTCATGCCGGTCGAGGACGTCACCCGCCAGGAGGCCCGCGTCGTGCTGCCGTTCTGGCAGCGCGCGCTCGCCGACGCCGAACTGGAGTCGGTCTACGACGCCGCGATGACCGCCTGGCGCGAGCGGATCGGCGGGTTCCTCCGCGACGCCCGCGCCGCCGGTGAGGTCCGTACGCCCGTGCCGGACGAGGTCGTGGTCGAACAGCTGCTCGCCATGCTCAACGGGGTGCAGGCACTGGCGCTGCTCACCCCGGGCACGACCACGCCGGAGCTGCAGCGCCGGATGATCGACGCCTTCCTGGACGGGCTGGCGTAGGGGAATCCTTCAGCGGGCGACGGGAAACACCCAATGTCGCCCGGATCCTCCCGTGATTAGCGTTTTCCAGCAACGCTGGCGAAATCACGGGAGGCGTTCGTGCCGCTGGACGAAGACCTGTTGCCCGAAGCGCGGAAATCGTATCGTTACCAGTGGTACGTGGTGGCGATCTGCATGCTCGCCTACGTGTTCTCGTTCGTCGACCGGCAGATCCTGTCGCTGATGATCGAGCCGATCAAGCGCGACCTGCACCTCACCGACACGCAGTTCAGCCTGCTCAACGGGCTGGCGTTCTCCCTGCTCTACTCGGTGATGGGCCTGCCCATCGCGATACTGGCGGACAAGCGCTCCCGCCCGCTGATCATCTCCATCGGGGTCGCGTTCTGGAGCCTGGCGACCGCGGCCTCCGGGCTGGCGAAGAACTTCGTGCACCTGTTCCTCGCGCGGATCGGCGTCGGCGTCGGCGAGGCCGCGTTGTCGCCCGCCGCGTATTCCATGTTCAGCGACATGTTCCCGAAGAGCAAGCTCGGGCGCGCCTACGGCATCTACTCGCTCGGTTCGTTCATCGGCGGTGCCGCCGCGTTCATCATCGGCGGGTACGTCATCAACCTGCTGAAGTCGGTGGACGCGGTCACGCTGCCGCTGCTCGGCGAGGTGCGCGCGTGGCAGCTGACGTTCCTGATCGTCGGGCTGCCCGGGATCGTCCTGGCGCTGCTGGTGTTCCTCACCGTGCGCGACCCGCGCCGCCGCGGGCTCCGGCGCGACGCCGACGGCGGCGTGCAGAAGGTCGCGCTGCGCCACGTGATCGGGTTCCTGTGGCGGCACCGCCGCACGTTCGCGGCGCACTACCTGGGGTTCTCGCTCTACGCGCTGGTGCTGCTGGGGATGATGGCCTGGACGCCGGCGTTCTACATCCGCGCGTTTTCACTGACCTCCACCGAGGCCGGCTACCTGCTCGGCGTGGTGGTGCTGGTGGCCAACGGCAGCGGCGTGCTCTTCGGCGGCTGGCTGGTCGACCGGCTGGCGCGGCGCGGCCACACCGACGCGGCCATGCGGGCCGGGGTTATCGGCGCGCTGGGCATGACCGTCCCGGTCGTCGCCTTCACGCAGGTCGGCCAGCTGTGGCTGTCGCTGGCGCTGCTGGCCGTCGCGATGTTCTTCGCCTCCTTCCCGATGCCGGCCTCCACGGCCGCCATGCAGGTGCTCAGCCCCAACCAGATGCGGGCCCAGGTGTCGGCGATCTTCCTGCTGATCTCGAACCTCATCGGGCTCGCGCTGGGCACCACGCTCGTCGCGCTGGTCACCGACCGGGTGTTCGGCGACCCGAAGATGGTCGGCTCGTCACTGTCCATTGTCTACGGTCTCGCGTCCGTGCTCACGGTGCTGCTGCTGTGGCGCGGGTGCCGGCACTTCCGGCGCAGCGTCGCGGCGGAGCGCGCGGCCGGGGAACCCGCCGCACAACCGGAAGGAGTCAGCTGAATGAGGATCGCAGTGCTGGGCGGTGGCCACGGGTGCTGGGCCGCGGCCGCGGAACTGACCGAGAACGGCCACGACGTGCGGTGGTGGCGCCGCGACGCCGCCGCGCACCAGGCCCTCCGCGAGGCCGGCGCGATGACCGTCCGCGACCACCGCGGCACCCGGCAGGTGCGGGTGGGCGAGCTGGTCACCGACCTCGCCGAGGCGGTGCGTGACGCCGCCCTGATCGTCATCCCGCTGCCCTCGACCACGCACGCCGACCTGGCCGCCCGGCTCGCCCCGCTGCTCACCGACGGGCAGGTGGTGTTCCTGCCGCCGGGCACGCTCGGGTCGGTCCTGTTCGGCAAGGCGCTGGCGGAGGCGGGCAACCCGGCCGACGTCGCGTTCGCCGAGACCGGCACGCTGCCCTACCTGGCCCGGCGGCACGGCGCCACCGAGGTGGTGATCAGTGGTTATGCGACCCGGCTGCCCACCGGGGTGTTCCCGGCGCGGCTGGCGGCCAAGGCGTTCGACGTGGTGCGCGCGGCCTATCCGAGCGTCGAGGAGAGCGAGGACGGCCTCAGCGGGGCTCTGATGAACGCCGGGCCGGTGATCCACCCGCCGCTGATCCTGATGAACGCCGGGCCGCTGGAGCACTTCGAGGCGTGGGACATCCACAACGAGGGCACGCAACCCGCGATCCGGCGGGTCACCGACGCGCTGGACGGCGAGCGCATCGCGCTGCGGGAGGCGCTGGGCTACGGCGCGCCGCACTTCCCGCTGGCCGACCACTACGCCACCGACGGTGACGAGTGGATGTACGGCCGGGCCGCGCACGAGAAGCTCACCGACTCCGGCGACTGGCGGGAGAAGATCGACCTGCTGACCCACCGCTACATGCTGGAGGACACGCGGCTGGGGCTGTCGCTGCTGGTGTCGGTGGGCCGCTGGGCCGGGGTGCCGACGCCGGTCGCGGCCGGGCTGCTGAGCATCGCCTCGGCGGTCACCGGGCGGGACCTCTACGCGGAGGGCCGGACGCTGGAAAGCCTCGGGCTGGCGGAACTCTCCCGGCCGGAGCTGACGCGGCTGCTGCGGGAGGGTTTCACCTCGTGAGCGACGAGATCGCCGTCGTCGGGGCCGGCCGCATGGGGGAGGGCATCGCGCTCACCTGCCTCGCGGCCGGTTTTCCCGTTGTGCTGGCCGACGTCAAGGACCGCGCGGATGAAGAACGGCGCGAATACGCCGACCGGCTTCGCGCCCGGCTCGGGTCCGGAGTGACCGTGTGCGGGCGGGAGCCGGGCGCGCTGGCCGGTGCCTCGGTGGTGTTCGAGGCCGTGCCGGAGGTGCTGGAGATCAAGCGGGACGTGCTGGCCTGGGTTTGCCGCGAGGTCGCCGCGGACGCGGTGATCGCCTCGACCACGTCGACGTTCCTGGTCACCGAGATCGCCGGACTGGTCGAGCGGCCGGAACGGGCGGTCAACGCGCACTGGCTCAACCCCGCCGATGTCATGCCGCTGGTCGAGGTCAGCCGCAGCGACGAGACCGACCCGGCCGCGGTGTCCCGCCTGACCGGCCTGCTGGAGCGCCTCGGCAAGATCCCGGTGGTGTGCGGGCCCGCGGCAGGCTACATCGTGCCGCGGCTGCAGGCGCTGGTGATGAACGAGGCGGCCCGCATGGTCGAGGAGGGCGTGGCGAGCGCCGCCGACATCGACCTCGCCGTGCGCGCCGGGCTCGGCCCCCGGTTCTCGGTGCTCGGGCCGCTGGAGTTCATCGACTGGGGCGGCGGTGACATCCTGTACTACGCCTCCCGCTACCTGGCCGCCCAGCTCGGCGACCGGTTCCGGCACCCGGACGTCATCGAGGAGAACATGGCCGCCGGCCGCCGTGGTCTGCGGGACGGGACCGGCTTCTACACCTTCGACCCGGACGGCGTCCCGGCGTACCGCGCGGCGCGGATGCGGGAGTTCGCCGAACTGTTCCGCCTGCGGGAACCGGAGCTCCGGGCCGGCACGCCGGTGCCGGCCCGGTCCCCGTCAGGACGCGAGAGCCACAGCGGCGGTGGCCCGTCGCCGGTGCACGACCGCGACCACCAGCCCGAGGACGAACACGGCCGCGACGGACGCCAGTAGCACCGCGGCGGTCGCGCCCGAACCGCCGGTGAGCGTGCCGAAGTTGACGATCAGCAGCACGATCCCCGCCAGGATCAGGACCGCGGCCAGCGCCGGTGAGTACCGCGTGTGCCACGTGGACTCACCGCGCCGGTCGCGCCGGAACCAGGCGAGCACCGACACGCTGGTCAGCACGTACAGCACCAGCAGCCCGACGACCGACACCCCGCCGAACCACGAGAACAACGTCAGCACCGGGTCCATGCCCCGCGCCGCGAACGGCAGCACCAGCGCGGCCGCGACCACCGTCGAGGCCACGCCCGCGAGGTAGGGCGAGCCGTGCCGGTTGGTCCAGGCGAGGCGGCGCGGCAGGACCGCGTTCTCCGCCAGCGAGTGCAGGTACCGGTTGATGGCGTTGTGGAACGCGAGGACGCCGGCCAGCAACGACGTGGCCAGGATGATCCCGACCGCGTGCGCCGCCCAGCCGCCCAGCGTCGCCTGGATCGCGCCGGCGACCAGCCCGCTCGCCTCGCCCGCCCCGACCGCCTGGCCCGCGGCGTCCACAACGGACCCGGCGCCGTAGAAGCTGACCACCATCCAGGCCACGAAGGCGAAGAACACCGCCACGACCGCCACCGCGAGATAGGTCGCCCGGGGGATGGTGCGGCGCGGGTCGCGGGCCTCCGGCGCGTACAGGGCCGTCGACTCGAACCCGAACATCGACGCGACGGCGAAGGTGAACGCGACCCCGGGCGCCCCGGAGGCGATCGCCGACGGGCCGAACGTCGCGCCGAAGTCCAGGCCCTGCGGCCCGCCGCCGCGGGCGAACGTGATCACCGCGAACACCAGCAGGATGCCCATCTCCAGGCCGACCAGGCAGGCCAGGGCGCGGGCGCCGATCTCGATGTTCAGCCAGGCCCACGCCATGACGAGCACCATGGTCACCAGGCCGCACGCCCACCACGGCACGGAGATCCCGGCGTAGGCGGCGAGCAGGCCCGACACGGTGACGCCGTAGAGGCCGTACATGGCGGCCTGGACGGTGCAGTAGGCGAACAGGGCGACGAAGGCGGACGCGGTGCCGGTCGTCGTGCCGAGGCCGCGGCCGATGTAGGTGTAGAACGCGCCGCCGTCGGTCACGTTCCTGCTCATCGTGATGTAGCCGACGGCGAACAACGCCATCACCACCCCGACGAGCAGGAACGTGGCCGGGGCGGCCGGGCCGTTGCCGAGGGTGATCGCGATCGGCAGCGCGCCCGCGATCCCGGTGAGCGGCGACTGCGCCGACAGCACGAAGAAGACGATCGCCGCGACGCCGAGCGAACCCCGGCGCAGGGCGGTCCCGTGATCCGGTGTGGGGAGAGACATCGTTGTCCTTCCGTGGGTTTCCGGTCAGAGCGGGGAGACGGCGGACTCGGGCATGTGGCCTGCGGTGATCTCGACGCCGGAGAGGGCGCCGGCGAACGCGGTGAACTCGGGGATGTCGCCGGCCCCGGCGTTGGCCTTCTCGGCCGCCTCCTGGGTCCGGTAGATCCACACGTCGGTCCAGGAGCCGTCCTCGCCGCGGCTCAGCGCGGGCACGGACAGCAGGTCCGGATGGGCGTCCCGCACGGCCAGGATCGCGGCCGAGCGCAACGCGACGAGACGGTCCTCGGGCAGGTCCGTGCGGTAGTGGACGAACTCGACGAAGTAGGGCACGGGGTTTCCTCTCTGTTGTGGACGGTGTCAGCGGGTGAGCAGCCGCCGCGCGACGGTCAGACCGGTTTCGATGGCGCCGTCGACGAACCCGGCCCATCCGGTCGCGTAGCCGCTGCCGGCGAAGTGCAGGCGGTCCTGCGGCTTGCGGAACTCTTCGAGCGCGCGGAGCTGGCCGGGGGCGAGCATCGGCCAGGTTTCGCCTGCGAACTCGTCGGCGACCCAGTCGTGCCCGTCGGCGGCGACGACCTCCAGGTCCGGCCGCCACAGCGCCAGGGCCTTGGCGACCGCTTCGGTGTCGTCCGGCCGCAGCGCGGACGCGCGGGGACCGAACGCGACCAGCAGGGTGTCGCCGTCCACGGTGTACTCGGTCTGGCCGAACGTGAGCGGCGAGTCCGGGCCCGCGAACACGACGAACGGTTCGACCTCGCCGCGGACGCGGATCCACGTCTTCATCCCCTTCGACGCCTGCCCGGCGCGGGCCGCGTCCCGCAGCACCGCGGGCAGCCCGGGCTCGAACTCGATCGAGGGGAGGACGTTCTGCGGCAGGGTCACCACGACGTCGCCGGCTTCGAAGGTCTTGCCCGACGCGGTTTCCACGGCGACGCCGGTGCTCGTGCGGCGGATCTTCGTGACGACCGTGCCGAGGCGGATGTCGGCGTCGGTGTCGGCGGCGATCGCGTCGGCGAGTGCCTTGGTGCCGTGCGTGAACTTGACCGTCGCGCACGTCTCGAACATCAGCGGCCAGCTGCCCGAGGCCGCCGCGCACCACCGCAGCGCCTGGGTGAGCGCGCCGTCCTCGGGCGGGCTGTTGAAGTTCAGCGCCCACATGCCCGCCAGGAGTTCCCGGTCGGCGGGCGGCAGGCCGAGCGCGTCGATCCGGTCGGTGACGGACTGCCGGTCTAGCGCGTGCAGGACGTCCGGATCGGGGCGCCGGAACGGTTCCCACGGCCACTCGAACCACTCGCGGCTGTCGGCGAGGAACGCCTGCATCCCCGGGTCGAACCGCGCGAACAGCTCGTCCGCGCTGCCTTCGTGGGCCTGCCCGCCGACGTGCCAGTAGGCGCGGGCGGGGACCGGGCTGCGGGTCAGTTCCAGCTGGTAGCGGGAGATCTCGGCCCACACGTGGGGCTGGGTCCAGTGCACCCAGGTGCCGCCGAGTTCGAGCGGGCGGCCCAGCCGCTCGGCGGTCCAGGTGCGGCCGCCGATGCGGTCGCGGGCTTCCAGGACGGTGACCGTGGTGCCGCGGTGGGTGAGTTCGCGGGCGGCCGTCAGGCCCGCGAACCCGGCTCCGACCACGACGACATCGGCGCGTTCAGGCATGAGGGAATCCCTTGCGGAAGGAGAGGTCGACGCCGCCGGTGGCGGGCGTCCGGGGTGTGCCCAACTGTGACTCGGTCCGCTAAATTAGTCAAGTGGATAATTTGGCGGCCGGTACCATTCCGACGGTGACGAACGAGACGGCGGGCGCGTCCCGCGGGCGGGCGCGGCCGCACGGCACGGGCCGGGAGGCCCTGCTGGAGGCGGCGGTGCGGGTCGTGGCGCGCCAGGGGCTCCGGCAGCTCACCTACCGCTCGGTCGCGAAGGAGGCCGGCGTCAACCACGGGCTGGTCACCCACTACTTCGGCAGCATCGACGAGCTGACCGCCCAGGCCCTGCGGCGGTCCCTGGACAGCAGCGTGCCGTCGGTGACCCCCGAGCCGGGCTCGGGCAGGCTGGACCTGCTCGGCGACGGCCTCGCCGAGTTCGTCGCCGAGCAGCCCGAGACCCAGGCGTTCCAGTACGAGCTGACGCTGGAGTCGCGGCGCCGCCCCGAGCTCGCCCCGCAGGTCCGCGAGCTCTACGACGGCTACCGCGCGGCGATCCGCGCCGAGCTCGCCGCCGCCGGGCTGGACGACGAGGGCCTGGCCGCGCTGGTGTTCGCGGCCATGGACGGCCTGGTCTTCCAGCAGATCTGCGGGGTCGACGAGCTGCCGACCGAACGGGTCCTCGACACCCTGCGCCACGTGCTCACGCGCCTGCGGCCGGAGAGCTGACCGTCACCGGACCGGCTCCGGGACCGCCGCGCTCCGGCGGCGCGCCCGCACCGGCGCGGTTTCGGGCAGGCAGAGCAGGCACACCAGCGACAGCCCGAGCAGCGCGGCCAGGTAGAAGCCGACGTTGAGCGCGTCCCCGGTGCCTGCGACGATCCGGTTGGCGATCATCGGCGAGATGCCGCCGCCCAGCACGGCGCCGACGTGGTAGCCCACGCCAACCCCGGACTGGCGCTGCTCGCGCGGGAACAGTTCGGAGAAGAACGTGTACATCGGTCCGAAGAGGACACCGGTGGCGCAGAACCCGATGATCACGGCGGTGTTGACCGCGGCGACCGTGCCCGCCGAGCTGAGCGGGAACATCAGCAGCGCCGACCCCAGCGACAGCACGACACCGGCCAGCATCACCGGCTTGCGGCCGAGGCGGTCGGACAGCCACGCCGCGCCGACGTTGCACAGCGCGTGGCAGACCAGGGCGATCATCGAGCCGTTGACGATGGGCTGGCGGGGCAGCCCCAGCCCCTCCGGGGCGCGGGCCGTGGCGTAGGACAGCATCAACGTGGCCAGCGCGAACGTGCTGGCGGTGAGCCCGATGTTGACGCCCGCGACCAGCGCGAGCCGCCGCCAGTTCGCCTTCACGACCGCCAGCAGCGGCGCCTTCACCCGGGCGCCCTCCTGCTCGGCCATCTCCCGGAACACCGGGCTCTCCGCGACGCCCTTGCGGATCCACAGCCCGACCACGAGCACCAGGCCGCCGGCGAGGAACGGGATCCGCCAGCCCCAGCCCGTGACGTCGTCGTCGGGGAGCAGCAGCACCAGCGTGAAGGCCAGGTTGGCGAGGATCGTGCCGACCGGCGAGCCGATCGCCACGAAGGACCCGTACAGGCCGCGGCGCCGCTCGGGGGCATGCTCGATCGCCAGCACGGCGGCGCTGGAGTTCTCGCCGCCCCTGGCCAGGCCGTGGCACAACCGCAGCAGCACCAGCATGACGGGCGCCGCGACGCCGACGGCCGCGTAGGTCGGCAGCACGCCCATGCCCAGCGTCGCCAGGCCCATCAGCACGAACGCGCCGAACAGGGCCGTCTTGCGGCCGCGGCGGTCGCCGAGCCAGCCGAAGACGGCGCCGCCCAGCGGCGCCGCGACGAAGCCGATCGCGAACGTCGCGAGGCTCATGAACGTGCCGAACCACGCGTCGCCGGTGGCGAAGAACACCTGGCCGAACACCAGGGCGGCGGCGGTTCCGTAGATCTGGAAGTCGTACAGCTCCAGCGAAGTGCCGACCGCGGCGGCCACTCCGATGCGCGGTAGGCTGGGCTGAGCGGGGCCGTGTGTGGTCATCGACCGTCCTCATCGTCCGTGGTGGTTCCCGTTACGGTAGGAAGCGCCCGCCGCGGCTCCCAGTCGCAAATCCCGCAGCCGCATAGGGGAAACCTGCAGCGCGCTTGACAAGGTTCGCGCCGGTGACAGATGGTGTTCGGCATCGCGCCTCCCGCTCGGAGAAGGAGAATCCCGTTGACCGACACCGCTCTCGAAGCACTCGCCCGGCGGGTCGAGGTGCTCGAGGCCGAAGCCGAAATCCGCCGGCTACAGGCTCGTTACATGTTCCTGTGCGACACGCCGCTGCCCGAGTACGGGATTTCCGACGACGCCAAGCGCATCGAGCTGATCCTGGAGCTCTACACCGAGGACGCGGTGTGGGAGGGCGTCGGCGAGTACTACGACGGGCAGTTCGGGCGGGCCGAGGGCAAGCAGGCCATCCGGGAGCACTTCGAGCGGTTCTGGGGCGAGAAGCGGGATCCGGCGCTGCTGTTGAACGCGCACTACCTGACGTCGGAGCAGATCCACGTGCACGGTGACACCGCGGACGGCCAGTGGATCCACATGCAGCCGTGGCTGTTCTCGGACGGCAGTGCGCTGCTGCGGTCCAGCCGCCTGAACAACGCGTTCCGGAAGGAGGACGGCGGGTGGCGGATCACCCGCACCCGCACCGAGAACGTGTTCGTGGCGCCGCTGCCGGACCACTTCGCCAGCGACCACCCGTCTGCGTCGGTACTGATGAAGCCATGACCGACGCGGTGGTGCACATCGTCGACGACGACGAGGGCCTGCGGCAGTCGCTGGCGTTCCTGCTGGAGAGCGTCGGCATCCAGGCGCTGACCTACCCCGACGCGCCCGCCTTCCTGGCCGAGTTCGACCCGGACGAGCCCGCGGTGGTGATCGTCGACGTGCGGATGCCCGGCATGAGCGGGTTCCAGTTGCAGGAGGAACTGACCGCGCGGGGCTACCCGGCGCCGGTCGTGTTCTGCTCCGCGCACGGCGACATCCCGATGTCGGTGCGCGCCATGACCCGCGGCGCGGTGGATTTTCTGGAGAAACCCTACGAGCCGCAGCGGATCCTGGAAGTGGTGCAACGGCAGCAGCAGGACGCGTGCCGGCGGTTCACCCGCGAGGCGGCGCGCCGGGCGGTGGAGGCGCGCCTGGCGCAGCTGACCCAGCGGGAGCGCGAGGTGCTGCGGTTGGTAGTCGAAGGGGTGTCCAGCCAGATGGCGGCGAACCGCCTGGGCACGAGCGTGAAGACGATCGACGTGCACCGGGCGCGGATCAAGGCGAAGACCGGGGCGGAGAGCCTGGGCGCCTTGGTGCACGACATCCTCACGCACCGCGTGCTGGTGTGAGGTCGCTTGTGGATCGTTGAGCGCGGCTCGCCGGTTTCCCCCGGCGAGCCGCGCTGCATTCGGTCGGTGGATGGTGCTGCGTGCTGGCCCAGCGGGAGCGCGAGGTGCTGCGGTTGGTGGTCGAAGGGGTGTCCAGCCAGATGGCGGCGAACCGCTTGGGCACGAGTGTGAAGACGATCGACGTGCACCGGGCGCGGATCAAGGCGAAGACGGGGGCGGAGAGCCTGGGCGCCTTGGTGCACGACATCCTCACGCACCGCGTGGTGGTGTGAGGGTTTCTGCGGGTCCTTTGTGGAGCCCGAGTGCTCACGGCTGAGTGCGGCTCGCCGGTCTGGCGGGCCGCGTCGCATTTCGGCGGTGCGTGGTGCGGGGCCGGATGGCGCCCCCCGGTTTCACCGAGCGAGTCGCGCTGCCTCCCGGCGGGAGGTCCCTTGTGGATCCCGTGCGCCCACTGCCGAGCGCGCGATCACTCCGACAATGCGCGCTCCACCCAGCAAGCCGTGGTCAGCAAAGCGGTCTCCTCCCGCGCCCGGCCGATCAGCTGCACCCCCAGCGGCAGACCGTCCTCAGTGGACGGCCCGGGCACGGCCACCTGTGGAACACCCAGCGCCTGCCACGGCCGGCTCAGCACCGGATCTCCCGTGGCGGCCAGCCCCTCCGGTGGGGGACCGGGCGCCGCGGGGCCGAGGATCGCGTCGTAGGAATCCAGGAAATCCGACACCGCCGACGCGGCCGACCGCACGAACTCCCGCGCCCGCCGGTACTCCGCCTCCGGGGTCTGAGCACCCGTCTGCAACAGCGTCGCCAGGGGCGCGCTCAACTCCGCCACCCGCTCCAGCTCGGCGGCCCGCTCCCGCGCCGCCTCGTACGCCATCACCACCGGGTGCGCCGCGGTCAGGTCGGCGATCAGCCGCTCGTCCGGGAACGCCTCCACCACCGCACCGGCCGCCACCAGGCGGTCCCTCGCAACCGCCAGCGCCGCGCGCATCGCGGGGCCGGCGATGCCCGTCCACAGCAGCAGCCGCGGGGGACGGGCGGGCAGTCCGGCCGCGTCCGGCGAACCGGTCAGCGCCGCGTGGGCCAGCGCCAGATCCGACACCCGGGCGGTGTAGAAGCCGTGGCTGTCCAGGCTCGGGCTCAGCCCGGTGACCCCGTCGACCGGGAACTGGCCGTGGCTGAGCACCATCGCCGCGACCCCGCAGAACGACGCGGGCCGGATCACCGAACCGGCGGTCTGCGACCCGAGCGCGAGCGGCACCTGCCCCGACGCGACGGCCGCCGCCGAGCCGCTCGACGACCCGCCCGGCGTGTGGCCCGGCGCGCTCGGGTTGTCCGTCGGGCCGGGGGAGAAGAACGCGAACTCCGTGGTCACCGTCTTGCCGACCGGCACCGCGCCCGCGCGCCGCCACGCCGTCACGATCGCGGCGTCGGCCGCGGCGGGCGGGCTGCCGGCGCGCAGGCCCGATCCGCACCGCGTGGGCAGGCCGGCCACGTCGATGATGTCCTTCACCCCGAGCGGCACCCCGCCGAGCGGCGCGCCGCCGAGCGGACCGGCCGCGACCGGCTCCGGCCACGCCAGCTCCACCCACGCCCGCAGCGCCGGCTCCGTCTCGGCGATGCGCTCACGGGACCGGCGCAGCGCCCCGTCCACCGAACCGCTCACCAGCTCCCGCAGGGACCACGGCGCGCGCAGCGGCTTCACGCGTCCTCCCAGGCGGCGTCGGCGACCCAGAAGTCCATGCCGCTTTCGCTCACGCCGTGCCGCCACTCCGAGGTCCGGCGCAACGTCGGCTCGACCTTCCTGGTCACGGCGTCCGCCGCCTCCGGGCCGTCGTCGGGCACCTGCCAGTGCACCCAGTTCAGCTCGCGCCCCTCGGCGTCGTGCACGAACAGGTCCACGTGCCGCCAGCCGTAGCCGTGCGTGTCGTTGTAGCAGGTCAGCGTCATCCGCTCCATGGCCGCTCTCCTACGCCGCAGTGGTGCCGAGGCTGTGGAACCGGCGCTGGAAGTACACCAGCGCGGCGGGGTCGTCCCCGCTGATCACGGTGTCCACCTCGACGAACAGCACCGAGTGCGACCCCGACGCCTGCTCGGCGACGATCGTGCCGACCACCGAGGCGCACGCCCCGGTGAGCACCGGCACCCCGTGGGTCGCCAGGTCCCACCGTCCGTCGGTGAACCGCTCCGCGGTGGGCACGCCGGTGGCGCCGGCGAAGTGCAGCGCCAGGTCCTCCTGGCCGGCGCCCAGCACGTTCACCGCCAGCCTGCCGTTGCCGACCAGCACGTCGTGCGAGCGGGCGGTGCGGTTCACGCAGACCAGCACGGTCGGCGGCGAGTCGGTCACCGAACAGGCCGCGCTCACGGTCATGCCGGCGCGGCCACGGGGACCGTCGGTGGTGATGACGGTGACCGCCGCCGAGAGGTTGGCCATCGCGGCGCGGAACTCGGTCTGCTGCCGGGTCAGCTCGGGCACGATTCCTCCAAACGATCGCCGAACAGCTCGAACGTACGCGCGCGGCGGGGCCGCCGGGAAGTGAGAGTTCTTCCCGCCCCGGTAAGGGTTTCCCTTACGTCTCAGGGGTTTCCGCGAGCGGCAGGGCGAAGCCGAACCGCGAGCCGGCGCCGTCGCGGGGCTCGGCCCAGATCCGGCCGTGCTGGCGGGTGATGATCCGGTGCGACAACGCCAGGCCGATCCCGCTGCCGTGCTCCTTCGAGGTGAACGACTCGGCGAACGGGTCCCGCGGCAGGCCGCGTCCCCAGTCCTCCACAGTCAGCACGCCCTCACCGCCCTCGGCGCGCGTGGTCAGCACGATCTCGCGGCGCTCCGGGCCGAAGGCCGCCACCTCGTCGATGGCGTTGAAGCAGAAGTTGAGCACCACCTGCCCGGTCAGCACCCGTTCGCACCGCACCGGCACCGGACCCGGCGGCTCGCGGACCACCACGTCGACGCCCGCCGCGTCCGCCCGCAGCCGCACGAAGTACAGGCATTCGGTGACGATCTCGCCGAGGTCGGCCACCTGGCGCACGTGCTCCAGGTGCCCGACGAACGCGCGCAGGGCCGCGACGATGGCGCTCGCGCGGTCGATCTGCCGGACCGCGCTGTCGATGCCGAACCGCACCTGCTCCGCGGCCGTCCCGGACGCGTGCCGGGCGGCGCCACCGAGGAAGTTCGCCGCCGCCGCGAGCGGCTGGCCCAGCTCGTGGGCAATCGCCATCGCCATGTCGCCCATCGCGTTGTAGCGGGCCAGGTAGTTCTCCTGCTGCAGCTCGCGTTCCCGCCGGAGGTCCTCCTGCACGCGGCCGGACACGTCGTGCAGGATCATCAGCAACGCGTCCCCGCCGGTCTCCTGCAGCCGTTCGAGGCTGCCCTCCAGCCACACCGGCTCGTCCGCCCCGGTCAGCGCGAGCTGCACCGTCGTCACCGGATCGGCCCGCTCCAGGACCTCCGGCCAGGACGCCGGGCGGCCGGCCAGCCGCAGCGTGCCGTAACCCGACAACGGGCCGAGCGGCTGCCCGCTGTCCGCGCCGATCACCTTCAACGCCGTGTCGGTGGCGAACCGCAGCACGCCGTCCCGGTCCAGCATCAGCGCGATCGTGGACGTGCGGTGCGCCAGCGCGTCCATGTAGGACGCGGTGCGCCGCAGCTCCTGCTCGATCTCCTGCTCCCGCTCGATGTCGCGAAACTGCACCATCACCGCCGGCCCCTGCGCGAGTTCCACGCGGATCGCGATGGCCTCGGTCGGGATCACCCGTCCCGTGCGGGACCGGTAGTGCCACTCGATGCTGTTCGTGCCCTTCTCCACCGCGTCCTGCAGCCACGCCCGGCCGATCACGCGGTCGTACTGGCGCGCGGTGCTGCTCATGTGGTTCGCCTTGAGCGGACGCAGCTCGGCCACGCTCCACTCGAGCATCTCGCACGCCGCCGGGTTGGCCCACAGGATGTTCTTCGTCGCCGCGTCGTGCACCAGCACGCACATGCGGCTGGCGTGGAGCATGGTCACGAAGTCCTCGGTGACCAGTTCGGGCGCGCGTGGATCCACCTGCATCCCGCCAGGGTAAGCCGGGCGCGGCCGGCGCGCGCTGAAGGAATCCCCTACCCGGTGCCGCAGAACCACCAATTCCGCGCGGCGGCCCCGGCTGCCTACCGTCGGGGGGCAACCCGCGAGTAGGAGGAGGCGCGATGGTGCACACCCCGCAGGGCGTCGGGTTCGACGACGTCCTCGCCGAGCTCGCGCAGCGGCGGCAGGAGTTCCGCGAGCAGCGCTACGTGCCGAAGGACTTCGTCGCACGGCTCAAGCAGATCGGGATCTACCGGGCGGCGACGCCGGGCAAGTTCGGCGGGCAGCCGCTGCCGCCCGCCGAGTTCCTCGACACCGTCGAGCGGATCTCGGTCGTCGACGGTTCCACCGGCTGGGTCGCGAGCTTCGGCTCCGCGCAGATCTACCTGGCCGCTCTGCCGCTGGACACCCAGGCCGAGCTGTACCGCGACGGCCCGGACGTGGCCTTCGCCGGCGCGCTGTTCCCGATGCAGCGCGCCGCCGCCACCGAGCGCGGCTACCTGGTCGACGGGCACTGGAAGTTCGCCAGCGGCTGCATGGGCGCCGACCTGATCGGCGTCGGCCTGCCCGGCGACGAGGAGTCCGGCGGCAAGCCGCGCACCGCGGTCCTGCGGCCGGACCAGGTCGAGATCGTCCAGGACTGGGACGTCGTGGGCATGCGGGCCACCGGCTCGTTCGACATCGTCGTGCGCGGGGTCGAGGTGCCCCGCGAGTGGACCTTCATCCGCGGCGGCGCGCCGACCGTGGACGAGCCGCTCTACCACTACCCGACGATCGCCTACGCCTCCCAGGTCCTCGCCGTGGTCGGCGCGGGCGTGGCGCGCGCGGCCCTGGACCACGCCAAGCAGGTCGGCGGCGGCTACACCGGGGTCACCGGCGCGCCGAAGCTCGCCGACCGGGCCTACTACCGCACCGAGGTCGCCCGCGCCGAGGCGGACCTGAGCTCGGCCCGCGCCTGGTTCTACGACCTGAGCGACCAGGTGTGGCAGCACGTGCTGCGCGGCGACACCGCCACCGACGAGCACAATGCCCGGCTGCGGTTGGCCTCCGCGCACCTGGCCCGCGTGGCGTCCGGCGTGGTGGACCGGCTCGTCGAGATCTCCGGCACCGCCCCGATCTACACCGAGCACCCGCTGCGCGACCTGGCGGGCGACGCGCTGGTGCCCAAGCAGCACGCCTTCCTCGGGCCGGCGATCTTCGACTCCGCCGGGGCCGTCCTCATGGGACTGCCGCCCACCAGCCCCGGCTTCCGCTGACCCGACCACCACCGACGAGGAGGACCGAGATGAGCGCGACGCCCCTGCGCGTGCTGTTCTGCATCGGCATCAACCAGAACTTCTTCGACCTGCCTGCCGACGGCATCACGCCCGGGCACGTGTGGCAGGCGTTCGTGTCCATGATGGACGGCATCAAGGCCCTGCCGGGCGTGGACTTCATCGGCGACATCGACGACGACTCGCACATGGTCGGCCCCTCCGACGGCTGGCCGTGGACCGCCTACATCCTCGCCGACGTGGACACCGCCGAGACCGTCAAGGCCGCCTGCAACCTGTTCCGCACCACCCCGGTCGGCGACGGCGGCGCGAAGCTGTGGCGCTTCGCCAAGGTCGAAGCCCGCATCGGCCGCGCGCTGACGGTGCGCGAAGACGTCGAGCTGCCCGGCTGAGGAGAGGACACCATGACCGAGAACATCTTCGCCGCCGCGCCCGCGGACCTCGTGCTCGACGACCGCGTCGCCGGCCGCCTCTACACGGACCCGGAGATCTTCGAGCAGGAGATGACGAAGATCTTCGAGCGCACCTGGGTGTGGGTCGCGCACGAGAGCGAGCTGCCCGGGCCGGGCACCTTCAAGTCCACCTACGTCGGCCGCCAGCCGGTGATCGTGTCGCGGGACCGCAAGGGCACCCTGCACACGCTGCTCAACCGCTGCCGCCACCGCGGCGCGAGCCTGTGCGAGAAGCCGCGGGGCAAGGCCAACGGGTTCACCTGCCCGTACCACGCTTGGTCCTACGGCCTGGACGGCACGCTGCGCGGCATCCCGTACCCGGACGGGTACGAGGGCGTGGCGGACAAGAAGGACCTGTCGCTGCGCAAGCTGCGCACCGAGTCCTACGGCGGCATGGTCTTCGCGACGTTCGACGAGGGCATCGAGCCCCTGGCGGACTTCCTCGGCGACGCGAAGCTGTGGCTGGACCGGTTCATGAAGCAGGGCGGCGGCTACCCGATCAAGGTGCTGGGCAAGCACCAGTTCCGGTTCCGCGGCAACTGGAAGATCCAGCTGGAGAACACCACCGACGGCTACCACTTCCCGATCGTGCACCGGTCGTGGATGGCGTCGGTGGACGCCGAGACCGCGGACATGATGTCGTTCATGACCGACCCGGCGGCGATCACCCACGCGCTGGGCAACGGCCACAGCGTCATGCAGATGGTGCCCGAGCACTCCGACCTCGACGCCGACGACGGCAGCGAACCGCTGCAGGCCCGCTTCGACCACGTCGTTGCGGAGCTGTCCAAGACGCTCGACGACGCGGCCGTGCGCAAGGTGGTCCGCGCCATGCACGGCACCGGGTTCAACCTGAACCTGTTCCCGAACGTGTCGATGTCGGCGGCGTTCTTCCGGGTCCTGCGGCCGATCTCGGTCGACGAGACGCTGATCGAGCACATCGCGATCGGCCCGGACGGGCCGCCCGAGCTGGACGTCGTCAACCGCGAGCGGCTGCGCATCCACGAGCACTTCCAGGGACCGTTCGGGTTCGGCACCCCGGACGACGCCGAGGGCTGGGACCGCGTGCAGCGCGGCGCCCAGGCCGCGCCGGACATGCCGATCCTGGTCAACCGCGGGCTCGGCAGGGAGAAGGACGACGAGCACGGCTGGCCGACCGCCCACGTGACCGACGAAACCGGGATGCGCGCCGCGTACCGGATGTGGAAGCAGATGATGAGCGATGACTGACACGATCACCGTCCCGCTGACCGACGTCCGGGTGGCCCGCGCGGTCGAGCTGGTCTGGCGGGAGGCCGAGCTGCTCGACCGCAAGGACTACCTGGTGTGGCAGGAGCTCTACACCGACGACGCCCGCTACGTCGTGCCGATCGACCCGGACACCGAGGACTTCGCCGGCACGCTCAACATGATCTACGACGACGCGCGGATGCGGGCCATGCGCGTGACCCGCATGACCGAGGGCTACGCCATCGCCGCCGTCGACGCGGCCCGCACCGTGCGCACCGTGTCCCGGTTCGTGCCGGAGACCGTGACCGACACCGAGGTCGTGCTGCGCTCGGCGCAGGTGCTGATCGCCTACAAGCGCGGGCGGCACGACATCTGGGCCGCCGACGTGCGCCACCGCGTCCGGCTGTCGTCCTCCGGCGACCGCATCGCGGAGAAGGTCGTGCGGCTGGTGGACAGCGAGGACGCCGTGCCCGCCGCGGGGTTCCTGCTGTGAGCGCGCAGACCGCGGTCGTCACCGGCGGCGCCCACGGCCTTGGCGAGGCGATCGTGCGCCGCCTGCACGCCGACGGCTACCGAGTCGCGATCGCCGACCTCGACGGGGGCGCCGCCGAAGCGCTGGCCAAGGAACTGGGCGAGGCCACGGGGTACGCCGTCGACGTCGCCGACCGCGCGGCGCTGGACGGCCTGCTCGCCGCTGTGCTGGCCGACTTCGGATCAGTGCACGTGCTGGTCAACAACGCCGCCCGCACGCAGGCGAAGAAGCTGATGGACATCACCGCCGACGAGCTGGACGCCGTGCTGAAGGTGAACCTCGGCGGCACGTTCTCCGCCTGCCAGGTCTTCGGCGCGCACTTCGCCGCGCACGGCTACGGCCGGATCGTGAACATGGCCTCGCTCGCCGGGCAGAACGGCGGCACCGCGACCGGCGGGCACTACGCGTCCTCCAAGGGCGCGGTCCTGTCCGCCACCAAGGTGTTCGCCCGTGAGCTCGCGCCGCACGGGGTGACGGTGAACGCGGTGTCGCCGGGCCCGCAGGACAGTCCGGCGGTGCGGTCCATTGTGGACGACGTCGACGGGCTCGCGCGGAGCATTCCGGTGGGCAGGCTCGGCGACCCGGCGTTCATCGCCCGGATGGTCGCCCTGCTCGCCTCGCCCGAGGCCGCCTCCGTCACCGGCGCCTGCTGGGACGCCAACGGCGGGCTCTACCTGCGCTGAACCCGAGGGAGGGACGATGACTTCAACCGTGGTCCGCGTCGCGGAGGTCAGGCAGGAAGCCGCCGGGATCCGCAGCCTGCGCCTGGTCCGCGACGACGGCGCCCCGCTGGGACCGTACGAGGCCGGTGCGCACGTCGACGTCGTCGGCCCGACCGGCCTGGTACGGCAGTATTCGCTGTGCTCGCCGCCGCATGATCCGGAGTCGTTGCTGATCGCGGTGAAGAAGGAAGCCGCCTCGCGCGGTGGTTCCGAGGCGCTGCACACCGTCGAGGCCGGCGACACGCTCGAGATCGGCGAGCCCCGCAACCTGCTGCGCGTCGCCGACGGCGCCCGCCACGTCCTGGTGGCGGGCGGCGTCGGCGTCACCCCGCTGCTGAGCCTGGCCTACGAGCTCCACCGCCGCGGCGCGGAGTTCGAGCTGCACTACTTCGCCCGCGCCCGTGAGCAGGCCGCGTTCGCCGGCCTGCTGGAGCGCGAGTTCGGCGACCGCGTGCACCTGCGGTTCGGCGTGCCGCGCGCCGAGCAGCCGACGATCCTGAAGGAGGTCGCGGGCGAGCTGACCCCGGACGCGCAGGTGTACACGTGCGGGCCGGAGGGGTTCATGGCGCAGGTCTCGGCGGTCTTCGCGCCCGTCGTCGGCGAGTCGCGCGTGCACGTGGAGCACTTCGTGGCCGCCGACGTCGACACCAGCGGCGACCAGCCGTTCACCGTCGAGCTGGACACCGGCGAGGTGTTCGAGGTGCCCGCGGGCAAGTCGATCCTCGCGGTTCTCGGGGAGAACGGCATCGAGGTCTTCAAGTCCTGCGAGGAGGGCATCTGCGGGTCCTGCGTCTCCGGGGTGCTGGAGGGCGTGCCCGAACACCGGGACAGCTGCCTGTCGGCCGCGGACAAGGCCGCCGGGGACCAGATGGCCCTGTGCGTCTCCCGCGCCAGGACGGCCCGGTTGAAGATCGAGCTGTACTGAGCCGGAGTCGCCTGTCCGGTTGCTGCCACGGCCCTGGCCGGGCGTGGCGGGCTGCCGCACGATCGTCCGGTGATCGTGCAGCAGCCGACCGGAGGTGGCCCCGTGACGACCGATCCCGACCTGCTCGGCCCGGTGGGGCACCGCTACCGCGTCTCCCACGTGCGCCTGGCGCTGATCGCCGTCGCCGCGGTCGTCCTCGCCGCCGTGATGGGGGCACTGACCACGCCGATGATGCTGTCCGGGTACTCCTACCAGTACAGCACCGCCATCGGGTTCGGCATCACCGTGACCGTCTTCGCCGCGACGCTCGCGGTGTTCCTCGTCGTGCACGTGGCGCGGCAGGGGCTGTCGGAGACGTTCGAGGTGCGCGACGCGGGCCTCGCGCACACGGCGAAGGGGCGGACGCGGGCCTGGCCGTGGCAGGCGGTCACCGCGGTCACGCCGTTCCACCCGCGCCGCAGCACCTTCCTGACCCGGCTGGTCATCCGCGACTACCGCTGCACCGTCGCGTTCGCCGACGGCGCGAAGATCCGGTTCTCCGGCGCGCTGGACGGGCACGAGCTGCTGGAGCACGCGATCCGCGCCGGCTCCGCGGTGGGCGGTCAGGCGCCGAGGAGGTAGCCGACGCCCCGGACCGTGCGCACCACCGGCGGCGGCCCGAGCTTGCGGCGCAGCCCGGCGATCAGCACCTCCAGCACGTTCGAGGCGGGCGGCACGAACTCGTCCCACGCCGCGGCGATCAGCTCGGACCGGGGGACCGGCCGCCCGCCTGCGGCGACCAGCCGCTCCAGCACCACGAACTCCTTCGCGGTCAGCGTCAGCGGGGTGCCCGCGCGCCGTGCCTCGTGCCGCCCGGTGTCCACCTCGACGTCCCCGTGGCGCAGCACCGGGGCGGGCAGCGCTGGGCCGCGACGGCACAGGCTGCGCACCCGCACCACGAGTTCGGCCATCGCGAACGGCTTGACGAGGTAGTCGTCGCCGTGGGCGAGCCCGGCGATCCGGTCGTCCACGGTGTCCCGCGCGGTCAGGAACAGCACCGGCACCGGCCACCCCCGCTGCCGCAGCCCCGCCACGTACCGCAGGGCGTCCCCGGCCGGCAGCATGCGGTCGAACACCGTGCAGTCGTAGGAGTTGACGCTCACCGCCTCGTCCGCCGCCGGCAGGTCGGCGGCCACGTCCACCGCGAACCCGGACCCGCGCAGCGACGCCTCGACGGCCACCCGGAGGTTCTCGTCGTCCTCGGTGACCAGCACACGCACCCCGCCACGGTATCGCCCCGGCGCGGCCGGTTCCTGCCAAAACCCGCAAACCGGGCGAACAAGATCCGGCGGGACGCTAAGCTTCCGGGCACACGCTCCCCGTGACGAAGGATCCACCGTGTCCGCACCTGTGACGACCCGGCCCCGGGTGCTGGTGGTCGAGGACGACGAGGACCTGCGCGTCGCGGTCACCGCGGAACTCACCGCCGCCGGCCTCCGGCTGGACACCGCCGCGACCCTCGCCGGGGCGTCGGCGGCCCTCGCCGAGCCCGGGCACGCGTGCGTGGTGTTCGACCGGATGCTGCCCGACGGCGACGCGATCGACTTCGTGCACCGGCGCAGGCAGGCCGGGTGGGCGGTGCCGGTGCTGTTCCTGACCGCGCGCGACACGGTGCACGACCGCATCGCCGGGTTCGAGCACGGCGGCGACGACTACCTGGTCAAACCGTTCGCCGCGGCCGAGCTCGCCGCCAGGGTGCTCGCGCTGTGCCGCCGCTCCGGCACCGGGCGGCCGTCCGTGCTCCGGCACGGCGGCCTGGAGGTCGACTGCGCCCGCCGCGAGGTGCGCCGCGACGGCGTGCTGCTCACGGTGTCCGGCAAGGAGTTCGCGGTGCTGGAGTACCTGATGGCGCGCCCGGAGCAGGCGGTGCGGCGGGCCGAGCTGATCGAGCACTGCTGGGACTCCAGCACCGACCCGATGTCGAACGTGGTGGACGTGGTGGTGCGGCGGCTGCGGGGGAAGCTGGGCGAACCGGACGCGGTGCAGACCGTCCGCGGGGTCGGCTACCGGATGGCGCCGTGAGCGCGCCGCGGAGCGGTTCGGCCGCGCACCGCCTGCGCCGCCTGCGCTGGATGCTCACCGGGCTGTTCACCGCGATGAACGCGATCGGCCTGGTCGTGTTCGCGGTCCTGGTGGTCCAGGCCGACGCGGACAAGGGCGAGCAGGCGATGGACGGCGAGCTGCGCCGCGTCACCTCGACCGTCACCCGCCTCCTGCAGTACGACGACACGCTGGTCACCGCGTTCGTCGCCGAGGACGAGCTGAACACCCAGTGCCCCCAGTTCGCGGTGCTGCCCGGCGGCGCCGAGCGGTTCGAGCCGCACGTCAGCCGCCGCACCTGCGTGCCGGTGGACCTGGCGGTGCTGGGCGGGCTCGCTCAGCGGGCCGTGCAGTCGGGCACCCTGCTGAAGGGCTACGTGCGCGCGACGAACGGCGCGCTGGTGCGGATCGGGGCCGAACCGTTCCGCAACAGCACCGGCCAGTACATCGGCGCGGTGGTCGCGGCCATGGACGCCGGGCCGGAGCAGTCCCGGCACGAAGGGCTGCTGCTGATGGTGATCGGCGGGTGCGTGCTGCTGCTGGCCGCGGTCGGCGTCGCCGGGCACCTGCTGTCCGGGCGCGCGATCCGGCCGGCCACCGCGGCGCTGGAGCAGCAGGAGGTGCTGCTCGCCGAGACCGCCCACGACCTGCGCACCCCGGTCGCGGCGCTGCGGGCGCTCGCCGAGACCGCGACCCGGCACCCCGACCAGGGCGCCGAGCTGCTGCCCCGCACGGTGCGCCTGGCCGGGCGGATGGGCAGCATCATCGACGGCCTGCTGGTGCGGGCCCGGCTCGCCGCCGGGGTGGAGCGGCTGGCCATCCAGCCGGTGTGGCTGGACCAGCTGGTGACGAGCGTGGTGGCGGAGACCCCGGCCGAGGACGCCCAGGTGACGGTCACCGCCGCGCCGACCCGCGTCGACGCCGACCCGGCGCTGGTGCAGCGCGCGATCAGCAACCTGCTCGACAACGCGCTGCGGTACGGGCGGCAGCCGGGCGCGCAGGCGCTGGTGCACATCACGGTCGCGGGCGGCCGGGTCACGGTGGCCGACCACGGGCCGGGGATCGACCCGGCGGTCGCGGCGGAGAACTTCGACCGGTTCAGCAGCGGCGGCGGGTCCAGCGGGCTCGGGCTGTCGATCGTGCGGTGGGTCGCGCAGGCGCACGGCGGGGTGCTCCGCGTGTACAACGCCGAGGAGGGCGGCGCGATCTTCGAGCTCGTGCTGCCCGTCAGCAGCGCCGCCCAGCCCGGCCACGCGCCCTGGTACAGCGAGCATCGGGGGTAGACGCAGATGGACGAGCGGACTTCCCACGGCCTGCGGCGCCGCCTGCCGATGGCGTTGCTGGTGGCGGTCGTGGTCGCCGGTGTCGCGGTGGCGGTGTCGGCGGCGGGACGGCCGCTGCCCGGGCTGAACGTCGCGCCGGGCGGGCACTGGGTCGCTTTCCCCGGCCTGGACCGGGTTTTCCACATCAACGGCTCGGCCCGCACCGTGGACGCCTCGGCGGAGGTGCCGGGCCTGGAGCCGGGCAGCCAGGTCGTGCAGGGCGAGACGAGCGGGTACGTGGTGGGGCGGTCGCGGATCCACGAGTTCGGCAAGTCCGACCTCAGCGTGGAGCGCAGCTTCGTCCCGCCGACCGGCGAGGTGCCGGTCGCGATCGAGACGCCGGGCGGGCCCTACCTGGTCTACCGCGAGGCGGGCCGGGTGGTGCGGCTCGGCGACGGCGCGGTGACCATCCCGGCGGGCGGCGTGCTCGGCGACCCGGTGGCCACTCCGGACGGCACGGTGTGGTTGCACCGCCTGGATTCCGGGGTGCTGTGCCGGCTCCCGCGCGATGCGGAGCAGGTGTCCTGCCCGGTGGCGGCTCCCGCAGGCCACACCGGCGGGCTGACCGTGGTCGGCCGGGACGCCGCGTTCGTGGACACCACCTCCGACGTGCTGCGCCCGGTCACCGGGGACGGGTTCGGCGAGCCGGTGCCCGCGCGGATGGACCTGCCGCCCGGCGCCCGGATCGCCCCGGCGGACGCGGACGGCCGGGTGGCCGTGCTCGACCCGGCGACCCGGCGGCTGCACCTGGTCGACGCGGCCGGGCTGGACGGGCGGCGCGCGCCCGCGACGCCGATCAGCCTGGCGCTGGCCGACGGCGACTACGCCGGCCCGACGGTCAGCGGGTCGTCGGTGGTGCTGCTCGACCTGACCCGCAGCACGGTGCTGACCTACAGCAGCCAGGGCGATCCGAAGCGGACGATGCCGGTGCCGCCGGAGGCGGGCGAACCGCGGCTGGCCCGCGGCGAGGACGCCCGCGTGTACGTGGACGGCGCCGAGGGGCGGCACGTGCTGGTGGTGGACCACGACGGCGCGGTGAACCAGGTGCCGGTGGTCGGCACGCAGCGGCCGGACGAGCCGGGCGCGCCGGTCGCCCCGCCGCCGGAGTCGCCTGTTTCGCAGCCCCAGAACGGACCGGCGCAGAATGGACCGGTCCAAAATGGACCGGCGCAGAACGGGCCGCCGCCCGGTGGGGGTCAGAACCGGCCGCCGTCGGGTGGTGACGGGGGCCGGCCGCCGGGGCAGACCCAGTCGCCGCCGTCGTCGTCCCGGGCCGTGCCGCCGCCGTCGCCTCCGCCGGTGCCGGCGAGCCCGCCGGGCCTGCCGCCCGGGCTGCGCGCCACCGTGCAGGGCGAGAACGTGCAGCTCACCTGGGGTGCGGCGCCGCCGAACGGCGCGGCCGTCACCGCCTACCAGATCTCCTGGCGGCCGGGGTCCGGCGCGGGCGGGGCGATGACCCGTCCGGGCAGCGCGCGGTCGGCCACGCTGAGCGGGTTGCAGCAGGGCGTGACCTACACCGTCACGGTGGTGGCGGAGAACAGCGCCGGGCGGGGAGCGCCGGCCACGGTCCAGACGCTGGTGCCGGTGCAGCGGACCCCGCAGATCACGATCCGCCGGGGTGAGGACACGACCTACGACGGTTGTGAGGCGCCGGACTGCGCTTACATGCACGTGGAGATGACCGGGTTCGACCCCAACACCAGGTACGAGGTAGAGGTGTTCTCCGACAACACGGATTACTCCAACCCGGGCCGGGGCGTCCGGACCGACGCGGAGGGCAACGAGGTGTTCGAGGACTTCCCGTTCGAGAGCGTCGGCTACCGCGTGTGGGTCGAAGTCAACGGTGTCCGTTCCAACTACTACGTATGGCCGGGGGGATAGTGCAGAGCGCAACACGAGCGGGCGAGGTCGCCGGGCTGATCGCGAACAACGTGCAGCAGGTGATCCGGGGCAAGCCGGAGCTGGTGCGGCTGGCGGTGGCCGCCCTGCTGGCCGAGGGGCACCTGCTGATCGAGGACGTGCCCGGCCTCGGCAAGACGACGCTGGCGCGGTGCCTGGCGCGCAGCATCGGCGGGAAGTGGAGCCGCATCCAGTTCACGCCGGACCTGCTGCCCGGCGACATCACCGGCGTGAGCGTGTTCCACCAGAAGGACGAGGAGTTCGGGTTCCACCCGGGCGCGGTGTTCGCGAACATCGTGGTGGCCGACGAGATCAACCGCGGCACTCCGAAGACCCAGTCCGCGCTGCTGGAGGTCATGTCCGAGCGGCGCGTGACGGTGGACGGCGTGGCGCACGAGGTGCCGCGGCCGTTCCTGGTGGTGGCCACGCAGAACCCGATCGAGATGGAGGGCACCTACCGGCTGCCGGAGGCACAGCTGGACCGGTTCCTGATGCGGTTGTCGGTCGGCTACCCGGACGTGGCCTCCGAGGTGCTGGTGGTCATGAGCGAGTGCGCCGGCGTCACCGCGGACGAGCTGCCCACCGTGGTCGACATCGGGGTGTTGCGCCAGGCCATCGCGGAGGTGCGCGGGTCGCACCTGGACCGGGCGGTCGTGGAGTACGCGGCCCGGCTGGCGGCCGCGACCCGGGAGCACGCGGCGGTGCGGTTCGGCGCGAGCCCGCGTGGCAGCATCGCGCTGGTGCGGACCGCGCAGGCGCTGGCCGCGACCGACGGCAGGGCGTTCGTCACCCCGGACGACGTCAAGGACGTGGCCGTGCCGGTGCTGGCGCACCGCCTGATCCTCACCGCGGACGCCGAGCTGAACGGCCGCGGCACCGCCGAGATCGTCGACGAGGTCCTGGCCGCCACCCCGGCGCCGGCGATCGGCGCGGCCCGGCGGTGAGGCGGCGGCTGACCGGGCGCGGCGTCGCGGTGCTCGTCGCGGCGGTGCCGCTGCTGGTGTTCGGGCAGTGGGGCGGGTACCCGCTGTTGCGTGCGCTGGGGGCGGTGGCGCTGGTCGCCGTGCTCGCCGCGGTGGCCGTCACGGCGCGCGGGCTGGGTGTCGAGGTGCGCCGTGCCGTGTACCCGGACCGGGTCGAACGGGGCAGTGCCGCGCTGGCGCGGCTGCGGGTGCGCAACCCGGGGCAGCGGCGGCAGGCGGCGTTCCTGGCCACCGACGGGATCGGCGGGCAGGCGCAGACCGTCTCGGTGCGCGCGCTCGCGCCGGGCGCGGAGGCCACCTACCACTACGAGCTGCCCACCGGCGCGCGCGGGCGGCACCCGGTCGGCCCGCTGACGTTGCACCGGGCCGACCCGTTCGGGCTGGCCGTCAACCGCAAGCCCACCGGTGAGACCTCGGACCTGTGGGTGCACCCGCGGCAGCTGCCGGCCCGGGTGCTGGTCAGCGGGCACCCGCGGCACCACCACGACGGCGCCCGCACCGACGACGCGCTGCGCGGCTCGATCGACCTGCAGGACGTGCGCGAGTACGTGCCCGGGGACGAGGTGCGGCACGTGCACTGGAAGGCGACGGCCCGCACCGGGCGGCTGATGGTGCGGGACCTCGTGGACCCGGAGCAGCCGCGGTTCACGCTGCTGCTGGACACCCGCGCCGGATCGCTGTCGCCTGCCGGGTTCGAGGAGGCGGCCGACGTGGCCGCGTCGCTGCTGGTGGCCTCGGCGCGGGCCGGGCACCCGTCGCGGCTGGTCACCGCGGGCGGGCTCGACCTGCCCACACCCGGCGGCCTGCCCGCGACCCGGCAGTTGCTGGACGAGCTGTGCCAGGCGACGCAGGCCCCGGCGGACGCGCTGGTGCCGCCGGCGCTGTCCGCACGCGGCGGCGCGGGCGGATGCCTGGTGCTGGTCAGCTCGGCGCGCGCGGAGCCGCCCGCACTGACCTGGCTGCGGGACCGGTTCGACACGATCTTCCTGGTCGCGCTGGAAGGACCGGGACCACGAATGGCCGCGGCGCCGGGCGCACGGGTGCTGCTGGCCGCCGACGCGGTGCAGGCGGTGCGGTTGTGGAACGAGGTGGCGGGGTGAGGCACGCCTGGACATCGCACGTGTCTGCTGTGGACTGCCGTTCGTGGCTGCGCTCAGCGCACGAGGTGACGGCGTGAAGCACACCTTCGTCGCACGACTGTCGCATCCGGACTGTCCAATCACATGGTCCGGGGTGGTCGGATGAGCACCGCACGTGGAGATCGCGCCGCGATCACCCCCGCCGCCGGGGTGGTGCTCGCGGCTGTGGTCGCGGGGTTGCTGTTCGCTCCGGTGTTCGGCCTTTCCGCGCTCCTGGCGCCGGTCGGGGTGCCCGCGGCCGTCGTGCTCGTCGTCGTCGCCGTGATGCGCACGCCGGGCTCGCTGGCTTGGCGGCCCCTGGTCGCGCTGGTCGCCGGCCTGCTCGCGGTCGTCGAGACGACCCTGTGGCCGACCACCGTGGGCGGGGTGCCCACCGGTGAGACCCTGCGTGCGCTCGCCGACGGCGTGTCCCAGTCCTGGCAGCTCGCCCTGCGCTCCACCTGGCCGGCCCGTCCCGAGCCCGCGGTGCTGCTGTTCGTGCCGCTGCTGACGGTCCTCGCGGCGGTGCTCGGCGCCGAACTGCTCCGGCTCACCCGGCCACTGGCCGCGCTGGTGCCGAGCCTCGCCGTCGTGGTGCTCAGCCAGTTCTACGCGGCGGCGTCCGGCTGGGGCGCGGTGGGCGCGGCGCTCGCGTACGCCGTGGCGGCGGGCGCCGTGCTCGCCACCGGGCGCGGGCAGGGGCGGCGGCCGGTGTTCCCGTCCGCGGCCGTCGCGCTCGCCGCGGCGGCCGTGGTGGTCGCCGGGGTCGCCGTCCCGTCCCCGCCGGCGAAGTACTCCCTCAAGGACGAGCAGCTCGCCCCGCTCACGCAGGTCCAGATCGCCAACCCGCTGGACGACATCGCCTACCGGCTCGCCCACCCGGGCACGCCGGTGTTCCGCGTCGACGGCGCGGCCGGGGTGGACCGGTGGGCCGTGGCGGTGCTGGACGAGTTCGACGGCGTCAACTGGTCGCCCGGCGCCCGCTACCGCACGCTCGGCAGCGAACTCCGGCCGGGCCCGGCGGTGACCGTGCCGGTCGAGGCGCGCACGGCCCGGATCTCCGCCGTCGACCTCGGCGGGCCGTGGCTGCCGAGCCAGACCTGGCCCGCCGGGGTGAGCGGCGCCGAGCCGCTGGTGGAGGAACAGCAGGGCACCTTGCTCGTGCCGGACGGCGGCCGCGCCGGCGACTACACCCTGACCTGGTGGGCGCCGCAGATCCCGGCGGGTTCGCTGTACGGCGCGGCGATCGACCCGGACGCGCCCGGCGGCCTGTCCGGCGTCGGCACGGTGCCGCCCGGGATCACCGAGCTCGCCGAGCGGGCGGTGAACGGCACCCGGCCCACCTTCCAGGCGGCGCTCGCGCTGGAGCGGTTCTTCCGGGAGAACTACCGGCTCGCCAGCGGCCAGAACCTGCCGACCGGGCACTCCTGGCCCCAGCTCGCGGAGTTCCTGCTGACCGCCAAGCGCGGCACCAGCGAGCAGTTCGCCGCCGCCTACGTGGCCCTGGCGCGGGTGCGGGGCATCCCGGCTCGGCTGGTGGTCGGCTTCCGCGCGCCGACCGGCACGACGGTGGTGAGCAACGGCGACGTGCTGGCCTGGCCGGAGGTGGCCGTGGAGGGCGTCGGCTGGGTGCCGCTCGACCCGACGGGCACCGCCGCGCCCGGAGCGGCCGCGGGCGCCGGGCTGGCCGCCGCGACCGCGGGGGCACGGGCGCAGCTGCCCGCGTCGCAGGACCTGCTCGACCCACCGGTGGCGGCAGGAGAGGGCACCGGCGACGGGAACGGCGGGACCGGCCGCTTCCCGTGGGCGGTGACGGGGGCGGTCCTGCTCGCCGTGGTGCTGCTCGGGGTGTTCGGCGTGCCGCTGGCCAAGGGCGTGCGCGCGTGGCGGCGACGGCGCCGGGGTGGATCCGGCGCGGTGATCGGCGCCTGGGAAGAGGTGCGGGACCGGCTGCGCGGTCATGGCGTGCCCGTCACGGCGGGGATGACCGTGCGGGACCTGGCGACCGCTGCCGCCCGGTTCGTGGATCAGTCCACTGTGGAGGAGCTGCGGTCGCTGGGCCGGACGGTGGACGTGGCGCTGTGGTCGGGCGCCGGGCCGGACGAGGGCCGGGCGGCGCAGGCGTGGACGGCGGTGCGCCGGGTGCGGCGCGGCCTCGCCCGGCGGGGCGTGCGGGCGCGGCTCCGCGCGGCGTTCGAGCCGTGGACGCTGCTGCGGCGGGTCACTTGACGCAGTTCGCGCCGCGGATCGGTTTGGCCTGGCTCTCGTAGACCTGGTTGCCGTCGGTGGCCTGGACGAGGAAGCAGTACTTGCGCACCGGATCCACCGGCACCCGGTGGCTGGTGTTGCGCTGGACGAGGACGGTGGTGCTCCGCTCGCCCTCGGCGGCGACGATGACCGCGAAGTCCAGCGCCTCGCTGCTGCGCCAGGACAGTTCGACGTGATCGCCGAGGTCGACCGGGTCGTTGAGGTCCAGTTGCACCGCCCGCCCCGACGGCGAGGGCAGCCCGGGAGCCCCGATCTGCGGCGGCACGGCCGCGACGTCCAGTTCCTCCGGGGTGTTCACCAGCACGAGCACGGCGGCCACCGCGAGCGCCGACAACACCGCCAGCGCCACGACGACGGAATTCATCCGCCTCGGCCGTCGGCGCGGGCGGTCGGCCGGCCCGTACTCGACGAGCGGCGTGCCCAGCCGCGGCCCGCCCGGCGCCGGATGCGGGGCGGCGGGCCAGGGCGCTGCGGGTCGGTTCCCGGCCGCGGGGGGCCCGTGGGGTGCCGGCCCGGCCGGCGCCGCCGAGGCATGGGGGACCGGCGGCGAAGCCGGATTCGGCTGCGGCCCCGCGGGACGCAGGGCCGTGGGATGTGTGCCCGGGGGCGGCGTCCCCGGAGGCAGGGCGCCCAAGGGGGCCGGTGGCGCGGTCGGCGATGGCGCTCCTGCCTGCGATCCGTGCGGGATGCCCGGGGGTGGTCCCGCTGGCGCCCCCGCTTGCGGGGCCAGTGGTGGCGCGCCCAAGGGCACTTCCCCTGTCGGGTTGTGCGACGGCGGCCCCGGATGCGATCGCAGCGGGGGCCCGCCCGGAGGTGGCCCCGGCGCCACCGGCGGCCCGCCCAAGGATGGCGCGCCGAAGGACCCCCCGAAGTCGTCGAACGCCGGCCGCACCTGGCCGGGGGCCGGGGCGGCCATCCGGGCGGCCACGGTGGCCGCGTCGAGGGGGCGCGCGTCGGGGGACCGGGCCAGCAGCGCCGTGATCAGCTGCGCCAGCCCCGGCGGCAGATCGCTCCGCTCCAGGGGCGGCGCCGGCTCGTGCAGCACCCGCAGCACCAGCTCGCCCTCGGGCTCGCCGGGCCGTCCCTGGTGCGGCGACCGGCCGGTCAGCGCCAGGTACAGCACCGCGCCCAAGCCGTACAGGTCGGACCGCTCGTCGGCGGTTCCGTCGCGCAGTGTCTCCGGCGCCAGGAACCCGATGTCGCGCGCCGGGTCGCGGGGGAAGGCGCGGCGCAGCGCCAGGCCGAAGTCGGACAGCACCGCCTCGCCGGACGGCCGGAACAACACGTTCCCCGGGGTGACCCCGCCGTGCACCACCCCGGCCGGGTGCGCCGCGGCCAGCGCGGACGCCAGCGAGCGGCCCAGCGCCACCGCGTCGGCGGCCGCCATCGGCCCGAACGCCCCCACCAGCTCGGGCAGGGACTGCGCGCACAACTCCATCCGCAGGGCGCACCGGCCGTCCGGGAGCTCGCGCACCGCGTCGGCCACCAGGACCGGCGCCCTGCCCCGCACCGAGGCCAGCGCGGACAGTTCGGCGTCCAGCTCGGCGCGGGTGCCGCGGTCGAGCCGGCCCGGGTAGACCTTGAGCGCGAACGCCGTCCCGGCCGCCTCGTCCACCCCGGCGAACACGGTGGCGCTCGGCCCGTCGCCCAGCGGAACCAGGTCGCCGGGTGCGTCCCCCGCTGCCGTCATGGTGGTCGTCCTCGGAATCGCCGCCGTCGCCGGTCCCATGGTACGAACCATCACGCCCCGACCGCAGCCAGCACGTCCTCGAGCCGGAGTTCACGCAGCTCGGCGGGGTCCGGGATCCGGCCGAGCCGCCGCAGCCGCCCGGACTGGGCCTTCCGCACGGCCTCGAACAGCTTCCGGGCGTCGCGCGCGTTGCCGAACGCGGGATCGGCCGAGATGCGGTCGAAGTAGCCGGCGAGGACGGGCCGGGCGCGCGGGTCGAGCTCGTAGTCGCCGTCCGCCGCCATGCGGCCGGTGATGCCGACCAGCTGGTCCGGCGTGTAGTTCTCGAACTCGATCGTCTTCGCGAACCGCGACGACAACCCCGGGTTGGCGGCGAGGAACTGGCGCATCTCGGCGGTGTAGCCCGCGACGATCACCGCGATCTCCTCGCGGTGGTCCTCCATCAGCTTCACCAGCGTGTCGATGGCTTCCTGGCCGAAGTCGGCGCCGCTGCCGGTCTGCCGCGACAGCGTGTAGGCCTCGTCGATGAACAGCACACCGCCGAGGGACTGCTCGAACACCGTCGCCGTCTTCTCGGCGGTGTGGCCGACGTACTGCCCGACCAGGTCCCGCCGCGACACCTCGCGGAACTCCCCGCCGCCGAGCACCCCCAGTTCCCGCAGCAGCCTGCCGTAGGTCCGGGCCACCGTCGTCTTCCCGGTGCCCGGCGCGCCCGCGAAGATCAGGTGGTGGCTCAGCGCGCCGGTGGACAGCCCGGCCCGCGACCGCCACGCGTTCACCTGGATCTCGTCCACCAGCGACCGGACCTCGGCCTTGACCGCCGGCAGCCCGACCATGCCGTCGAGGTCCGCGAGCAGCGCGTCCAGCGGGCCGCCGGACGCCCCGGCCGGTTCGGCCACCACGGTCGCGGTCGCCGAGGCCGCGAGCCGCACCGCGGGCTCGGCGGTGTTGGTGACGTCGCACGCTTCGACCGTGCCGCCGCAGTGCGCGCCCACGTCGATGCCGACGCCGCCCGCGTCGCTCACCGAAACCCGCCGCAGCACCGGTTCGCCGCGGTGGGCCACCAGGACCCCGGCCTGGGCGGTGCGGATGATCCGGCAGTTCTCCACCACCGGCCGCGCGTGCTGGTAGACGTAGAGACCGCGCTGCCCGCACCCGCTCACGGCGCAGGACCGGATCACCGGATCCGCGCCCAGCCCGACGATCATCCCGTCGGCGGCGACGTTGTCGATGGTCACGTTCTCCACCACGCCGGACGTGCCTTCCAGCACCAGCCCGTGCTCCGCGCCGGTGATCGACACGTCGGTGATCGCGACCGGTCCCGGTCCGCGGACCGCGACGGCGGCGCCGCGCCCGGCGTGCACGCTGCAGCCGGTGAGCGTCAGGGCCGCGTGCTCGGCCTGCACCCCCGCCGCGTTTCCCGCCCGCACGGTCACCCCGTGCACGGTGAGCGCGCCGCCGCGGGCGAACAGCACCGGCACGTCCGCCCCGCTGCCGTCGAACACGACCTCGGCGCCCGCGGCCGCGCGGAGGGTCAGCGTGCGGTCCACCAGTTCCAGTGTCTCGGCGTAGGTGCCGGCGGCGATGGACACGCACGCGCCGTCCGGGGCGCCGAGCACCGCCTCGCCGACGGTGGCGTAGGCGCCGTGCCGGCCCGGCGCCACGAGCAGGGTCCGGGCGGCGGTCGTCATCAGCTCGCCCTCCCTGCCAGCCAGCCGTGCCCGGCGGCCTTGACCCCGGCCTGGAAGCGGCTGCGGGCGCCGAGCCGGTTCATCAGCCCGGCGACCATGCGCCGCACCGTGCGCACCGACACGCCGAGCGCGGCCGCCGCCGACTCGTCCGTGCAGCCCGCGGACAGCAGAGCCAGCAGCTCCCGGTCGCGCCCGGCCAGTTCCGCGCACGACGGCGGGTCGGCCGGGACGAGCGGCACCGCGGCCGGCCACAGGTGCTCGACCAGCTCCATGATCGTGCCGATCACGCTGGGCAGCCGGAGCACCGCGATGTCCCGGTGCTCCCCGGGCAGCACGGCGAGCGCGCCGTCGATGACCAGCGCCTCGACGGGCACGACGGGCATCGTGCGAATCTCCGCGCCGGCCTGCGCCAGCTTGCCGAGGCGCCGGGCGGGGCCGGGCGTCGTGCGCGCGGCGTCCGGGACGAGCATCCGGTAGCGGACCCCGCGGCCGAGGTTGGCGTGGTCGACCGGGCGGAACGTGCTGACCGGATCGGCGGGGCCGCCGGACAGCGAGCTGACGACGAGCACCTCGCGTTCGGCGGCGGCCAGCTTGGTGGCGACCCGCGCGTGCCGGGAGACCAGCGCCCCCGCGGACTGTCCATCGAGGACCGAAAGGCGCGGCGGGGCCTGGCGTGCTTCGAGTGCGGGCTGGGGGATCATGGCTTTCCTCCGATCGGCAGCGACGCGGCGACGGCCGGTCCGTGCTGGTTGTCCATTCGTTCCAGGCGCAGCCCCGGGGGCGGCGCCCACAGCAGCCGCGCGACGGCCGAATCGGCGGCGGCGTCGGTCGTGGCGGCGACCCGCACCACCGCGTCGTGCCCGGGCACGGTGACCGCGACGGTGCGGGCGGCGCCGGGGACGGCGGCGAGCAGCTGGTGCAGCGCGTGGATCCGGGCCCGCGGCGGGCGGGCGCCGAGGCCGGTCACGCGCACGCCGATCTGGGTGACCGGTCCCGCGCGCCAGCACCGCCGCTCCTCGGCGACCCGGTCCCGGCCGGGGCCGGTGTGGGTGAGCGCGGCGAGCGCCGCGCGCAGTTCCTGCTCGGTCAGGGCGACCGCGCCCAGGCCCGCGGCGCGGAGTTCGCGGTGCGTGCGGCGCACCGCGCCGGTCAGCGCGGTGAGCAGCTCGTCGTCGGTGGCCAGGCCGGGCTCGCGCACCGCGCGCACGGCGAGCCAGGCCCGGGTTTCGTGCGTCTGCCGAGGACCGCGGTGCAGGACCAGCTGGAGCCGGATCACCGGTGCTGTCCCGGATCCCGAGACCAGCGCTCCGGAGAGCGTGAGCCGGGCGAACGCACCGGGATCACCGCCGGTCGGGCGCAGGACGGCGAGCAGTTCTTCCTCGCGGCTGATCACCCCGGCCGGCACGCCCGCGACTTCGGCGGTGCGGATCCGGGCTCCCGGCGCGAGGTGGCCGAGCAGGTCCCCGCCGCGTGCCACGCGACGGCGCCGCCGCAGCAGGCGCGCCCGGAGCAGCACCTCGTCGGACAGCCAGCGGCCGTCCGCGCGGCCCGCGGTCCAGACCAGCAGGATCGCCGCGGTGGTCAGCAGGCCCGCCGTCACCGGCCAGGGGCGGCCGATCGCGATCAGGCCCAGCACCAGCGCGAGCTGCCAGCAGACGATCCGCAGCGCGGGCAGCTCGGGCGTGTGCCGCTGCTCCGGAATCTCCTCGGGCGGCTCGGCGAGGTGTCCGATGTGGACCGGCGCGGGCTGGGCCGGGGTCGTGGGCTGTGCCACGGGGCGTGGCGGCGCGGTCCTGGCAGGGGTCGCGGTGGTGGTGACGGCTTGGGCGGCGACGGTCGCGACCGGCCGCCCGGCGGTCTGCGGTGCGCCCGCGGCGCTGGGCCGCGGGGGCTGGTGCGTGGTCGTCGCCGGGAGCATGCCGATCACCTTGCCGGTCCGAACATGAGGATCCGATGACAACCAGCGCGGTGGCCGGTACCTGCCGGAACGGTTCCCGCCGCGGGCCCGCCAGCCCATGGTGGGGGCCATGACGACGACGAACCTCGTCCGGGTGACCATCGACGCGCCCGGACGGCGGATCGACCTCGCCGTGCCCGAGCGGTCGCCGGTGGGGGAGATCCTGCCGGGACTGCTGCGCCGGGCCGGTGAAAGCCTGCACGACGACGGGGTGGCCGGCGGGGGCTGGCTGCTCCGCCGCGGTGACGGCACCGTGCTCGAACCCGGCCGGACGCCGGCCGCGTACGGGATCCGGGACGGCGAGGTCCTGCACCTGGTGTCCCGGAGCCTGCACTGGCCGGAACTGTCCTACGACGACCTCGCCGACACCATCGCCAAGGGAGCCGGGCACACCGGGCGCCTGTGGGGGCCGGTGCACACCCGCGCGGCGGGCCTGCTGACCGGGGCGTTCGCCGTGCTGCTCGCGCTGGCCGCCGTGGTGCGGGCCGGGCCGCCGTGGGAGACGGCGGCGTGGGCCGCGCTCGGGGGCGGCGTCGTCCTGCTCGCCGCGGGCGCCGCGCTGGCCAGGGCGTTCGGCGACGCCGGCGCGGGTGCCGTGGTGGCCGCGCTCGCGATGCCGTTCGCCTTCGCCGGGGGAGCGCTGGCGCTCGCCGCCGGGCCGCAGCCGGCCGGGCTGGGCGCGCCGCAGCTGCTCGGCGGCTGTTCGGCGCTGCTGATCGCCGCGGTGCTGGGGCAGGTCGCCGTGGTCGAGCGCGCCGAGGTGTTCGTCGCCGGTCTCACCGCGAGCGTCGTGGGGGCGCTCGCGTCGTGGCCGGCGACCACGGACGCGCTGGACGGCGCGGACGGCGCGGCGGTGGCGGCCGTGGCGGTGCTGTTGTTGTCGCCGCTGTCCGGCCCGCTGGCGATCCGCCTCGGGCGGGTGCCGATGCCGGTGCTCCCGCGCACCACCGCGGACCTGGTGCGCGACGACCCGCAACCGCCCAGGAAGGCGGTTTACGCCGCGGTGGTGCGCGCCGACCAGTTGCTGACCGGGATGATCGCCGGGGCGGCGACGGTCACCGTGGTGTGCCTGTGCGTCGTCGCGCGGGCGGGCGGCACCGCGGTCGTCGTGCTGCTGTCCGTGCTGTCAGTGGGGTTCTGCCTGCGCGCCCGGCTCTACCCGGCCCTGCGGCACCGGGCGCCGCTGTTGCTGGCGGGGGTGGCCGCCGCGGGCGCGCTCGCGCTCGGCCCCGGCGCGCGGCTTCCGTTCGCCGTCACCGCGCCGGTGCTGATCGTGGTGGGCGGGCTGGCCGTGCTGGCGGGGCTCAGCCACAGCAAGCGGCTGCCCAGCCCGTTCCTCGGCCGCTACGCCGAGCTGCTCGAGGTGGCGGTCGTGCTCGCCTGCGTGCCCGTGCTGTGCGCGGTGCTCGGGGTGTACGGGCTGGTCCGCGGACTGGGCGGGTGAGCGGTGGCGTCCAAACGCGACCTGCTGCAGGCGCACCAGTTCCTCGCGCAGCGGGCCATTTCCGCGCTGGTGACGCGGGAGCCCGATCCGGAGCAGCCGCCGTTCCGCCGTCCGGGCGGGGCCGCGATCGGCAGCATCGTGCTGGGGGTGCTGGCCCTCGTCGCGGTCGGCGTGTACGGGCTGGTCAACCCCGGCGGGAATACGACGTGGCGGGACCGGCCGGCGGTGATCGTGGCGAAGGAGACCGGGGCGCGGTACGTGTACCTCGACGGGGTGCTGCACCCGGTGACGAACTACGCCTCGGCGCTGCTGGCGCTCGGTGAACGTGCCGAAACGGTGTCGGTGTCGCGCGATTCGCTCGCGGGTGTGCCGCGGGGTGCGGAGATCGGGATCCCCGGCGCGCCCGACTCGCTGCCGGACCCCGGGCAGCTGCTGACCGGTGGCTGGAGCCTGTGCTCACGGCCGGTGCCTGGCCCGGACGGCTCCACTGTGGACGAGTCGGTGCTGCTGGTCGGGGCCGGGGCGCCCGGGGGAGCGCCGGCGGAGGCGGTGCTCGCCGAGGTCCCGGCCAGCGGTGACCAGTACCTGATCGCCGGGGGCCACCGGCACCGGATCCGGCAGGCCGACACGGTGACGGTGGGGCTGGCGCTGCAGTCCGTGCCGAGGATCCGGACGGCCATGGCGGTGGTCGACGTGCTGCCCGCGGGGGAGCCGATCGCGCCGGTCCGGCCGGCCGGGCTGGGCGGTCCGTCGTCGGCGGTGCCGGGGCGGGCGGACATCCGCGCCGGGCAGCTGCTCGTCCTGGACACCGCGGGCAACCGGGAGCACTACCTCGCCGAGGCGGACCGGTTGCGGCCGATTTCGCCGCTGCAGTACGACATCCAGCGGGCCGACCCGGCGACGCGGCAGGCGTACGGGGGCGGCCAGCCGGTCGGTGTCCCGCTGGGACCGGCCGAAGCCGCGGAGGCCCGCATCGCGCCGGCCGCGGACGCGGGCCCGGGCGCGGCGCCCCGGCAGCGCCCGGAGTTCGCGGCGGGCGACACGATCTGCGCGACGTACGAGCCCGGGGCCGCGGCGCCGGTGGTGCACGTCGGCCCGCGGATGCCCGCCACCGCCGCGATGGCGACGCCGGGCCGGACCGTGCTCGGGATGCCACTGGCCGACCGGGTGTACGTCGAGCCCGGGCGGGCGGCACTGGTGGAGGCGATGCCGAGCGCGGGCGCGTACGCCGGGACGGTGCTGCTGGTGACCGACCAGGGGCGGGCGCACCCACTGGCCGACCGGAAGGTGCTGGGGGTGCTCGGGTATGGCGAGGTCGTGCCGGTGCGCTTGCCGGCGGGGATGGTCAGCCGGGTGCCGTTGGGGAGTGCTCTGGACCCGGCTGCTGTGTTCGGTTGAGCAGGGAGGTTCGGCCGGGCAGAGCGGTTGTGCCTGCCGGTGGGGCGTGCTGGCCGGGAGGAGAGAGCGAAGCCCGGCTGGCGCGCGGGCGCGCAAGCTGG